>NZ_VIYG01000048.1 GCF_009389585.1 Oceanobacillus sp. CFH 90083 | reverse complement strand
CTTACGTGGACCAGTGTTATCTGTGTGACCTTCGATACGTGCAGTAGCGTTAGGGTATTCAGATAATTTTTCAGCAACTTTAGCGATTTCTGGCTTGTATTGGTCTTTGATGTTTGATTTGTTAGTATCAAAGAACACACGAAGTTCCATGTTAAGGTCTTCAGTTAACTCTTGTGGTTGTGGAGCAACTGGAGTTGGTTCAACTGGAGCAACTTCTACTACAGGAGCAGCAGGCTTCAAGTGACCACCAAGAACTACGTTTAAGCCAGCAAGAGCTGTATAGTTCCAGAACTCTTCATCAGCATTATAAGTAGCACGAGCTTCAGTACGAAGAGATAAAGCGTCGTTTAAGCGCCAGAAAGCACCAACACCAGCGTTACCTAAAGTACCTTCTTCAGAAGTACCACGTGTACCACGATTTACGCCATCAAAGTCATATTTATAGTGACCAGCACCTAATAATACGTACGGCTTGATT
>NZ_VIYG01000047.1 GCF_009389585.1 Oceanobacillus sp. CFH 90083 | reverse complement strand
CGCTCGATGGATTTTCGCCAGACAAAGGTGAATTTATTGGCATTGGCTTCGATTTTGGTTCCATCGATAAAGATAGCTTCTGCATCGATCAACTCTTTTTCCACCAGCTGACAACGAAATTGGACAAAGCACTGACGCAATAGTTCGTTTACTTCTGGATTCACGCGAAAACGGTTGATGGTACGGTAACTTGGCTCATATCCTTGCGCAAGCCACATCATGCGTACGCTATCTTTTAGTAATGCTTCGATTTTTCTGCCAGAAAACACGGATGGGGTATAAGCACATAGAATAATCTTCATCATCATTCGTGGATGATAGGCAGGACAGCCTGTTTGACGGATAAAACCTGTGAAAGCTTCTTCTGGAATCTGTTCAATAAACTCATGGACCGTATAAGCAATATCATTTTCTTGTAATTTCATTTCAAAATCTAATGGTAAAACGACTTGATTTACGTTATAATATTTAAACATAAGGATACCTCGATTCTGTTTTTGTAGTGGTACTTTAACTT
>NZ_VIYG01000046.1 GCF_009389585.1 Oceanobacillus sp. CFH 90083 | reverse complement strand
CTTCCTCGACTTCTGCCTCTTCCGTTACAAACTCTTCAGGTTTACTAAACTCCAGGTGTTCTTCACGGTCGAATGAATTGTCTGATAAAATATCTTCTATTTTTAGTAGTATGTTTTCATCTGCAACGCCTGTGTCCTCTAAATCATAAAATGCTTGAAATGCTTTTACAGCTGCTTCCGTATGTAAGCCATAATACATTGTAGGGTTTTCTAATGCTGCAAATCCAAGCTCTGTTAAATTTTCTTTCAGCTCTTGAACCTTTTCATCATTATTACCTATTTCAAATTTTATTCCTTCTGACACTGTCTCATCCGTGGAAGAATCCTGTTCAGTAACCGATTCTTTATTCCCATCTTCTTGATCATCATTTTGCTTGTCTTCTTTTGCCGGATTATTCATCGCATATACTTCACTAACAGAAGCAAATGGGGAACTCACCAATATAATAATCAGAAAGAGGGGAAACCACTTTCTTTTCAAATTCTATACACCTCCCAGTATTTTATTGTATCTTTCTATTTATCTATCGGCAATA
>NZ_VIYG01000045.1 GCF_009389585.1 Oceanobacillus sp. CFH 90083 | reverse complement strand
GTGTAGTTAATTGCGCTTCTTGATAATAAGGTCGAGTAAGATAGCTTTCGCGCCAGCGAGAGTCAGAATAGTTATGATCGCCAGCTACCAATTGAGCATGATCTGTATTTTGATCTGTCATCAGAATTCCCTCATATTTTATTGAATTTTATGCTTATATTTTGATTTAGGAAGGTGAGGTCACCTTCCTAAATGATCGACCGCATCAAAGAACAACTACAAACGATTAACGTTGTTGGTTGTTATTTGAGTTTTGTTGGCCAGAATCTTTTTGGTTAGATCCTTGTTGTTGGCCGCGGTTATCNATTGAGCATGATCTGTATTTTGATCTGTCATCAGAATTCCCTCATATTTTATTGAATTTTATGCTTATATTTTGATTTAGGAAGGTGAGGTCACCTTCCTAAATGATCGACCGCATCAAAGAACAACTACAAACGATTAACGTTGTTGGTTGTTATTTGAGTTTTGTTGGCCAGAATCTTTTTGGTTAGATCCTTGTTGTTGGCCGCGGTTATCATTTTGCTGTTGTTGCTGGTTA
>NZ_VIYG01000044.1 GCF_009389585.1 Oceanobacillus sp. CFH 90083 | reverse complement strand
ATTGGCTTCGACGCCGGTGATGAAACTCATAGATGCATGCCGAGAGCGCATTTTCTCTCGTAAATAAAATTTGCATTTAAATAGTCGCAAACGACGAAACTTACGCTCTAGCTGCCTAAGGGCCGCTTGTCCGCTTCCTAGAATACTTGTGGTCTGGGAACCCGACTGAAGCGCACGCACACAAGTCCGTATAGAGTCAAGCCTCGGGGCTTTATACCAAACTTAGAGGATCGCANTATTGGCTTCGACGCCGGTGATGAAACTCATAGATGCATGCCGAGAGCGCATTTTCTCTCGTAAATAAAATTTGCATTTAAATAGTCGCAAACGACGAAACTTACGCTCTAGCTGCCTAAGGGCCGCTTGTCCGCTTCCTAGAATACTTGTGGTCTGGGAACCCGACTGAAGCGCACGCACACAAGTCCGTATAGAGTCAAGCCTCGGGGCTTTATACCAAACTTAGAGGATCGCACCTTGTACCCTGTTCGTCGGGTCACTTGGTGTTAAAACAATAGACGATATCTAAGCATGTAGTATTCTCGAGCGTAGTGCTGGCGGACGCGGGTTCAACTCCCGCCATCTCCAC
>NZ_VIYG01000043.1 GCF_009389585.1 Oceanobacillus sp. CFH 90083 | reverse complement strand
CCCCCTGCTATGCAGGGGGTTCTGGAAAGCTTTCAGCGAGGGGTAAAAAAAGCTCCTTCTATGGTAAGATAAAGTTGGTTTCCCGACCACAACATCTCACGATAGAAGGAGGAGAGTCCTAATGAAGGACAAGAATAGTTTAGCACATACAACATGGAATTGTAAGTATCACATAGTATTTGCGCCAAAGTATAGAAGGCAAATTATTTATGGGAAATATAAAAGAAGCATTGGAGAAATAATTAGGGAGCTATGTGAAAGAAAAGGAGTCATCATTCATGAAGCAAATGCATGTCCAGATCATATACACATGCTGGTAAGTATACCGCCGAAGCTAAGTGTAGCTCAATTTATGGGTTATTTAAAAGGAAAAAGCAGTCTGATGATATTTGATCGACACGCCAATCTAAAATATAAATATGGTAATCGAAAGTTTTGGTGTCGAGGGTACTATGTAGATACAGTGGGCAGAAATAAAAAGAAAATTCAAGAATATATTCGGGATCAGCTAAGAGAAGACTATATGGGGGATCAATTAACCCTGTTTGAAGAGTTTGATCCATTTACCGGAGAAAAAAATAAGAAAAAATAAGAGATTCTTTTAGAATCCGTGAGTGGATGTGGTGCAGAAGGGAGACCATTTCAGTGGGCCTTTAAGGCCGAGGCCGGTAATAGAGGCTTTCAGCCGCAGAACAAACCACCAGTTCACACTGGTGGTTTTGATT
>NZ_VIYG01000042.1 GCF_009389585.1 Oceanobacillus sp. CFH 90083 | reverse complement strand
GGTTTACAAAAATATAAACGCTCCAACCAGGGAACATGTTATAATCAGCGTCCGATTGTGGCAGAGGGAGATCGTGTCACAAAAGGAGAAGTGCTTGCGGATGGTCCTTCGATGGAAGACGGCGAATTAGCGTTAGGTCAAAACGTTCTTGTCGGCTTTATGACCTGGGAAGGTTATAACTACGAGGATGCCATCATTATGAGTGAACGCCTTGTGAAAGATGATGTCTATACGTCGATTCATATTGAAGAATTTGAATCAGAATCCCGTGATACCAAGCTTGGACCGGAGGAAATCACCAGAGATATTCCGAACGTTGGGGAAGATGCCCTGAAAAACCTTGATGAACAGGGAATTATCCGTATCGGTGCAGAAGTAACAGACAGTGATATTCTTGTCGGAAAAGTAACACCAAAAGGAATGACGGAGCTTTCCGCAGAAGAACGCTTATTACATGCGATTTTCGGGGAGAAGGCGCGTGAAGTAAGAGATACCTCTTTACGTGTTCCTCACGGCGGCGATGGAATTGTCTTAGATGTAAAAATCTTTAATCGGGAAGATGGCGATGAGTTACCACCAGGTGTAAACCAGCTTGTTCGTGTCTATATCGTGCAAAAACGTAAAATTCACGAAGGAGATAAAATGGCAGGGCGCCACGGTAATAAAGGGGTTATCTCTAAAATTTTACCGGAAGAGGATATGCCATTCCTGCCAGACGGTACACCAATCGACATCATGCTGAACCCATTAGGGGTGCCATCCCGTATGAACATCGGACAGGTGTTTGAGCTGCATTTAGGAATGGCTGCCAGACAGCTTGGACTGCATGTAGCAAGTCCGGTATTTGACGGAGCAACCGAGGAAGA
>NZ_VIYG01000041.1 GCF_009389585.1 Oceanobacillus sp. CFH 90083 | reverse complement strand
CCCTCCCCGTCACAGCTCAGAAATGTGTCAGACGGATTTGCCTATCTGACTTCCTTGCATGCTTGGACGCACATCCATCAGTGCGCACTCCTTATCCTCCTGCGTCCCCCCATTGTTCAAACAATCATGAGGTGGTACAGGAATATCAACCTGTTGTCCATCGCCTACGCCTGTCGGCCTCGGCTTAGGTCCCGACTAACCCTGAGAGGACGAGCCTTCCTCAGGAAACCTTAGGCATTCGGTGAAAGAGATTCTCACTCTTTTTTCGCTACTCATACCGGCATTCTCACTTCAAAGCGCTCCACCAGTCCTCACGGTCTGACTTCACAGCACTTTGAACGCTCTCCTACCATTGTTCGTAAGAACAATCCGCAGCTTCGGTGATACGTTTAGCCCCGGTACATTTTCGGCGCAGCGTCACTCGACCAGTGAGCTATTACGCACTCTTTCAATGATGGCTGCTTCTAAGCCAACATCCTGGTTGTCTGTGCAACGCCACATCCTTTTCCACTTAACGTATACTTTGGGACCTTAGCTGGCGGTCTGGGCTGTTTCCCTTTCGACTATGAACCTTATCACCCATAGTCTGACTCCCAAGTTTAAGTAACTGGCATTCGGAGTTTGACTGAATTCGGTAACCCGGTAGGGGCCCCTAGTCCAATCAGTGCTCTACCTCCAGTACTCACTATCTTGAGGCTAGCCCTAAAGCTATTTCGGAGAGAACCAGCTATCTCCGTGTTCGATTGGAATTTCACCGCTACCCACACCTCATCCCCGCATTTTTCAACATACGTGGGTTCGGGCCTCCAGTCAGTGTTACCTGACCTTCACCCTGGACATGGGTAGATCACACGGTTTCGGGTCTACGAC
>NZ_VIYG01000040.1 GCF_009389585.1 Oceanobacillus sp. CFH 90083 | reverse complement strand
CAATGGATATTTTATTTGCTTCACCGATTGCGATTGTTCTTGCTTTGTTGATTGTTTTATCTCTTTGTTACCCGCTGATTGTCAAGGTTTTTAGGAGGAGAAAAGCGGCGAAATAAAGTGTCATATACAAAAAAAGCGGACATCTATTATCATCAAATAGATGCTGCTTTTTTATTTGTAATTAAGATAAGTATGAAAACCGGATGAAATATCCAGTATTATATATTTTTGATAAAATATTTGGACATGCTTTAAATGTGTAGTTCTATCAAATGAAACAGTATTTTACTCTGCAGTTCAAATGAACTCTTTCGGATTACATTGGTTTGCCCATATAGCTTGCTTTATAGTAAAATACATAGCAATAAGAATGTCACGTTTTATGATGTAGGGAGGAATAATTTATGTCAGTAAGAAAGAGTTTACAGAGTTTAGCTAACTTGGAAAAAGCCATTGGAAGACTGGAAGACTGGAAGAGGCTCTAAATGAAGGTGCAAAGAATAGCTTGTATATCGATGGAACAATCCAACGTTTTGAGTTTACATTTGAGCTTTTTTGGAAAACGTTAAAACGAATGCTTGAAGAAGAAGGTATTGAACCAAAATCCCCTAGAGAGACATTAAAACAAGCGTATGCAGTAGATTGGATTCAAAATGAACAATCTTGGTTGCAAATGTTGCGTGATAGAAATGAAACCTCCTATGTATATGATGAAGAAAAGGCAAGACATATTTATGAAAATATTGTTGGTTATTTCCCCGAAATGAAGGAGACTTTTAAGTTTCTAAAAGGGAAGTATGAAGAAGACGGGAGAAAATCCTGCGATGATTGAGCAAAAAATAAAAGATCAATTATCTAACGTTGGCAACCGTATAAATACCATTAATAAAATTATTCTTTTTGGCTCAAGGTCTGTTGGTGATTATACGCCAAAATCTGATATTGATTTAGCATTTGTTGCTCCAAATATGACGAAGGAAGAATGGGTGGAATTAACGTTTACTTTAGAAGAGGAGTTAGATACACTGCTTTTTTTGGATTTGATTAAGTATGAAGATGCTCCGGAAGATTTAAAAGAGGAGATTATGAAAAGCGGCAGGGTGATCTATTCTAAAGGGGCAGTTTTTGATAGGGAGACTTCTTAGGATATATTTGGCTACAGTACGATTGATTTTTATATTTT
>NZ_VIYG01000004.1 GCF_009389585.1 Oceanobacillus sp. CFH 90083 | reverse complement strand
TTCCTCCTTATTTGTTATTAACTACATCTTATCCCGTAATCATGACAGTACCATTGGAGCAAGATTAGAATTTCATGAGAAATAAATAGGAAAATAAAAAATCCGGATTTATCCGGATTTTCCAAACATATTATTTATTAATCATCTCTGTCAATTTCAATCATAACTACCTTTCCCGTATATGCATCAATCTCAATCGAAGCTTCATCTTCTCCATTAACAATTTCAATTTCATAGATATAAACACCGTCGTCCGAATCTAATTCCAAATCAGTTACTTCCCCCGGAAATTCTTTCAGAGCAATTTCCCTGACTTCTTCATGTGTTAGCATAGCATCATTTTCTGCCGTTTGATTATCTGATTTATCTTCTGCATTTTCTTCGGCAGGTTCTGGATCATCGGCTTCTGGATTTTCCTCTGCAGGATTTTCTTCCTTTTTCACTTCTTCTTGCTTTTCTTTATCTTCCTCTTGATTATTTGCTGTTTTCTCTATAGCTGTTAAATCAATCACCTGTCCCGTATCCCCGTTTAGCTTTAAGGAATACACACCTTGATCCTGTGTGACTTTCATCTGATACACCGGCTCACCGTTTTCAATACTCAGCTCCGGCTCCGAGTGCTGACCAGGATATTGAACATCGACAAGATCGATAATTTGCTCCGGTTTAAGTTCTGGGTTTGAAGTTGTAGCATTTGTTTGATATACCGTTAAACCAACGATACATAGAATTACCAGCGCACCAATCACCCAGATTATTTGCTTACGCACGTTATATCACCCCTTTTCCCTATAGTATAAGCGATATTTTTTATGAAAGCATGACAATTAGATTAGAAATTGATGAGAATGGGCTGTATTCCTTTATTTGAAAAGCTTTTAGAATGTCTTCATTGTACTTATTTATTACTAATGTTTTTTTGTATTTGCCAAATAAATGTTGATCCTTGACCAACTTCACTTTCCACAGTAATTTCTCCACCATGTGCTTCAATAATTTCTTTAGCAATAGCCAGCCCCAGACCAGTTCCACCTGTTTCCCGATTTCTCGCCCGGTCAACACGATAGAAACGGTCGAAAATCTTCTCCTGATCTTCAGAGGCAATGCCTTCTCCAAAATCCTTAAATCGGATAAAGCTCTTCTTCACATCCGAATACATCGATACAAGAACATCTCCTTCACTATATTTCAAAGCATTTTCAATTAATATATATGGAATTTGCTTTAATTGATCGATATTTCCAAAGGTTTCATAATTGCCTTCCTCTATATCAAACTGGATTCTCCGCTCGGGATATGCTTTTTGGAAGGTCTGAATAACTTGCTCTACTACTTCCTGTATATTTACTCCCTGCTTCTTGTTCTCGCTCTTATGCTTTGCTAATAAAAGCAGCTGCTCTACAAGATTTTGCATTCGATCTGCTTCGGAATCAATTGCACCTACAGATTCATCCAGCAATTCCGGCCGCTTCTTTCCTTGGCGTTCAATAAGCTGGGCATAGCTTTTTATAATCTGAATCGGGGTTTTTAATTCATGGGATGCATTAGATACAAAGGCTTCCTGCTTCTCAAAGTTTTCTTTTAAGGAATCGATCATCTCATTAAATGTGATTTCCATCTCATAAATTTCATCCTTAGAACGTTTTTCTACATTACTTTTTTGCCAGTTCTCGCCTTTGAAACGACTTTCTACATCAATCTTCTGCCAATTTTTATTATGGATATTCCGCCGCATCGTATCCTTTAACTTTTGAATTGGGGTTAACAGGAAGCGGCTCAGGGCAATACTAGCTATAATCGTTGGAATCAATATCACCGCACTGGAGAAAAAAAGAACATAGGTTAAGGTTTCCATTGTTTCATCTAAATAGACCAATTCATTGGCTACTTGTACGGTGACAATGTCTCCGTTTTCCCAGATGACCGGTTTTTCGATAATAGCAAAATTGCTTCCTGTATCGTTGTCCTGAACAATACGACTCGTTTCGGATGCTGTATAGTTTTTTTCCAAGTTCTGATATTGTTGTGACTTTGTTTGTATAGGAATTATATCAGCACCAGTTTCATCAATAATCCGGATCATTCCATTTGCCGGTAAATAAGCGCTTAGTAGGTCACTACGTGCTTCTTCTGAGATGGAATTACTCCTGGCAAGCCCCTCAACAAGCGCATCTGCCTGCACACTAAGCTGATCAATTTCTCCACTTGATGCCGTCCGGTAAAATAGAAAATAAATCGCCGTATGCGAAATAACAATTACCAAAAACATAAAGACAGATGAAAATAAGATAATTTTTTTACGTAATGTCATTGGCTTCCTTCCTTAATCGAATAGCCTACGCCGCGTATCGTTTGAATATACGCTTTATCATATCCTTTATCCACCTTTTGGCGCAGGTAGCGAATATAGACATCCACCACATTTGTTTCACCAATATAGTCAAATCCCCAGACCTTTTCAATTAACTGGTCGCGCGTAAGTACTCTATTTTTATTTTCCAATAAACAGACTAACAAATCATATTCTCTTGGGGTTAAATCGATCATATTGCCGGAGCGGGTAACTTCATGTGCTGCGGTATCTATTTGTAAATCTCCGGCCTGTAATGTCTCATCACTGGACGACCCGCTCTGAACAGTTTTCCGTAAATTCGCACGGATACGGGCCAATAATTCTTCAATTTGAAATGGCTTGGTAATATAATCATTCGCTCCAAGATCAAGGCCATTCACCTTGTCATACACTTCATCACGGGCTGTCAGTAAAATAACCGGCGTCTCATTCCCCTGTCTCCGGACTCTTCTTAACACTTCTAAACCGCTTAATTCAGGTATCATAATATCTAATAGAACAAGTCCCCAATCCTCTGCTTCGATATATTCGAGAGCTTGTTTACCATTTGCTGCAACAGTTGTTTCGTAGCCTTCATAATCTAATTCCAATTGTAAAACACGGCTGATTTTTTGTTCATCTTCTACAATTAGTATTCGCTCTGCCATTGGCCGTGCTCCTTTCCCTGATAAGATATAAATAATAGTACAAAAAACTGCCTCCAACAGCTGCTTGAACAATTACATTTGTGAATACTTCTACTTCATCATAAAGCAGAACTGTATATTCGTTCAATACCTTTTGGAGACAGTTTATGTCAATACATGGACTAAAATCATGCCGGCAGCGGCTTAGCCCAAATGCTGTTTTAAGAAATCTGTGACAGAATCCGGTGTTTTGGTATATGCACTATGCTGATGTGCTATTTTCTCACCATTTTGAAATAGAAGTACACTTGGAATGCCCATCACTTCATATTTTTCAGCTAATCCGGATACTTCATCACTATTTATTTCATACCAATCATAATTCTCAAATTCCTCCATTACTTCACCGATAAACATGTCCATCCGTTTACAATCTGGACACCAGTCTGCAAAGAATTTGATAATAACAGGTTTTTCACTCTGGATAATTTCCTGAAACGCAGCTTCTGTATGAATTGCTTGCATCATAATCTCTCCAATCCGTTTTTATTTATATTCTAATCTTCCTAAGGCAAGTGCTGCAATCAATCCGCCTA
The DNA here is from genome assembly GCF_009389585.1 of Oceanobacillus sp. CFH 90083. Classification (GTDB taxonomy): domain Bacteria; phylum Bacillota; class Bacilli; order Bacillales; family Amphibacillaceae; genus Oceanobacillus. The sequence goes on along the minus strand of NZ_VIYG01000004.1, from coordinate 391,862 downwards.
TAAATAAAAGAACAGATACAATGATACTTCCCGCACCTTCAGGTATACCAGGAAATACAACAGTCACTGCACCGATAACAAATCCAATAATAATAGCATACGTAATAGTGAAATAATTTCTTAAAAAGTATGCAATTATTTTACTCATAACAATAAATCCAAGGGCAATTCCCAATCCGGTCACAATAATAATAGAGAATTGAAAATGATTGATTGCTGCAATGATGGTTGGATAGACCCCCAGGAGTAACATCATCATCGATCCGCTAATACCAGGGATAATCATTACACTGCTGCCGATAAAACCAGCAACAAATAATAAAATATATGTGCTCGTATCAATATCCTGAATAACATGCCCTTCATTTGGGTTTAAAATTCCTAATGCACTCACAATAATAATACCAACGATTAGCAGTAGATAATGCTTTGTTTGAAACCTCGCCTTTCCTTCAGCCTTTTGATATAAATATGGAATAACCCCAATTACTAGCCCTAAAAAGAAAAATTGCGTCTGAACCGGAAAATTTTCAAATAGCCAGCCGATGACTTTAGCAAATGAAAAAATAGCTGTAATCATACCGACTCCTAAAGGTATTAAAAAGACGAGATGTTTCTTCCAATCCTTACTAAAAAAACCGCCAATAGCTGCAATTAGCTGCTCATAAATTCCCAGCAATACAGCGATGGTTCCTCCGCTTATACCAGGAACAACCTCAATCGATCCCATAATAAAACCACGATATAAATTTTTCCACTCCATTTATCTTTTTCTCCTTCATCTTTCATCACTACCAAATCATTTTATCAAAAGTGGCTGGAAAAATATACTTTAGAAAAGCTTTCTTATTGGATTCATTTACAAATGATTCAAACAGTATGTCAAAAATAAAGAAACATCGCTGTATCAAAAGGCTTTTATCATGACGGTAGCTGACATATCCTTTATAATATTGGTATAGAATAAAACATGAACAGAAATACTGCAAAATAATCATGCCGTATTAGGCATAGCATTGTGTTCAAATTTTTAGGGGGAAGGAAGATGAAACGGTACTTAACATTAATTTTATTTGTCTTAAGTATTCTTATTATTTATATTGGGGCTAAATTACAGCTTTATTGGAGTGGTGTGGTTGCATGGGGGCTTGCTTTAGTTTGCCTTATTTTTGCTGTATACTACTCAAAGTATATTCCAAACGAAAAAGCCTCGAAAAAAAAGAAAGGAATATAATCATCTCCCCGTTATCCCATACAAAAACGAGGAGATTTTTTCATGTGTTCGTTTATTTTCTGTACACCTTTGTCCTTATTACCTTCTGCACCTCTTTAACAGATTTAAACACTTCCTTTGTCCCCACATAATACTGGTAATTCACTAACAGTGTGTGTTCAATAAAAGGAATAGAAATTAATTTAATTTTGCCCAGTCTCCTCTCCATCTTTTATGACATACTTATCCTATCAATCGTAGCATTAGATAGATGGATTTTTTTTGAAAAGTGCGTCATAATAAGGTGTAGCAAGTTTGTGAAAGCAGAATTGGGGGTAAAGTCCGCATGATTAAAAATGAAAAAGAAAAATATATGATTCACTGTCAAAATGAATATGATTCTTTACATCAAGTAATCGTTTCTCCACCGGATTATATGAAAATTACAACTGTTATTAATGAAACACAAGCGTACTATGCAAAAGAAAATATTAACATTAAAAAAGCAAGGACCCAGCATGACTTTTTTGTAAAAACGCTAAAAAATCATGGCACAGAGGTAATTTTTCTCCCAACAAAGCCTAACTTAAACGAACAAGTTTTTACACGGGATATTGGTTTTACCATCCATGACCAATTATTTACAGCAACTATGGAGCAGGATATTCGCAAAGAAGAAACAAACCTCTTGAAAAATTGGCTGGATAACGAACAACTGGACTACACTTCTTTTTCCGATACAACTATAGAAGGTGGAGATATGATTATTGATAACAATCATATTTGGATTGGTTTAAGTCAACGTACAAAGCAAACAGCTATCGACTATCTTCGTGCACAATTTCCTTATCTTGAGATAACAGCGATTCCATTACGGGAAGATATTCTTCATTTGGATTGTGTATTTAATATCTTAGAAGATAAGCATGCATTAATTTACCCGGATGGAATGAGTAAAGCCGCCTATAAAAAGATACAAGAACATTATACATTGATAGAAGTAACCAAAGAAGAACAATTCAAGATGGCACCGAATGTATTATCTGTTGGCAACAGGAAAGTAATCAGCCTCCCGGAAAATAAACGCGTAAATGATATATTGAAGGAGCTTGATTATCATATTATAGAAGTCCCTTTCTCCGAGATCATTAAATCTGGAGGTTCCTTCAGATGCTGTACCCTTCCTCTTTATCGGAGAAAATCATAAAAAAGCTGCCTATCAATAAAAATGATTCTACGATTCTACAGCCCATTAATTTGTGACAAAAAAACTTTGAGAGCCAATTTCTTCCCCCTTTGTTCGCTCTCAAAGTTTTTGTAAACGTGATGATCCGCTTAAAATCAGGAACTTCCAGCTCATCTTTCCAGCCTAAAATCATGCCGATTACTTCAAACATCTTTTTTCTTTTCTCAAAAAGGAGTATAATAAGTTAATATGGGTAAAAAAACCCCCACTGAATAACAGCTAAATTAATATTTTTAGAGAATTCCTTTTTGACAGCTGAGAAAGTATAAACTTTCTTACTGCAATAAGTGCAACGAATTTATTAGACCGAGTAATCGCAGGTCTCAACGAATTTATTAGACCGAGTAATCACAGTCCCAGGTCTCAACGGTTTTATTAAACTGAATAATCGCAGGTCCAACGCTTTTGATGGGGCGAGTAATAGAAAAAGCTCTTTGGAGGACGAGTAATCACAGTCTCAGCCTCAACGAAGATGCCCGATCCTGCTCCTTTCAGGCTTGGCTTGCCAAGTTTTCTTTGTAAGAGTTTACATACAAGAATTTTAGATTAGGAAGGTTTGTGACAATGATGAGGAAAGATACAAATCAAACAGATGTCATTTTAATCGGCGGTGGAATCATGAGTGCCACGATTGGTTCCTTATTAAAAACACTGCAGCCTGAATGGCAGATTAATGTTTTTGAAAAGCTTGGTCAGACAGCCCAGGAAAGCTCTGATGCATGGAATAATGCCGGGACAGGTCATGCTGCTCTATGCGAACTGAACTATACACCGGAACAGCCGGATGGCTCACTCGATATTACGAAAGCAGTAAAAATAAATGAACAATTCCAATTATCAAAGCAATACTGGTCTTATCTTGTTGAAAAAGGTGTGCTAAATAATCCAGGTGATTTTATTCAAAACGTACCACATTTAAGCTTTGTCGAAGGTGAAAAAAATGTGGAATTTCTAAAAAAACGTGTCGAAGCTTTGATAGAAAATCCGTTGTTTGAAGGTATGGAAATAACAGATGATAAAGAAATACTGAAGCAATGGATTCCCCTGATGATGGACGGACGCAACCAAGAAGAACCAATCGCTGCTTCAAAAATTGATTCTGGAACAGATATTAACTTTGGCAGTCTGACACATAAGCTCTTTGATCAACTGGAAGAGAAAGGAACAAGGCTTTACTTTAAACATGAGGTTGAATCAATTACCCGTACAAAGGATAATTTGTGGAAGGTTAAAGTAAAAAATCTTTTCAATGGCAGGATTTCTTATCATAAAGCAAAATTTGTATTTATCGGTGCTGGCGGCGGCAGTCTTCCATTATTACAGAAAACAAATATTCCAGAATCCAAACATATTGGCGGTTTTCCGGTGAGCGGATTATTTATGGTTTGCAATAATCCTGAGGTTGCCGAAAAACATCACGCGAAGGTTTATGGTAAAGCAAAGGTCGGAGCTCCACCGATGTCGGTGCCGCATTTAGATACACGCTTTATCAATGGAAAGCGTTCCTTACTATTTGGTCCGTTTGCAGGCTTTTCACCGAAATTTTTAAAAACTGGTTCAAACTTAGATTTATTTGGATCTATCAAGCCAAATAATTTAACCACAATGCTGGCAGCCGGTGCGAAAGAAATGGCGCTGACAAAATATCTTATTCAGCAGGTACTGCTCTCTGATGAAAAAAGAATGGAGGAACTGCGCGAATTCATCCCTAATGCGAAAGATGGAGAATGGGATATTGTCGTTGCCGGACAGCGTGTACAAGTTATTAAAGACACAGATACAGGCGGAAAAGGAACGTTGCAATTCGGTACAGAGGTTATCACTGCGGAAGATGGTTCCATCGCTGCTTTACTTGGGGCATCCCCTGGAGCCTCTGTTTCAGTCGATGTCATGCTTGATGTCCTGCAGCGCTGCTTCCCGCATCATTTCAAGAAATGGGAGCCAAAAATCAAAGAAATGATTCCATCGTATGGCGTTTCGTTATCGGAGCATCCTGATTTATTTGCTGATTTAAATAAGAAAGTAAATAAAATACTGCAATTGGATACGGAACAGGAAGCATTATTAAGCTAATAAAAAAGACTTTGATTCTTATAAGAATCGAAGTCTTTTCTTTTAAACACTTTTTTGCGGTGTCCAGGATACTGCATTTAATAGAAAAGATGACAGTTCCTCTTTATATTTTTCTATCTCCTCCCGGGAGTGTTGAAATAGGATTAAGCCTCTTGCTGTAGATTCAATTAACAATATCACAAATTCACTATAATAACTACTGCTAATATCTGCCTGGATTTCTCCATTCTTTTTAGCAGCCTCCAGATAGTTTGCAACAAGATCATATAAAGGTCGATAAATCACTTTCCATTTATCCACCTCTCCGCTTCTGGTAATACCAGCATAAACAATGGAAGGGATCGTTACATCCTCCTGATTCACTTCAAAAATTCGATCGATTGCCAACCGCAAATTATAATCCAGCCCTGCCTTCACGTTTCCATGCTCTGCAAGATATTGTGTATAATTAGAAATGATTTTCTGTGCTAAATCTGGAAGGACATCCATTTTACTATTATAATATAGATAAAACGTACCTTGAGCAATCCCGGCTTCCTTTACAATCTGGGACACACGCGTATCTTCCAAGCCTTTTTCTTTAAAAACACGATAGGCACTTTCTAAAATAAGTTCTTTTTTATTTGCTATTTTAGCCATTTCTCTGCCACCTTTTGAAAAAAATCATAAATGACTGATTGTCATTCATTTATATTTATGATACCATACTTTTAGGAAAAGTTGAATGCAAAGAATTAAATTTGCTGCCAAAAACCTGTATAGATAATCTATTTTTGAAAAGCCATACTATAAAGGCAGAGACTACTTGTCCTGTCAAAACATTTTGCAGCAGCTTTTTAACACATATATTTATTATCTATCCAAGAAAAGAGGAGAATTTTGTTGAAAAATGCTTTTAAAATTACAAAACAAGATATGAAAAATATCATTCGTGTTCCTTCTATTCTTATTTTGATTATTGGATTAGCCATCCTCCCTTCTTTTTATGCCTGGTTTAATATAAAAGCATCATGGGATCCTTATTCCAATACACAAGGAATCAAAATTGGCGTAGTCAGCGATGATGTTGGGACAGAGATAGAAGGCCGTTCCATTAATATGGGAGACGAGCTCGTCGAAAACTTAAAGGAGAATGACTCATTAGGATGGCAATTTGATGATTCTATAGAAGAAGCAGACGAAAAGGTTTATAAGGGAGATTATTTTGCAACAATCCATATTCCCGAAACCTTCTCTGAAGATGTTGTCAGTATACTTCAAGATGAGCCCAGAAGTGCAATTGTCCAATATAAGGTGAATGAAAAAGTCAATGCGATTGCGCCTAAAATGACCAGTGCCGGAGCAACACAAATCACAGAAACCATTAATGATGAATTTGTGCAAACAACAACGAAAACATTATTGGAAGAATTTAATAATGCAGGAATAGAGCTTGAACAAAACCTGCCTACGCTGCAAAAAATAAGAGATGCTGTTTACAATCTTCATGACCATATTGATGATATTGATGAAGCAGGTGACCTGATCGTTCAATTAGACGAAGATGAAGAGAATATTCAAAGCTATGCCGATAAATTGGACAGCCTGCAGGAGTATGAGGAAAACATCAGAGAAGGCGGCGATCAGATTCTGACTGCCCAATCTCATCTTGATGATATCAATCGTCTCGGTAATGCTGTGGTTGAATTAAATCAAGCCATGCCGGATATCGAAAATGCTTTAACCCGAATCAGCTCTATTCAGCAATATTTCCCTGCCATTAATCAGGGACTGGAGGATGCTTATGCAGCAAGTATTACTGCCGGTGATACGCTCAAAAATGTACAAGCGCGTATTCCCGAGATTAATAATCAAATTCATGATTATCAGAATCAGGTGAATCATGCACAGGATACTTTAGATGAAGCCGAAGAAACAACCGATCAAGTTACCGAGCTGATCAATAGTCAAATCAGCGATGCAGAGAAAATTATCAACGGACTCCCTTCTTTTGACGTTGATACAGGAGATTCAATAACACCTGATTTTGTGAATAATGTCAAGGATTCTGTTGGTGATTCTCAAAATGCATTGGAAAACCTTTTAGAGGAGCTCCGCAATCCTGAACAGCTGGAAACAAACGCATCCTTAGAAAAATTAAGCGGCTCTGCTGATGAAACTAAAAAGCAAGGCAGTGAACTTTTTGCCGGGCTCGAGGATATGCTTACTAAAATAGAAGAAGAGAATGTTACAGAGGAAGACGCAGATGCTTTAAATGAAGCAATAGCAAATTACAAGTCCTCTTTCGGTATTGTCAAAGAAGATTTGGCAAATGCTGAATTTGTTCCAAACGCATCACAAAATGAAGCGAATAATGAGTCTGCTGAAGAAGATACACAGCAAAGTAATGAAGAAACGGAAGCTGATGGAGAAACACAGCAGCGCGATCAAGAAATCGACCATATCATGAATGAGCTTCATGAAGATACGGTTCAAGCCTTTGATGACATCTCAACCGTATTAGATGAAAATATAAACCTTGCGATAAGTAATATCCAATCATTACCAACATTAGTGGCAATGAAAGAAAATCCAGACACAAAAGAATATGCAGAAGAACAAATTAAAATTGTTCAAGAAAGTATCGAAGGTCTTCAATCTTCTGTGACAAGCACGCAGAACTCACTTACTTTATTAGAAGCTCCTGAAAATAAAGAGGAATTGGAAAAAATCAAAGCTGTCCTTGAAGGAGACAATTCTAATCTGAGTGATGTCATTGATTTTCTGGAAAATGGTGATTTTGACCTTAGTCAGCTGGAAGATATCAAGGGTCAGGCTGTAAACAATCTGGAGACATTGCAATCCTTTAATAAAGATACACTGGAGCCATTTGTGAACAACGCTTTCACTACATTAGAAAACAAATTGCATGATGCAGACTCTAAATTAGATGCTGCATTAGATTACACTGCTTTAGCATCTGATTATTTATCGGAAGCAGCAACCGTTGTGAATGATTCACAGTATTATTTAAACCTTTTAAATGAGAATCTGCCATACTACGAAGAACAGTTCAGCGATGTCTCTGATACTGTCAATCAACACTTCCCTGAGTTTAAAAATGGTGTTGATATGGCAAGCTCCTTTTTCCAAAATGATATGCCGCATTTAGAAGATGAAGTAAATAATCTAGCTGGCTTTGTTACCAATGATATGGAGGGTTTAATTGAGCAATATAAGAATTTAAATTCTCTTGTTCAGGATAATTTACCGGAAGCACAGAAAGCTATTGCTGAGATGGCTGATTTTATCCGTGATGATTGGCCAGGATACAAGAAAGATATTCAAAATGCTTATGACCGGATTAAACAAATGGAAGACGATCAGATCATTGAAGAATTAATTGCTGCATTACAAAATGACCTGAGTGACGAAACAGAATATTTTTCCCGCCCCGTACAGCTGGATGAGGAAAAATTATTTCCCATTCCAAACTATGGATCAGCAAACACACCATTTTATACAGTGCTTGCACTTTGGGTCGGCGCATTATTGCTTTGTAATTTAATTACTACCGAACTAAAGGATAAAAATAGAGAAGAATTCAGTTTACGCGATATTTACCTGGGCCGGATGACGCTGTTTTTAATCGTTGCTGTTCTGCAGGCAGTCATTGTTTCCCTTGGTAATATCTTCATACTGCATGCTTATATGGCACACCCTGTTTACTTTACGCTCTTTAGTGTCCTGATTGCATTAGCGTTTATGATTATTGTGTATACGCTGGTTTCCTTATTTGGAAACGTCGGAAAAGCCGTTGCGATCATCTTTATGATCTTACAATTATCAGGCGGTGGAGGAATGTTCCCAATTCAAGTAGCACCTGCATTCTTCCAGGCAATTCATCCATTCCTGCCTTTTACGTATGCCATTGATATTCTGAGAGAAGCATCAGGAGGAATTGTTTGGTCTGTTGTGTTTAGCCGATTCGCCGTGCTCGCTGTTTTTCCGGCAATATTCATTTTATTAGGATATACATTCCGGCCATGGATTGCACCTCGTGTTCATAAAGCATATTTAAAAACGAAGAAAAGTAATATGGTTGATTAGTATGTCATCTGCCATATTGTAAAGAGTGCTGTTAACTACACTGATATACTGCTTTTACAAAATCAACTAACAGTCCGGCTAAATTAATGGCCGGACTGTTTTCTTTAGGTTATCGGATTTCTTTCTAACTAAAAGAGGATGTTCAAAAAAAGAATAGGCAGCCGCTAATATTTTCTGTAAAATGGTTCTTATCTATTCTTTTTAGGGTAATATGCTCTCAAGCAAAAAATGACAGCGGAGGTTTACAATGAAGTATTTCATCATGATTCTGCAAATCAGTATACTATTTCTTTTTAATTTTATCGGACAACTCATTCAAGACTACTTTTCCTTAAGTATTCCCGGCAGCCTCATTGGCATGCTGCTGCTTTTTAGTATGCTGATGTTAAAAATAATCCCACTAGAATCTATTCAAGGGGGCATTGATATTCTCTTAAGGGATATTCCTTTTTTCTTTATCCCTGTTTCCGTTGGTGTTATCCAATACTTAAGCTTTTTCTATGGAAAAGGGGCTTTCACAATTTTACTAGTTATCGTGAGTACATTTTTAGTTATCAGTATTAGCGGTATTGTAACGAATTTTATTTTAAAAAAAGAGGAGAAATCATATGAATAATGTTATTACCGGCATTATTGCTGTTGCAGCAACCTTTCTTCTCTACCGGGGATCCAAGAGAATATACATGTATAAGCCAAGTTCATTCACCTTACCTATTTTCTTATCTACATCCAGTATTGTTATCCTGATGCTATTAACAGGGATTTCTTATGAAACATATATGATTGGCGGCAGGTGGCTTGACTTTTTTCTTGGTCCAATTGTTGTTTCTCTTGCTGTCCCATTATACAGAGAGATTAAATTGATTAAGAAATACGCCGGAGCAATAACTATCGGGATATTTGCCGGCTCGCTGACAGGTGTTATTACAGGAATAGCGGGCGCTAAGCTATTCGGATTTGAAAGATGGGTATCCGAAACCATCGCATCCAAATCGGTCACAGCACCGATTGCTATCCGTATCACAGAAACAGCAGGCGGAAATATATCACTTACTGCTGTATTTGTAACGATTGCAGGAATCAGTGGAGCCATGTTTGGACCCGTCATTTTAAAAATGTGCCGCATCCATCATCCTGTTGCTAAGGGGCTCAGCATCGGAACTGCTTCCCATGCTATCGGAACAGCAAAAGTGCTGGAAAACAGCCAAATGGAAGGTGCTGTCAGTGCTTTATCCATGACGGTCAGTGCTGTCATTGTTTCTTTTCTTGCTCCGATTTTCTTATCGATTATGTAATACATTTGCTCTATATTTGAATTATTCGGTTTATTTATTCTCCTATGTTAAAATGTAAAAAACGTCATCTATTCTGAGAGGAGCGATATTTGATGCACTTCTTAGCGTTTCTTATTTTTAGTGGAATAGGCATTGTTCTGATGGTTATTTTATCAATATCCGGTTTATTACGTTATTTTAAGTCGTGAGTTTAGTAGGAAAGTAAAACGGATCAGGTTGAAATAATATAAATAAAAGCTGAGCAGATTTCAATTATAAAATCTGCTCAGCTTTTTATTTATTTCTTTTTCGCTGCTTTTTCGCGTTCATTTTTATTTAAGATTTTTTTACGAAGACGGATAGATTCTGGTGTAACTTCACAATATTCATCATCACTTAAATATTGCAATGCTTCTTCCAGAGACATGTTTCTTGTCTTGCGAATGGTTGATGTCTGATCTTTCGTTGCTGAACGCACGTTAGTCAAGTGTTTTTCCTTTGTAATATTAACAGTTAAGTCATTTTCACGGTTATGCTCTCCAACGATCATTCCAGCATAAACCTGTGTACCCGGAGTAACAAAGATAACACCGCGATCTTCTAAATTCATAATACCATACGTGGAAGCTTTTCCGTTTTCGAGTGCGACAAGCACACCTTCACGACGTCCGCCAACCTGTCCTTGGATAACTGGTTCATACGCTTCAAAAGTATGGTTAATGATTCCATAGCCGCGTGTTTGCGACATAAATTCCGTTGTATATCCCAACAGCCCACGGGAAGGCACTTTAAACTCAATACGAACTTGCCCATTTCCCTGGTTGACCATATCAAGCATTTCACCTTTACGTTCTCCTAAGGACTCCATCACAGCCCCTGTGTACTCTTCTGGAACATCTACTTGTACACGTTCCATCGGCTCACATTTTACACCATCGATTTCTTTGATGATTACTTCCGGTTTTGATAACTGAAGCTCATAGCCTTCACGGCGCATATTTTCAATAAGAATAGATAAGTGTAATTCTCCACGCCCGGAAACAGTCCAGGCATCTGGTGAGCTTGTTGGCTCTACCCGAAGACTTACATCGGTTTCTAATTCTTTTAATAAACGCTCCTCGATACGGCGGGAAGTAATATATTTTCCTTCCTTCCCTGCAAACGGACTATTATTTACAACAAACGTCATCTGTAACGTTGGTTCATCAATACGTAACCAGGGAAGTGGATCTGGGTGATCAGCCGGACATACAGTTTCACCGACATTCAAGTCCTCCATACCAGCTAAAGCTACAATATCTCCGGAAACAGCTTCCTGAATTTCAACCCGTTTTAATCCGATAAAACCAAATAGCTTGGAAACTCGGAAGGATTTTTGTGACCCGTCCTCTTTTAATACGACTACCTGCTGCCCCACTTTAATGGATCCGCGGACAACACGTCCTACCCCGATTCGGCCAACATAATCATTATAATCCAGTAAAGTTACTTGAAATTGTAACGGCTCTTCTTTTGTATCGGCTGGTGCAGGAATATGCTCCAGAATCGTATTGAAGACCGGGTCCATTGTTTCCTGCTGATCGTCCGGTTCTAAGCCGGATGTTCCATTTAATGCAGATGCATAAACAACCGGAAATTCTAACTGGTTATCGTCAGCCCCTAATTCAATGAACAGATCCAGTACTTCATCAACCACCTCTGCTGGTCTGGCATTAGGGCGATCCACTTTATTTAACACCACCATTGGTGTCAACTTCTGTTCTAAAGCTTTTTTTAATACGAACCTTGTTTGTGGCATCGTGCCTTCATAGGCGTCAACAACTAAGGCAACACCATCCACCATTTTCATAATACGCTCAACCTCACCGCCAAAGTCAGCGTGACCCGGTGTATCAAGAATATTAATTGTCGAATCTCCATATTTTACAGCTGTATTTTTAGCCAGGATCGTAATCCCGCGTTCACGTTCTATATCTCCAGAGTCCATCGCACGTTCATCTACGTGCTCATTGTCCCGAAAAGTCCCAGAATATTTTAATAGCTGATCCACTAATGTTGTTTTACCGTGGTCAACGTGTGCAATAATTGCGATATTACGAATATCATTTCTTAATTGCATAAATTGTACGCTCCTCTAACATGTCAAATGTAAAACCAATTTATTATATCATATAATGAAGAAATTTGTAAAATTGTTTTTCTTTACGAATTTTTAGCACACATCGATTACAAAAGATGGAAAAGAACTGACGAAAGTCCTTAATGCTTCTCACAAAAAGACCTCTTTCCCGCCTGACCAGGCACAGAAAGAAGTCTACTCATCTTCTTTACAGCTTTAATTTTTTATTCCCTTTTAGCTTATTCGTAACAGGAAGGCATATCGTAAACTTCGCTCCTCCCAGCTTCTTCGATTGGCCGGCGTAAATTTTTCCATTAGACTGTTCAATAATCGCACGGGCAATAGCCAGTCCTAATCCTGTTTCTCCATCCTTTCCTTTGATAAACCGATGGAATATCTTATCCATATCCTCTTCGGAAATCCCTTTTCCATCATCCTCAATATCAAAAAAGATATAATTTTTTTTCTTATACACATGGATAGCTATCTCTTCACGGGCATATCTGATAGCATTAAACACCACATTGGAAACAGCTCTGAGCAGCTTTTCTTCATCAGCATAAACCCTAATTGAACCGTCCACTCTCTGATGAAGCTCCAGATTATTTTCATTGACGATCGGCAATGCTTTACTCACCAATCCATCCACAAAAGCCTGTACATCAATTTCTGTTTCTTCATATACATCCGGCTGAGAGTCTAATTTGGCCAGTAAAATCATTTCATTGATAATTTTCTTTAGCCGGTTCACTTCTGTTACCATGACATCTAAGCCTTTTTCTGTATTCTTTTCATCAAAAATACCATCACGAATGCCTTCCGCATAGCCCTGAATAGTCATTAGCGGCGTCTTTAACTCATGACTCGCATTTTGAAAGAAGGTTTGCTGCGACTTCATATATTGCTCCAATGTCTGTGACATATCATAGACACTCTGCTCCACTTCTTTTATCTCTCCGCTGGCCCGTATACGCTTCATTTGATCAAACTGCCGGTTTTCGATCTTTTTCAATTCCTTCTTCAACAAGGATAATGGCGTCACTAATTTATTTGTCATATAATAGCTTAAAATCACTGCCGCCAAAGCTCCAATTAAAAATACCCATGCTAAGCGGAAGAAGAAATTTTGCTGTACAGCTCGTAAATCATTGATAGGTGTTAATAAAATCAGCTCCATCCCCGATTGCTCTGGAGAAAATATAATTCTTTGTGTTACAAAACGGTCATTTCCATGCTGCCATAGTGTTTCTTCATTATCCGCAAAATTATTTTCCTCAAAAAATTCATTTACAACAGCAATAGACATGGTTGAAAATAAAACAGTATCTAAATTCCTGTCATATAAAAAAAGCTGTAAATCCTGCTGCTGCAGGAAATCATCAATATTCCGATATTCACTTGCATCATCATAGCGTTCCGAAAGAAAACTAATGAGTAGTTCCCCCGTCTCTGCCAGCTGACGCTGTTCATCCTGTATGAGCACATCTAAAACCAGCGAGTAAATAACCAGACCCGCAGTTGTCATAATAACAAGCAGCAGTGCTGTAAATGCAGCATTTAGTTGTGATTGTAATTTCATTATTATGCTTCCTCATCTTTTCTCAAGCGATAGCCAAATCCCCATACCGTCTCAAGCGGAATATGCTCCATCTTTTTGCGAATGCGTTTCATTAAATCATCTACCGCACGATCACTGCCAAAATAGTCATCGCCCCACACCTTGATCAGCAATTCCTCTCGGGAAAAAGCACGGTTAGGATTCTCAGCCAGAAGAAGCAGCATATCATATTCTTTTGCAGTTGTTTCATATTCTATCCCTTCAAAGAATACTCTGCGTTCATTTTTATAAACAAGGAGCTGATCTACCTTTACCCTGTCATCTGCTTCTTTATTATCCAGTGCCTTGGGCTGTGCCCGCTTGAACAGCCTTTTGATACGGGCAATCAGTTCTCTCGGGCTGAATGGCTTTGTCAAATAATCGTCACTGCCAAGCTCTAACCCCAGAATTTTATCAATTTCCTCATCCTTTGCGGAAATAATAATGATGGGAACATCACTTTCATTACGAATTTTTCTGCAAAATTCATAACCATCCATCCCCGGGAGCATAATATCTAATACCCACATATCAGGCGGGTTATTTTCCCATAATGTCCAGCCGTCCTCTGCATTATCCAGAACGGTTATCTGATATCCTTCTTTTTTCAAATAGGCAACGACAATATCTTGTATGTTTTTATCATCTTCTACTAAACCAATATGATATGACATATGTTCTTCACCTCTCTCATACTGTATAAAATGATAGCTATTAAAGCAATCTATGGATGTCACACGAGGAAGCTTAACCAGCGGCTCTAACAACGTTTACCGCTATGAAGAGTATTTAAATTATCATTTTCATAATAAGCGTGTATTCCGGCAAACGGTAAGAGCTTTGTAAGCAACCTCTATTATAATCTTTCATTACTTTCTATTCTTACATGAATACCCCATTTCTGACAAACGGGATTCGAGATTACACAGTTTTTACACAATTATACCAAAGGATTACCCCTGCTCATCACTATAATAAAATTAAATCAAATAACTTGGAGGTGCTTTACAATGCGTAACAATGATTATGAAAATGAAAGTAATGAAAGTATATCAGATGACCTTGAAAAGAAAAATGAGCCTTTAGCTGATGAAGCATCGACAATTGATGAGAATAGATCAGAGCAAGATAGAACACCAGATGAACAACAAACAACATATGTTACTTCATCCGCAGCAAAGTCGCAGCAACCAAAAAAATCAAGAAGATGGTTCAGCGGATTTTTTAGCGGAGCTCTGGGAGGAATTATTTCTTCCGTACTTGTTATCCTGCTCTTAGGAAATCAATTGCTTCCAGCTTCTGACGGTATCTTAAGTTCATCAGAAGGAGAAAATGCAGCTCCTAGTTCTTCATCAGAATCTATTATCCCTACACTGGCTACTGATGATGCGGATGTTTCTGCTGATATTTCGGAGGTGTCTCAAGCTGTTGTCGGTGTTATCAATATGCAGCAGCAAAACTTATGGGAAGGCAGCCAGGAAGCCGGAACTGGATCAGGAATTATTTATAAGAAAGAAGACGGAAAAGCTTATGTTATCACGAATAACCATGTAGTAGAAGGAGCAGAACAGGTTCAAGTAGCTCTGGATGATGAGCACCATGTAGATGCAACCGTTCTGGGGACAGATGCTTTAACGGATTTAGCTGTGCTTGAAATTGATGGCGAGCATGTCGACACTGTAGCTAATTTAGGCTCCAGTGAAGATATTCAAGTAGGTGAAACGGTATTAGCAATTGGTAATCCGCTTGGAATGGACTTCAATAACAGTGTAACAAGAGGAATTATAAGTGGATTAAATCGTTCTGTGGAAGTAGATACAAATGGAGACGGCATCCCGGACTGGGTAACAGAAGTTCTGCAAACAGATGCAGCCATTAACCCCGGTAACAGCGGCGGAGCATTAGTGAACGCAGACGGTGATGTGATTGGAATTAACTCCATGAAAATCTCCCAAAGCCAAGTAGAAGGTATCGGCTTTGCCATTCCAATTGACGAGGCACTGCCAGTTGTTGAGAAATTGGAAACAGACGGTGAAGTTTCCCGTCCATTAATCGGTATTTCGACAGCACCATTAAGCCAGGTTCCGCCAGAATATCAGCAAGAAATTCAGCTTCCTGATGATATAGAAGGCGGTATGGTGATTGCCAATGTACAGCCAGGTTCTCCGGCAGACAATGCGAACCTGCAGCAATTTGATGTAATCACCAAAATAAATGGGAATCCTGTCACATCCATTATCGAGCTGCGAAAAGAGCTTTTTGACCAGGCTCAAGCCGGAGAGCATGTAGAAATCGAATTCGCACGTAATGGAGAACTACATTCCATTACACTGAAAATGGATGAATTGAAAGCAAATCAACTGGAGGAAAATCAATAAATGTATTACCTCACCCTATGCCAATAAATAATTCTGATAAGCGGCTTGCTGTAACTTCAGCAAGCCGCTTTTTCACATTAGAAAGAATAAAATTTAAAATACCAAATAGAAGGACACCCGCATCCCCTGTACCTAAGCAAATACAGGTTTTTCTTATACAGAAACAGACAATACATCACATGATGAATGATAAGACAATCAGTCAGCCCCTACCGATCACCCTAAAAATCGTATATAATGAACTACTAAGGCAGGATTTATATTATTGAATTATAATTTGGAAAGGAAGTGATTTTTTGATTTGCCCATCATGTAATCAAGAAACGGAGGAAGGAAAGTTTTGTACCAAATGTGGTTCACCGCTACGTCAGCAGGATGAACCGACGAATACATCGAAAGAAAATACATCAGAGACACATAACGAAGCATTTCAACAGGAAGGTGCATCAACAGCTGAAAAAAATTCAGAATCATCACAGGCGTTTAATGCAACTCTGGAGAAAGTGAAAACAGGATCCAATCAATATTGGAATTATTTTCTTACTCGGATTAAAAATCCTAATGCTGCTTTCAAAGACAATGAACAGCACTTGACAAATGCTATTGTTACAGCCATCATTCTGGCACTTGCTGCTACTTTATTTTTCTACGGACTTCTTAATACCTTATTTAATGATGCTGCCGGAATCTTCGGCGGAGATGAATCACTAAGCGATTATGTCCCGTTTTTCTCCACCATTCTAAAAGGAACACTTATATTTATTATCCTTTTCTTTGCTGGATTAATTGCGAACTTTATTACATTTAAACTTGTTAAACACCCTATTTCCTTTACACAGCAGTTCACTCGTTACACAGGTACGCTTGTGCCCTTTGCCGGTCTGTTCATAGCCCTGGCTCTTCTGGCATTTCTGGGGATTGTTAAAATTAATATAGCAAGTATGGGGGCATGGATAATGCAAATGGAATCAGGAGGGGTTGGAGATTTCCCATGGGGCTTATCCTTTGTTACACTGCTGTTTATCATTGTTATGTATGTTAATCCTGTCATTCATATGCTTTATACACTTATTCAAGAAAAAACGAAGCAGAGTTTTTACTTTACGATTATATCATTAGTCATTACCTTTGCTGTCATCGCCATTGTGAATAACCTGTTTATTATGGATATACTAATGAGCATATTGGAATCCATAGGCTGATACTTATTTTTCATATAAAATCTGGACGATGAACACTCCTGAACAGCATGGAGCCATCGTCCAGATTTTATTTTACAGTTAAATTACTGCTCTTCTTTATCCAATTCATCTTCATATGCTTCATGATTAGGTGTTACACCTGTATATTTCCCTTCCATATCTGCTGCTAAAAAATCTTCCACCTCTACCTCATCAGCGCTTTTTCCTCCATCCTCCGGCACTCCTGTACCGTCATGATAGTCGGGAGTATAGCTGGACGTTCCATATTGTTGTACATCCTCCCAGCTGTTTTCCCCGCCATCGTCCCTGCCTTTAAAGACCTCTTTGGGAGGTGTGTCTCCATGATAAGCCGGTTTCTTTGCATGCTTCACACAGCAATCAGCAGTTGGCAAAGCTTCTAAGCGTTCTGGATCAATATTTTCTCCGCATACCTTGCAAATACCATAAGTTCCCTCTTCCATCGCATGCAGAGAATTATTTATCTCTTCCAGCTCTGATTCCGCAAGCCGTTGTAAGGCACTGTCCTTCTCTCTTTCAAAGAGCTCTGTTCCTGTATCAGCTGGATGATTATCATAATTCGATAATTCACCGAGTACCTCCTGACTAAATTCATATCTTGCCTCTGTTTCCCGATTTATTTTTTCAATTAATTCCTCCTGCCTTGCAAGAATGCGCTTCTTCAGCTCACTTTTATTGATTGTCATTGTTCTCCTCCCCCTTTATATATTCATAAGCAAAATACTGTTTTATTGTGAAATCATTTTATACTATATGTATCCTGCATGATTCCATGCAAGGCAATCGTTGCCAGGTTAAATGAAAATGATTTTACGGCAGTTCCGGCACCTTGTTCGAAAAATAGTTGCGTTTCATAAATTTTCGTGACAAACTCAATGTAAAGCATCTATATAAGGGAGATGGATACAATGATAACAGCATCAACGACTACCATCGGCTTTATTGGTTTAGGCGTTATGGGGAAAAGCATGGTAAAAAATCTGATGGAAGCAGGCTACAGCTTAAATGTCTACACAAGAACAAAATCAAAAGCAGAAGAGTTATTAGACTTGGGAGCAGACTGGCATGATAGTCCGGCTGATTTAGCAAAAGTAAGTGATGTCATTATTACAATGGTTGGTTATCCGGAAGATGTTCAAAAAGTATATTTTGGAGATGGCGGTATTTTAAAAAATGCGCAAAAAGGCACCTATGTGGTTGATATGACTACATCCAAGCCCAGCTTAGCAATTGATATTTATGAAGAAGCAAAAAAACAAGGCTTAATCGCTTTGGATGCACCTGTTTCTGGTGGAGATATCGGTGCAAAGAATGGAACACTGGCAATTATGGCTGGCGGAGACAAGGAAGCATATCATGAAATGATGCCGATCTTTCATGTTTTAGGAGAAAGAATTGCCTTGCTTGGACCAGCTGCAGCGGGGCAGCATACGAAAATGGCAAATCAAATTGCTATCGCAACTAATATGATTGGCGTTTGCGAATCCATTATCTATGCAAGGAAAGCAGGCTTAGATGCAGAAGAAGTACTTGCAACTATTTCCACTGGAGCGGCTGCCAGCTTTTCCCTATCCAATTTAGGTAAAAGAATGCTCGAAAAAGACTATGAGCCAGGCTTTTATGTAAAACATTTTATCAAGGATATGGAAATAGCGTTAGAATCTGCTCATCATATAGGAATGCCGGCACCCGGGCTGGAATTAGCGTTAAATCTTTATAAAAAATTGGCGGACATGGGTGAAGCGGACAGTGGAACACAAGCATTGATTAAATTACTCGCATATGAGGCAGAGTTGACGCTTTAAAAGAATGTTCAATATTAATTAAGTATCATTCGATCATGTTCAACAGTTAAAAACCCCCGGATCTCTTATCCGGGGGTTTTTAAACTAGTTTATCTAGCCTATTATATCATTCGTATTCGAATTAAAGACGAACAACGTTTGCAGCTTGTGGGCCACGGTTGCCTTCTACGATTTCGAATTCAACATCTTGACCTTCTTCAAGTGTTTTGAATCCCTCAGCTTGAATTGCAGAGAAGTGTACAAATACGTCATCTCCGTCTTCACGCTCGATGAAACCAAAACCTTTTTCTGCATTAAACCATTTTACTTTACCAGTCATTATCATGACCTCCTTATACAAGAGATATGCAAAGTCATTGAAACCTAAATACTTTTACACCGTCTTGAAAAAGAGATCGTAAAGTATTCTTGTAACTCCAATTACCTTTTGCATGTATTATTTTAAACCCTTTCATAAAAAATTGCAAGCTAATATCAAAGAGTATTATCAAACAAAATTCGACGTTTTTCAACGGGAGAAGCGTTTTCAAAGGGGGGATATCTCCCCCCTTCTACAGAATCCATATTTTTTTATAATTACTAATAACAGGAATTACGAATACACATGCTGCAGTAAATGGAACATATCACAGGTTTTTGGATATTTTTTCAATTTGTATAAGCATGAATGAAACTCCCTTTAGATTATTTTTAAAGGGAGTTCAATAAATTAATGGAAATTTAAGGATGAAGAAATGGCAAAAGTTATTATAGGATATCCAGGCTGACTACAATTGCCAATAATAACTGAATCAACAGCTGAATATTTATCGCAATATCTGTATCTGTTGTTGTTACACTGACATTTTTTGATTTCTCAACAATCGTTTTCTGACGGTTGCTTTGTTTGGTTTTCATAACCTGCTCTAAATCCTGGAAAACAGCCTTTGCTTGATTCGAATCAGCCAATGTAATACTGAGCACAACAGCAATAGCTACTTCAATACCTACCTGCAGGCTGACTGCTGCTTGTGTATCTGTGGTTGTTACGTTAATTCCTTCAGAGTCTTTAATAATAATCCATTCTTCAGACGATTGCTTTGTTATACTCTTTTGTTTGGCATCCTGCTCTACTTCTGCTCGATCTTTTTGGTCGTCACAGTAATCTAATGCTCTCCACTCTTTTTTGTGCATCATGAGGTTTACACTCCTTTCTATATCATTCATTGGATTACAGAATATCAATCATGATTACCAGAGCAACAAGTAATTGTAAAAGCAGCTGAATATTTATCGCAATATCTGTGTCCGTTGTTGTAACCTTTGCATCTTTCGTATTGTAGATAAATATTTTCTGTTTATTTACTTGACTGGAAATGATTGTTTGCATTAATTCCTGTTCTACCTCTTCCCCATCCGCAGAGTCACCAATAGACAGACGAATAACAATTGCAATAGCTAATTGCAATGCCGCTTGCAATGATGCACCAATCTGGGTATCTGTAGAAGTTACTGTGATGTTACATGATTCTTTAACCCAAATAACTTCTGCAGATTCTTGCTCCATATATGAAAATTCATCCCCTTCCTGGACAACACTTGTATCACCAAAGAAATTGGAATTAAAACCATTTTCATAATAAGCTGGTGCTGATTGGTAATTATTTGTTTCATAACCGGATTCCTGAGAATCACACGCACAATCGTCTCCATATAAATCCTCATGGAAGCGATTCGTTCCTTCTGCTTTACTTCTGTAGACAGACATCAATTAACACTCCTTTCTTCAAGTTCTAAAATAATTTATGGTATTGATAACTATACTTCCTGTACACCTGCACAAAGAACACAGAAAATAGCAAAATAACCTAGTCTATTTTTTAGTGCATGTATAATAAAATAGCTTTACCGCAGCCTTATATTCTGTCACAAAAAATGTGAAGATATAGTGGGTTTTCTTCACATTTTCTATCGGATACTATTCTGATTTGGATTCATTTCTTTTCTGCTGAAATTCCTCCACCTGCTCTTTTAAATCGGCAACCATTTCTTTCAGCATCTCTCTCTGCTTTTCAGAAAGGTTATCCTTCACCTCTTCTGGTTTAACACCATTTTTACGGAAAATACTATCTACCATTACCTCGATTACTTTATTAGGCATCATTGGTTTTTTAGATGATTCACTCATCATTTCAACCTCCTTCCTTCATAGATACTTTATCTTATGGAAAAAAAGTTTATATTGACTATGCTCACGTCTAAGACATTCCAAATAAAGTGAAACTTTACTCAGAGGAGGTTTTTCGACGCACAAATGTTTTCGATGGGGCGAGTAATCGCAGCCCCAGCCCCAGTCCCAGGACGCCGCGTACTTAGTCTGCTTCCTCTCCCACTTAGAATTTCAGGTTCCCTCCATTCTTAAAGCAGGAGTCTTACGGCCAGTGACACTGCAATATTTGTGGACAAAATATGAGCATATGGTTAAAAACAAGTATCCGAAACAGCTGGAACAACATAAGAAAACGTGGTATAATAACCAATTGCAAGACGAAAAATGAATAAACACAGCCAAACTCATTTGTATCTTGCAAATATAAATGAACAGGTGGTAAACCAAATGGAAACAAAACAAGATTATCAAGTTTTGCTTTATTACAATTACGTGCATATTGAGGACCCGGAAGCTTTTGCCAAGGATCACCTTAAATATTGCAAAGAGCTTGGACTAAAAGGACGTATTTTAGTAGCTGAAGAAGGTATTAATGGGACTGTTTCAGGTACGGTAGAACAGACAAATGCCTACATGGAGCATATGCATGCCGATCCCCGCTTTGAAGATATGGTATTCAAGGTAGACGCTCATGATAAACATGCTTTCAAAAAAATGCATGTACGCCCAAGAAATGAATTAGTTACACTGCGTTTAGAAGATGACATAAACCCATTAGAAACAACTGGCAAGTATTTAGAGCCAAAAGAATTTTATAAAGCATTACAGGACGAAGATACTATTGTGTTGGATGCCCGCAATGATTATGAATATGATTTAGGACATTTCCGCGGAGCAATCCGTCCAGATATTAAGACATTCCGTGAACTACCAGATTGGGTTCAG
Organism: Oceanobacillus sp. CFH 90083; assembly: GCF_009389585.1. Classification (GTDB taxonomy): domain Bacteria; phylum Bacillota; class Bacilli; order Bacillales; family Amphibacillaceae; genus Oceanobacillus. The sequence continues at coordinate 369,754 of NZ_VIYG01000004.1, read as the reverse complement.
GAAAACAAAGAAATGCTTGAAGATAAAAAAATTGTAACGTATTGCACAGGCGGTATCCGCTGTGAAAAATTCAGCGGCTGGTTAAAAGAAGAAGGTTTTGAAGATGTGAGTCAATTACATGGCGGTATTGTTTCTTACGGAAAGGATCCCGAAGTTCAAGGCGAATTATGGGATGGACAATTATACGTATTTGACGAACGTATCAGCGTTCCTGTTAACCGCAAAGAACATGTTATTATCGGAAAAGATTACTTTGACGGAAAGCCTTGTGAGCGTTATGTAAACTGTGCAAATCCGGAATGTAACAGACAAATACTTGCTTCTGAAGAGAATGAACATAAATATTTACGCGGGTGCAGCCATGAATGCCGTGTTACACCACGCAGCCTTTATGTAAAAGAACATGATTTATCTACAGAAGAAGTGAAAGCGCGTTTGGCAGCTATTGGTGAAACACTTCCAGAAACAACCACGGTTTAAATAAATAGAAATAAGAAACAGGCTGGAGCTCCAGCCTGTTTCTTATTTCTGATAGATAACCATCCATTCATCTCCTGATTTTTTCATCCCTGTACCAATATAACCGACCTCCATAAGCTTTGCTTGACCATCAATATCGTTTATATTCATTTCCTTCTGCTCTTGAGCCTGGACATCGCTTAATTCTAAATCATTACAATAAACGTAACGCAGCTTCCCACCATACTTTTCTTTCACCTTATAAATGTGCATTCCCAGTGCAAATTTATCCTTCATACTCGGAATATTCCCTGGAGCTACCGTAGCTAAAATATAACGAAACCTTGACACATCTAATTTCTCCATAATAAATTTGCCCATTTTCATTTGCAAATGATTCCCACGGTAATCCGGATGCACATTGGAAATCTCTGAATAGATTATTTCCGGATAATTTTCTTCTGTTAAACCAATATCCCTTCCTAACCCTTCTTCATCAGCGGCCGGATTTAGAAAAGCCCGAAAAGCAATCAGTTTCTCCTCGTGGAAAATACCGACCATCAGCGGCTCTCCTTCTAATATGGTACGAAATTCATTTTCAGCTAAGGTCGCTAGTCTTTTTTTATCCTCCAATGCTTTGTAAACAATCGTTTGCAATTCTAAAATATCGGGTAAATCAGTAGTAGTGAGATAGCGTAAATAAGCATTTTTCTCACTTGTTTTTATTGGAATATCTTTCATTATTTCAGTCACAAATAAACGTCCTTTCCTGCTATAATACAATTGGAATCATTTACATCTTATCATTTTTTGAGGTGGGGTAGTATGACAAATATCTATGATTTTTCAGTAAAAGAAATGAATGGTGAAGAGAAATCGCTGTCTGATTACAAAGAGAAGGTGTTGCTCATCGTAAACACTGCAAGCAAATGTGGCTTCACTCCTCAGTTTGAAGGCTTGCAAAAATTATATGAAAAGTATGAAGAGCAGGATTTTGAAATACTCGGTTTTCCATGCAATCAATTTGGCCATCAAGATCCGGGAGCAGACGAAGAAATTAAACAATTTTGTCAACAGAACTATGGTGTCACGTTTCAAATGTTTTCCAAAATTGATGTAAAAGGGAAAAATGCACATCCCTTATTTGATTTTTTAACGCGTGAACAAAAGGGGATACTAGGTGAACAAATTAAATGGAATTTTACGAAGTTCCTGATTGATAAGGACGGACAAGTGGTGAAACGATTTGGCCCGCAAAAGAATCCGGATATGATCGAACAGGATATCAAAGCACTTCTAAATAAATAAGAAACAAAAGCGCAAGAGATGCAGAAAACCTGACTTAGCTGAAGCCATGTTTATATCATCCCTGCGCTTTTGTTTTTAGAGTACTTTTTCTAAAAAGCTTTGTGCCCGTTCGGTACTCGGATTGGTGAAAAATGTATTTGGCTCTGTTTCTTCCAGCAGCACACCGTCATCCAAAAAGAGTATCTTATCTGCAACTTCCTTTGCAAAATTCATTTCATGTGTAACAATAACCATCGTCATGCCTGTCTCTGCCAGACCTTTCATAACGTCGAGAACCTCTTTGACCATTTCCGGATCCAGTGCAGAAGTCGGTTCATCAAAAAGCATAATTTCCGGCTCCATTGCCAGTGCTCTGGCAATGGCAACACGCTGCTTCTGACCGCCTGACAGACGATTGGGATATGCTGTTTCTTTATCTGTCATCCCCACTCTTGCCAGCAAGTTTTTGCCAATCTGCTCCGCTTCTTTTTTCGACATGCCTTTTACCTTCTGTGGTGCATACATCACATTTTCAAGAGCAGTCATATGGGGGAACAGATGAAAATGCTGAAACACCATTCCGATGCTCTTTCGTATTTCCATTTTGTTAACCCGTGGAGAAGTAATTTCCTCATCATTAATATATATCTGTCCGGAGGTTGGTTCCTCCAATAGATTAAGACAGCGCAGAAAGGTTGATTTGCCAGATCCGGAAGGCCCGATAATTGTAACAACCTCACCTTTTTCAACTGTTGTGCTAATTCCCTTTAACACTTCATTTTTACCGAATACTTTTGTGATATGATCTGCTTTAATCACTCTGTCTCATCCTCCGTTCAACATACCGTCCGGCCAAGGTCAGTATGGTAACCATAACCCAATAAATTACTCCTGCAAAAAAGAGCGGTTCAAAGTTTCTATAAATATCCGCACCAGCAATTTGTGCCCGGCGCATTAAATCCAGATAACCAATCGTAGATACTAATGCTGATTCCTTTGTTAACGTAATAAATTCATTCATTAGTGCCGGAAGAATATTTTTAAAAGCCTGTGGCAAAATAATATTTAACATCATAGCGCGATAAGGAACACCTAACGCTTTGGCAGCCTCCGTCTGTCCTTTGTCCACTGCCATAATACCGGCACGGATAATTTCAGATACATACGCAGCTGAATTTAATCCAAATGCTAAAACAGCAGATAAAAATGCAGATATATCATAACCTGTCAACTGCGGAACAGCTAAGTATATAATCATTAATTGTAAAATAAGCGGTGTACCGCGGAAGATCGATGTATACACATCAGCAAATACCTTCAGCGGCCAAAAGCCGGTTATTTTGAAAATTGCTAAAATAGTCCCCAATATAAACCCTGCCAAAATGGATACACTAACAAATTTTAATGTTGCACCTATTCCTTCCAGTATAAAAGGAATATAAGGCACGATTTGGGAAAAATCCAAATTCATGCCCTGTCACCTCATTTCTTTATCCTGTATTTTATTGAACAGATCCTGGTATCCATTCTTCTTTTAAACTGTCTAACGTACCATCTTCTTCAAATTTTTCTAAAACAGCGTTCACATCATCCACTAAGTCACTGCCTTTAGGGAATGCAATTGCCATACCAGAATCCAGAGTATTTGGATCTTCAAAGCCTGAGAATCCTTGGGAATCTATAAAGCCTTGGGCAACTTCTTTAGAAAAATACACAACGTCGATACGATTCGCATTCAGTTCTTGCGCTAAAATACCGGCATCATCTACTTTTTTCACTTCGATATCATACTCCTCCGCTAAAGCATCTGCTCCTTTTTCTTGAATAGAGCCGAGCTGTACACCAAGCGTTTTACCTTCAAGGTCTTCTAAAGATTCCATTGGCTTGTCTTTGGTAACAAACATTTGTCCTGAATCATTATAAACCCTCGAAAAGTCTACATTCTTTTTACGATCCTCACTTGCATTCATCCCTGATATTACCATGTCCACACGATCCGCCTGTAAGGAACCGATAAGACCTTCAAATTTCATATCTTCAATTTCTAATTGCATATCTAATTCTTCCGCAATAAGTTTAGCTAATTCAATATCAAATCCTTCAAATTCCCCTTGAGGATTTCGTGATTCATATGGAGGGAAATCAGCAGATGTTCCCATTTTTAATACGTCTTTATCTTTGCTTGCTGTTTCGGAATCATTATCATCTGATCCGCAAGCTGCTAATAATGCAGTAAATAATAATGTACCTAAAAGTAAAATTAGCTTTTTATTCATTAGACTGTTACCTCTTCTTTGTTTTTATTGAATTCTTCTTTCATTGCTTGGACTGCTTCTTCATTTGTCAATAAATCATAGCCTGTTTTTGCTAAAGAGAGTGCCCCTTCATATAAGGCCAAATGCCCATCATCTGTAATGGTCTGGTCAGCAAATTCTTTCGTATGCGCAATTAACCCTTCTTTATTTAATCCGATATACGGATGGATAGCCGGCACAACCTGGCTCACATTTCCCATATCAATCGATCCGTAAGATTCTTTTGCTCCAAGCACAGGCAATCTGCTGGTCTCCTTTAGATTCGCTGTAAATAAATCAGATAAAACGCTATTCGTTATCATATTGTCATAGCTTAATTCATAATTTGATATGTTTAATGCTGCTCCTGTCATTAATGCTGCTCCTTCAGCAATATGCTTTACCTTCTCGACTACCTCATTCAGATAAGGACGATTATTTGCCCGGACATAGAACTGGGCCACTGCTTTATCAGGAACTACATTTGCAGCATGGCCTCCCTCTGGAATAACGCCGTGAATACGGACATCTGATTTTACATGCTGTCTTAATGCGTTAATACCATTAAATAATTGGAGTACACCGTCTAATGCATTAATTCCTTTTTCCGGAGCTGCTGCAGCATGGGCTGTTTTTCCATGATACTCAAACTGGATCGCATCCATAGCCAACGATTCACCGCTTACCTGTGATGTATCACTTGGGTGTAAAATCATCGCAGCATCAATACCATCAAACACTCCCTGCTCGCTCATCGGAACTTTAGCTCCGTTTGTTTCTTCTGCCGGGGTGCCAAATACATGAACAGTTCCACCAATTTCATCGATGACTTTACTTAATACAACCCCCGCTCCAACACTCATCGTGCCAATTAAATTATGTCCGCAGCCGTGTCCTACACCTGGGAGTGCATCATATTCAGCCAAATATGCAATCTGAGGACCAGGCTTTCCACTTGAGTAGGTTGCTTTAAAAGCTGTATCACGATCAACAATACCTTTTTCTACTTCAAATTGATGTGCTGTTAAATAATCTGTTAACAGCTTCATAGATTCATATTCCTGATCTCCAAGCTCTGGATTTTCAAAAATAGTATCGCTTAAATTTGTTAAATCACTCATTACTTTATCTAATTCATTTTTTAAATTTGCTTTCATAATTTATTCCCTCACCGAATGTATATTTATTAATTAACATGTATATTTATACCACGTTTATGCATGCTTAGGCAATAGGCAAAATAAAAATTATGTTTTCAGATAATTAATCAGATATATATCGAAGCTTTATACCCTCAGCTATTCATCAGCTTTCGCTTTAAATACATAAAATCAGACTGAGCTTAAAACCCAGTCTGATTACTTTTTCAGTTATTAATATGCTCTGGCCCAGTAAACTAATTCTTTTGCTTCTTTACCGCAGCATACACATTTATCGGATACACTTTCCGGTTCAAATGGGATACAACGGGACGTTGCAGTTGTTTCTTCTTTAATCTTTTCTTCACAAGCAACATCTCCACACCACATTGCTTTGACAAATCCGCCTTTTTCGATTTCTGTTTTGAATTGATCCATGTCCTTCGCCGTATGTGTCATCTCTATCCGATGCTCCAAGGCACGCTTATAAAGATTTGCCTGTACTTCATCCAGCAATGCAGCAAGACGCTCTTCCACATCTGTTAAAGCAACGAATTCCTTTTCACCAGTATCACGGCGGACAAGAACAACCTGTTCTTTCTCAATATCCTTTGGTCCCATTTCGATACGAACTGGAATACCTTTCATTTCGTATTCATTAAATTTCCAGCCCGGCATTTTATCACTGCCGTCAATATCTACACGGGCAATTTTCGCTAACTGATCACGTAAAGCATATGCCTTATCCAGCACACCTTCTTTGTGCTGCGCAATCGGCACAATCATTGCCTGTGTTGGAGCAATTTTTGGCGGAACAACTAATCCGCGGTTATCCCCATGTACCATGATTAAAGCTCCCATAATACGCGTCGATAAGCCCCAGGAAGTTTGATGAACAAATTGACTTTTTCCATTTTCGTCCAGATACGTAATATCAAATGCTTCGGCAAAACCGGAACCAAAATGATGAGATGTACCAGACTGCAATGCTTTTCCATCATGCATCAATGCTTCAATAGTTAACGTGAATTTTGCACCTGCAAATTTTTCCTTATCTGTTTTCGTTCCCTTCAAAACAGGAATAGCTAAATAATCTTCAACAAGTTTTGCATAAATTTCAAGCATACGGTTTGTTTCCTCTGTTGCTTCTTCATCTGTTGCATGCGCTGTATGTCCTTCCTGCCAATGGAATTCGGAGGAACGCAGGAATGGACGGGTTGTTTTTTCCCAGCGAACCACATTGGACCATTGATTATACAGCTTTGGCAGATCACGATAAGAGTGAATATTATTTGAATAATAATCACAGAAAAGCACCTCAGAAGTTGGACGTACCGCAATACGTTCTGTTAATTCTTCGTCACCGCCATGGGTTACCCAGGCAACCTCAGGAGCAAAGCCTTCTACATGATCTTTTTCCTTTTGTAATAAGCTTTCTGGAATAAACAGTGGAAAGGCAACATTGGTATGGCCTGTTTCCTTAAACATATGATCTAATTCATTCTTAATATTTTCCCAAATTGCATAGCCATAAGGCTTGATAATCATTGTTCCACGTACTTGACCGTAGTCAACAAGCTCAGCCTGCTTCACAACGTCTGTATACCACTGTGCGAAATCGTCCTCCATCGCTGTAATTTTCTCTACAAATTGTTTATTTTTCTTACCCAATTGTAAGCACCTCTTTCTTCAATATGTTCTGCTATTATTTAAAAATCCATGTAAACACAAAAAATCCTCCATCCAAAAAGGGACCGAGGCTTAGGTGGTACCACCCTTGTTTATATATAAGCAGTCATTCCACAATTTCACAAATGATCTTCAGCAAATATATACACTTCATTGGATAACGGCCTAAAACCGCGCCAATTTCAGAGCTGTATCTCCTTATATGGCGAACTCGGGAGGCAGGTTCCCCTGTATGTCTAAGAAAAAGTCTCAGCCCTCTTTTTCTCTCTGTATTAGACAATCACAACGTACTATTCTCCGTCAACATTTCAACTATGCTTTTAATATATAGTTCTCACTGGCGAAAGTCAAGAAGCAGGCGATTTTTTCATATATATTGCCTGCTTAAAACCAGATTGCGATAAAAAACCAGACAATCATCACCAGCTGCAGAACAACTTTTGCAACAGAGCCGCCTAAAAATCCTAAAAAAGAGCCGACAGACGCCCGGAATGCTTCTTTAGCTGTCCTCCGCTGCATCATTTCGATAGCGAGAACCGTTAAAAATGGCACATAGATAATTCCAAATGGCGGAGTAATAAATGAACCGACAATAACAGCTATCGCTGCTCCTCTTTCTCCGGCTTTACTTCCCCCAAATTTTTTCACAAAATAACTGTTGGCGATAATATCCGCTACAATTAGAATGACTGTGATCACAATCATGCCTGTCCAGAACCACCAGGTCAGCGAATCATTATTGATAAAGAAATTGTAGACTAAAAATCCTCCCCATATAGCGATAACAGATGGAATCATCGGAAAGATAATTCCCAGAAAACTTGCGATAAATAATAAGATAATGATGATCCATAATAAAATATCCAATCCTGGCACACACCTCCATAAAAAGCTTTTTCTTTAAGCGTTCTCTTTACGCACTCTTTTTAAACATACTGGACAGTCTCGTCTCTTCCTTCGCTATAATTCTGCGATAATTTTCCAAATGTTTATAGATACACAGCAATGTTAAAAATACCACCACCAGCGCAGGTCCATTTCCAAAGAAATAATACGTTGTGATAAGAAAAGAAACATACATAAACAGGACACCGATAACGAGATAATCCGTTGCAAAAGTAAAGAACAATAAAATAGCAATCCCGATGAAAGCAACCCGCCAGTCAATCGCAATTAATGCGCCGACTAAGGATGCTGTTCCTTTCCCGCCGCTGAACTTCATGGTAACCGGATAGTTATGCCCAATAATGACAAATAAAGCAGTCAAATAAATATATAAAGACGCGTTCCCGGCTGCGATTCCTGCTTCTCTCAAGACAAATAAAACGAGCAATATAGCAAGTGTTGCTTTAAAAATATCAATGAGAGCAACCACAATACCATATCTCCAGCCTAATAGAATTGTTGTGTTCGATGCCCCGGCATTCTTTACACCTTCATTCTTAATATCCCGCTTCTTTATTTTACCAACAATTTGCGACCCATGAATACAGCCAAAGATGTAACCTATTAAACAGCTAATGAGGTAATACATTGTTTTTCCTCCATTTCTGTCAGGTTTCCTATATTATATGTCTACTTCCATGAAGAAATCAATTTCATACTTGCTTATCCATCCAGTAAGCGGGTATTCTTTTTGTTGTTCAACGCTTCACCAGATTCATATTCATGTTATCCTAAAGCTACAGATACTTTTCAAAGGAGTCTGAAATAACGAATGAAAGCTTTAAAGCATTTTACGCTTTCCTGGATTGTTATTATTCTTTTTATAGGCTTGTTATTTTGGTTTTACCAGCTGACAAATTCCCCTTATGAAAGAGTGGTTGAGGGAGAAACGATCACGGAGCTTCATCCCGACGTCCAGGAAGCTGTAGAAACATTAATTGATCGTGCTGATGATATAGATATAGAGGTTGTTATTACTGATGGTCTGCGTTCGGAGGAGGAGCAGGATGCACTGTATGCCAGAGGCAGAGAAGATGGCGGAAATATTGTTACCCATGCCAGAGCAGGGGAAAGCTACCATAATTATGGACTGGCTGTCGATTATGCCATTCGGAATCAGGAAGGAGAAATAATCTGGGATATTCACTATGATGGCAATAATAATGGTGAATCCGACTGGTTTGAGGTTGCAGAAATCGCAAAGGATTTAGGCTTTGAATGGGGTGGAGATTTTAATCGCTTTCCGGATTACCCTCATTTGCAAATGACATTCGGTTTAAGTATTTCTGAGCTTCAAAGAGGCTATCGTCCTTCTGTTGAACATGAATAAAACCTTATATTTCCAGAAATAGATACAAAAAAAGAAATCCAAGCACAAGCTTTATCGCTACTTGCATTTCTTTTTATTTTTCGGAATGAGCTATACTCGCATCCTTCCAAATCAGGTTTCCTCTTCCTCCCTGTTTCTGCCTCTGACCGACCTTAGTCATTATCCGAAAAAAGTATGCCAATATGCTATGCCCTTATTTATTCTGATTACTTCCATTCACTGCTATATTAAACCATCCTATTTTCTTCATTACTTTACTGATTTATTTTCTTCTCGCTCATTATCCGCTTTTTCCCCTTCACCAGGAAGCGGGTCAATTTTATGCTTATAGCCATATCCCTTTGACAGCGTGACTAAAGATAAAATAATAACCATTGCAACCACAATGACAGATACAACAATTACCGCAATATAAGCTCCCATGATCTATCTCCACCTTTTTTTCATCTTATCTTCTATCCTATTAGACTCTGCATCCCTTTTCAATTAATTTCTATTTACCGTAAATAAAGTGAAACCTCATTCAGCGGGAATCTTATAAAATAACACTTCTTCGTTATATGGAGGATAAACAACTATAGTAGGGTATATATTGGTATATCTAAGCTATTTACCCATAACCCCATAAAACAGGAAATAAATCGCGTTTTTCATAAAATATGCAGTTTGAGAATCCTTTCTTTTCTCTGTAACATATTTGTTAACTTATGTTGATTTCATGTAACGTTCTTTTTCTAAGAAGTTAGCAATGATAATCAATATTTTTATTTTAGGGGGCATATTCAGTTGAAGAAAAAATTCATACTTACTGGTCTGGCTGCATTTGTATTGCTGCTGGCAGCTTGTGGCGGATCAGATAATAGCTTAGAAAGTATTCAAGATGCGGGCACAGTTTCAGTAGGTTTTGCTAATGAATCACCCTATGCTTATGAAGAAGATGGAGAGCTGAAAGGCGCGGCAGTTGATATCGCTACGGCTGTGTTTGCCGAGCTTGGAGTTGATAATGTAGAAGGGCAATTATCTGATTTTAGTGAACTGATTCCAGGTGTTCAGGCAGGACAATTCGATGTAATAACCGCCGGTATGGCAATCAATCCAGAACGCTGTGAAAATGCACTTTTCGGTGAGCCGGAAATGGTATATGGAGAAGGCTTAGTTGTCGAAGCGGGTAACCCATTATCCATTGAAAGCTATACAGATATTGCAGATAACCCTGATATAACCGTCGTTGTGATGGAAGGTGCGACAGAAATTGAGTTTCTAAAATCTGAAGGCGTAGCTGATGAGCAAATTATTACGGCTCCAGATATCCCTGCAACCTTCTCAGCCATTCAAGCAGGACGTGCTGACGCCACAACCGGCACAGAAATGACTGTACGCATGGCTTTTGATTCAGCAAATACAGATTCCTTAGAGCTTGTCGAAAGCTTTGAACAGCCAGATGTAGAAGGTGTACCAAGCTATGGCGCAGCTGCTTTCAGTCTTGAAAATGAAGAGCTTCGCGATGCCTATAACGAAAAATTAGAAGAATTAAAAGAGGACGGTACGGTTGCTGAATTACTGGAACAAAACGGATTCCATCCGGAAACGAACTTTGTTGAAGCTGGTTCCATGACAACGGAGCAAGTATGCCAAGGTGAATTTTAACTACGAAAGTTGATGAAATAGTTATATTTTAAGACTCCATAGGGCGGTTCCTTCAACTAAGGAGCGCCCTATCTTTTTTTCAAAATAAATAGAACCTTACACATTTCAATAATAAAGGAGGTCGTTACTATTAATGCTATATTAGAGATTACCCCGCAATTATGGCGTGGTATTCAAATAACAGTATCTATTCTAATTGCGTCTGCCTTGTTTGCATATATCATGTCATTTATAGCAGGGCTATGCAGGCTGTCCAGGAACGTTTTATTACGAAAAATAACCGGATTTTATGTAGAAGTCTTTCGGGGAACATCCTTAATTGTTCAGCTATTCTGGCTGTACTACGCTATACCGATGCTATTTGGAATCAACCTGGGGTCCAACTGGTGGATCGGTGTTATTGCGATTGGATTAAACTATGGTGCATATCTTTCTGAAGTTGTCCGCAGTTCTATCTTATCTGTATCACAAGGACAATATGAAGCTGCCACTGCTTTAAATATGTCTTCTTTTCAAAGGATGCGTCTGATTATTTTTCCACAGGCAGTACGAATGATGCTCCCTGAATTCGGTAACTATACAATTCAAATTTTAAAAGGAACATCGCTCGTCTCGCTCATCGGTTTAACAGATATTCTATATTATGGCGACATCATGCGAAGTACCAGCTTGTCTTTATCACCGGTGATTTATTTAATGGTGCTTGTATTCTATTTCATTTTAGCACTTCCATTCATTTTCCTTACAAGGAAGGCTGAAAAAATGGCAAAGAAAGGAGCAGCTGACTGATGAATTTGAATTATTGGAGCTGGGATACATTTTTCGATGCATTACCAGTGGTTTTACAAGGACTTGGAATGACGATCGGTCTGACGATATCCAGCTACCTGTTTGCGTTAATTGCCGGTTTCTTGTGGACTTTTTTACGCCGTATCCCTAATCGTTTTATGCATTTTATTGTTACTTGGACAATGGAATTTATCCGCTCTACTCCTCCGCTTGTTCAGTTATTTTTCATTTTTTACGCCTTGCCGGTAATACCTTATATCGGTATATCCCTCCATCCATTCGCTTGTGCTGTATTGGGACTTGGTATACACTTTAGTACGTATATTGGTGAAATTTACCGGTCAGGAATTGAAAATGTAGATAAAGGACAGTGGGAAGCCTCTAAGGCATTGAATATTTCCACATGGGATAAATGGCGCAAGATTATTCTGCCGCAAGCTATTCCGCCAACGATTCCGATGCTGGGAAACTATTTTATTATTATGTTTAAGGAAGTTCCGCTGGCATCTACTATCGGAGTAGCAGGTATTATGCTGATGGCTCGTTCCTATGGTGCAGAAAACTGGTCTTACCTTGAGCCATTAACGATTGTAGGTATCATCTTCCTGTTATTAAGCTATCCTTCTGCGATACTGATAAAAAAATTAGAGAACCGCTTCAATAAAAGGTTCGATAAAAACCAAATTTTAAAAGACAAAGGAGCAATGCAATAATGGCTGATCCAATTGTAACTTATAAAAATGTTCATAAATCCTTTGGCGATGTGGAAGTGCTGAAGGGCATTGACTTAGATATCTATCCGGCTGAAAAAGTAGCTGTCATCGGACCAAGCGGTTCCGGAAAGACAACCATTATCCGCATGCTGATGACATTGGAACAGCCGACAGCTGGTGATATTATCGTTGATGGCCGTAATTTATGGAAAATGGAGAAGCATGGAGATATGATCCATGCTAATGAAAATCATTTGCGCTCCATTCGCGGCGATATCGGGATGGTATTTCAACATTTTAATCTATTTCCGCATATGACCATTTTAGAAAACTGCATGACAGCACCGATCCATGTGAAAAAGGAAGAAAAAAGTGATGTCAAAAAAAGAGCTATCGAAATGCTTGAACGCGTGGGTCTAAGTGATAAGCTGGACAATTATCCAAGTCAGCTTTCAGGCGGACAGAAGCAGCGTGTCGCTATGGCTCGTGCACTTGTGATGCGTCCCAAAATTATGCTATTTGATGAAGTCACCTCTGCACTTGACCCTGAGCTTGTCGGAGAAGTGCTTAATGTCATCCGTGATATTGCGGAAAATGATGATATGGCGATGATCCTTGTCACACATGAAATGGACTTTGCCTTGGATATTGCGGATAAAGTGCTCTTTTTAGATGAAGGAGTTATCGCAGAGCAAGGAACAGCAAGTGAGGTTATCGAGCACTCGGAAAACCCGCGTGTTCAATCGTTTCTGCAGCGGTTTAGAGGGTAAGTAAAATATATCCAATTTGATTAAAAGACCAGCCAGATGATTCCCCTGGCTGGTCTTTCTAATTCAGATATATCACACACTGACCAGCTTCTATTCTTTTTAAGAAGCTTTTAGTAGTTCTGTTTGATGCTTTGCCTCATATTTACGTGCCCAGCGGACAAGCAAATAAGCAAACGGTGTATCAATCACTGCAACGATAAACTTCCAAATATATTGTGATATAATCATTCCCAGTAACACAGGTGTCGGGACAATGCTCCAAAAAGCGATGGTAATAAATAATACCGTATCGATCAGCTGACTGGTCATCGTTGACAGGCTATTACGCAGCCACAATTTTTTCCGGCCATGACGATGCTTTAAACCATGAAATATCGTGACACCTAAGTTTTGGCTGACGAAATAGGAAACCAGACTGGCCAGAATGACACGGAAGCTCCCGTTAAAAATCTCTTCAAAAGCTGCCTGCGATTGAAAATCAGCTGCCGGTGGGAGCAGAATCGAGATATAAATAAATATCATGGCGATAATCTGCGTGAAAAACCCGGCTTGAATCGTTCTTCTGGCTGCCTTCTTTCCATAAACCTCGCCAATAACATCCATCATCAAATATGTAATTACATAAACAATCGCTGCAGCCGGCAATACAAAGCTTCCCATTTGAAATAACTTAACTGACAAAACATTCGACAATAATAACAGGCCGACAAAGACGGCATTTAAATAAATATACATTCCCCTGTTCCCTTCTTCCCAAAGGTTCAAGGATCTTACATTTCCCTCTAGCGATTATCTATTTTTTCAGGATACATATCATGCTGCATTAACCGGTCCTCTGCCATTTTTTCAAATTTGGTTCCCGGTTTTCCATAATTACAATATGGATCGATGGAAATCCCTCCACGCGGCGTAAATTTCCCTCTCACTTCAATATAACGCGGATCCATCCGTTCAATTAAATCGTTCATAATAATATTGACACAGTCCTCATGGAAATCACCATGGTTACGGAAGCTGAATAAATATAATTTTAACGACTTGCTTTCAACCATTTTAATATCTGGAATGTAGCTGATAATGATCGTTCCAAAATCAGGCTGGTTTGTCATGGGACACAGTGTTGTAAATTCCGGGCAATTTAATTTCACAAAGTAATCCCGATTCGGATGCTGATTATCAAATACCTCTAAAACCTCAGGTGTATAATCAAACGCATATTTGGTTTCTTTATTCCCCAGTAATTCAATTCCTTGCAGATCCTTTTCACTTCTTCCCGCCATGCTGCTCACCTCCTTTTGTGCAGATGAAGATAACAGTAAATCAACAGTTTTGCTGTTATCTGATTGTTTCTGCTTCCTAAAACAAAAAAGCCGTGCTCCTAAGGGAACACAGCATGATAATTGCAAGCTATCCTTAGTTTTTTATAGAGGGTTGATGCTAAGAACCTCTGCCTATTGGTTAAAATAACACTTCATATTATAAGAATGAATAATATGAATGTCAATTGTTTCTTTTTTAGAAGATATTCAAAAAGCTCCGGGCATTACCTCTCACACCCGGAACCTGTTCCATTATACTATCCTTCAACATCCTCACCAATAATCCGCACTTCACGCTCTAACTGCACATCAAATTTCTCCTTCACTGTCGCCTGGACAAATTGAATTAATGAAATATATTCCGATGCTGTTGCATTATTCTTATTGACAATAAAACCGGCATGTTTTGTAGAAACTTCCGCCCCGCCAATTTGCTTTCCTTGAAGATGACTGTCCTGAATCAGCTTACCGGCAAAAAAACCAGGCGGACGCTTGAATACACTGCCGCAGGATGGATATTCCAATGGCTGCTTGGATTCTCTTTTATATGTAAGATCATCCATCACTTCTTTAATTTCTTCCTTGCTTCCGGCTTTCAAAGCAAAGGTTGCTTCCAAAACAATATAGCCGTTGTCCGGGATATTACTTGTACGATAGCTGAGATCCAGCTGATCCGCTGTTAATGTCAGCAGCTCCCCCTCTTTCGTTGCAACTACTGTACTTTCCAGCGCATCTTTAATCTCTCCGCCATATGCCCCAGCATTCATATAGAGGGCTCCGCCGACAGAACCCGGAATTCCACAGGCAAATTCTAATCCGGTGAGCTCTTCTGCTAAAGCAAAACGGGAGGCATCAATAATTCTTGCCCCGCTTTGGGAGATGATCTTATCCCCTTCTCTCCAAATCGATGACAGCTGCTGCAAATTCATCACAATCCCGCGAATGCCGCCATCCTTCACAATTAAATTAGAACCATTCCCAAGCATTGTAAATGGAACATTTTCCTGATTGGCAAAGCGGATAATTGCCTGTACTTCTTCATAAGACGATGGTGTGATATAAAAATCCGCCGCCCCGCCTAATTTTGTATACGTATGTTCTCTTACCGGCTCATTGACCAATACATTATCTTTATCTGTATGCTGAATTAATTTATCATAGAGATGATGGTATTTATTCATGCTATCATTCCTTTAATTTGTCAAAAATAATTTATATATTTGACTTTAATATTATTTTTCCCCTGCCTATGTAAAAACAGACATTCCAACTACACCAGCTGTACATTTCCGCATGACTGGAGCAGGTTATTTTACTGAATCAATCCTATACTATTGTAGTTGAATCTGTTTAATCTTGCCACAAAAAGCTATAAATCAATTTATCAATCTGCATACTTTCATGCATTGCGCTGTGTGTCAGCTGCGGATCATCAATAACTGTCTCTGTAAAATTTGATTCTGGTATCAACTGCCTAAGTGCCTTCACACTTTCCGGCACAGCAATTGAATCACCTGTGCTGGCTATACTGTACACACGAACATCTGCCGGGAACATATTCTCCCGCAGCATATTTAAGGCATGTGAATCGGGTTTTAAATCTTCCGCAGCTGCATCCTGATGAATTTCAAAATAGTCTTCATTATAAATACCATCAAACGGACTGCCGATTGCAACAAGCTTACTTACGGCCGGATAACCATTCAGCGTATATTCCATCGTATATTTCACTGCCAAAATACCACCCATGGAATGTCCTACCATATTAACTTCTTCAACACGATAGTTTTCCTTTAAATGAAGAAGTACATTTGCAATCCATTCTGTACTCTCCTCAAAGCTTGCACGATTATTTTCCAGAACAATCTGGACAAATGTCGGAGCATATCTTGCCTTATTTAAATTGTAATCAACGATGGTACCATCCTTTTTCACATAATAAACAAAGCCTTTATTTCCCCATTGATACGTATTTTCAAAGCGGTCAAGCATATATCCAAATGAATTTTCTGTTCCTTTATAACCATGTATAAAAATAGTCGGTGCGCCAGTATATTCTTCCGCCTGTGTTTGATCCTGCTGATAGAAATAAAAACCTGAAGCAATACCGCTCACAATTACAATACTTAAAATAATACCTGTCAGCTTCTTTTTCATGTGTATGAATTCCCTCAATTTCTTTTGTAGATCTATGTTGCATCATTCTCAAAAATACATAGCTATTATAACATCCTTCCTGTATTACGACACTTTTTCATATAAAAAATAACCATATTGATATCCAAACCTCCATATTCTGGAACAAACTTCTTCCATTGCTTTGTTTTTCATTCTTTTTTAACGCCTGCCCATTTTCAACCATCAGCATTTATTTATTTCTATCCTGTTCCTTCCATTATTCAATTCCCTATTTATTTATTGCTAGTTATGCATATTGAAATACATATTATTCATAACAATATAATGTAGATCAATTTTTCAAGAGGAGGAAATAATGACTGAAAACAATCAAAATCCTCAAAAAGGAAGACGCATCCCTGTTCAAAAAACCGAGACAGAAGCAGGAAACAAGCACTCTGATCGTCAACATAAGCAACCGGATAATCCTGAATCATTATATTCACAAACAGTTGGCAGAAATGGTCCAATACTGGAGCAAGATAACATTTTGCATGAATCACTGGAAACGCTCGTTCACGGGAAGATTGTGGAACGTCCTTTACATGTGAAAGGATTTGGTGCTTTCGGCTATTTTGAAACGCTGCATAGCATGAGTGAATACACAAAACTTCCCTTTCTTCAGCAGGCTGGTACAACAGTTCCCGTTGCGGTCCGTTTTTCGCTCGGTGCAAGTAATAAAGGCACTCCGGACACATTGCGAAACGTACGTGGATTTTCAACGAAATTCTATACAGACAACGGAATCTTTGACCTTATTTGCAATCATATCCCCATCTTTTCATTACGCGATCCAAGGCGTTTTGCAGAAAGTGTGGAAGCAATGGCGCCCTCACCGAAGAACAACTTAATGGATCCAGATCGGCTTTGGAAATTTGTCGCCAGCACTCCAGAGTCCACCCATTTTTTCGTCCGGCTTTTTTCTGACCATGGCACGATTAAAAGCTTGCGGCGTATCCCAGGTCACAGCGTCAGTACGTACGTGTGGCGAAATGCAGAAGGAAAACGTCATTACATTAAATACCTCTGGATTCCATTCGATGGAGTGGAATATATTACAAACCAAGAAGCAGAGAGACTTGCAGCGATCAATCCCGATTATGCCGGTGAAGATCTCTTCCAAACGATTGCAAGCGGAAAAACAGTAGAGTACGGGTTGTACGTGCAAATCATGGATCCGGGAGAGGCAGAACAGCTTCCATTCAATCCGCTTGATGACACAAAAGTATGGGATGAAGAAATGTTTCCTTTCCATCCAGTCGGGAAGATGGTGCTCAATCGCAATCCTGAAAATTATATGGAGCAAGTGGAGAAGATTGCATTCTCACCTTCAAACTTATTAGATGGAGCGGAATTGTCCTTTGATAAGATATTACAGGGACGGGCGAATATCTATTGGGATTCTCAGCGTTACCGTATCGGTCCACAATTCCGTAAAGTACCGGTAAATGATCAAAAGTACTGGCAGCCGGACGATTTGCAGACAAGTGGAGAAGGCGTTTATGTAGAAGGGAAACTCACGCGTTCGGATATAATAAAGCAAGATGATTTTTCACAGGCAGGAGATTTCTATCGATCGTTATCGCAAACGGGAAAATCTCATCTGGTCTCCAACCTTGTCACCGCACTGACCGGAATAAGACGGGACTTACAGGTCAAGGTGATCGAGTATTTTTCTTTAGCTTCCCGTGAACTCGGCGAACGTGTTTCGGATGGCTTACGAGAGTAAATGGAACAAAAGCGCCCTTACAGGCTAAAAACGCGATATTGTGTCGCAACGCCTGTAGCCCCGCAATCGCTAAATCCTCTTTATCGCAGGGCACTCACGTGTTAGCTCCTAAAGTTTGGCGCTCGGAGCTGGGCAGCTTTATCTCTAGCCCGGGAATAAATTTACGAAAAAAGTTATACTTTCTTATTCCATAATAAAAGACTATAAATCTTATAAAAACAGTGTTTATAAGGTTTATAGTCTTTCTTTAATCATTTACATGGATAGACTGTAATATATTCGCCGCCTTCCCCCGCAGTGGAAGATTCATCCTGACAGGCGGGCAGGATTGCAAATAAAAGCTTCAAAGATTACGTATTATAAAATCCTTTCTTCATTGAATGATTAGTGCAGGAGCAAATCATTTACAATCTGCTCTTCACTCCACTCCACAGGGTAGTAAGTTGGCCAATGGTCAACTTCTTCCAAAAGTTCGTCTCTGTCATCTCCCCAATAGAGGTGGAAATGTGACGAAGCCTGTGGTGCGATGATATGGTCACTGAACTGGATATTCTGAGGAGCTTCATCATCTCCTTCTTCCAATTTGAATATGAATCGGACACCACGGTTGCCTGCTTCATACTCAAGAATTTCATAGCCGTCATATACATATGTTCCTGAGTATGTTTCATCACCGTCATGGAATGTAAACTCACCATCTTCTGTTATTTCGATGTTATTTACACTCGTTGCATAACCTGTGTCATAATACTCTTTGTAATCTTCAAATGACATGTCATCACTTTCTTCAGCCCTATGTTCATATACTTCGTCAAGGGCACCTTCTTCAAAGTAAGGGTAGACGGACTTCCACTCTCCAGCCCAGTCTGAAATGTCCCTGTCTTCAACATCTTCATCATCGAAATATCCCTCATAAACATCGCCATCATGGTCATCGATAGTAATTTCTATAACAGGAGATTTTGCAACAGGTTCATGATCATCATTATAAAGAACCGCCACAACTTCCTGCCCATCTACATTCGCATCACCAATATAAGAATCCTCATATTGGTCTTCCGCCACAGTCCATTCCTCTTCAGAGGAGTCGCGTATGTACCAATGCCAGTGATCCAAATCTTCTTCCGATACCGCTTCTAATTTAAAAACATCGCCTGTATGATAATGATCGGATAATCCTTCAATTTGGATATTTTCCGGTGCATCCTCAAAGGAAGCTTCCTCATCACCATGATCATGATGCCCTTCCTCTTCATGATTCGCTTCGACATCCTCTTGGCTGTCCGTTTCTTCCTCCTGACTATCTGTATCATCAGCCCCGGATTGACAACCTGCTATAAATAGAAAACTGATTAAACCTAAAATAATTCCTAATTTCCCAAAATTTTTCATGTCGATACTCCTCCCTTAATACGTAATTATTACGTTTCGTAATGATTACGATTTAAATTATACATAGATGCCCAATGATGGTCAAGAGATTTTTTAACATTTTAGAAATACTGTCCTATTTGATTATTACATGCTAATTCAGATTCATTTTTTTAAATATTTTATTCAAGCTATTGATGATGACGTAACGTAATGTGATTTAATAATAAGCAGGAGGTGTTATGGTGGAAAAGGAAAACAAATTTTCAATCGGGGAAATCTCCAAACTTACTGGCGTCACCGTACGGACATTACAATATTATGATAATATTCATTTGGTTCCTTTAAAAAAAAATAAAGAAAATGGAAGAAGATATTATACAGAAACAGATTTAACACGCCTGCAGCAGGTCTTATTCTACAAATCCTTAGGTTTAAAAATTAAAGATATCAGCAAGCTGCTGGAAGAAACCACAACTGCCAGGCAGCTTATTACTGTATTAGAAAAGCAGCGGGAGATATTCTACTATAAGCTGCATGATATCAAAAGCAATATTGCTATGATTGAAGCGAGTTTATCAGGGATTGAAGAAAGTAAAGCACTTCCTCTGGGAAATCTCGTGCAATTAATTATCTCTTTAAACAAGGATACAATCTATCAATATAAAGACGTTGCATTTGATAAAAAGTCAGAAAATACCTTTACAGAGCATTATCAGAATTGGGAGGAAGTTTTGGATATATATTGGGACTGGAAAGCGCTGATATTAGAGGCTGTTGCTCACATACTACACGATGTTCATCCCGAAAGTGAGCGAGGGCAGGGTTTTGCCAAAAGATGGATAGAAATGGTTGTAAGTATTTCAGAAGGAAGTCAGGATTTATTTACAGCCCATAAGAATTCCTACAAAAACCGGGAGAAATGGCCAGAGGAAGATCGTCGGCTGATGGAGTTTACAGATTCTTTTATTGATAAAGCTGTAGATAACTATTTATCTTCGGATAATTCTGAAGTTTGGAGGGACAAAAATGATTGAAATGAGAAATTTAACAAAAACCTTTAAGGATAAAATATCGGTAAATCAATTATCACTGGTTATTCAACCAGGTGTTGTGACGGGTTTTTTAGGTCCAAACGGTGCCGGAAAGTCAACAACAATGAAAATGATTTTGGGGTTAATGAACCCGAGCGAGGGCAGTGTAACGATTGATGGACAGAGCTACAAAGCTCTGAAGCAGCCCATCTCCAAAATAGGGGCCTTAATTAATGGAAATGCTGTAAATCCGAAATTAACGGCGAAACAGCATTTAGAAATAATTGCCGCTGCAAGCGGTATTTCCGAAAAGCAAACAGAAACAATGCTAATGGAAACTGGATTGGAAAAGGTAAAAGACAAGCCAATTGGTACATTCTCCTTAGGAATGAAACAGCGCTTAGGGATTGCAACTGCTCTTCTGGGAGATCCGGAAACAGTTATCTTGGATGAACCTTTTAACGGATTGGATGTAGACGGTATTCATTGGTTACGCGAGTTAACAAGGAAGCTGGCGCAGGACGGAAAAGCTGTGTTGGTCTCCAGCCATCTTATGAGTGAAATGCAAATGATAGCTGATCGAATGATTATCCTTGCTCAAGGAAAATTAATTGCTGATATGACCATCGATGAACTATCACAGAACAGTCTGGGCTCCTTTATAAAAGTAAGATGTGAAGATAATAAAGAATTACAATTATTATTAACAGCAAAAGGCGCAGAGGTGAAGCAGGGAAAAAATGAAGAACTCCATGTTTATCAATTAGATATGGAACAAATTGGGTTGGCAGCAAAGACAGGACAGTTAGCTTTATTTGAATTAACGAAAATTCAGCCTTCCTTAGAAGAATTATTTGTAGAATTAACAGAAGGAAAAATAGATTATGTATCAACTGACAACCTTCTAGCGAAAGGCAGGGAATCAAGATGAAGAATATCATTCAAGCTGAACTAAAAAAAATATTCTTTCTTCGTTTTTCAAGAGTATATTTGCTGTTAACAATTGGAATCAGTTTATTGGCCGGATTTATCTTTTCCATAACTACGAATGTTACCCAAGGAAGAGCCATTACAGATTTATCCGTCATGGAGATAGTTTCAGCAAATATGCTGGGAATTGATTTAGCTAGTATTCTGCTGATTACTTTTACAGCATTGTCCATATCCAGAGAATTTACTGCTGAAACGATTTATACCTCTTTGGCTGCCGTTCCAGATCGAAAAAAGTTTTTTATAGGAAAATATGTAACCTTTTTTCTCCTTTCCATTGCAGTGAGTATCCTGATTGTAGCTCTTATTTATCTAAGCAGTCAAATCATTCTAATGATGAATAATATGGCTGCTGCAAGTCTAGCGGATGCAGATATCAGACAATTTGTTTTAGGCGTCGTACTGATGCCGGTATTTTATTGCCTGCTCACCGTTGCAGCGACTATTTTTTTCAAAAATAGCGGGGGAGGCATTGCTTTTTCGATCATTGTTATGGTGATGCCGGCACTTATCAATATGTTCTCAGATACGGTTCAAAAAGTCTTGCTTCCTGTTATGCCTCAGTCAGCAATACACAGCTTATCCGGTTCAGCTGCCGAAGGATCCTTTGAAGCATTGGGAACGTTCACCAGTATCGGTCTCTTGCTGCTCTGGCTGGTGGTTACATCGATCATTTCCACCTTAACATTCCAAAAACGAGATTTTTAATCAAACCAGCCAATTATAAAGTGAAACTTCATTCAGTGGGAGCATTACAGCCAGTTACACTGCAATAAAATAATAGAAAAAGAAAATCTAAAGCTATAAAAGATAACCGTTACAATCAGCTTTAGATTTTCTTATTTTCCCTATTTATTTCACAACCAGTACTTTACAGTGCGCCTGATGAACAACCTGACTGCTGACGCTTCCCAGGAAGAATCTGCCTACTCCTCCCAGCCCCCGGCTGCCCAGAACAATCAATTCTATTTCATTTTCTTTCGCATAATCAATTAATTGTGAGGCTGGATTACGGAAGGTGTAATCCAGCAGAATATCTGTTTTACACTTAATCCCTCCCTCTTCTAACTCCTTACGAATGCTTTCGATGGCAGGACGGGCCTCTTTGGCCAAATCGTTCATAAAACTGCGTGCAAGAGTAGCATTTACAGTGGGTCCGCCATTAGAAATAACTGTTACAATATGCACTACAGCGTCCTCTGCAAGTTTAATCTGTTCTTTCGCTTCTTCTACTGCTTTTCTGCTAAGGTCGGATCGGTCATAAGCTACTAAAACATTGAAACTCATTACTATTCCTCCCTAATTCATATTTTTTTCCTGATTTTATCGTAACATATCTGCCTCCCATTTACAGATTCATGAAAGTGTTGAAAATGGGTATTATTTAATTGGATGATAGTTAATCTCTTCCCCATTCATACTGCATATATAAGAAAAGCCGCATTCTGTCAATATATCTTTTGCTTCCTTAAAGTGAGCAGCAATTTCACCCGGACGGTGTGCGTCAGAGCCCAGTGTGATCATTTCTCCGCCAAGATCACGATATAAGCGCAATATATTTTTACTTGGGAGCGGAGCATTCATTCCGTATTTATAGCCGGATGTGTTTAATTCAATTCCTTTTCCTTCTGAGATGACTAATTTTAATATTTCTTCCATGATATCTGCTGGTATATGCTCCAGTCCTCCAGATGCATATCTGCTGACTAAATCAAAGTGACCCAGAATATGATAGTTTTTAAAGTTCTTTAAGCATGCATAGTACTCTTCAAAATAAATCCGGTACGCTTCATCTATTGTTCTATCTTCAAAAAATTCACCGGAATGCAAATCCTGTTTATTTGTAGCGTGCATGGAGCAAATAATAAATTCCGGCTTTAATCGATCAATAAAATCTGATGTCTCCTTAAGTACATGCGGTTGTACACCAACTTCAATCCCCTTGCGTATTTGAATTTTATCTTGATATTTCTCCCGTAAACCTTCTAACTTTTTTTGATAAGCTTCCGGGTCAAAGCTGAAATCCCACTCCTCATCCGGATAGTCCACATCTAAATGCTCGGTAAAAGCGATTTCTTTAAGTCCTTTTTTAATCGCTTCTTGAATCATATCCTCCATCGGTGCATCACAATCTGCAGAAAAGCTTGAGTGCATATGAAAATCATACATAAAAGTTGAGCTCCTTTCATTGACTTTTTTTCTGAACATGAATATAATACTAAATAACTTTAATTAGATAAAGCATTAAATTAATAAAGCGTTAAAAAAGAAGGGGAATTTTATGAGAAATAAACAACTGCTTCACTCCATGTTCTACCCGAAACAATTCGCTAAAAAACGTCATGTTATCCATAAATTAACCAATCGATTCACAAAATTCGGTTATCAGCAGGTGGAAACACCTGTTTTTGAAGATTATGATTTATATAATGATGTCCAGGGAACAGTCAATACAGCTGACATGTTAAAGCTGATTGACCCATCTGGAAAAGTGCTCGTCCTGCGTCCTGATGCAACTATCCCAATTGCCAGACACTATACGAACCTGCAGGAAAATGTGGTATCCGGCCGTCTTTCTTATGTACTGGATATTTTCCGTTCCACTTTAGAAGAACGTTCCCGCACGCAGGCAGGTGTAGAGCTATTCGGAGAGCGTACGCCTGAAGCAGATGCTGAACTGATTGCATTAGCAGTTACAAGCTTAAAGGAATTAGCCATTCCATCTTTTAAAATAGAAATTGGTCATGCGACTTTTTATAAAGAATTATTACGTGAAGCCAACCTTAATGTCATGCAGCAAAAACAGCTGGATCAGTATATTCAATCCAAAAATATTTCTGAAATTGTTCCTTTTTTAAAAGACTTAAGCTTGGATGCTTTCTTAATTGAAAAGCTCCGGAAAATTCCTATGCTATATGGAGATGCAAGCTTTGTAATCGAGGAAGCAGAGAATATTATCACAACCGACCGTATGCGTGAGGAGCTGGACTATTTATCTAAAGTGTATCAGCTTCTCAAAGACTACCAGGTTGATTCCTATATTTCAATCAACCTCGGGCTGATTAACCATATGAACTACTATTCCGGAATCATATTCCAGGGCTTTGCTGAAGGACTGGGCCAGCCAATTATGATGGGAGGACGCTATGATTATTTAAGCCGGTCCTTTAACCGCGAAATGCCTGCAATCGGCTTTGCCTTTGAAGTTGATTTGTTAGTTAATCTGCTTTCCGGAGATTTTTCAGAAAATGCAGCTATTGAGCTTCGTTATGAAACTTCTGAACGTCAGCGTGCATTTCAGCTTGCTGAAGCATTGAGAACGGCAAATCATACTGTCATAGTCAGAACAGCTAAAGGAGATGAGGAGTCCTCTGACTCACCGAGGATACTCGTAAAATCCGAAAAATTAGTATATAGTAAACAAAAACAGCTTGAAGAATTTAAGACCGATCAGGAACTGCTAGATTGGTATTCGAGAAAGGACGTTGAATGATGCAACCGGTAACCATTGCTTTAGCAAAAGGGCGTCCTGCTAAGCAATCTATTGATTTATTAGAAAAAGCAGGAATCCATTTTGAAGATTTTCATGAAAAAACACGCAAGCTCGTTTTTTATAATAAAGATAAGACATTGCGATTAATATTTTTAAAAGGGATGGATGTCCCAATTTATGTAGAAAAAGGGGCTGCCGATATCGGTATTGTCGGCAGAGATAATATTGTAGAAACAGAAGCTGATGTTTACGAAATTCTGGATTTGGGAATCGGGAAATGCAAATTCTCTGTAGCAGGCAAAAAAGGCTCCACGCTTCCTGATGATCAATCTTTAACTATCGCCACCAAGTACCCGAATATCGCCAAGGGGTTCTTTGAAAAACGAAATCAGACAATAGAGACTGTCCATCTCAATGGTTCTGTAGAGCTGGCACCATTAATTGGCCTGGCAGACTATATCGTGGACATTGTCGAGACAGGAAATACCCTGCGTGAAAATGGATTGGAAATTTTAGCAGATATTGAAACGATCAGTACAAAATTTATTGTTAATAAAGCCAGCTTTGTGACACGCTCAAAAGATATTCAAGATGTACTAAAAAAATTGGAACAGGTGGTGGGATAAAAAAATGCAAATGATTCGTTACGAAGCATTTAAACGGAACTTGGCGAATGCAGAAAAAGCAACGCAGCTGATGCAGCAGGATATAGATGAACAGGTTTTAGAAATTATCCGGGCAGTACAGAAGCGTGGAGATGCAGCAGCACTTGCATATACAGAAAAATTTGATAAGGCTGATATTACTTCCTTATCTGTTTCAGAGGAAGAATGGGAAAATGCTTTTGAAAAGGTAAAAACCGAACAGCCAGTGCTTTTTGAGGCACTAACAGCTGCTGCTGAAAATATTCGCCAGTATCAGCAAAAAACTAAAGAAGAAGGATTTCAATTCAGCCCGCAGCCAGGCATTCGTCTGGGACAGAAAATTACGCCATTGGATCGTGTCGGTGTCTATGTACCAGGTGGAAAAGCAAGCTACCCTTCTACAGTATTAATGGATGTTATTCCAGCTGTCGTTGCCGGCGTTGAACAGGTGGTGATTACGACCCCGCCTCAACCCGACGGAAGCCTTAACCCGGTTGTTCTTACAGCAGCAAAAATTGCCGGCGCCAACCATGTTTATAAAATCGGCGGAGCTCAAGCTGTTGCTGCTTTAGCCTATGGAACAGAGAGCCTTCCGAAAGTAGATAAAATTGTCGGACCGGGGAATGCCTTCGTTGCTCGTGCTAAAAAATGGGTATTTGGCGATGTAGCTATTGATATGATTGCAGGCCCAAGCGAAATTTGTGCTTTCGCTGATAATACCGTCCCTCCTTCTTATGTTGCCGCTGATTTATTATCACAGGCCGAACATGCGGAGGATGCCACCTCGATTTGCGTGACCACAGATGCTGACTATGCGGAAAAAGTTCAGAAAGAGGTTGAGCGGCAAATTCCGTTACTGGAGCGTGCGGCTATTATCCGTGAGTCAATTCAGGCAAATGGAAAAATTATTATCTGCGATGACGAGGAACAAGCGATAGAGCTTATTAATTCCATTGCTCCCGAGCATCTGCAATTAATGGGAGAAGGAGCTGCGGAGCAGGTTGAGAAAATCAAGCATGCTGGCGCTATCTTTATCGGTCCTTATTCCAGTGAGCCATTAGGAGATTATTTTGCAGGCCCGAATCATACTTTACCGACAAACGGGACAGCTCGCTTCTCTTCCCCTCTTGGCGTATATGATTTCATGAAAAAATCAAGTACCATTCATTATTCAAAAGAGCAGCTGCTCGATTCTGCAGACACCATTATTACAATTGCAGAAGCAGAAGGCCTTACAGCACACGCTAATGCAATTCGAATTCGAAAGGAGAACAACCATGCGTCAAGCTAAAAAAGAACGGCAAACCACAGAAACAAATATATCTCTTGCTCTTAACTTAGATGGGGAAGGAAAATCTGAATTGAAAACAGGAGTCGGTTTTTTAGATCATATGCTGACTCTTTTTACTAAACACGGCGGACTGGATTTACAGGTAGAATGCGATGGAGATTTAGAAGTAGATCAGCATCATACCGTAGAAGATATCGGAATTGTACTTGGCCAGGCATTTAACGAGGCTTTAGGAACAAAGGAAAGCATTAAACGCTTTGCCACAGCCACAACACCAATGGATGAGTCTCTTTCTTCTATTTCGATTGATATCAGCGGCCGTTCCTTTTTAGTTTACCGTGTAGACGGCCTGAAGGATAAAGTAGGCAGCTTTGATACAGAGCTGGTTGAAGAATTTCTGATTGGTTTTACCAGTCATGCAAAGGTAACGCTTCATGTCGAAGTTTTATATGGATCAAATACACACCATATGATCGAATCGATTTTCAAAGGATTTGGCCGGGCTATTCGTGAAGCCGTATCTATTGACCCGACAATAAAAGGTATTCCTTCTACCAAAGGAAGTCTCTAATATTTGTAACAACGCTTATCTATCTTTTTTAAAGGAGCTATGGATATGATTGCCATTATTGATTACGGTGCAGGGAATATTAAAAGCCTGCAGTTTGCATTAGATAAATTAGGGAAAACCTCCAAGCTGACAATGGACCCGGAAGAAATTAATCAGGCAGATGCCATTATTCTTCCCGGCGTCGGCGCCTTCAAGGACGCGATGGAGGCACTGGAACGCGATCAGCTGGATACCGTTTTGAAAGAAGAAGCCGCCAATGGCAAGCCTATTTTAGGAATTTGTCTTGGTATGCAGCTTTTCTATGAATTTAGTGAGGAAAACGGCGGCTGCAAAGGGCTTGGCCTCCTATCAGGCTCTGTGAAACGCATTTCCGACAAAGTAAAAGTTCCGCATATGGGCTGGAATATCATCCAGTCCGATCAGCCTGGCACCTTGTTAAATAATCTTGGCGAAGAACCGTATGTCTATTTTGTCCACTCTTACGCAGTGGATGATTTAGAGCAGAATACACTTGTAGCAAGCGCAGATTATGGCGGACGTGTACCGGCGATTGTGCAGGATAAAAATATAACAGGCATGCAATTTCATCCGGAAAAAAGCGGCGATGTCGGAATTGCATTATTGAAAAATTATGAGGAGTCGATTTCATGATCATTTTTCCAGCAATTGATGTGAAGGATGGAAACTGTGTACGTTTAAAACAAGGAGATTATAATCAGCAGACTACCTATAACAACTCTCCAGTGGAAACTGCAAAAAAATGGCAGGAAGCGGGCGGTACCTTCCTTCATATGGTCGATTTAGACGGGGCCAAAACCGGTGAACCGAAAAATAAAGAAGTTATCCTAAAAACAATCGGAGCGCTCTCGATCCCTGTAGAAGTCGGTGGCGGTATCCGTTCTTTAGACACCATTAAGGAGTATGTAGAAGGCGGAGCTGCACGAGTTATTCTTGGTACCTCTGCTATCACTGATTGGGATATGCTTACAGAAGCAATCAGGCTATATGGCGATAAAATGGCTGTATCTCTCGATGCGCGTAATGGCTATGTAGCAACTGACGGCTGGACAAAAAATAGTGATACAAAAGCAACTGACCTTGCTAAAAAATTAGAGGCAGCCGGTTTAAAAACCATTGTATATACAGATATTTTAAAGGATGGTATGCTGCGTGGGCCAAATCTTGAAGAATTGAAGGCCATGCAGGAAGCTACCAGTATGAATATTATTGCTTCCGGCGGTGTTTCCCGTAAAGAAGATGTTGCCAATCTTCAGGCACTCAACCTTTATGGAGCTATCATCGGAAAAGCACTGTATGATGGAACCATCCGGCTGGAGGATGTTGTAAAGGAGGATAATCATGCTCGCTAAACGAATTATCCCCTGCCTCGATGTGGACAAGGGCCGTGTTGTAAAGGGAAAGAAATTTCAAGATATCAAAGACGTTGCTAATCCGGTCGAATTAGCTGCACGCTATAATCGGGAAGGAGCAGATGAGCTTGTTTTTTATGATATCACAGCCTCCAATGAAGAACGAAATATCTTCCTGGATGTTGTGGAGCAGGTTGCACGTGAAATCGCGATACCTTTTATGGTCGGCGGCGGTATCCGCACCATAGAAGATATTCACAGTGTTCTTCATGCAGGCGCTGATAAAGTATCGGTGAACAGTGCTGCTGTGCAGCGTCCGGAATTGATTAAAGAATCCTCCGATAAGTTCGGCAGCCAATGCATCGTCCTTTCGATTGATGCCAAAAGAACGGAAGACGGCGACTTTCATGTATTTATTAATGGCGGCAGAAAGGATACCGGCATGGATGCAATCGAATGGGCAAAACGAGGAGAGGCGCTCGGGGCGGGCGAGCTTGTTGTTAATGCCATGGATGCTGACGGTGAAAAAAATGGCTACCAAATCGAATTGACGAAGAAAATTGCAGATGCAGTAAATATTCCTGTCATCGCCAGTGGCGGTGCGGGTAAACTTGAACATTTTTCAGAAGTTTTGGCGGAAGGAATTGATGCAGCACTTGCCGCATCCGTCTTTCATTACGAGGAGATTCCCATTCCGGAATTAAAAGAATATTTAGCCTCACAAGGGATACCAATGAGGAGGAGAGCATAATGGAGATTTCAATAAAATACGATGAAAATGGACTGGTTCCGGCTATTGTTCAAGATTACGCAACAGGAAAAGTATTAACTTTAGCTTATATGAATGATATTGCTTTAGTAAAAACATTAGAAACTGGTGAAACCTGGTTTTATTCCCGCAGTCGTCAGAAGCTCTGGAATAAAGGAGAAACCTCGGGGAATAAACAGCTGGTTAAAAAAATAATGGTTGATTGTGATCAGGATGCCTTAGTAGTACAGGTGCAGCCGCTTGGACCCGCCTGCCATAAAGGCACAACCACTTGCTTTGAAATAACCTTATCCGAAACAGAAAAGCCGCTGTTCTCCATCGTCAACGAGCTTACCGGTAAGATTAAAGATCGGAAAGAAAACCCGCAGGAGGGCGCGTATACAACTTATCTGTTTAATAAAGGGTTAGATAAGATTCTCAAAAAAATCGGGGAAGAATCGACTGAGGTAGTTATCGGAGCAAAAAATAATGATAAAGAAGAATTAACAAATGAATTAGCTGATTTATTGTATCACTCCCTTGTTTTAATGGAGGAGCAAGGAGTAACTACCAAAGACATTAAACAGATACTAAATGAACGTCATATTGAAAAAGAAGGTCAGCACCGTGAGTAAGTTCTGGAACCCGTTAATCAAACAGCTGGAACCTTATGTGCCCGGAGAACAATTAGATGATCCTGCTATTATTAAATTAAATACCAACGAAAATCCCTTTCCCCCATCACCAAAAGTTTTGGCAGCAATTGAGGAGGAGGCAAAGACAAAATTACAGCTCTACCCTTCTCCTACTGTGGACGAACTTAGAGAGGAAATTGGCAGGTTCTATGGCTTGAAAAAGGAGCAGGTTTTTGTCGGCAATGGCTCAGATGAGGTACTTGCACTTAGCTTTATGACTTTTTTTGAACCTGGAAAAGCCATTAAATACCCAGATATCACTTACAGCTTTTATCCTGTATATGCAAAGCTCTATCAATTGGATGTGGAGGAAGTAGCCTTGGAGGACGATTTTACGATCTCTCCCGAATCTCTCTTCCACTCACAAGGCGGTGTTATTTTTCCAAATCCGAATGCGCCGACCAGCCTGTATCTGGAGCTCACAGCTATTGAGCAAATCCTAAAAAATAACCCGGATCAAGTGGTGATCGTTGATGAAGCTTATGTGGATTTTGCAAATGCCTCAGCTGTCTCACTAATAGACAGCTATCCAAATTTGCTTGTTGTGCAAACTCTGTCTAAATCCCGGTCTCTTGCCGGCCTGCGAGTAGGTATGGCAATGGGACATCCGGAATTAATTGACGGATTAACCCGGGTGAAGGATTCTTTTAATTCCTATACAATAGATCGATTAGCCATCGCCGGAGCTGTCGAGGCATTTCGGGATACAGCTTATTTTGAGAAAACACGGCAGGAAATTATTGCAACGAGAGAATACTTTCAGAAAGAATTAGAGAAAAGAGACTTCCATGTCCTCCCTTCTCAAGCTAATTTTGTTCTTGCATCTCCGGCAGGTATAGGTATTGAAGCAGAAAAGTTATTTTCCGAACTGAAACAGCTAGGTTTTCTGATACGTTATTTCAACAAGCCAAAGCTAGACAATTATTTACGAATTTCAATTGGTACAAAAGAGCAAATGACAAAACTATTACATGCCATCGATAAAATAACAGAGAAATGATACACTTGTTTTTCAAAAATAGAATAAATTCGGCAGAAGCCATTAGAAATGCTACTTCTAATGGCTTTTTTATTATAGCTAAACTAAAATTTTTTTAAAGGTGTATACATACATGTGATAAGAGAGATCGTTTTAAATCGATGCCCCCGATGTGTCAGGTTTCTTGACACAATTCTATGTTTCTATTATTATTTAAGGGTTAAGATGTAATAACTTTTATTACACATGAAGAAAAAAGTATTTCGAATTTTTAAAATACGAAATACAAAAAGGAGAATGAGAATGAGTACAAATATTTACGGTAATACCCCGCCATTATTAGGCGCAAAAAATCTAACAAATAAAAAAGAATATAATACAGATGTATTAATCTATGGTATTCCATGGGAAGGTGCCTGCACATGGGGAGATTATACAGGCTGCGAGCTTGGGCCAAAACAAATACGCCTGTCTTCTGCCAGATATAGTACGTATCTGCCGGAATTAGACCATATCAATGTAGAAGATCATTTAAGTTTAGGGGATGTCGGCGATGTCAGCATCGTACCTCATGATGTTCCAGAAACAATGAATCGGATTGAAGAGTTTGCAGAAAATCTGTGGAAAAGTGGCAAATTCCTTGTAGGGCTTGGCGGGGATCATGGCGTTACTTACCCGATTGTGAAAGGTTTAACCAATACTGGTAAGAAAGTCGGCATTATTCACCTTGATTCACACTATGATAATATGCCGCATCATGACGGAGATAAGTTTGCAAGAAGCACACCTTTTATGCGCTTATATGAAACAGAAGGTGTACGTAATGAAAGCTTAATTCACACAGGGATTAAAGGTCCCCGCAATAAACCGGAAACAGGCAGGTACGCAAAAGATGCCGGTGCTGTAACAATCACGATTAATGATATTCGTGAACAGAGTGATTTAAAGAAATATGCGAATGAAATCTATGAAATGGCATCAAAAGATGTCGATGTTGTCTATTTGACTATTTGCAGTGATGTACTTGATTTTGCGTTCAATCCAGGCGGACCAGTTGATGGAAATGGATTGACTTCCTATGAGCTTCTTACCATGATCTATGAATTTGCTAAACGCGGTCTGTGTGGAATGGATTTTGTAGAAGTTTATCCGCAGCAGGATTTCAATCAAAATTCAGCACACTTTGTATCGACAGCAGTACTGTATGTATTGGCCGGTCATATTCATGGTGGTCATGCCAAGTAAGTAATAAGGGGGCTTTCCCCTTCATTACTTGCAGTAAACAAAGGAGGAATTTTACTTGGCTCAATCAAAAGTTGTTGAGAAGCTCAAAATTATCGGACCAGGCGCTATTATTACCGCATCCTTTATCGGACCAGGCACGGTAACTACTGCTACCCGGGCAGGTGCCGGATTTGGTTTCGCGTTATTATGGGCAGTTATCTTTGCTATCGTAGCCACAATTATCCTGCAGGAAATGGTAGCTAGAATCGGTATCGTAACAAAGCAAGGATTAGGGGAAAATATTAGAGAATTATTCCAAAATCAAATTCTGAAATTTGCAACAGTGTGGATTGTTTTAATCGCTGTCTGTGTAGGGTGTGCTGCATACATAAGTGGAGATTTGATCGGAACTTCCCTGGGTGTTTCTTATTTAACAGGAATTCCTGAAAATTATGTGGCGCCAGTTGTCGGAACAATTATTTTAATTCTTGGTATCGCCGGCGGCTATAAATTTATGGAAAAACTGATGATTGTCTTTATCGTTATTATGAGCCTTACCTTTATTACAACCATGTTCGTCGCTACTTCCGATGTTCTCGCTGTATTAAAAGGAGCTTTTATTCCAGGCATCCCACAAGGCTCCATATTAGTCGTTATTGCTTTGATCGGTACAACGGTTGTTCCTTATAACTTCTTCATCCATGCATCAACTGTCGGAGAAAAATGGAACAGTGTTAATGATTTAAAAGCAGTCAGATGGGATACGATTATTTCCATTAGTGTCGGCGGTATTATCACTGCGGCAATTTTAATTACAGCTGGTGCGTTAATCCACGGCACAGAAGTGACAAGTATTGTTGAACTCGCTGCCCCGCTGCAGCCATTAATGGGAGATTTAGCTCCAATATTTATTAGTGTCGGTCTATTTGCTGCCGGATTTTCATCTGCTATCGCTTCGCCAATGGGAGCAGCTGTTACGGTCAGCAGTTTTATGAGATGGGAAGGCGGCTTCTCTAATAAAAAATACAAAATTGTCTTTGCCTTGGTTATTATTTTCGGTATCATCACTTCAGGGCTTGGATTTGAGCCGTTGGAAGTACTGCTTATCGCGCAAGCACTAAACGGATTAATTCTGCCGCTTATTGCAATAATCATTATGGTTGTTGTGAATAAGAAGAATACAATGGGTAAATATGTAAATGCACTTTGGCTAAATATAATCGGCTGGCTTGTTACGGCTGTTGTGTCATTCCTTGGTATTTACAGCTTAGTCGATGCAATAAATACATTTTTATAAAAAAAGGAAGGAAACGCTTCTTAACAGCAAAGAAGCATTTCCTTCCTTTTTTCTTATAAAATTTCATTTTCTTCTTTTGGAAGTTTTTCACTTTGATCTAAATACAAGGAAAAACTCTTGAATGAAACTCAGCAAAACTTCGCTTTCTTTCTAAGTTACAAGAAAAAACCGTTTACTTAAGGTACAATCAAAGTAATTCTTCCACCTCTGCAGATTTCCTTAGTTCATCTATTTTATCTGCATAAGCTTCCTGCTGTTTATTTTGTTCAACCATCTGCT
Source organism: Oceanobacillus sp. CFH 90083 (assembly GCF_009389585.1). Taxonomy (GTDB): domain Bacteria; phylum Bacillota; class Bacilli; order Bacillales; family Amphibacillaceae; genus Oceanobacillus. The sequence continues at coordinate 335,480 of NZ_VIYG01000004.1, read as the reverse complement.
CAAGCTGGTCTCTGATCTCGTCCAGATCCTGCATTTCCTGACCTTCCATTTGTGCAGATAATTCATCATACATATCTTGTACTTCTTCTTCTGTCACTTCTATATCAAACGCTTTTTCCATATAATGCATCGTTGCTAAATTATATCTGAGCTGCTGCGCAAATTGCTCTTCACTTAAATTTAATTGTTCAAGTGACGTTTGAAATTGTTCTTCTCCGCCTTGTTCTTTAAGTGCATCCATTTCTTCTTGCACCTCTTCATCTGTCACTTCGACACCTTGGTCATTTGCTTCCTGCATAACAAGCTCTTGTTCCACAAGAAAACTGATTGTTTCATCCTGCAATGCTTCTAAATCTGTTACATCCTGACCTGCTTGATGCATCATTGACTTAACTAATGAATAAGCCGTATTATAGTCATTACCTTGTAATTCCTCTCCATTTACAACGACAACAGACGTATCACTGTCTACAAATTCATCCTCAGAAAATTCAACCGGCTCCGGTTCCTGCGGTTGTTGTGCAGCCTCTTCTTGTCCATTATCATCATTTCCACACGCTGCTAATAGCATGGTTAGTATCATCAATATCGTTAATGACAGTTTCTTCATGAAAGCATCCCTCACTTTAAAAATTTGTCATGTTCCATTCAATCATACATGCTTCCATTGTTTCAAGTTTTCGAGCATTAATTTTTTTAATCTCTATCATAGTATGACTTTTATCCAGTTTCCTTATTCTTTAGGAACACGATATAGGGGATAAAGTGAAAACCTCATTTTGGAAAGTTAATTAACCTTTTGGGTAACGAAGAAAAAACAAGAGATTAATTTCTTTGTTGTCAGGCCTTTTAACCGATAAACATTTCAACTTTTTTCCTTTATCATCTAATCGCTCCTATAAAATATTTTTATACCTATATCTGTTTATCCATTTGAAGATACATGATATGGTCAGCTGATTAGTTGCATTTTTCATTTTAGAGATGAATCAGTACTAATTTGCCTTTAGAAACGTTAAAGCAATTAAAATAAAGCTAAGAAAAACTCCCGGCTAAAAATATAACCGGGAGTTTTTCTTAGCTTATTCTAAGCTTGCATCAATTTCATTAATCATCTCTTGAACAGATGTTAATCCGCCGCCGGACAGATACCATACATCCGGGTTCAAGTAGAAGATACGATCATTTTTATATGCTTCTGTATTTGCAGTTAAATCATTTTCTACTAAATCGGAAGTGTTTGTTTCACCATCTGTAGCAACCGCTGCACCACGGTCAATCACATAAAGCGTATCTGGATTTTCTTCCATCACATATTCAAATGATACATTCATTCCATGTGTAGAAGCCTCGATATCTTCATCAGCAGCAGACACACCGAACACATCATGAATAATTCCGAAACGGGAATTTTGTCCATATGCACTGATTTTATCATCATTTGCTAGGATGATTAGTGCATCTCCGGCATTCCCTGCTTTATCATTTAATGCTGCAATATTATCTTCAATGGTTTGCAGCTCTTCGCTGACCTGGTCATCAACATCAAAAATCTGTCCAACTTTATGCATGTTTTCCTCAAAGGAATCCATATATCTTGTTGTATCTACACCTAAATGAACAGTTGGTCCAAGCTTTTGTAATTCCTCATAGCTGTCTGCTTGGCGGCCTGAAATAATGATTAAGTCGGGATCGATTTCAGCGATTTTTTCAAAATCAGGCTCTTTTAATCCGCCAATATTTTCATATTCATCACTTTCATATTTCTCCAAATAAGCAGGAATATTTCCTGATTTTGCTACTCCTTCTACAGGAATATCTAATTTATCCAATGTATCTAAAATACCGAAGTCAAATACAATTACTTTTTCCGGATTCACAGGAACTTCTGTTTCTCCTAATTCATGCTCTATTGTTACTGTTTGCTCTTCTTGAGCATCACCGTCAGAACCATTGTCTCCTTCTGCATTATTAGATTCATCTGATGATCCACATGCTGCCATTATAAGCAGGAAAACTGCCAGCATTAAAAATAATAATGATTTTTTCATGTTATTTATCTCCTTATTGTATCAACCTTTTTATATCGTCATATTAAAAATGTAATATGACCTTTTAAATATTTTATAAGCAAAGTTGTTTACCTGTTTTCTTATTTACGTTAGAATAGAATACGAGCTTGGTTCCTTTAGTATCTATTGATATTAAAGGGCCTTTTTTATTGTTTCTTTATTAAGTTAGAAATAAACGCATATTTTTCTTTCATCTATTTCTTTAATATCAATATCCATATCATAGATATCCTTTAACACACATTGGTCAATCACGTCACAAGTTCTTCCTTGTTTAACAATTTTGCCATCCTTTAATGCGACAATGTGATCGGAATAACAGGAAGCAAAGTTAATATCATGGATAACAAGAAGAATCGTCTTTCCCATTTCATTGACAAGATTGCGCAATGTCTTCATAATTTGCACAGAGTGACGCATGTCTAAGTTATTCAATGGTTCATCCAACAGGATGTATTCTGTATCCTGTGCAATAACCATCGCAATATGCGCACGCTGACGTTGTCCCCCACTCAGTTCATCCAAGTACTTATCCTGTATGTCGCGGAGTTCCATATAATCAATGGCTTCATCAATTTTCTCTTCATCCACCTTTGTTAATCTTCCTTGTGAATAAGGGAATCTGCCAAATGATACAAGCTCACGAATCGTTAATTTTAAATTAACAGCATTCGTTTGCTTCAAAATCGATATTTTCTTAGCCATTTCATTATTCTTCGTCTGCATAATATCCTTGCCATCGATGGTAATCGCTCCATCGTCCTTGGAAATAAGACGGCTGATCATCGATACAAGCGTACTTTTCCCGGCACCATTGGGACCAATAAAAGAGGTTATTGTTCCTTTTTCAATGTCTAACGACACATCCTCTATAACCTTTCTTTGATTATAGGCTTTGAAAACATTCTTGAGTTTTACCATTTTCGATTCTCCTTTAACAACAGGTATATAAAGTATAATCCGCCAATAAAATTAATGATAACACTAATCGTTGTACTGAAGGTAAACAGACGCTCAACGAGAAACTGCCCGCCGACAAGAGCAATCATACTGACAAGCACTGCTCCCAATATAATATAAAAATGACGATAGGTCTTCATTAATTCATACGAAACATTCACCACGAGTAGTCCTAAAAATGTAATCGGACCAATTAAAGCAGTTGCTACTGAGATAAGAATAACAACGATAATAAGCAGTCTTTTCACAACGTAATGATAAGGAACACCTAAATTGATTGCCTCTTCTCTGCCAAGGGATAAGACATCTAAGTATTTGTAAAAACGCATAAAGTAGATAAATGTTATGGCTATAATCCCTATGGAGATATAAAGCAAATCAGTATTCACATTGTTAATACTTGCAAACATTCGATCCTGAACCATCATAAATTCATTGGGATCAATTAAAACCTGCATAAAATCTGTAAAGCTTCCAAAGAAGGTACCTAAAATCATTCCGATTAACAATAGAAAATAAATATTATTCTTTTCACCTTTAAACAAAAATTGATAAAGAAATAATGAAAAGAGAATCATACCGGCAATTGAAATCAGATAATTTACAGAGCCACCTAAGAGCACCATCATATTCGAACCAAAGAAGAAGATAATAATGGTTTGAATTAGCATATATAAAGAATCTAAACCTAAAACACTTGGTGTCAAAATACGGTTATTGGTAGTCGTCATAAAAATGGTTGTTGCAAATGCAATAGCTCCCCCGGTTAAACAAATGGCAAGTAAATTCAGTAAGCGTCTAGGTAATACATAACCAATATTTCCAGTTAAACCGTAAAACACATACAATGCCATCAAAATAACTGCAATAACAGCGAGTATCCATGTTTTCATTTTATAACCCATATTTTCTCCTCCTTAACAGAAGGAAAATAAACACAGCACTTCCAATAACTCCCACTGTCAGGCTGATTGGAATTTCATATGGGTAAATGACAATCCTTCCAATAATGTCACAGAACAGAACGAATACAGCTCCGAGTAAAGCAGTATGCAGCAATGTCCTTTTTAAATGGTCACCCTGATAGATGGCAACAATATTAGGGATAATCAATCCTAAAAAAGGAATCACACCCACCGTTAAGACAACAGAAGCCGTAACAAGTGCACTGATAACTAACCCGATATTCACCACTTGTCTGTAATTCAGTCCAAGATTCTTTGCGAAATCCTCGCCCATACCGGCTATCGTAAACTTATTCGCAAAAATATAAGCGAGAATCAGGATTGGAATACTAACCAGCATTAATTCGTAAGTCCCACTCATAATCATGGAAAAATCGCCTTGCATCCAGGATGACATATTTTGTACTAAATCATTCTGGTATGCGATAAAGGTCGAAATAGAGCTGATAATATTCCCAAACATAAGACCAATCAATGGAATGAAGATGGCATCTTTAAATTTAACCTTTTCCAAAATCTTCATAAATATGAGCGTTCCTAGTAAAGCGAATACAAATGATATTGTCATTTGCAGAAGCGGACTTGCTGCAGTAAATAACATTAATGACACAAGAATCCCGAGTCTGGCGGCATCCATTGTCCCCGCTGTTGTTGGGGACACAAAACGGTTTCTGCTCAGCTGCTGCATAATCAGACCGACAATACTCATGCTTGCTCCAGCTACTAAAATACTAATCAGCCGGGGAAGACGACTTGTTAGCAAAACCTGCTGCTGCGTCTCTGAAAGGTTAAAAATATGTTTTGGTGACAAATCGGTTACTCCTAAAAAAACAGAAGTAAACGAAAAGAGAATTAATAATGTAACCAAGTGCCAAATCTTCATAACATGCAAAGCCTTTCCCGACAGAAGTTCATCAAACTTCTTTATCCTGTATTTCATTCAAACTGAACCCAGATAATAATTATTATCAAATTCTAATCGTTCTAAATAAGAATGATATTCATTATCAATTAGATGACAATACCTAGTATACCAAAATTTCAGCCAGCGTCAATGAAAGATTCATATAAATGTCGTGATAATCAAAAAAACTGCCAATAATGACAGTTTTTTTGATTATTCCGTTCAATTTTTTGTCAAAATTATCGCACTGCAACGGTTTTAGGGGTACTTACTTTTCATAAAACCGGAGCACCTGAAGCGTATTCCAGCTTTATTTATGCTCACATCCGTCACCTGTACAATAGGATGTTTGATTCTCATTTGGATTCAATGATTGCAAAACAGGCTTTTGCTGCTCTTCCTGCCACACCTTTTCAAGCACTTGCGTAAATGTTTGCTCCGGCTGCGCACCAGACACAGCATATTTCTCATTAAATACAAAGAATGGTACACCCTGGACACCCAGTTGTTTTGCTAAGTCAATATCCTCATTGACTTTATTGCGAAATTTACAGCCATCCAATACCTGTTCTGTATCTTTACGATCCAAGCCGATTTCTTCCGCTAACCGTATCAGTGTATTTTTATCACTTATAAGTTCAGAATCTGTAAAATAAGCCTGAAAGAAACGCTCAGTCAGTTCAAGCCCTTTGTCATTCTCTGCCGCTAACTTCGCAATTCGATGCGCATCAAATGTATTACTGTATTTCATCGTATCAAAATGGTAGGTTAAACCAACTTCTGTTGCCTGATCCGCTACCTGTTTATTCATAGCATATACCTGTTCTAAAGAAATACCTTTCAACTCAGAAAATGTCTCGGCATAGTTTTTTTCCGGGATATACGAAGCAGTTGGATCAAGCTGATAGCTTCTATACTGAACTGCTACTTGATCTCGTTGAGGAAATTTCTGCAAAGCATGTTCAAACCGGCGTTTTCCAATATAGCAAAATGGACATACAAAATCAGACCAAATTTCAACTTTCATATATGTTCACCTCAATTTCCTCACTTATTTTAGCACAAGGAAACCCGGGAACAAAGTAATCTGCACTCATTTTCAATTAGTAATTTCTTGTATCTTCTACCGTTCCATCTGCCCGATAAATCGTTAAGGAAGTCCCTTTGTTTTTTGCAATTTCTGCAGCTCTTTCCACAGCCCCATTTTTCGTATCATAAACTTCACTGGCCTGACTGGAACCTGAAGATGCTACAGCCCAGCCTTCATCATGCTTATAGACTTCTTCTCCCTCTTCCAGCCGCTCCGGATTATTTGTTTTCTCTTTCCCTTCCTTAGAGCGCTGTGTTGGTTTTCCGCCTTTTTCATAGCTGTGAATCTCTTCTTCATCCGCATTTTGATACCATTCCTTAGCCTGCTCAATAGCTATCGGAATAGCCCGTCCTTCCTTATAACCATCATCAAGCATAGAATTGGCAATATCTATTGCTTTTTTGCGGACAGGCTTGTCCAGATTTTTCATAGATTCGGGATAATCATTTAATGTCCAAACCATAAGGATACCTCCTTTTACTTGGAGTTTTCCCTTTTCAAAATACGTAAAACATCTTTATTCATGAAAAAACGCAGGATTTCTCCCACGTCTCTTTATGCATCTAAAAGCGATCTTCCATTAATGGATACACGCTTCGTATTTTTCAGTTCCTGCAAATTGACAGCTCCAATACCAAACATGGTCATCTTCAGCTCTAATTCTAATTGTTCCATTGTTTGAACAACAGCTTCTTCAGATTCTGTCGCTGCTTGAAGCAAATGTCTCGCATAACCAATTATATCGGCACCGATTGTAATTGCTTTGGCCGCATCCACCCCTGTTTTCATACCGCCGCTTGCGACAAGCGGTGCTTCAGGAAGCCGGCTGCGTACAGATACAAGACAATCCTTGGTTGGATTTCCCCAGTTATTAAACGCTTCTGCAGCTGCCTTCTTTAACGAATCCTTTGAGCGCAGCTTTTCCACCTGGCTCCAGGATGTCCCGCCGGCTCCAGCCACATCAATATAGGAAATCCCTGCATCATAAAGCCTTTTTGCAGCTTCTCCATCGATACCAAATCCTACTTCTTTGACACCGACTGGTGCTTCCACCTGCTTACAAACCTGCTCTATCTTTGGTAATAAATCCTTAAAATTCAAATCTCCACCGTCTTGTACAGCTTCTTGAAGAGAATTTAAATGGAGAACAATAGAATCAGCCTCTGTTTTATCAATAATCTGCTGACATTCTTCTGCACCGTACCCATAATTTAATTGAACAGCTCCAATATTTACAATCAATGGCACTGTTGGAGCCTGTTGACGGATAAGAAATGACTCTTTATGCTGGTCACTTTCTAAAAATGCTCTTGTTGAACCAATTGCTAATGCCCAGCCTTTTTGCTCTGCCGCCAAAGCTAAATTTTGGTTAATTGTTGTCGCCAGCTCTGAACCGCCTGTCATGGAACTGACAAGAAACGGTGCCTGTAAAGCTTTGTTTAAAAATGACGTTTCCAATGAAATATCAGCAAAGTCGATCTCCGGCAAAGCATTATGAAGAAAATGAATTCCTTCCAGCCCGGTTGATTTATTAACACCCTCTACCTCTCCCTCAAGGCAAAGACGGATATGTTCTGTTTTACGTTGGTTAATTCCTTTTTCCATGAATGTCCCTCGCTTATCTCAATTTATCACAATATTTTTTCAGCAGAGTGTGTAACGGCAATTTCAACTCTTCATCCTCTCCTGGAAAAATAAATAGATATGCGTGTTTATTTTTAACTTTCCTCAGCTACCTTTACATTCTAGTGTACTTGTTTCCTGCAATAAATGAAAGGCAAATGAACTTGTTTGAAAAGACACATGTGTATTTACCTCTCATTATGAAAAAAATCAGATTATACCTGCATTTTCTGTTATAATAATACTACTTATTTATGTTTTGGGAGGAAATAATGAAAAAAGAAGACGCAAAAGCTTTTGCTACAAAAGCACATCAAGGACAGGTACGTAAAAACTGCAATGAGCCTTACATCACGCATCCTATTCGTGTTGCAGAGCGTTTAGAAAAAGAAGGCTGTTCAGATGATTTAATTAGTGCCGGCTATTTACATGACGTTGTAGAAGATACAAATGTCAGTATTGGGGACATTGAACAGCGATTCGGGAAAGAGGTTGCGGATCTTGTCGCTTCACATACAGAGGATAAGTCAAAGTCATGGCGGGAAAGAAAAAAGGCAACTGTAGATCATTTGAGAGATGCTCCCAAAGAAGTGAAATATCTGATTATTGCTGATAAATTAGATAATCTTCTGGAACTGGAGAAAGAGCATAAAGAACTTGGGGATGATATCTGGAAGAACTTCAATGCCGGCTATGACCAGCAAAAATGGTATAACCAGGCTATTGCTGAACAAATGTATGCCAATTTAACAGCAGCTGAAATTCCGCCATACTTTAGAGAGTTTGAGCAAGCGGTAAAACGTTTTTTTAAATAAAAGAAATTGCATAACCTGACTGTTTAACGCATTTCAAATAATTTTAATTAAGGAATTCATTAATTCTATTGAGAAAAGGAAACTTTTGCTTTTCTTCCACCAGAGATATAGAAACATAGACAGCAAGTCGCCTGCCAGTTTTTCAGCTTAAACAGATTTGTTGTTCTTCTCTTTTTATGAAATGCAGGTTACGGAGATAATTCGGCATGAACAGCTTTGCAGAATGATAAGTTTTTTCCAATTAGAATTGGTGTTTATGTCAGTTATATATACATATCAACGTTTAATGAAAGGTGTACTTATGGATATAAATAATTTTACTTTAAATAAAAATGGCGGTCCTATTTATAAGCAAGTCTATTCGTGGCTAAAAGACTTGATAGAAAATGGAAAGTTAGGCCCTGGGGAACAACTTCCTCCTGAAACCCTGTTAAGCAGTGATTTAAACGTTAGCAGACATACTATCCGGAAAGTGATGGACATTCTGACAAATGAAGGTTATCTGTATAGACAGCCGGGAAAAGGAACTTTTGTAAACTATAGAAAATCAAATTATAAATTGACCTATTTGAATAGTTTCTCTGAGCAAATGAAGGAGTTAAACAAAGTTCCCTCTGCAAAGGTGCTGGAAATAGAGAATAATTTAAAACCAAGTCAGTCACTTAAAGAAAAATTAAATTTATCTCAATTTGAACGGCTAACAAGGATTTATCGTCTCCGGTTCGCTGATGGGAAGCCTATGTCATTGGAAGAAGTATATTTAAGCAGCAATTTAGCTCCAGGTCTAACGGAGATGGATCTCGATAATAATTCTTTATATACAATATTGGAAAATGACTATAAGTTAACGATAAAACATGCTGATATGAAATTGGGAGCAGTTGCAGCCAGCAATGATCAGGCGGAGCATTTACAAGTAAAGCCAAATTCTCCTTTAGTTTTTATGGAAAGCTTAGCCTATTTGACAAACCAAAAACCGGCATTTATCACTTTTGCCAGATATCCATTTGATCGATATATTTTTACATTAAGTCTCCCCCGTGACAATGGTCATCTATAAAACAAAATTTCCTTCTCTATTTGGAGGCGGAAGCTTACCGGCGTTTCTCTGTGATAAATCTTGTTTAAATACTCCTAAAAAACTATTTCGTTGTTAACTAACGAAATAGTTTTTTATTTATAATATCTGTTGACAAATAAAAAAGGACTGTGTATATTAAAAACATAAATGTACGCACATTTAAAGTACGTATATTAAAAAGGGAGCGATTACATGTTTATTGGAGATATGAATAAAAAAAGAAAAAACGCAATGGCCAGAGTTTGGCAGGCAATTGAAGAGCATGGTGGACAAACCATATTAAGTACTGGTATAACGGGTGATGATGCAAGGCTTGCAAAAGCAGCTGTAGACGGCGGGGCAAAATTACTTGAACCGAATCATCCTGCACTGGCATTAGCACGCGGGTACAAAGGCGTTACTTCCATGCATGATGCCGAAAATTTACGACATGAAATTGATATCGCTGACATAGCTAAAGCAACACAAGGTGTGCGCAATGTGGTAGGTTCCGAACCTTTTATTACGGTTGGTGTTCCTGGAGGCTTTACAGAGCTAGTTCCTGTAGAATTAAGTGATAATGAAATTAAATTGCTGGCAACTCATGGTGCTGATGGCATGCATACGCATAAATCCAATTTCACAGATCTTGAGGAAATTGTCGAATTAGCACATAAATATGGTTTAACTGTAGATGCTTATATCGGTCATCCTGATGACCTGCATACATTTGGAATTCCTGCTGAAACGCCGGAAGAGGTAGCTGAGGTTGCAAAACGAATGGAAAGTATAGGCGTAGACATGATTGGTCTTATGACAGGAATGAGCTATGAAGGGGTAGCAGCTGGTGAAATTCCTCAAATAATTAAAGAAAGACTGCACGCACTTGTCTCCTCTGTTCAAGTTCCAACGCTGGCAGAAGGTGGAATAAACCTTGAAAACTCAAAAGCATTTAAAAATACTGGCGTCCAAATTTTAGTTGTAGGAACATCGATTGATAACGTTGTACAAGATGCAGCAAAAAATGTCATCAAGCAATTCTTAGAAGTGTAGGCTTCTGCTCAGAACTTTTATAATCGTATTGGTTTTACCTTCATCTACTGCTCAGGCAATAACCCTTTGCACACGGCCTGAGCAATAGATAAAAAATAAAAGAACATTTTTTATAATCAGGAGGAATTCCCTTGAAAAATATCGCTATTTTAGGAAGCAGTGGAGGTAATTTATTTAATTTAGGCGGAAAGGATCCTTTTAAGCTTTTAGAAGAGATTTTTAATCAATGTAAAAGTACTGACATCAATGTAAGCGCTGTACAATTCATTGGTGCAGAAGTTTCCATGGATAATGCAAAAGCTTCATCAAAAGCTTCTTTATTTGTATTAAACGATCAAAAGGTAGAGATCGTGTACAAAGGCACATTGAAGGAAACGAATGAAGCAGCATTACAAGAAGATGACAAGATTGCCAATGAAATTAAAAATGGTCATATAGATGGTTTAATCATCATGAGCATTGATCCTAAAAACACAAATAAACTTGCTATTCAAGCCGCAGTCGAGAAGAAAATTCCGATTGTAGGAACCGGCGGAACTGCTATGGCAACAGTCAGCTCAGACGGAGGCAATGTCATTTCAACCTCCGGGACCACTGGAACTACAAATAGAACAAGGGCGATTTCTTTTGTTTCTTCTTTAGCGAAACATTGGAAAATGAACTTCCGTCCGGCTTTCACAAGCTCGGCTGGAAACACTGTTGAACGTTCCAGCTCCAATCCCTTCAAAAGAATCAATATTAAAGGGATTATGACTTCCTCTTTACCTGCATTTATTTCACTGGCTTTAATTCTAGCTCTTAGCCAGATCCCAATATTTGAAGGTCTTGGAGATGTTTTCGATATTATCATTGGTGCTCTTCCCGTTGTTCTTGCAGTAGTTGCTGCTAAACAAGTTTCCGATTTAGATGAAGTTTCCATCGTTGCCGGGGTAATTGCCGGGGTTCTATCTGTCGAGGGCGGAATTATCGGCGGGATTATTGCCGGGATTATGGCTGGATTATTAGTAGAGTTTCTGTTTATAAAATTTATCCAGCTCAAATTTCCGATGACTACTGTTAATATTTTTGCAGCCGGATTATCAGGAATTATATCCGGGCTTATTGTCTACTATCTATTGGGACCAATCGCTCTCAGTGCAGGAGAATTTATTAAATTTGCCATCGAACAAGCTATTAATTTCAATTCCGTTCTTGCCGGCATGCTGGCTGGTTTACTTATATGGCCGGCAATTCTGGGCGGGGTTTACCATGCTGCTATTTTACCGATTGTTTTATTTGAAATGGAAAGAGCCGGTGTCAGCTTCCTGGGCGCTATTGATATGGTAGCTCTTGTTATGGTTGCAGCAGGAATAAACCTAGCAAATATTTTATTTCCAAAACAGAAAGATGCTATTCCTGTAGCTACATCCGGATTCTTAATTAATTTAGGCTTTGGAACTTTTGTAGAATCAGCTTATCCTTTTATGTTTTCAAACAAGATTATCTTTGGAGGAGCCATTTTTTCAGCCGGGTTAGGTGGCGCTTTAGTAGGCTTCTTTAATGTCAGAGGTACTGCATATGTACCAACATTTGTAGCTCCGTTTGCTTCTACCAATTTAATGGGGCTTATAATAGCAATGGTTGTTACTCTGACAAGTGCGTTTATTATTACAGTCATTGCGAATAAATTATTATTTAAAAAATAAAATGAATTTTCATTATACAAAAGTGCTGAAGGAACTACAGTTGTACCTTGCGACTTATATATCCTGTTCAGACATTTATCATTAAAAAATACCTTCCTGATAGCTTTTACAGCATATCAGGAAGGTATTTTCTTCATAACCGGTAAATTAACGATTATTCATTTCATTTGGATGTGATCCACTTCTGATATTTCGATCTAATGAACCAATAACATTCATCTCTTCTTCACTTAATTCAAAATCAAACACATCCAAATTCTCTTCAATCCGAGAAGGTGTGACGGATTTTGGAATAACAATCATATCCGATTGCAGATGCCAGCGAAGAATAACCTGTGCAATGGTTTTGCCTTTCTTCTTAGCCAACTGCTGTAATTCTTCATTTTGTAATACATCTTTCCCATTCATCAGCGGGCTGTATGCTTCTACATGAATACCTTTTTCTTTACAAAATGCCCGTAATTCTTTTTGCTGCAGGTAAGGATGGCATTCTACCTGGTTCACAGCCGGTACTATTTCACATTCATTTAATAAACGTTCTAAATGCTCGATTTCAAAGTTGCATACACCAATTGCTTTCGCTTTTCCGTCTTTGTAGATCTTTTCTAACGCTTTATACGTATCAATATATTGATCGTATGCCGGTGTAGGCCAATGAACTAGGTATAAATCTACATAATCTGTTCCTAATCTTTCCAGGCTTGCATCAAATGCTTTTAAGGTTTCTTCATACCCATGATCAGCATTCCATACTTTTGTTGTGAGAAAGATTTCTTCGCGTGGAACACCACTATTTGTAATAGCTTGTCCAACACCTTCTTCATTCCCATAAACTTTTGCTGTATCCAGTGAACGATAACCGGACTTTAACGCATGCTCTACAGCGGGGATGGCTTCCTTATTTTCTACCTTCCAGACACCAAAACCAAGCTGCGGCATTTCCAGCCCATTATTAAGCGTAACGTAGTTCATATTCTTAAGTCTCCTCCTGCAAGTTATTTTATTTCTGTTTCGTCAGATCAGATGCATGCTTTTCAATTAATTCATTTTGATTTTACAATAATAGACAGGTAAAGCAAAGAAAAGTGCTTCTTATGCTTAAAGCACGTGTACTTCCCTGAAAAATGCGAGCTGTAAAATTATTTTCACGAATCACTGCACTTTATTTTTTATTTCCGCTTAAAAAACAGTTTGTCGTATGATCATTTACCATGCCTGTTGCCTGCATAAACGAGTAACAGATCACCGGGCCGACAAAGGAAAATCCTCTCTTCTTTAAATCTTTGCTTATTTGTTTGGATAAATCTGTCTGAGCAGGGACATCTTCATGCTTTTCCCACCGATTCACAATAGGCGTTCTGTCAACAAACCCCCAAATATATTGATCAAATGATCCAAATTCCTTCTGAACCTGTTCAAACGCGATCGCATTTTTAATCACTGATTCGATTTTCCGCCTGTTTCGGATGATTCCTTCATCCTGCATCAATGCTTCTACTTTTTCTTCTGAATAACCAGCAATAATCGCTGGCTCAAAGTTATCAAAAGCCCGGCGGTAATTTTCCCGGCGCTTTAAAATCGTAACCCAGCTTAATCCAGCCTGTGCACCTTCCAAGATCAGCATCTCAAATAAATAGCGATCATCATCAAAGACAGGATGCCCCCACTCTTTATCATGGTAAGCAATATAAACAGGGTCTTCACTCACCCAGGCACAGCGCTCTTTATTCATCCTCTTCACCAACAGCTACCTCATTCTTTTCATAAGAAATCCAGTCGCTGAAGCTGCCTGGATACAGCTTTACATTTTTAAAGCCGGCATTGTCCAATGCAAGGATATTCGGACAGGCTGAAACACCTGAGCCGCAGGAAACAATAATTTCCGCATCCTGATCTAATTCAGAGAAATGCTCTCTTAGCTGCTCTGCGTTTTTCCAAGTACCATCTTCTTTTAAAACGCCCTTCCAAAAATAATTTACTGCTCCCGGTATATGACCCGCTCGAGCATACATTGGTTCCTCATCCCCTAAATACCTTGCACGTGCCCTTGCATCAATAATCGTTGTTTCTGGAGAGCCGATTTTTTCCTTGACCTCTTCCATGGAAACATAGCGATTTTCCTTTTTATTGCTTCGAAAGATTGTTGGCTGAAGATTCGGAACTGCTGTTGTCAGTTCGCCTCCTTCCGCGATCCAACGATCTAAGCCGCCATCTAAAATATATACTTTTTCATGTCCCAAATAGTCTAGCAGCCACCAGAAACGCGGTGCGAACATATCATTTCCCTGATCATATACAACAACCGCAGTATCATTGGAGATACCCAATTTCCCAAGTTTATTTGCAAACAAATCCCAGTCAGGTAAAGGGTGATTTCCGCCATGCTTACCCGCTTTTCCAGATAAATCTCTATTTAAATCCATATAAACAGAACCAGGTAAATGGCCTTGTAAATAAGCCTTTCGCCCAGCATCAGCATCCATTAAATTAAATCGTACATCGACAATAACAATATTACCTTGTGTTAAACGTTTCTTTAATCTTTCTACGCTAATGATGTTTTTCAAAATCTAACCCTCCCATTTGCTATTTTCTCTAATCATATCATTCCCTGTTTATTTTAACAGAAAAAATTCCCCTAAAGAATATATATGAATAATAGGAACAAAGAAAGGGTAAAGCAGCCTGTTACTTAAACTAGCCCCTAAAAGATTCTAATACGGATTTTATTTTGATTGTGGTAAAATATACAAGGAAACGTGAAATTTAGAATTGCAGTAATTTTCACCTCCATACCATTTTTAACAAAATAAAATCTACTTAGAAGGAGTTTTATTAATGAAGGAACAACTAATCAAACGCCTGGAAACTTACGCAAAAATAGATACTCAATCGGATATGATGTCTGAAACAACGCCTTCTACTCCAGGACAATGGGATTTAATTAAGCTATTGGAAAACGAACTGAAGGAAATTGGACTGGAAGAAGTATCTTATGATGAAAATGGTTATTTAATGGCTACCCTGCCAGCTAACACAGATAAGGAGATTCCAGCGATTGGTTTCCTTGCCCATGTGGATACAGCTACGGACTTCACTGGAAAAGGTGTATCACCAAAGGTCATCAATTATGAAGGCGGAGATATTGTATTGAATGAATCTTTACAAGTCATTCTTTCTCCGGAAAACTTTCCGGAGCTTTCCCATTATAAAGGACATCAATTAATGGTTACAGATGGAACAACGCTGCTTGGTGCTGATGATAAAGCTGGCATCGCTGAAATTATGACAGCAGTTGAATACTTAAAGAATCACCCTGAAATCAAGCATGGGAAAATTCGTGTTGCGTTTACACCAGATGAAGAGATTGGGCGCGGTCCGCATAAATTTGACGTAGAACGCTTTGGCTGTGACTATGCATATACCGTAGATGGCGGTCCATTAGGTGAGCTGCAATATGAAAGCTTTAACGCGGCAGCTGCCAGAGTTACCTTTTATGGAAACAGCGTTCATCCGGGAACAGCAAAAAATAAAATGGTAAACGCCGGAAAAATAGCTGGACAATTCATTTGCAAATTTCCTGATGCAGAGTCTCCAGAGCATACAGAAGGATACGAAGGCTTTTATCATCTTATCTCTGTCGAAGGTGATGTTGAAAAAACAACTGTATACTATATCATCCGTGATCATGACCGGGAAAAATTTGAAACCCGTAAAAATACACTTAAACAATATGTTGAAGAAATACAGAGCAGATATGGAGAAAAAGCTGTTCAATTAGAAATGGATGACCAATACTATAATATGCGTGAAAAAATCGAACCGGTCAAACATATTGTAGATATTGCGGAACAGGCTATTAAAAACCTTGATATTGAGCCGATTATCCAGCCTGTTCGCGGAGGTACAGACGGTTCACAAATTTCGTTTATGGGATTGCCGACGCCGAACCTGTTTACAGGCGGGGAAAACTTCCATGGTAAATTTGAATATATTTCTATCGATAATATGGAAAAAGCGGCAAAGGTAATTGTAGAAATCAGCCGGTTATTTGCTGAAAGAACAAAGTAAGGCTCCTTTTTTTATTTGTCTAAGGCATGCTGCATCTGTGCTCCCAAAATGTTTTGGGCAGGCTAGTAATGATAGCCTCCTCTAAAAGGTTCTGCCTTTCCCAGATTAGATTATACCTTTGAAACGATCATATTCATTTTAAGAAAATGCTTTCCCAATAAAATAGGGAGAGCATTTTTTATAGTTCAAATAAATCATTATTTCTCCAGCAGGCATTTCTTTTTATCACTTCTCCCTTTCTCCATTTTTTTCATACTTATATTCTGAGATAACACTCCTTTTAGTCAGATTTATTTCCCTGCTATGACTTCCTTGAAATTTATCCTTCACTTTCCTTTCTTTTTCACTTCCATACGTCATATAATAAATATGACTACACCATATGCCCTTGCTGGGTAAGCATGTATTGTCTGCATCAGCACAATTTGAAGAATACAAGTGCCAGTTTACCGACCTGCTCTTTTACACTTTAAGTATAAGGAATTTAAGAACTAAAGGGCGACGGACATGATGTCCTAGTATTGCTGGTCATACGACGTGTCTATACTTAGTCGATGAAAGACCAGCGGTTTTCATGGAGCGAGTAATCGCAGCCCCGGTCCCAGTCCCAACGAAGGCGACCAATCCTGTGCTTTCAAGCTTGGCTTGCCAAGTTTTCTTTATTTTTTTGATATTATTGTTGCAAAAACTGAAACTAAATTATATCTTAATTTAGTAACTGATTGCGCAGAGCCAAATAAAGTTATTTCTTTCAAATAGCTCATTACCAGAAAAAATCTATCCTAATAATTATATGGAATCAATATTTTAAAGCAAGGAGATATCATAATATGCAAGGAATTAGCTGGATTATCCTTTCTGTGATTTGTTTCATACTGATTGGCTGCGAGCCGCAAGAAGTCTTTCAATCACAAGAAGATGCTCCGCCATCTGAACAGACAGTACCCGAAGATCGAGATATGGAGAGGGACAAGGAAGCCAAAGGGCAAGAAATTGAAGGCAACGAAATAGAAGAAACGGCAATAGAACCACCCGATGCTCTATTGCAGAAATTTGATACAGATAATGCTGTATCCCAATTAAAGAACGCACTAAATACAATCGGTTATGATTTAGAACTGACGGATAATTTTGATGAAGAACTAACCTGGGCTATAACAGATTTTCAATTACAATCGGAGGACTTGGTCGTTTCGGGTGTGTATAATAAATCAACTAGAGAAGAATTGCTGCTTTATATGGAGAATGATGACATGATTGAGCCTGGTGAAGGGTTAGCTTTACCTCCTAAAGAACCCGAAAAAACAGAAACAGGAATAGAAATCAGCAGCAATCCATACGACGAATTAGCGCTGATAAACAAAAGCTTTGCACTCCCGGATGATTATATTCCTGAAGATTTAATCGTACCAGATGTGCCTTTCCCTTTCACCGAGGATTTACCTCAAAAGTACATGCGTGAAAATGCGGCACATGCCTTAGAAGAATTATTTGCAGCTGCCGAGGAAGCTGAATTAGAAATGTTTGCCCAATCTGGTTATCGCTCCTATGACCGGCAAGTAGATATATTTACCGCCAATGCGGCACAGCATGGAGAGGATCATGCCAATACCTACAGTGCCCGTCCTGGAGAAAGCGAGCATCAAACCGGACTGGCTATGGATATAACCAGTGCAGAAGTAAATTTAACATTGGTAACAGAGTTTGGGGAAACAGAGGAAGGAAAATGGCTTGCAGAGAATGCTCCAAAATATGGATTTATTATCCGTTTTCCAGAAGGTAAAGAAGATATAACCGGATATCAATATGAGCCTTGGCATGTTCGTTATGTCGGTGAAAAAACAGCTAAATATATAACGGAACAAAATATTACTTTAGAAGAATACTATGAAGAGCAATTTGAATAAGCATCCCAAGCAAGCACATTAAAATGAATATTTGAACAGTGCTCCTGTTTAAGCATACCGTGAAAAAAATCTAACCAACAGCCTGGTACCGAATTCGGTACCAGGCTGTTTTCATTTCTCTTGCTCTCTTCTTAAACAGCTAAGATAATCATTACATACAGTAGTTATCTATTAAGTTTCCCAGAAGTTTATTTTTGACTCGAACAGAACTTACAAAATCAATTCGAGAATGTTGTCGCTGAAGCTGCTGATTGATCCGCCTTCACACAATCAATTGCGACAACAAGTGCAATAAGACTGGTTTCTATCTCTTCTTTCAATGCCTGGACCTTATAGCTGTCTCCCCATGTGAACCACTCCTTGCTTACCTTCCCTGCCAGCTCCCCCTGCTGATATACCTGAAAATTCATATCCCACCAGTTTCCATGTACTTCAATACTGGTAGCATCAATGGTATAACGTGCTTTAAAGAAAGAGGGCTTCTTCTTGATTGTCAGTGCCTCCTGACCATGCACCGTCACAAAAAACTTCGGTAAAAAGCTGATTGGTTTTTTCGTGATCAGTGCCACCTCTTCCCCCTGTATATTCTTAATAGAGAAAGTTTTTGGTATACGCATAAAACTCCCTTCCACATAGTAAGCGTCTTTTTCTTGTTGATCTTTTACTGTAAATTTTTCACTTAAACTGAATACCTTTTGCTTTATATATAAATGCTTCATCCTTTTCCTCCTCATCATACGCAGACGCGCATATATTATGTAATACTAAAATCTTCTCTATAAGGTTTCACTCTTATACGGATTTATCCTATATAATAAGACCGAATTGTATTTAACAGTTTATTAAGCTTTCTAAATAATTTATCCAGTTTATTTTAAAACCCCCTCTTTCTTCCAAGTTCTCCCCTGAATATTACAGCTTGTTCGTGCATAAAAAATTTACTTACTGAACAAATTAGAGGTAATCACAACAACGAGGTGTCCTATGTTATGTCCTACCGTAAATTTCTAAAAAAGATGAATCGTAAAGAACAAAGTCAAGATTTAGAAAAAGATGACCCCAAAAGCATCGACACTTCGCTCACTGAAAATTTGAATATTATTAAAGAAAAAACAGGAAACAGTCCAGATATCATTATCCGCATTATATCATTTGGTCATGACCCTAAAGTGCGTACCGCTATCATCTATGCGGACGGGCTTGTGGACAACCCAACCATTAATGAATATTTAGTGGAATCGATGGAGAATAACGTTCAAGAAAAACTTCATGGAAAAGATCCATTCACGATTCTTTCGGAAAAAGTGGTTGCACTTGGGAGTGTAAAAACCGCCAAAGACTGGGATTCATTATTCCAATCTTTATTGTCAGGTGACACTGTGATTCTGATGGATGGAAAAAACGAGGCCTTGATTGGCAGTACCAAGGGTGGAGAAAGACGTTCTATTGAGCAGCCGGACTCGGAAGTATCCATTCGCGGATCTAAAGAAGGATTTACGGAATCCATCGCCACCAATATTTCGCTCGTGCGCCGAATCATTAATAATCCAAATTTATGGGTGGAGCCAATGAATTTGGGAAAACAAACAAAAACAGATGTTTCGATCATGTATATAAACGGCATAGCCGATAACGACACGGTTGAGGAAGTTCGCCACCGTTTGAGACGGGTAAATCTCGATAGCATTCTTGATTCAGGTTATATTGAACAAGTGATTGAAGATGAGAGCATAGGCTTATTTCCAACAATTATCCATACAGAAAGACCTGATGCTGCAGCTGGTAACCTTCTTGAAGGAAGAATTGCAATTTTTGTCAATGGGTCGCCAAATGCATTAATTGTTCCGGCAGTAATGATTCAATTTTTCCAAACTCCTGAAGATTACTATATGCGATTTCCGATTAGTACATTCATTCGGCAGCTGCGGGTTCTCATGTACTTGATTTCTCTCATTGGTCCTGCTCTTTACGTCGCGATTACCACCTATCATCAGGAAATGATTCCAACTGGCCTGCTGATCATTATCGCCTCACAGACAGATTCTGTCCCTTTCCCGGCGATTGTTGAAGCTTTAATTATGGAAGTGACCTTTGAAATTCTGCGTGAAGCTGGTCTGAGGATGCCAAACAAGATCAGTTCGACCATATCCATTGTCGGGGCACTTGTCATTGGACAGGGAGCAATCCAGGCTGGTATTGTCTCGCCGGCAATGGTCATCGTCGTTTCAGTTACAGCTATTGCCAGTCTGGCAACGCCTTCTTATGATATAGCCATCTCTGCCCGATTGATTCGTTTTGCTTTTATGTTAAGTGCTGCCATCGCCGGCTTTTATGGCATCATTCTCGGATTGATTATGCTGACTGTCCATCTTGTCAGCTTGCGTTCATTTGGAGTTCCATATATATCACCACTCGCACCATTTGAACCAGGCAACATCAAGGATACGATTCTTCGCGCACCATTGTGGGCACTCAATGAAAGACCGAAATTTTTAAGCGCTAAAAACAGGGTGCGTCAAGGAAAGAACCAAAGACCGCAAGTTCCAATGTCACAGGGGATGGTACGAGCAGATACGAAAGAAGGAGATAAGAATGAATTTTAAATGGATAATTTCCTGCTTTATGATAATCTGCCTCACGCTGCTTTCTGGGTGCTGGAGCAGTAAAGAATTAACAGATTTAGGAATCATCTCTGCTTATGCATTGGATAAAAACGAAGACGGCGAATATGTAGGCACATTTCAAATCATTAATCCAATGAATGTCCCCGGCTCACTTCAGGGTGGGGCATCTGGCCAAAGGCCTGCCGTAACCACCTTTACCGAGACAGGAGTCAATCCAACTGAATTGTCTAATCGTGCCTCAAGAAAAATTTCAAGAGATCTCTATTATTCGCATACCAGCCTTCTGGTCATTAGCGAGGAGCTTGCCAGAGACGAAGGTCTGTCAGCAATTTTGGATTCGATGGAACGCGCTCTTGAGTTCCGGGCAACAGCGAAAGTAGTGATTACACGAGGAATAAAGGCAGGGGATTTTATCAAAGTATTAACGGGAATCGACCAAATCCCTGCTGAAAATGTACTCAAAACATTAGATTCTACCGAAAAACTGTACGGAGAAAATATAAACACCAATCTTCAAGAATTCATTCAATCTCTTACTTCCACCGGGAAAGAACCCTTGGTCAGCGGATTTTCATTACTTGGCGATATGGAGAAGGGGAAAACAATGGAGCAGCTGCATTCAACGGATTTTGATGCCATTCTTGAAGCAAATGGCCTAGCTGTTTTTAAAGAAGGAAAGCTGGTAAATTGGCTCGACGGGGAAAAGGCAAGAGGAACAATGTGGGGATTGAATCGCATTCATGAAACACCTGTGAGTATTGACTGGGAAAATCATAAAAAAGCTATCGCCTATCGTGTGATACGCCAAAAAACAGATGTATCGGCACAAATGAAAGACGGCAAACCGGCAATTTCAATTACCATCCGGGCAGAAGGTGATCTTCGTACCGTTGCAGTACCTGTCGATGTGACTGACCCACATGTACTGCTTGCAATCGAGAAGGCATTAGGACAAGAAATTAAGAAAGAGGTCGAGGCAGCAGTTCAAGAGGCCAAAGAAAATAAAACCGACGTGTTTGGGTTTGGAGAAAAGCTGCATCAATCCGAACCCGATGTGTGGAAGAAGCTTGAACAAGAGTGGCAGGATGTGTCCTTTCCTGAATTGGATGTCGATATAACGGTCGAGGCCTTTATTCGCCGTACCGGTGTAAGAAACAATCCGTATCTTTTTGACCTTGAAAAGAAAAGTGACTAGAAAGGGAGGGTTCACTCTTGGAAAAAGCAAAAATTAGCGCAAGCCAATTGTTTATTCTTATGATCTTATTCCAGCTGAGCAATTCCCTATTGATCCCTCTTGCAATCAATGCCGGCCGTGACAGCTGGCTGGCGATTATTATTGCAATGATCGTAAGCATCTTCTTATTTTCTGTCTATCAGGCACTTTACCAGTATTATCCTGCTCTTCTGCCGACGGATTATATGGAAAAACTTATCGGGAAGGTTTTCGGGCGAACCCTGGCATTCCTCTACATCCTTTTCTTTTTGTTTTCTGCCGCACGGGTACTGCGGGAATTCGGAGTAATGCTGCTATCCCTCGCCTTTCCGGAAACCCCTTTATTCGTTATGAGTGCCTTGTTAATTCTTGTGGTTGTTTATACCGTATATAAAGGAATTGAAGTCGTTGCCAGGACAGGAGAGCTTCTTTTTGTAGTCATGGGTCTGCTTGGGCTATTTTTGCTTCTGCTTATTGCTATCTCAGGCTTGATTGATATCTCGAATCTAAAACCATTTCTGGAAGAACCATCTAAGGTAATAAAAACGGCATTCACAGAAACATTGTATGTTCCCTTTGGCGAAATCATTGTATTTACGATGATTTTCCCATACTTGAATCAAGCAAGGAAACTGAAAAAAACGGCTATTTTCGCGATAGGGACAACAGGTGTTATCCTTGCTTTGACTATGGCTTTAAATATCAGTGTTCTTGGTCTAGCGCTCACGGAACGTGCTCTCTTTCCTTTGTTATCAACAATACAGTCCATCGAAGTCGGGGAGTTTTTGGAACGTGTGGACGTTATTTTTGTTCTTATTCTGGTGATCGGCGGATTCTTTAAGGTAAGTGTGTATGTATATGGAGCTGTGATCGGTACAGCAAGCCTGTTTAATATCAAAGAGCCTTCAAGGCTAGCCTATCCTCTGGGGATGGTGGTTCTATTATTATCAATGATTGTTGCGAACAATTATCCACAGCATCTTCAAGAAGGGTTAAAAGTGTTCCCGCTCTATGCACAGCTCCCCTTTCAAGTTATTATTCCTGTCCTCCTGCTGATTATCGCCTTTTTTAAAAATAAAAAAACATAATCAAATCAGAAAAGCAATGGTATCAATGAACAGCCAATTGTTTATACAACTAGTGGAGAGTGATAAAAATGAAGATCCTCGGTATTTCTCTATTCATGTTCATCCTTTTAGCAGGTATTTCCTTAGGGTTCGACCTTCTTCAAGGATTTAATTTATCTACAATTTTAAAAACATTTAACCCTTTATATGTTATGGAACTGCCTGAATTAACGGTACTGTGCCTGCTTATTTTGATCTTAATTTTGCGTCCTGTGTTTTCCTTTCTGCAGAAACGACAAGAAAAAAAGAGATAGACATCATTTCTTAGTCTGGAAAAACGTTGGGATCTTTTTTATCGTGAAAGAAATAATGATTCAGAAAGGATGGGATATTCGTGGAAAAAGCGAGAATTAGCGCAAGTCAGCTATTTGTCCTTATTGTCCTGTTTCAACTAAGCAATTCTTTTTTACTTTCTCTTGGAATCAATGGAAAGCAGGATGCCTGGCTGATTATTCTTATAGCAATGGCAATCAGTATGGTACTATTTTTCGTCTACTATGCACTTTATCAATATCACCCCGGTATTTTGCCAACGGAATACATAGAGGAGCTCATAGGCAAGCTTTTGGGAAGGACACTGGCCTTTTTATACATTCTCTATTTTATCACGATCGCTTCCAGAGTATTGCGAGATATTGGGGAGACGTTGGTAACATTTGCCTATCCAGAAACCCCTTTGTTTGTTATGAATGCTTTAATGATTTTTGTGGTTGTTTATACCGTCTATAAAGGGATAGAGAACATCGCAAGGACTGGAGAACTGCTTGTTGTAATAATGTTTCTGCTTATCCTATCCATATTTCTGCTCGTTGTTCTTACAGGGCTGATTGATACCTCGAATTTGCAACCAGTACTGGAGAACCCGTCCACTGTGATGAAAACTGTTTTTACAGAAACGTTGTATGTTCCTTTTGGAGAAATCATTATATTTACCATGATTTTCTCTTATTTAACCCAACCAAAGAAAGTGATAAAAGCAGGGGTACTTGCAATAAGCGTAACCGGTGTTATTCTTGCAATAACCATGGCCTTAAACATCAGCGTTCTCGGTGTAATGCTCACCTCCCGCTCATATTTTCCAATGCTAACGACGATACAGTCCATCGAAGTCGGAGAGTTTTTGGAACGTCTGGACGTGTTTTTTATCCTTGTCCTTGTAATCGGAGGGTTCTTTAAAGTAACTGTGTATACATACGGAGCCGTGATTGGCACCGCAAGCTTGTTTAAATTCAAAGAACCTTCCAAGCTGGCTTATCCTCTGGGAATTGTGATTTTAATATTATCAATGATAATCGCAAGCAGTTATGCGGAACATATACAAGAAGGATTGAAGGTATTTCCGCTCTATGTTCATATCCCCTTTCAAGTGATCATTCCTGTTTCTCTCCTTCTTATTGCTTTTGTCAAGAATAGAAAGAAATGACCGAATGAAGAAACCCGAGAACGCATCCATCAAAATATAATTGCAAAATTTTCATAAATTCGTTACAATTTAATTGATAATACTTATCAATTATTGTATAGGAGTTTATTTTATGAGTCGAACAGAGCTTGCAAGATTAATTCGGGAACGTCGTGCAGTAAAAACAGGATACAACGATAAAAAAGTAACCAAAGAAACAGTGATGCAATTATTAGAGGAAGCCATCTGGGCTCCTACTCACGGGATGAGGCAGCCTTGGCGCTTTCTTTTTGTTGATAAGGATCAGCTTCCCGGCTTTGCTAAAAAAGTTGCATCTACATATCCTCAGGAAATACAGGAAAACCGGGAAAATTATTTAAATGAACCAAATGCAATCCTTGTTGTCATTATGGAGACTTCCGATATTCCCAAGCAATGGGATGAGAATTTTGGTGCTGTAGCATCTATGATTCAAAATTTTTGGCTGTTAGCCTGGGAAGAAAAGCTGGGTGTCGTCTGGAAAACAAATCCGCATATCTATGACGAAAAAGTAAAAGAAATCCTCGATGTGAAGGACAACGAAAAAATCGCCGGCTTTATTCACATGGGCTATTTTGATGAAGTCCCTAAAGAGCAGGAGCGCATTCCATTGGCGGATAAATTTGAGGTATTTGAAGGCTGATAAATTACTTTTGAATATCTACTAAAATCAGATATTTTAATTTTTTTCTGAAAATCTATTGACAACTGCCCGTCTCTTCGTATAGTATTAATTTCAATCAATTAAATGATATGGCGTTGATGAAGAGTAGTAATTACAGGCAAACTCTAAAGAGAGCTGATGGTTGCTGTGAATCAGTGAGTATTCTTGTAATGAATGGACTTCGGAGCTCCAAACCGAAACATAATCGGAGTAGGCTTTGGCGGAATTGTTTCCCGTTACGGAAACTTAGGAGATAGTAATCTTCTTTTAGAGTGAGCTGCACGTCAGCTAATAAAGGTGGTACCACGGTCCCTCGTCCTTTTATATATGGATGAGGGGCCTTTTTGTATTTATATGTTATAAAATAAGCGATGATGAAGAGTAGTAAATAATCTGCACTGTATAACAGAGAGCTGATAACTGGGTGGAATATCAGTATGCAGGGATTATTGAATGGACTTCAGAGTGTTTTTCTTAAATGGTGCATTTACACCTGAGTAGGAAAAAACGTATTTCCGACGTTATACGGATAGGGTACCTGCATTTCCTTGTACCTGATAAAGATAGAAAGACCATTCTTTCTAAACAGAGGTGGCACCGCGGCCCCATCGTCCTCTACAACACATCATTGTGTTTGTAGAGGATTTTTTTATTTCAAAAATTTAATCACAGAATCTTCAAATATCAAGGAGAGATAATCATGACAGCATCTGTAACACATCAGACTTATTCCATTGACGGATTAATCCCCATTCAGGTTTTTCAAAGTCTGCCACAAGTTAAAAAATATTTGCTGGAGAGCAGCTTCCCACATGAAGAAAAAGGACGTTATTCCTTTATTGGACTTCACCCCCATCAAGAAATTATCGGGCGTGGAAAAGAAACGATGCTTATCAGCTCCTCTCATGTAGAGCCGCTTGTGGTACATCAGCACGCATTACATTTCTTACAGGAAATTATGCCAAAGCTTGAAATATCCCTTCCTCTTCCTTTTTACGGTGGAGCAGTCGGTTATATTGGCTATGATACGATTCAAGTTTTTGAGGATACCGGTCCAGCACCATTCGATGATCGGAATATGCCTGACATTCATTTGATGCTTTTTGAGGATACAATTATTTTCGATCATGAAGAGAATAAACTCCACCTTGTCGCTATCGATCAGAATGACGGGACAGAGGAAAATCGGAAGCAGCGTATTGAAAAACTAAAACAATATGTAAAACAAGCAAGGAGCACTGCGCTTCCCACTCCGCAAAAATATGCATTTATACCAGAAATCGAGCAAAAGAAATTTGAAGAGAACGTCCAAATTGCCAAAGATTATTTGCAAAAGGGAGATATTTTTCAAGTTGTTTTATCCCAGCGGTTCTCAAGAGATGTCGAAGATGAAAGAGAGTTTGGACTTTCCTTCTACGAACAATTACGAAGACATAACGCCTCACCTTATATGTTCTATATCGACTTTCTGGACTATACCGTACTCGGTGCCTCACCGGAAAGCCTGATAGAAACAAATGGAAGCCGTGTTGTCACTAATCCGATTGCCGGAACAAGAAAACGGGGTAAAAACAAACTAGAGGATCAGGCACTTGCTGAAGAACTGTTAGCAGATGAAAAAGAACGGGCAGAGCACCGGATGCTTGTAGACTTAAGCAGAAATGATCTGGGCCGTGTCTGTGAGGTAGGCAGTATCGAGATTCCAGTTTATATGACGATTGAGCGTTATCAGCATGTGATGCATATTGTTTCAGAGGTAACAGGCAAATTACGTCCCGATTATTCAGGAATTGATGCACTTATCTCCTGTCTGCCAGCCGGAACAGTATCTGGAGCACCGAAAATTCGGGCGATGCAAATCATCAATGAGCTGGAAACCGTAAAGCGTGGTCCTTATGGCGGTGGAATCGGCTTTATCAACTTTGAGCATGATGTGCATATTGCACTTGCCATCCGCTCCATTGTTATTAAAAATTACAAAGCTTATTTTCAATCCGGAGCCGGTGTTGTCTATGATTCTGTCCCATTCAATGAATATATGGAAACTATTAACAAAGGAAGATCTTTTATGGAGGTGCCTGAACTTGATTCTATTAATTGATAATTATGATTCTTTCACATACAACCTGTATCAATATGTTTCCGAATGCGGTGTACACGTTGAAGTAATCCGCAATGATGAAGTTACTCTGGAAACCATTCAATCACTTGAGCCCGAGGCTATTATTATTTCACCTGGACCAGGTTCTCCAAAGGATGCCGGGAACTGTATTGACATTGTTCAGACCTTTTATAAACAGCTGCCCATACTGGGAATTTGCTTAGGACATCAGGTGATTATGGAGGCTTTGGGAGGCAGAGTTATTCAGGCTTCTACCATTAAGCACGGAAAAACATCGCTGATCCAGCATGATGAATCCGGGCTGTTCCAGGGGCTCAATAACCCGGTTGAAGTCATGCGTTATCACTCTCTGGCTGCAGAACAAATCTCAGTACCTTCTGAATTACGCATTACCGCAACAGCTGCCGATGATAATGAAATTATGGGAGTGGCGCATCAAACTTATCCTGTTTACGGACTGCAATTCCATCCTGAATCCATCGGCACACTGGATGGAAAACAAATTATCTCTCATTTTGTTGAGATGCTGACGATGCAAAAGGAGGAGGCAACACCATGAAACCGTATTTTAATCAATTACTTGAAGGAAATGATTTATCATTTGAAGAAACAAAAGCATTATTCCATGCCTGTTTTAAGGAAGAGGTTTCCGATGCAGAGCTTGCTGCCATTTTAGTTGCCTTAAAAATGAAACAGCCGACAGCAGAAGAGCTGGCTGGCTTAGCAGAAGTGATTCATACGAACTCCCCTTTTCAATTTGAGCTGGATATTCCGGCAATGGATAACTGCGGAACCGGCGGCGACAGATCGAACAGCTTTAATATCAGCACCTGTGCAGCCTTTGTCTTAGCTGGAGCGGGGGTTACTGTTGCCAAACATGGAAACCGCCGTATCTCCAGTCAGACGGGAAGTGCAGATGTATTGGAAGAACTGGGTGTCTCACTTAATTTAACAAAGCCGCAGCTCCAATATATGTTGCAGGAAAATCAAATTGCCTTTTTATTCGCCCAGCATGTTCACCCTACCCTGAAGCAGATTGCCGGTGTACGTCAAAAGCTTCGTACACCGACCATTTTCAATCTGGTCGGTCCATTAACCAATCCGGTTACTTTACATTCACAGCTGGTTGGCGTTTATTCCAACGAAGCATTGCCGATTGTCGCAAAAGCGTTACAAACACTCGGACGAAAGCGCGCTTTAGTTATTCATGGTGCAGGTGGAATGGATGAAGCCTCCCTGCAGGGTGAAAACAAATATATTTTACTGGAAAACAACGAATTAAAAGAAGGCAGCATTCATCCGGAGGAAGCTGGATTATCCGTCTATACCAATCAGGAGATTGAAGGCGGCGATGCCAACCGGAATGCAGAAATTTTGCAGTCTGTACTGAACGGAGAACCCGGTGCTTATCTGGATACAGTCCTGTTTAATGCAGGAATTGCTTTATTCGCTATCGGGCGTGTTAATTCCGTCCAAGATGGGGTGGAGGTTGCCAGAAACAGCATATTCTCAGGAAAAGCGCAGGCAAAATTAGATACATTGATCCAATATAGTCAGGAAACAAAACGGGAGGTGGTTTAAATGACTTTTTTAGAAAAAATAATTGATAAGAAAAAGCAGGAGGTTGCTGAACGGAAATTACAAACAGCCGGGAAACATACTCGAAAAAATCCGATTTATTCACTGCATGAAAACGTTCAGGCAGCTGATCATATATCTATTATTGCAGAAATCAAACGGGCCTCCCCTTCTAAAGGGCCAATTCAAATGCATGTGGACATACTGGACCAGGCAAAAAAATATGAACAATCCGGTGCAGCTGCGATTTCCGTTTTAACCGATGAAAGTTTTTTTCACGGTTCACTGGAGGATCTTAAGGTGGTCAGTGAAGCAGTCTCCGTTCCTGTCCTCTGCAAGGATTTTATTATTGATGAAATTCAAATTGATGATGCCAAAAATGCAGGAGCATCCATTATCCTGTTAATCCTTGCCGCACTGCCGCTTGAACGGTTTCAGCGTCTTTACAACTATGCGACAGAGCAGGGGCTGGAAGTACTCATAGAAGTGCATAACGCCGATGAATTAAAGGATGCACTGACTGTCAGCCCGAAAATCGTCGGGATTAATAATCGCAATTTAAAAACATTTGAAGTCGATTTACAGACAACGGTAGAGCTGGTTCAACAAATAGACGAAAATGGACTGACAATTATCAGCGAAAGCGGAATGCGTACAAAAGCAGATGCAGAGCTGGCAAGAGATGCAGGCGCTAATACCATTTTAGTCGGCGAAACATTGATGCGCTCGGAAAATGTGGAAAAAGACATGCAGGCATTGCAGGTACCTCTCTCCTCCGCGAAAGGGGCTTCCTGATATGCTTGTCAAAATCTGCGGAATTACATCTCCTGAAATTGCCGAAGCTGCTGTTCATGCCGGAGCGGATTTTTTAGGATTTGTTTTCGCTAAAAGTAAACGGGAAATTTCAGCAGATCAGGCTCGAAAAATTATTGAAGCATTGCCTGAACATGTAAAAAGTGTTGGTGTTTTTGTAAATAAAGGCGTGAAAGAGATAGAAGAAATCGTACAGGAAGCTGGACTTGATTTTATACAGCTGCACGGAGAGGAATCAGCCGAAACTGTCAGCAGCTTCACATCTCCTGTCATTAAATCGCTTCCCGGGACGGAGGGAGGTTTAAAAAAAGCAGCTGAATATAATGCTGCTTCTTACCTGTTAATGGATAGCCCTCCCCTCCCCCATGCACATGGAGGTAACGGGATTACCTTTAACTGGTCCATCCTAAAAGGAAATAATTTTTCCAACCGGCTAATTTTAGCAGGCGGATTGACAGCTGAAAATGTAGCAGAAGCCATTCAGCAGGTGAACCCGATTGGGGTAGATGTTTCCAGCGGTGTTGAAACAAACGGAGAAAAAGATCCGGATAAAATAAAAGCATTTATCCAGGCAGTTAGACAGCTTTAGAAAGGAATCGATCAAATGCAAACATATACATTTCCAGATGAATCAGGAAAATACGGGAAATTCGGAGGCAGATATGTACCTGAACTACTTATGCCAGCTGTTTTAGAGCTTGAAAAAGCTTATGAAGCAGCAAGAAAAGATCCTTCTTTTCAGGAGGAATTAAATAATTATCTGACAGAATACATTGGCAGAACGACTCCATTATATGAAGCAGAACAATTAAGCAAGCATTTAGGCGGTCCAAAAATTTATTTAAAACGGGAAGATTTGAATCATACCGGAGCTCATAAAATTAATAATACCATCGGCCAGGCGCTTTTGACTTTACGTATGGGCAAAAAGAAAGTTGTCGCTGAAACAGGAGCGGGACAGCATGGGGTAGCTACAGCAACCGTCTGCTCTCTGCTTGGGCTGGAGTGTATTGTTTTTATGGGGGATGAAGATATCAAAAGGCAGAAGCTCAATGTCTTCCGTATGGAGCTTTTAGGAGCAAAAGTTGTCGGTGTCTCTCAGGGCAGCGCAACATTAAAGGATGCCGTGAACGAAGCATTGCGCTATTGGGTGAATAATGTCCACGACACACACTATATCATCGGCTCTGTTGTCGGACCACATCCCTTCCCCCGCATTGTCCGGGATTTTCAATCTGTTATTGGTACGGAGACAAAACAGCAGAGTATTGAAAAACAAGGGAAACTGCCCGATGCAGTCGTTGCTTGCGTAGGCGGCGGAAGTAATGCGATGGGAATGTTTTATCCTTTTGTGGAAGATAAAGAAGTTGCTTTATATGGTGTCGAAGCAGCGGGTAAAGGTGTAAATACCAATGAGCATGCTGCCACGTTAACTGGTGGATCCCCCGGAATGCTGCATGGTACATTTACTTATTTACTTCAGGATGAAGCCGGACAGATTCAGGAAGCGGCTTCTATTTCTGCCGGATTAGACTATCCAGGCATTGGACCGGAGCACAGCCACCTGCACGATACCGGCCGGGTTACCTATCCTTCGATCACGGACGAAGAAGCATTGGAAGCTTTTCAGCTGCTTGCTAAATTAGAAGGAATTATCCCTGCTCTCGAGAGTGCACATGCAGTTGCCTATGCCTGCAAGCTGGCAAAAGAAATGTCTGCTGACCAGTCATTAGTTATCTGTCTGTCCGGACGCGGAGATAAGGATGTAGAACAGGTTAAAGCAAAGCTGGAGGAGGATTCCAATGGGAAAGCATAAATTAGAGAATACATTACATCAGATAAAAGCAACCGGAAAGCCTCTATTCATTCCTTATATGATGGCAGGTGACGGCGGAATTGATCAAATCAATGAACGTATTAACTTCCTGGAAGAATGCGGTGCATCGGCAATTGAACTGGGTATCCCTTTTTCAGATCCCGTAGCAGACGGTCCTGTGATCCAGGATGCCGGACTGCGTGCATTAAAAAACGGAACGACATTAAAGCTGGTTCTTGAAGAGGTACAGAAACAAAAAGAATCACGTAACATCCCAATTATTTTAATGACCTATATTAATCCAATTTGGAATTATGGCTACGAGCAATTTGCGAAGGATTGTGATGCTGCCGGTGTAGATGGCATTATTATCCCTGATATCCCGATGGAAGAGGAAGAAGAAATTGCAGCAGCGCTTTCTGACCAGTCCATTGCATTTATCCGCTTAGCTGCAATGACAAGTCCGGATGAACGTCTGAAGAAAATTGCCGGTATGTCAGAAGGCTTTCTATATGCCGTCTCTGTCAGCGGTACTACCGGAGAACGTGCACAGCACGAAGATAGCACGATTAACTATTTAGAGAAATTAACAAAGCTAAGTCCTGTCCCTGTCCTGGCCGGGTTCGGCATTTCTAATCCAGATCAGGCAAAATCCTTAGCCGCTTATTGTGACGGGGTTATTGTCGGCAGCAAGATTGTCCACTTGTTTGCAGAAGGAAATCAAACAGAAATTAGAGAATTAATTGGTGAGACAATTAAATAAATGTATGTTTGCATTGATATAAGTGACGAGACAACCATTTTTATATCGCATAAACTATATTAGAATCTGGACAATGTAGTCTTTGATTCAACCATCACAACAACCCATGCCTTGAGGAAGCTGTTTGCCACACGCAGCTTCCGTTTTTTTTTTGGCAGAACTCCGCTGTCACAAATCCTTCAAATTTTTTCAAACAAAACACTTGTCAAACAGAATGAAATACTATAGTATCTGTAAAGGCTAAGCAATTTTCATCAATCAATACTTTCAACCTAAATAAATTTCAGGATAAGATAGAATGCTTATGAACTAATCTGACCCTATACCGTAGACAGTTTATTTTACGCAGGAATCTCTGCGGGCGAACGGCTGTCTATTATGTGTGTGCGAAAAAATGAAAAATGACGCTGCGACATTCCGGAGAAGCAAGCAATCTCTTAGCAGATATGAAAAGTACACATCTTTTTCTCATGTCTCACATACATTAAGAAACTGACCGGTCATTTTCGAAAACAAACAGGAAGGTGAAATATATGTTAAAAAAACTTTTTGGACGTAAACGTAAAGCACAACAGGATATTTATATGCAAAATGAAGAGCATTTACTGCGTGAACGTTTAGCAGTAGAGTATGATACCATTCGTGCTGGTATTAGATAATTAAAAAAACCTTAGCTATTCCATACTAGACAAAATAGCTAAGGTTTTTAATTAAAATTAACAAATAACTTATTCAACTTACTCAAACTATTAAATTGGAATAATACACATTTAAAATTACTATCTAATAAGGGCCAATATAGATAAAGATCTTACTCTTGTTAATAGACACAGAACTAAAGTCACAAGAAAAACAAACGTTATTGAAAAACCAAACAATAAATCTGGTAAATAATAAACCACCGGAAAATCTGAATTCTTCCATACAATCATGATAAAAATAAAACTACTTAAAAGAATTCCAGAGAAGTAAGCCACAACTAATTCACAACACAACAAACCAACCATTTTTCCTTTCGTCAAGCCATTTGCTAAATAAATTGCCCACCTTTGCTTGCTAGCTAAAAATTTCCCAAAAACTATTAAATACATAGATATAGCAACTAATAGACTAGTTACCCAAAAATTGAATACCCCTAAGAAACCAACATATTTAGCTATTTTATTATCCTCTACTCGAAAAATATTTAAATCTTGAAATAGCACATCAGGTACTGTAGCAACAGTATCAAGAATCTCATTATGAATCTCTTCATGTTGTGTCTCCGTAAGATTATCTTTTAAAGTAATATCTACCGCAGTAAATCCCTGTGAAATACCATTTTCAACAGCTTGTTCTCCAATTAATACAAACGTTACTTCTTCAGTATTATCATTTGTATTATAAAACACGCCATCCAAACGATACAACCATTCTTCTTGTTCATATTGAGTATCATTTTGAGTCAACTTACTTAAAACAATGTCATCTAATGTTCTAAAATCCTCTTCATTTAAATTACTATTTGAAGGTAAAAGAATAATTAATCCGTTTTCCGTAAGATTTGTTTGCATATTCCCTAGTAATTGTTCATATTCTTCTGAATTTACCCATTGATAGCTAATATTATTCCAAGGTAGATAATTTGAATCAGAATATTTTCTTTGAGAATCAATTAATACTCTATTCGAGTCTTTTGGAAAGTTTAATTCTATTTCATTCAGTACACCTTGCGAAATTTTATCATCAGGTATCAAAGGAACTACATCTATCATAGCTGGTTCTCCAACAATAGATTCTATGCTAGGATTTGTTTTAAGCTGGTTAATCCTTTCGTAATCAAATGGAATTAGTTCCGTTAACAAAACTAATTGATTATTCTGATCAATAGATATATACCCTGAATGACTTATATAATAATCTTCTTGAATATCCCAGATTCCCATCGTTTCTTTTTCCAGATATAATGAATAGAACACTGAAGTGATACAAAATGTAATAATAATCGTTTGAGCAATGAAGGATTTTGTATTATTTTTCAGATAATCTAAAGTTTGCTTTATAAATGTTTTATTGTATACAACTTGTTGACTCGCTTCTATTCCTTTTAATAAGGTTAGTGGGGAATTCGTTAACAGTTTTTTAACTTGTTTTATAGTTGTATATACGTTTAAAACGAAGATTAGGATTAACCAAATAATAATACCTGCCACAAATTTCCAACTAATATGATATAATGAATAACCAAACGTATGACTAATAAAAATATTTGTAATCATATATATGAACGGAATAGATATGATTACACTAACTAAAAATAAGATAGTTAATTGAATTACTTCAATTTTCATAATATCCTTATTTGTAAAACCAATTGTTTTATAGATACCTAATTTCAGATTATAATTTGCTCGATAGTATGAGAATGCTAATATAATACAAATAACAGCCAGTATTAATACCATTATTTGAAACACCGTTGTAATAAGTGTTATCATTTCATAATCCATAAAACCATTATAATATAGCTTACTATTAAGGAAACCATTATCAAGATCTGAAAATACATCTGCACTTTTAGATTGGTTTTGATTAATTGAACCTTTTAATTGAATAGCGTAAAAATTATCAGATGTTCTTAGTTCATTTTTCTCAGATAGAATAATATTAGGAAAATCATTGATTCCTTTTTTCAATTCATTTGGAGCACTCCAGCGATAGGAATAATTCTCAACAATTCCAGATAGCTTTAGCTCATAATTTTTCCCTTGAACCTTAAAGGAACGTGTATCACCAATCTTCCATTGTGGATCAATCTGAGAAATATAAAATTCTTCGACTACTACCTCATTTTCATTGTTAGGTAGCTTTCCTTCTATAACATTCATTCTGCTCCATTCAAACATTTCCTCACTCATCCAACCTAAGGAAATTTTATCTTTTTGATCCTCAGATACAGCTAAGCCAAGAATACCATAAGTTGCATAGTCCATATTATCGGCAGGTTCATTATATAAAACCCCATCAAATTCCCCATATTCTTCGTAGGCTCGATTTTCTAAGTAGTTTTTTATTCCATCAGAAGAGAAATATAAAGAGAGTATAACTGTTATAGATATACACATATATATACATAACAGAATACTCCATTTTTTTTGTGCTATTAATAATTGAATTGAATTTTTAATCATAGCTATCCACCAAATCTATTTCTCCATCAGTCATAAAATATTTTGTATGAGTAGTCTTTATAAGGTTCTTTTGATGAGAAACAATCACTAAACTAGTGTGATACAACTTATTTAAATTCAGCAAAAAATCAATAACAATGTTGCTAGTTTGTTCATCTAAGTTACCAGTTGGTTCATCGGCAAATATAATAGATGGGTTATTAATTAATGCTCTAGCAATCGCCACTCTCTGTTGTTCTCCACCTGATAAATACATCGACTTACTATCTAATAGTCTTTCTATCTGTAGACCCTTAGCTATATTGTCCAAATTAAGCCTACTATTTTGTTCCTCATTAAATTGAGTGGGGAGAAGTATATTATCTCTGGACGTTAATTCAGGTAATAAATGGAATGACTGAAATACAAATCCAAATTCAACAGCTCTAATTTCAGATTGAACTTGATCAGATGCTTTATAGATATTTTTTCCATCCAAAAGAACTTCTCCGGCTGTAGGCTCCTCCATACCGCCCATGATACTTAGAAGTGTAGATTTTCCTGAACCACTTTTTCCTTCAATAACATGTATAGACCCTGGCTTGATAGTAAAATTTATATTATTCAATATGGTTCTATAGCTACTTTTTTTATTTATATTTATAAGCCTCAAGGTTTTCATAGCAATCTCCTAATTTATAAACTTTGATTTTTTCACTTTCAAAAATCGTTTAGCAACTAAATACCCCAAAATAATTCCTGTTGAGTTTAATATTATATCATCGACATCCACAGACCTAGTAGTAAACCCTATAACATGAAGAAAAAGTTGTCCACATTCAATTATGATAGGAATTATGAAAGACATAATCACCATTTGACCACAGGTATTTCTATTAAAATACAAATAAAGACCAATTGGGAAAGTGAGTACTATATTACCCAGAACATTAAATACAACATTTTTAATAGAGACGACTCCTAAATAAGCCTCATAGATATAACTAAATATCGAATAAAACGGAATCAAATTAACTTGTATATCTTCAAACAACACATGTGCTCGAAAAAACCAAACAATATAGATTAGAACAAGGCAATAAAATAAAAATGCTATATTTATAATTTCATTAACGACATAATCAAACCTTTTTTTTATAACTTTATAAACTACATAAAATAAAACAACTGGTAAAAAGACAAACAATAGAAACTCCATTTTTCTTTCTCCTATTCAAAACATATACGGAATAGAGAAGATTTCTCTATTCCGTATATCATTATATTTATTGATTAATTGTTCCTGAACCTTTAATTCTGTCTCCTGTTGACGAATACTTGTTAACATTGACACTATAAGAACCCTTTTTAACTTTCCCAAAACTTTTTGTAGCATTCTTATTATTAGCTGTAATCGGACCTACTGAATAAGACTTAAGGCCTTTCCTTATAAATACCGTAAAGGATGATTTATCACTCGATACTTTTTCACTAGGAGTATAGGTTTGTCCTTTGGCTTTTGTAGAAGTAGATTTTGCACCTAAAGAATAATCAGCAGAACCCGTTACACTATGTCTGATATTAAAAGTATATGATTTAGAATAGGCTAACGCACTGCTAAAAGTACCAAAAAACATCGAAACAATAAGTGCAAAAATAATTATTTTTTTATTTTTTTTCATATAGTACTTCCTCCATTTTAAAATTAGCGATCGCTTTATGTATTAATACAATGAAAATATTACCATGAAACTTTTATATTGTAAAAGTATTTTTTTGAAGATAATCCAAGTTTTTAAAAATATTAGATACTATAATTCTAGGATAATATTCTTAGAACGAAAATATTATACCACATTCCGCTTTATCCAAACTACCCCTATACTTAGATTTCACAAGTAATAAGGGGTAATTTTCTATGATTGAAAACCCTATTGTTACCGCAACAATTTCTGCATCACCTACTTCTGTATCTGCAACTCCCAATGCGAAGTTTTTTGAAGCTCTTTGCAGCTTACGATTTTTGAAGGCTGCTCAAAACTCTTGGAACTGCTTTTATAAAGGAGATATACTACCATACTCGTTGACTTTTCCAAGGTACAGAATTGTAAGTTAATCAGTAGTTATAACGATTTTTTCGAAAGATTTGATGAAATGACTACAATAACAACATTTAATTACAATTGAATCTAATGAGTAAATCAGTCTTTCTTATTTTGTAGAAAAGAAACCTTGTTTTAAATAGTGAACTAATGGAGAAGTTTTTTTACTATACTAAGCTATATCCCCAAGGAAAATTAACCTAGCGACATTCGCAAACCAAAGCAAAAAGACTGATATCGAAAGAAAAAGAGTAGATATTTTTCCTCAATCTATTAAAAATCAACTTGCCTAATTCAGGGCATTCACTTTATTGTAAAAAGAGAAATCCTGATGGATTTTCTTTCCTTTTATAGTAATAAAGTGTGGTAAAAGAAATTGTTAAAACATAAGAAGATAGGCAAATTGACAGAATTAGAAGAGAAGCTGGTGAAAAACAGATCGAACATCTGATGACTAAAAATCTAAAACAAGCAGGGTAAATCGAAGGCATAGCCACTGAAGTAAAGGATACTATTTCAGCTAAAAAATCTTAAAGAGCCATGCGCTCAAATAACGAAAGACTGGCCTATTGAAGAGGAAAAACATACCCTCCATCAGATAGCCAAGTCTGTTCGCTTTGTGCCAGCACATTCAAACACCTGGAAAGTAAGCAGCTTATAAAGAGCTGAAGTACATCTCAGCACTTGTCTTGCCTCTCTTTCTTATTAATTTCTTTGTTCTTATTGCAATTTCTCATATCTGTATTTTATTACCTATATCACATGATAACTCTATATCATAAAACCGTATGACTGCTTTTTCTTTATCTTTCCATACTTTCACCTTTTACACTAGTGTAATACTAAAGGAAAGGCTAAAAGATTATAACATCTTAAGACAACAGAGTTATATCTTATAATTATAAATCAAAAAATGAACATAATACTAACTTATCTAAGGAAGGATATAGAAGAAAGATACATCTGAGGAAACAGTGCATCAAATAAGGAAAGTTCATCAGCCAACCAAAGATAAGCAGAGTATATTTCTGAAGTAGTTCTATCCTCGATACACTCCCGGAACTTATTTAATCAAAATACTTTTTCACATTTTATTTTTACTTTGCCTTAAATTCTAGCTGATATAAATCAAAATATTGATAATGTTTCATAGAGTTCCCTGCTTTAACAATGCCCTGATAAACATTTTCTCCTGTTTTCAAATCAAAGACATTCACTGAAATATCAGTTACTGACCGTGAAGAAGATGTAGGAAACACAATGTAGAAGTAACCATTATGAACATTTGTTAAGGGATATACATCCTCTTTCCCTATTTCTAGGTCACCATTTAACACATTTTCATCAAAAATAACTTCCCGTTCTTTTAAGTTCCTATCAAACTTCATTAACGTGTAATTTGCTTCCTGAAGTATTCCTAAATAAACGTCTCCATCATAAATCCTAAGAAATTCCCCTTCATATAAGCTTTCTTCCGATAGATCAATTGATTTGAAACTATCCTTCTCTACATTGTATAGACGTAATTCATATTTAAGCGGAGAATCTTCTACCATACTGTCATTCTGATCTACTTTATATTCATCATAGGTATAAAGATAATTCACTTCTCCATCAATCAGACCACTATCTTGATAATGTAAAGAAGTATACACCCCTTCTTTTTGTTCAATATCCTTCTCTAGAAATTTTATATCTTCTACTGTTTGATTATTTAAATCAATGACAAGAATGGCATTTTCATCTGTAAAAATATCTGTCTTTTCATCGTATTGTCCTTCCATATATACTTGAACATATAATTTATTATTATTGATATTTATAGAGGTTACACCATACATCTGAAGATTTTTTTCGACAGATGCATCAAACCTGCTCACTTCTTTCGTTTCTTTATCAAGGATTTCTACATGTATGTTATTCTGTCCATCGATTCCCCAGTCTAAATTGTCTCCACTTACATAAATAAGGTCAGCTTCTGTTTCTATAAAGTTCTCACTCCATAGTTTTTTACCACGCATAAAGCTTTTATACTCTTTAATATATTTTTCCATTTGTAAATCTCCATTGTTCCCCCCATGATACATTCCTCTCGGTTGTTCAATCCTTTTCGATTCATTTAAAGATAAACGAAAAGGATTTAATACCATATTGTAGTACTGCGCACTGTAACTTTCTTGCCCATCCCCTATTATTAAAACATCCTTTACAATCTCTTCATCTCCAGATACTGTTTTCCAGTTAAAATCAATCTCTTCACTATCCATCAGGTAAAAACCAATAATGATAACGGAGATGAAAATTAATGCAATATATATAACTGAATAGCGTTTTATATGATTCATCTCTATCACACCCTTATCTTTCTATTTAATAAGTGATTGCTAAAGAATACAGATATTATGGAAAGAACAATGGCTATAGAGAATTGCATCCATAAAAGCTCATTCTTATAAAAATACCCTTGCATGATTCCCTGCAAAATATATGGAGAGAAGACGAGAATAAGTGCGCTAATTCCATAGAAAGCTGCTATAAATATGCCTTTAAAACGATAGCTGCGTTCAATTAGAGTCATCGTAAACAAGACGATAACAAAAGCTGTTCCAAAACCGTAATTAATCACAAAATCAATAAAATTCTCCGGTAACAGGAACTTTAAATAATAAAAACTTCTAATTAATCCTTGAGTGGTTAAATCTAACCGGTAATCTACCGGAATAATCAGCTTTAAGATAACCTGTAGTGCGGGTAAAATAGCCACTTGGAAAGCAATCAGACCGAATACAAAAATTAGAATAGTTACCCCTTTGGAGAAAAATAACTGAATTCGCTTCACCGGCAGCATCAGCAGACGGTAAATAAAGGTATTTTCCCCCAGCCAATCCCGATACCAAATAAATAAAATATATATAAATATTGTCACTGCTGCAATGACAATAGGCAATGTAAACATGAAGCCGGATAATACATTCCCTATAGAAATGAAACCATGATCTTGAAGGAATTGTTCTTTGGACAACCCGTGTTTAACGATACTTTCCGTTATTTCCGATTTCATCATAAAAGAATAAGATAAAACACCAACAGACTCTATCAAAAACACAATTGTAAGTAAACTAATATAGATTGGTAAAAACCGTCTAAATTCAAAATTGACTAGCTTCCCAAACAGCTTCATCCCTGATATACCTCCCTCATCACATCGATGACGGATTTCCCCTCATCTTCTCTTATCTGCTCCGTCATAAATTCCTTTTTCACAACACCGTCAGCTAATAAAACAGCCTTATCAATTAAATGCTCAATATCACTGATTTCATGTGTTGTGATAATCACACCGCGATCCTCTACCAGATGACTGGAAAACACATCGGCAATCTGTTCCCTGCTGAAAATATCGATTCCGGAGAAAGGTTCATCCATTAAAATATAATCTG
Source organism: Oceanobacillus sp. CFH 90083 (assembly GCF_009389585.1). Lineage (GTDB taxonomy): Bacteria > Bacillota > Bacilli > Bacillales > Amphibacillaceae > Oceanobacillus. Next base: position 294,423 of record NZ_VIYG01000004.1, on the reverse strand, counting down.
CATCCATCGCCAGACCCATTAACAAATTCACTTTCGCTGTATTTCCTTTAGATAATTGTGAAATACGCTCATCTTCCTGCAGCTTAAAAAAATTTAATATTTCTTTTGCACGCTTCTCATTCCAATTCTGATAGAAATCTGCCATAAATTGAAATGCATCCTTAATCCGCATTTTAGGTAAAAGTGTCATAGCATCCGGAATATATGTTATTTTCTCCATCATTTTTGGGGATAATTTTTCCCCGTCAATAGTAATTTCTCCTTTTTGATAAGGAGTCAACCCCATTACAGCTTGAAGAATGGTCGTTTTCCCGGCACCATTAATTCCAATTAAACAAGTAATCTGGCCTTTTCCTGCTTCAAAAGTAACCCCATTTAAAATCTTTTTTCTTCCATATCGTTTTTCTACACCGGTCAATTTAATCATGATTCTTTTCATCCTCCTCGCCTAGTTCATTCAATTTCAATTGCACAAGCTCAAAAACTTGTTCTTTGGGAATTTGCAAAGAGGTAATACGATCTACAAATTGATCAATTGCTTCGGTAATTAAGCTTTCACGAATAGCCTCGATACGCTCTGTTTCCTTTGTAATGATGCTCGGTTTATTTCCATCCGTATAAATCAAGCCTTCCTCCTCCATTTCCTTATAAGCTCGCTGTACGGTATTCGGGTTAATTTTTAATTGCTGTGCTAATTCTCTGCGTGAAGGAATTTCTTGACCAGATTTCATTTCACCAATAGCAATCTGCTCTTTGAAATGCCTGATCACCTGGATATATACAGCTTCACGCTTATCAAATCGGATAGCCATCCAATTTCTCACCTCATTCTTCATCGGCATAAGTGTAACTGTATTAATATATTAGTACACCTTGTAAGTGTATTATATGTATAATACACAAGAAAGACAACTATTTTCTTTATGAAATTTAAAATTCTTTATTTGTTGGGGATTGTTATTTATTTTTATGAGTATAGAGTGAGGTTATTGCTATCTGCCAAAACCGTGAAGTGCCTTTATGAAGCCGCAAGAGAACTGCATTCATTTTAAACTCGGTCGGACAGTCTCTATTCCACAGCCAAATATGATAAAATGACAATCAGGAGATAATCAGGAAGGAAGAAAAGCAGATGAAATTAGTTACATGGAACGTCAATGGAATCAGAGCCTGCGTTCGTAAAGGGTTCTTAGATTTCTTTCATGAAATAGATGCAGATTTTTTCTCTATTCAGGAAACAAAGCTGCAGGAAGGACAAATTGAATTAGATTTGAAAGGTTACTATCAATACTGGAATTACGCAGAACGAAAGGGATACTCGGGAACGGCGATTTTTACCAAACACGAGCCGCTCCATGTTTCTTATGGCTTTAGGGATCGGGAAATAGAACCAGAGGGAAGAATTATTACATTGGAGTATCCGGCATTTTACATCGTTAATGTATACACACCAAACTCCAAACGGGACTTAACCCGGCTGGAGGAACGCTTAGAATGGGAGGATAAGATGTTTGCTTACTTGCAGGAGCTTGATACGAAAAAACCGGTTATTTACTGCGGAGATTTAAACGTAGCCCATCAGGAAATCGATTTAAAAAATGATAAAACGAACCATGGCAACTCTGGCTTTACGCAAGAGGAACGTGATAAAATGTCGCGAATTTTAGCTAATGGCTTCACGGATACATTACGTTTTTTCTATCCTGAACGTGATGACATTTTCACGTGGTGGTCCTACATGAAAACAATCCGTGAAAGAAATATCGGCTGGCGCATTGATTACTTTATTGTTTCCAGCCCATTGGAAAAATATCTGGCACACATGGAGGTTCACTCGGGTACACTTGGCAGTGACCATTGTCCAGTAAGTCTGGAAATAAGCTTATAAATCCGGTAAACTTCTTGTTCAATCAAAGAATGGAAAAACAGGAGCATCGAACGTGCCAAATAATTGCGGCATTAAAAAAAGCCCAATGATTAAACCTAATAAAAAAACAGTAATAATGCGTAATTTTTTTCGCATTTTTTATTCATACCCTTCTCTTATGACAGTTGAAAAGGAAGTGCTCCAGTGCACTCCTTTTCTTTTTTTGATCTAAAGAAGACACTTCTTCGCGTATATGAAAGAAATACATATACTTACTTCTTCTGTAAATAATCAACCATGCCAAGCGCACTTAATTGTAAATCTACATGAATCATCTGATAGACTTCATGCGCATCATCAATTCCTTGCTCCCGAAGCTCTGATTGGACATATACCAGCAAACGCTCGGCAATCTCATCATAGCCTTGTCCTTCTGCAACGGCAGCCTCTGCTTCTTTCACAAAAATATCTAACCATGACTCTGCCTGTTTTAGAGCTTCTTCCACTAAATCGGTTTCTCCAAAATGGCCGAAATAGATATAATCCAATTGCTTCTCACGGAACCTCTGTAAGGACTTTTTCATGGCCGCCGGATCAAAATGATTGGGAGAAGTAGATGGTAAAAAGAAATTCACTCCATGCGGAAATAACTGTTCATACTGAATTCCAGCCGTATCACCTGTAAACATGCCATTACTTACCGGATCATAGATGCCCAAATGATGTCTGGCATGCCCCGGAGTATCCCAAAACTCTAATATCCGTTCTTCCGCAATTTGCAAGGTATCTCCCTCTGTTTTCTCCACCATTCTTTCTTCAGCAGCCGGAACAATCGGATCATATAATTCTGAAAAGCGTTCTCCATAAATCGCCCGGGCTCCAGCTGCCAATTTGTTAGGTTCAGCCAGATGCCTCTTTCCTCTTGGATGAACGTATAAAGTGGCATGAGGACAGCATTCTAATAAGCGCCCCGCTCCACCGGCATGGTCTAAATGAACATGTGTCACAATAATATGTTTGACATCTGCAAACGAATATCCTAACGCTTCTAACCCTTTCTTGATATAAGGCACAGAAGGGCTTGGACCTGTTTCAACAATTGTAAGCTGATCCGCTTCAATGACATAAGCCCCTGTTCTTCCGCTTACACCAAAATCAAAACCATCGATTAGTGAAATATCATGATGGAGCTTCATTGGCTTTCTAGCATATACCTGCATAATAATCCCTCATTTCGGCAATATATTTCTAAAGGGGGTTCAAAGGGAGCAATTATTTTCCGTGGCGATGCTACTTACGTATTGAACAGTTTACAAGAACTTCTGTTAAAGCAGGCCACACCGTATTGAAGGAGCAAAAATCACCTCAACACGTGAGAAGCCTGCATATAAAACCAGGACGCTTTCACCAGCAGAAACCACCATCTACAAACCTTTTGAACACATACTTTTAACTTAGCGTTAATCTTATCTTAACATGTTTTATAATAAGCTTCGCATCATTTTGAATACTATTTATTAAATTACCTCGTATGCAGCAGTCTAAAAAATAGGAAATACGGATGATTTTCTTTGCTTGCCTCCATACAATAAGGTACATTAGATGGAGAATCGCTTTTTAAGATAATGTTCAAAAAACCCATTAGATACTCACAAGGAATGTATTCATTTTGAACATGTATTTAAAGAAGATGTAAAAAAGGATGAAATGGAATGGATCAAAAAAATGTAGATGATTACCTGCAGGAAGGGATGTATGGAACACGTCTGCCAAAGGATAGTGAGCGGAAGAAATATCTTGGAACACTGCGTGAACGCATTGCCTTTGTCTTAACAGTTGGAGAGGTTATGGCTAACAGGGGGCTCGATGAATTAGAACGGCAGTTGCAGCAGCATCCAAAGACAAAGCTCTTATTAAATGGAAATATTTCATACCGTTTTTTAAAAGAAGAAAAGGAGCTGGCTGATCGATTTTCCATCCCCCATACAACTGTAAGCAACCCGGAAAACGATACAGAGATTGGTTTGGTACTCACCTATTCCCATGCTGTAGAGATAGAGCATATCTACCTTAGAGATATTGAAGACGTACCCGTACAAAAGAAGAAAGCAGCAAAGACTGATGATACACCAAAAGGGCTCGTCGCCAAATTAAAAAAACTATTCCAATAATCTGCAGCTCCATGATAAAACGTATGGATAAGAGAAGTGAAAGCAAATAATTTACACAAGCTTTTTCTCTTGTACTCCATACGTTTTTTCATGTTATTTTATCACAGATAACCATCCGTAAAACTTCCACTGATTGAAGTTTCGTTGATGCATCACTTATCTTCAAAATCAATATTTTTCAATCTAAACGGTGTAATAATCAGTACAACTATCAATGCTAATCCCATATAGCCAATCAATGTATAAAATTTAGAAACCAGGTCTGTAAAGCCGACAAAGCTTAAAATAAACCCTGCTACTAACGTGATTGCTAAAATAATATTAAATTTCTTCGTTTCTACTTTTGCAAATCTGGCAACAAATGCAAAGAACATACTGATTGCTGTATTAAAAATCATTCCAAATAGCACAAGCGCCATCAAAATACCCAATACCGGCGAAATATTATTTACAATGCCCAACATCGGCATTTCCAAGCTCCCAACCTCTTCAATCTTAGCAAAAATCGCAAAATGACTAAGAAGAATTAACACACCCAGCCCGATTCCGCCTACTAATCCACCAATGGCAGCTGTTTTTCGATCCTTCTCTGCACTCCCCATAACAATAGACATTGCTGCACCAACCGATGTATTGAACGTAGCATAGTTTAATCCTGCGATAAACCAATTCGGAAAATTCGGCCCATGGCTTCTCGCCGCGTTATTTAGCTCGGAAAAAGAGCTATCCATTGTCCAAAAGCTATAAATAGAAATTAAAATAACAAATAAAATTAAAAATGGTGTGATACTGCTAATAACGGCAACAACTTTATCCACTTTCAGCATGCCAGTTAAGAGAACTAATACAGACATCAGAATGGCACCGACAACATGGGGCAGCCCAAATTGCTGATTAAGGTTTGCTCCTGCACCGGCAAGCATTACAACCCCTACACCAAATACGGTAAATACAAGCACACAATCCACGACAAAGCCAAAGTATTTACCGCTAATCTTATAAATGACTTCATTATAAGATGATGTCTGCGCTCTGCTTCCCAGCCAGACAAGCATCATACCAACATATGCAAAGAGCACCGTTGAAACAAAGGCAGCCAGAATACCAAGTGTTCCAAAACTTGTAAAATACTGCAGTACCTCTTGCCCTGAAGCAAATCCCGCGCCGACAATCACTCCGATGAACGCGCTTGCAATTACGAAAATTTTCATTATTTTTCTCATCTATTTCTTCCCCCTTGTTCCTTGCATTTCAAAACTATCAGGTGAAATCTTTTTATGTATATACTAAAATAAAGATAGTACCTGTATTCTGTATTTAAAAGACTACTTATGGAAAATGATAGTTATTTTAACAAGAAAAAGCAAGTATACAAATTATTGAATTTATTCAAAAGAATATAACAATATACTTCATATGAATATTTCTTATAAGGGAGTACATCTCATGGAGCCTTCTAATCCAAAAAATAATAAAATATTATCTTTGCAGCAGCCCTTTTCTAATTTAGATAGTCTCGCCGATACAATTAGCGAGGTATTAGCATGTCCCATCACCATTGAGGATGCCAATCATTATGTTTTAGCCTATAGCAAACATACAGAAAATATTGATCAAGCCCGAATAGGTACGATTATGAACCGGAAAGTCCCTGATAAAGTCATCAACGGATTATGGAAAAACGGAGCAATGCCTAAGCTGATTGATAACGATCAGCCTGTTATTATTCCTGAAATTAAGGAAATTGGGCTTGGGAATCGGATAGCTATTTCCATCTGGAAGAATAATGAAATATTAGGATTTATTTGGGCACATACTGGAAACAAGGAATATGCTGCAGATGATTTGGAAGCCCTGAAAAAGGCGGCTCAACAAGTGAAAAAGTTTATTTTACAAAAGCTGCCTGATAGAAAAAACACGGAACAAGCGTATAAGGATTTTTTCTGGCAATTGTTAACAGCAGATTTTGTCAACACAAGCATCATTCAATCCTATGAAAAACAATTCAATATCCAGCTGCAGGACGGTTTGGCTATCGTTGTCTTCCGATTTGAAGATGAAATCACGCCGCAAATTGAAAAGCATGCCTATTACCTTTCAGAAACAGTCATGCAGGTCAATACTATCTTCCGTTTATTTGATGATCAGGATTTCATTTTATTAGTGCGTTTATGGAAGGATGATGATACATCTGATAAGATTCATCAATTTATCAGCCAGTTTCAGGAAAAAATAAGCATACAGCTGCAGTTGACTTCCATGTATGGTGCAGCAAGCCAGATTTATAGCTCAGCAAAAGATATGACACGTGCTTATGAAGAAGCACTCCAGGGTCTTTCATTACAAAAACAATTTCCTAATCAACTCGACGCTTGTTTTCTTTATGAAGATTTAGGCATCTTTCAGTGGATAGATATGCTGAATAGACATCGTCAAAAGCGGCAGCATACAAATAAGTACATTTACAAGCTGCAGCAGTATGATCAACGTCAGCAAAGTAATTTATTGTATACTTTAGAAAAATTTTTGGAGAACGACTCAAATGTTCATCGAACAGCAAAGGCTCTGTTTATCCATCCGAACACAATGAATTACCGTTTAAAAAGAATTTACGAAATTAGCCATCTTGATTTGAAAAACCCGCATCAAAAAATAGCGGTTTATTTAGAATTATTAGCCGATAAACTGGGGAGACCGTAGCGTTTGTGTAAATACACAAACGCTACGGTCTCAATTCATTTATTTTCATAATGAAACTCCACAAAGAAAGCGTTATCATTATAAATATAAACGATAAGATAAACAAAGGGGCGAATGAACATGATTATTGGAGTTCCCAAAGAGATAAAGAACAATGAAAACCGTGTCGCGATGACACCGGCTGGAGTGATTAACCTGATTCAATCCGGACAGACCATTCTGATTGAATCAGAAGCAGGATTGGGAAGCGGCTTTACAGATGAAGAATACAAGCAGGCAGGAGCAGAAATTATTACAGAGGCAAAGGACGTCTGGGATCGTTCGGATATGATCATGAAGGTAAAAGAGCCTTTGGAATCAGAGTATCCGTACTTCCGAAAAGGGCTGGTACTGTTTACTTATCTTCATTTGGCTGCTGATGCAAGGTTAACAGCGGAATTGGTCGACAAGGAAGTGACAGCCATTGCCTATGAAACCATTGCGATAGGCAAAACGCTTCCACTTCTGACACCGATGAGCGAGGTAGCCGGACGAATGGCTACACAGCTTGGCGCACAGTATTTAGAGAAATCCAAAGGTGGAAAAGGTATTTTGCTTGGCGGAGTTCCCGGTGTAAAACGAGGAAAAGTAACCGTCATCGGCGGCGGTGTTGTTGGTACGAATGCAGCACGTGTAGCTATTGGTCTCGGAGCGGACGTTACAATGATTGATTTAAACCCGCAGCGTCTCCGTGAATTAGAAGAGATTTTCGGGTCCAGTATTCAAACATTAATGTCTAATCCATTTAATATTGAAGAAGCAGTCAGAGATTCTGACCTTGTGATTGGTTCCGTATTAATTCCAGGCAGAAAAGCGCCGAAGCTTGTCACAGAAGCAATGATTCAATCCATGCAGCCGGGCAGTGTTATTGTTGATGTGGCAATTGACCAGGGGGGTAACTTTGAAACAGTTGACCATCCGACCACTCATGAAGATCCTATCTATGTAAAGCATAATGTCCTTCACTATGCAGTTGCCAATATTCCTGGTGCTGTTCCGCGTACAGCAACAGTCGGACTGACGAATGTAACTGTACCATATGCAATGAATATTGCGAAACAAGGAGTAGAAAAAGCTATTCAAAACAATGCTCCTATCGCCAGCGGTGTGAATGTCATGAATGGCCATGTCACCAATGAAGCTGTTGCAAATGATTTAAATTATCAATATGTAGCTGTACAGGATGCTTTTTCATAAGTGTAAGATGATACCATCACTTCTAACTGTTGAGGTGATGGTATTTTTTGATTTCCATCATATACTGTATTTTAAGCATAAAAACCTTTCTAATCGTCATTTTGATACCAGTCTGTTACACTTATTTTATACAGAATGGAGGGATTATTTTGCGTTTACAGAATCAAAAGGTTATCGCACTTGTCGATCATGATTTTGAAGATTTGGAACTATGGTATCCTGTTCACCGTCTGCGTGAAGAAGGTGCTCAGGTAGATTTAGTCGGACAAGCTGCCAATCAGAAATATATTGGAAAATACGGTGTTCCTGCTGAATCAGACTATGCTTTTTCAGAAGTGAATCCAGAAGATTATGACGCCATTCTGGTTCCCGGAGGCTGGGCCCCAGATAAGCTTCGCCGTTTCCCTGAGGTTATCAGCCTTGTTCAGCATATGAATGAGCATAAAAAGCCAATCGGTCAAATATGTCATGCCGGCTGGGTATTAATCTCTGCCAATATTTTAGAAGGCAGAACAGTAACCAGCACACCGGGAATTAAAGATGATATGACCAATGCTGGTGCAAAATGGATAGATGAGCCTGTTGTTTCTGATAGTCATCTTGTATCAAGCAGAAGACCGCCAGATTTACCGGATTATCTACGTGAATTAATCAAAGTGATGGAAGAATACCGTCATTAAAGGGGTTATTAAATGAGAATTGTTTCTATAGAACCAACACCCAGCCCGCATTCGATGAAAATCAATGTAAATGAAACCTTACCCCCTGATGAAACATATAATTACAGTGACAAGGATGATTTAGCTCATGCACCGAAATATGTGCAGGAGCTTTTCACACTGGAAGGGGTTAAAAATATCTATCGGGTTGTCGATTTTATTGCTTTGGCCCGGAATCCGAAAACACCATGGGAAGAACTGCTACCGCAAGTCCGGAAAGTATTAGGGACAGAGGAGGCTTTCAATCAGGCAGATGAACTTTCTAATGCCGCTGAAGCACCTGCTGATACATTTGGAGAGGTTCATGTTTTTATCCAAACATTTTTAGGAATTCCCATGCAAGTAAAGCTGGAGGAAGGAGACAGAGAAGAGCGCTTCGGGCTGCCAGAACGGTTTTCCAATGCAGTAATGGAGGCTTCTCCTGCTTCTGAAAATGTTATTATGGACCGGAAATGGGAAGAACAGCATCCGCGCTATGGAAATCTGGAGGAAATCGGACATGATGTTGTGGAAGAGCTAAAAGCAAGCTTTGATCAGGAGCGGCTGGATACACTTGTAAAAATGGCTTTGCAAACAGATAAAAGTGCAGGCAGCGCAACGAACTACTATCAGCATGTCCCAATTGAAAAACTGGATAACCCTGATTGGCGTGAACGCTATGCTGCCCTGGACCGTTTAGACCCGACACTGGACGATCTTGCCCTTCTGGAAAAAGCTATCCACGATGAAAAAGCATCTATCCGCCGACTGGCAACAGCTTATTTGGGCATGCTGGAGGATAAAGCAGCACTGCCATTACTGTATGAAGCTTTAGCTGATAAAGCCGTCAATGTCCGTAGAACCGCAGGAGATTGTATCTCTGACTTAGGTTTCACAGAGGCTATCCCTGGCATGATTGAAACATTAAAGGATAAGAGCCGGATTGTCCGTTGGCGCGGGGCCATGTTTTTATATGAGGTTGGAGATGAATCTGCTATCCCTGCCCTTCAAGAAGCCGCTGCTGATGAGCCGGAATTCGAGGTTCGTATGCAGATAAAATTAGCTCTGGAACGTATTGAAGGCGGTGAACAGGCAAAAGGTTCTGTTTGGCATCAGATGACACAGGCTGCCAAATCCAAAACCGATCTCACCACAGACTAATATCAGCTAATTCAGGGCATCTGCTCCTGAATTAGCTTTTTTGACAGTCATTTAAAATAAAAAATAACATACTGCTCCCTGGATATCAGCTCAGAAACATATATTTTTCCATTCCAATTTCTTTACGGTCAGAAAGCGTTTTCTTATAATAATAGTATCGTAGTATTTGAAGGGGGATTACAGATGAGTGTACAAGAAGGCACTTTACTTTTTAAACCTGACAATGTACAAATGGAACAGTCAAACATCACTTCCTACCGTACTTGGTTACAGGAACATAAACAAATCCACACACAGGATTATCATACTTTATGGAAATGGTCTGTCGAGGATCTCAATACATTCTGGGAATCCATTTGGGAATATTTTAAAATCCAGTCGCACGATCCTTATCAGTCCGTTCGCTCAGGTAATCAGATAATCGGAACAAAATGGTTTCCTGAAGCAACGATCAATTATACAGAGCATGTATTCCGAAATAAGGCACTAAACAGCCCGGCTATTATTCATACATCGGAAACTCGAAAGCTGCAGGAGATTTCCTGGGAAAAACTTTATCAGGATACTGCTGCTCTTCAAAAAACACTGCAGAAGCAAGGGATTCAAAAAGGAGATCGTGTTGTCTGCTATGCGCCAAACATCTATGAAACTGTTGTTGCTTTCCTGGCAACGGCAAGCTTAGGAGCCATTTGGTCCAGCGCTTCCCCTGACTTTGGAACAAAAAGTGTCATGGAACGTTTTCAGCAAATAGAGCCAAAAGCAATGATTACTGTCGACGGCTATTCTTATAATGGGAAGAAGTTTAATAGATTAGACGTTGTTAAAGAGCTGCAAACTGCACTCCCTTCCTTAAAAGCAACAATAACTATTCCTTATCTAAATAACGAAGCCGATTTCAGTGCATGTGTCCACCCAATTTCCTGGAATGATGCAACAGCCCGTCAAGAAAAGCTGGAAATGACTTATACTCCCGTCGCCTTTAATGACCCGCTGTGGGTATTATACTCTTCTGGAACAACAGGAAAACCGAAGCCGATTGTCCACAGTCAGGGCGGAATCTTATTAGAACATGTAAAGGCTATCCATTTGCATATGGATTTAAGCGCAGGTTCACGCTTTTTCTGGTTTACAACAACCGGCTGGATGATGTGGAACTTCCTTGTCGGCGGGTTGTTGACAGGAGCCTCGATTATCCTTTATGATGGCAGCCCTGTATATCCTGACAAGCAGATTTTATGGCGGCTTGCCGAACAGACAAAAATGAATGTATTTGGCACCAGTGCCAGCTTTATAACTGCTTGTATGAATGAACATCTCAAGCCTAAAAGTAATTTTGATTTATCTCATTTGAAAAATATCAGCTCTACAGGCTCCCCGCTTTCTCCAGAAGGGTTTGAGTGGTGCTATACCCATGTAAAAGATAATATTTGGTTATCATCTGTAAGCGGCGGCACTGATGTATGTACAGCCTTTTTGCTTGGCACCCCTACGCTCCCGGTATATGCTGGTGAAATCCAATGTGCAGGACTTGGAGCGAAAGTAGAAAGCTTTGATAGAGATGGCAATGCTTTAATCAATGAAATTGGCGAGCTTGTCTTAACTGCCCCATTTCCAAGTATGCCGATTTATTTCTGGAATGATGAATCTGGGCTACGGATGTATCATAGTTATTTTGATACCTTTCCAGGAATTTGGTGCCATGGAGATTATATAAAATTAACGGCTAGAAATACCGCTATCATTTACGGTAGATCCGATGCTACCATTAACCGGGGCGGTATCCGCATTGGAACGAGTGAAATTTATCGTGCAGTGGATCATGTTGAAGAAATTGATGATAGCTTAATGGTTGACTTGCCTAAAGGTAATGGTGATTCCATTACACCGTTATTTGTTGTGATGAAAGATGGAGAAGAATTGACCGAACACCTTAAACAGGAAATTAAGCAGCAGCTCCGTACCCACTGCTCGCCAAGACATGTACCGACACATATTTATGAAATAAAAGAGCTTCCTAAAACACTTAATGGCAAGAAAGTCGAAATTCCCGTTAAAAAAATTCTGATGGGACAGGATGCAGCGACTGTTATTAATAAAGGTTCCCTGATTAATCCGGGAAGCCTGGATTATTTTATTGACTTAGCTGAGAAAATATGAAAAGTGCTGATGGAGGAATCTTATCCTTCCATCAGCACTTTTTCACTTACATCAAGTTAATAAAACATATGTATTTATTTTACCCAACACAAACTACTGTGCCTTGCCCTGCCAAACGCAGCTGTTAAAAAATATTATTCCGTAAAATTCACTACTTCAACATCCGTTACTTCTCCAATTTGTGCCGGATGAGATTCCATTATTCCTCCCTTAAATGTCACCTTCACATACTCCCCATTATTCAAATCGTATTTGTTCTGAAAGAAAATCGGATATACCGGATCCTCCAATTGCTCGAAATAACGGATATACGCTTCATTTTCTGCATGGCTGCCCTCTGTTAAAACAAATTGTTGATTTAAATAGTCTTCTAAATAATTATTCATATAATACATATACGTTGATGCTTCATCAAAGCTTTCAAACGGCTCACGCATATCAATGTACCCATGAAAATAATACCCTAGTAATGTACTCTCTTCATCTTCAAATGTACTGGTGTTATTTTCGCCCTTATCATTCGACAGATTCTCAGAAGGACTGGAAAAAGTAAAGATACTAAATAAAAACAATAGCAACACTACTGTAATCAAAAGAATAACTTTTTTCAATATAATCACCTTTCCCCCTTATAATAATCACTTCAGTACGGCAGCAAAACTTCTTCTTCACCCTGGAAATGTTCCACCGCATCCTTTTTCCAATAATCCATAAAGCCTCCTATTGATTCTCCTGTCTGCTTCTATACTATTTTACGTTGATATCATTTCTTTTTTAGACAATAGACTCCCTGAAACATATGCTACCAAAGCCAGAAGCATAGATGTCACAACAGAATGCATGCCAAACGGCTGCGGATAAAATGTTTCAAAAATAATATAGCTGATGACACCTGTAAGCATCGAAGCAATCGCTCCATACCGGGTCCCTCGCTTCCAATAAAGTCCGAGAATAATCGGCCAGATAAAAGCGGCCTCCAAACCGCCCATCGAGAATAAATTCAGCCAAATAATTAAATCAGGCGGCTGCAGCGACATTACAACAACGACGATACCTATTAAGGCAGTTGCCCCCATACTCCACATACGAATTATCTTATCACTTGCATCGGGACGAACATAGTTTAGATAAACATCTTTTACAATCGCAGAGCTTACCATTAACAATAACGAATTGACCGTTGTCATAATTGCAGCCATCGGGGCAGCCAACACAATCCCTGCTGCCCACCCCGGTAAAACAGCCTGGGCTAACTCCGGCATGACGGTATCACCAATTTCGATACCAGGAAGTATTGTCCTGCCAAATACACCAATTAAATGCATATTTAACATAATAAAACCGACAACAAAAGTGCTGATAATAATACCGCGATGCAGCGCCTTTGCATTTTTATAGGACATCGCACGAACAGCAATCTGCGGCAGGGCAACAACACCAACACCGACTAATACCCAGAAGGAAGAGACATAAGCAGGTGTCAAACCTCCATCTGCACCAAATGGTGTAATAAGATTGGGATTCTCTGCAGCCAGATCATTCATAATTTGAGATACACCGCCCCCTGCACTAATGACTGCCACAAGTAAAATAAGCGTCCCCATAAACATAATAATACCCTGGATTCCGTCTGTAATAGCTACTGCCCGAAACCCGCCGACAACAACATATACTAAAACTGCAAGTGAAAAAATACATAATGCCGTAAAATACGATATGCCTGTCAATGATTGAATCAGGCGTGCTCCGCCAATCCACTGTGCCGACATCGCTGAGAATAAGAAAATCAAAATACTGGCTGCGGAAAGAATCACAACCCATTTCGATTGATATCTTTCCTTTAAAAAATCAACAATTGTAACTGCTTTATACTTTCTTGTGACAATAGCGAAACGTTTGCCAAGGACCATCAATACAAAATAACCTGTTGCAAGCTGCGTCATTGATAGCAGCACCCAGCCAAGCCCTTCATTATAGGCTGTTCCCGGGCCGCTTAGAAAACTGCTCGCACTTCCATAGGTTGTTACAAGTGTCATTGCCAAAATAAATCCGCCGAGACTTCTTCCTCCAAGAAAATATTCCTGTAGAAATGAATCAGAGCGGCTGACAAATTTTCCAGCCCAAATTCCAACTATAAAAACAATCACAATAAAGATAAATAGTGGTAAAACTGCTTCCCAATTCATGTCCCTTCTCCTTTGATATATCTAAAATGAAATATCCTTCTGCTATTCTTCCCCTTCTGCTTCTAAAGACATATCTTTAAAAAAGAATTTAACTACAAATACGGTCAAGCCCATCATCACAGCAAATCCAAGAATGCAGCTGAAGAAAAACCACGCGGGAAAACCGAATATGTAATGATAGGATTCTGGAGATTTGCTCCCCAATCCATAAGCAAATCCAAACCACCAGAAAAAATTAAACATTACAAGACCAATTCCGGCCAGAGCTTCCCTGTTAGCAGCCTTATAACGTTTGTCCTTCCAAACTTTTCTCTTCATATAAAAACCCCTGACTATCCAGAAAAGATTATTTTCTTTCTTACTATAGTCAACTTCCTGGTCTCTGTAAACCAATTGACTTGAAATGAGAGCGGTATATCAAAATACTTACCAAACAGTATTCATTGTTATATTGCAGTCTCCCTCTTTACCGTTATAATAAAGAGAGATCAGAAAAACTTTATATCCTCTCCATGTACTGGATTATCTTGAAAATAGAATTGTCAGAGTGTGTCACTTATCGATCAAAATCACTTTGAAAATCGTTGAAAGAATTGAATCCAGACTTTTACAGCAGGGGGGAATCTGACAGCAATACTCTTCGTAAGATTCTGATCCAAATCGCACTTTAGGGCAGGATCAGAAAGAGTCAGCTCTGGAGCATTCGTCATGAACCAGCGCCTGTCGATTGTATAGTATTTATCAGATAGAAGGGGATACCCGCTCCCTGTTTAGAAGAAACAAATCTCTGCGGCTTTCCCTATAAGCGCAGGAAGCAAAGCTGATTGTAAAAAACATAGGAAGGGGTATTAGAATGAATTTTGATATGAAAGAAGCTATGGAAATATTAGAACGCTCCCCGAAAACATTAACAGCTCTTTTATCCGGATTATCTTGCGGGTGGCTTGAATGCAATGAAGGGGAAGGAACCTGGAATGCCGCTGAAGTGATAGAGCATCTTATTGAAGCCGAAAAACATAATTGGATACCTCGACTAAAAACGATTCTTCAAGAGGGAGAGAATAAACCATTCCCTCCATTTGACCGCTATGCCCACTTAAATAAAACCGAGCAAAGACCGATAGAACAAAAGCTGCATGAATTCAATGCGATACGGGCAGAAAATATAATTAAACTGAAAGAATTTGTTCAGCCTGAAACACACCTTAAATTAACCGGAAATCACCCGGAATTTGGCACCGTAGCGTTGAGTGAATTACTTTCCACATGGGTAGTACATGATTTAACACATATTTCCCAAATCGTCCGGGTAATGGCTGAAAGATACCGTTCAGATGTCGGCCCCTGGCAAGCATATTTAGGCATACTGAAGAAATAGCTGTTCCGGGAGCACCCCCTAAAATTCCAACGCTTCCAAATATTAAGAAATGACAAGCATCCTCACCCCAAAGCCGCCAAGACTTTTTCGTCTGGAAAATATTCCTGCAGAAACGAGTCGGAGCGGCTTGAATCATTTACCTTTTCAAATTACACGCCTATAAACACAGATACAGTAAATAATCTTTGCTTCTATGCTTTAGAGCATTGCCTCCGCCAGCAGGCGATAGGATTTTTTCTTCGCTTCGAAATCAAAAATATTATTGATGACCATAAATTCGTCGACCTGATATTTCTCCTGTAATTCTAACAGCTGCTTTTTCACTGTTTCCGGCGTTCCAATAATACATCGGCTTCTATTCCTCTCTATCATCTGCTTATCCTCTTGACTTTGTTTATTTCTGCGAACATCCTTTGAAGATGTTACTTTTGTTCCCAGTCCTTTACTGACATTCAGTAACCATTTATCCTGCGTGAGCGCATGCTCCTCCGCTTCCGCTTCCGTCTCTGCACAGACTATGAAAATACAGACGATAGACTCCGGCTCTTCCATCGTAACAGATGGTGAAAAGTTATCCCGATACGTTTGAAGTGCTTTCACACCATTTTCCGGATAGATAAAATGCCCAAACACAAAGCCTGTCCCCAGTTTCGCTGCATGTTTTGCACTGCGATCTGATAAACCCAGCAGCCAAAGCGGCGGCACCTGTGCAATACGTGGACTGGCTTTTACTAAACGAAAATCATGCCCCCGCGGCAATGAATTATGCAAAAATCCTTGCAAATCAGCAGCCTGTCTGGGAAATTCAGCTGAATTCCTGCTTGGATTATCTAACAGCGCAGCCCTTGTCTGCGGAGAACCTCCCGGGGAATTTCCAACACCAATATCGATTCGATCTGGAAAAAATGCCGCTAATGTTTTGGCAATCTCTGCAACTTTATAAGCGCTGTACTGCGGCAGCAAAATACCACCGGAACCGACACGAATACGACTTGTTACAGAGGCAATTCTTGTCATCACTATTTCCGGAGCAGAAATGGCAAGTCCATTTGTATTATGGTGCTCTGCAACTCAAAAACGGTGATAACCAAGCTCTTCTGTCCATTTTGCCAGCTCTAACGTATGCTGTAATGCAATTTCCGGTGTTTCCCCCATAGAAATCGGGGATTGATCCAATACACTTAATCTCATAGAAAACACATTCCTTTTCCAGCCTAAACAGCTTCTTAACACCATTAAAAAGCATAAATGTCCTGCACTCAACATTTATGCTTTTTAAACGATATTCCACTGCTATTCCTTTTTTCCTGTATAAGTATCGACAGCAGAACACCAGCTAATGCCAGTACTGCCATAATAATAAATGCATATGTTGTGCCCCAATAAGTTCCCACCTGCTCGGGCGCATCCATTGCAGAAGTGGTTACACTGATTACTGTCGTCAGGACAACCACTCCAAAAGCCATCCCTAATTGACGAACCGTATTAACAATCGCCGAATTATGCGCCATTTCTTTTTCATCTAATACATCAACACTTACAGAAACCAAAGGCATCAAAGTCAGACCAAATCCGGTCATAAAGAAACAGAAATAAACCATAATTAAGAACGGCGAACTATCTATATGCAGACTTATCATAAGTAATAAGGAAAGTAATGTAAAAGAAAAACCGATAATAGCTAAAATTCTGCCGCCAAACCGATCATATAAATTTCCCGATACAATAGATACAATGCAAAGAAGGATTGTGCCAGGAACTAATAAAAAGCCAGATAGAAAGGCACTTGTTTCCATGACATTCTGGGCAAACATCGGTAATATCGTTTCAGCAGACAGCAGGAGCATCATATTGATAAAAATAAGCACCACGGTCAACAAAAAAGTACGATTTTGCAATAAACGGACATTCAATACCGGAATCGCAATCGTTAACTGCCGCCGGATAAAGAAGTATAGCAAAACAGCACTGATTAAAAAGGGGACAATAACCAGTCCGATATCGAACCCGGCGATACTAATATTGCTGAGGCTGAAAATAAAGAAAGAAAAAGCACCTGCCGAAAGAAGCACTGAAGGAATATCCAGCCGTGCTTCCTGCTTCTTCAATACATCCTTCATATAAACAACGGCCAGCATTAAAATCAGCAAAACTAGCGGCAGCATAAACCAATGGAGGATGCGCCAATGGAAAACATCAATAATCATTCCAGTCAAGGACGGTGCACTGGCTGGTGCTACATTGACAACAGCACCGAGCAGACCGAGAGCAAAACCTCTTCTTTCTTTAGGAAATACCGTAATTAAAATCGTTTGGATTACAGGTAATATCACACCCGTTCCCACCGCTTGAATTGCTCTGGCAAAAATTAATTGGATAAAGCTTTGCGAAATTGCTCCTGCAATCAGACCTGCCGTCATACAAAGAAGCGAAAAAATTAACAGCGCCTTTGTCGAGAAACGATTTGATAAATAGCCGGTTAATGGGATAAATACGATGGTTGTTAATAAATAAATCGTTGTCAGCCATTGAACCTCGGTAGCATTAATCTGAAACTCTCTCATAATGGCCGGATAAGACGTGATTAATAGAAACTGGCAAAAAGTTAATAAAAACGCAGTAGCCAGCGTAACAATAATAACACCTTTGTTTTCTAGTTTCTTTTGCATTTCTCCTCCTCATTTCTTTTGACATGCTATGTCGATATGTACGTGTTCAAAGTGATCGTCCTCTAAATGCTTAAAACTGCTTCACCATCAAATAATGTGGAATACCATCTTCTAAAAATTCATCCGAAGCCGTTTCATATCCTAATTTTTTATAAAATCCTTCCGCATGTGTCTGCCCATGCAGTTTTGCATGAGTCAACCCTTTTGCTAAAACGATTTCCTCTAAGGACTTTACAACAACCTTTCCCAGTCCATATTTACGGTAAGGCTTTAAAATGCAGATCCGCTCTAATTTTCCTACCCCGTCTACGGATCTCACTCTGCCTGTTCCCACCGGCTTATTCTCGTAATATACTAAAATATGATCACAGGGAGCTTCCAGCGAGTCAAATTCATCAAACTCTTCTTCCTCCGTTACCTCTTGCTCCTTCACAAAAATTTCTTTTCTAATTTCAAAAACTTTCTGTAAATCTTGTTCTTCTGTTACTAATTTAAATGTCATGATTCATCTCCTCTCCAAGGTTCATTCGTGAAATAATACGAAAATATAATAGCTCTTATTATAAAGGAATCCATTATTGTTGTAAATGCAACAAATAAGGGAAGTTATTGTTATACGTTTAAAGACTGTGAAAAAGCCTCTTAGTCTAGTTTTGACTAAGAGACTTCTCCAATTCATCATAGACTTGGATTACTGTCTGCATCAATTAAAAATGTACATGGCAGAGCTTCATTTTAATCTTCCTCTGTTACTTTATTGAATATAGCTTCCGGAATCATTTCAAAGCCTTCAATCACGGTATTCTCCTCCACTTCAATCATCAAACAGAGCTTGCCATCCAATGTCGTCTGGCGAACATAACGCAAATCCTGCGGACACACTTTAATATCAGCAACTTTTGTTTTGATTTTAATTGATTTCGATGTATATTTCGGCACAACACTGGTTGCCTTCAGCTCATATTTTTCATCATCAATAACCTTCTTAAAGGCTGACTCTACTTTTTCAGGATCAATATCCTGAACCCCGCTGCTTGTTAACACCTTTTCTACATCGCGATAATCCAATTTAGGCACATCCGGCTCTTCATTTTCTTCAACAACACGCTGAATCTCATCATACACATTCGCCAGTGTTGTCGTATTCATCTGATCTCCGGCCACATCCTTGACAATCTCTTCAAACACAATCTTATCATCCTCTGCTGTCATCGCTTCCTCCGCATTCAGCACTTCCTCAATCAAATGATAATCCAGCTCATATGGTTTTGAAGCGGAATAAAGCACGTGGTTCACATCCGCAGCTCCGCCTGTAAAAGCAGGGAACAAGAAACCGCCAATCGGAGCTTTTAAATTAATAACAGGGTCCACTACAAAATGATATTTAAATTCTTTTTCCACATAATCAAAGAGCAGCTCTTTTTTCGGATCCATTGTTTTGTTGATGCTGCATAAAATAAAAGGACTCGAATAAACTCTGTCCCTGCCGCTTTCTTCTGTCTCTTCATTAGTCCGCTTCACAGGCTTTGCATATTCGCCATGAATAAAGGTAACAACAATATCCATCTCGTACTGTTTATCCTTCAACATTTTCGCCACCAGCTCCAGCATCTGCTCCCTCCATTCCGCTGTATCATTTGAGAGCATTGCTTTATGAAGAATAAGCTGACTGCTATCTTCCACATCGTGTTGAAATTTAAGCTCAAACAGCTTCTGATCCAGCTGACCTGTCAGCACCTTTTTAAAATTCGCCATGAACAAGTCCTTTTGCTCGTCCTCCAGCAGTTCAAACGGTGTACTTTCATAATGATAGACTTCACTCGATTCCTTCATAATATATACATTAAAAATATCCTGTATTTTTAGTAAATCGTTATTTACTTTAAATTGTTTTTTAATATCTGCAATATCTTTTTTATTCAAAATGGATTCTCCTCTAGATTCATATCTTGTTGTCATCAGTTTAATTAAGATGAATAAGCTCAGCTTCAAGCATTTGTAATATCCTATCAGACAGAAATAGTACCTTTGCACAAGAGCATCCGAATATTCAGCTATGCAACCCACCAGCCAAAAAACAAACGATTTTTTATCTCAAAAAATCGTGAAATGCTCCACGGGATAAAGCTTTCGTTTGTCCTCAGCATTCTAATTTTTAAGCTGCATCCATACATTCTATCATTAGAAAACCTGGTTGTCACCAAGCCCGCAGGTGGTAGCCTTAGTTAAGACCTGGGACTGGGGCTGGGGCTGCGATTACTCGCCCCACCGAAGAGCTTTTGCGATTACTCGCCCTACCGAACTGGATTATTCTATGAAAAAAAACAAATCTGCACCTTTTTTCTGCAGCTATTCATACAGCTTAAGTATTTCTTATTTAATGCTACTATTTCTCTTAAACAGAAACTATTTTAAAATATAGTAGATGAGAATTCCTAAAAATATGTTAAACTTATTACGAATGATATCGTTAACCTAACGAGGACGGAATGATTATCTGAAAAAGGAACCGCATAAACCAGGACGAATTATTTTGCACTTTATCAAAAAATTCATCACAGTCTTTATCAGCTGTAAAAATCCCATTTCAAGAACAGATAGTTATGATAAGTAATTTCAATGAATACATATTCCAAAGTAAAGGAACACAGCGGCAAGACTAAATATTGAAAACCTGGATCCCATAGCAGCCAGCCATTGACAGGTTTCATCCGATCTGGAAATAAAAAACAAATAATGCAAGGAGATATTAAAAATGTGGAAAAAGTGGTCAAGAATTATTTTACCTGAACTTCAACTATTAGATTTCAAGAAAAATACAAAGCCATTAACTTCGCTTCAACAGCAGACGGCACGTTACGAAACAACAAATCTTGAGGACCCGGCAGTAAATGTCGCTTCAAAATCGATAGGACAGGATATTCCTCCTCAAACAGCTCCTGTGTCAGAAAAGCCCAAAGTGCAAAAACAGTCTGTGCAAACAAATCCAGCTCGTAAAGGGGCTTCTAAAGATGACACAGATCATTTATTTAACCTTGCACAAAGCTCTGCCAAGCAAAAGGTCTACGGACAAGAAACATACATTGAAGAGCTTATTTTATGGTTTAAAAAGCAATACATGCTGGGAAATAGAATGGATAGCAAAACACAGGCGATTGCAGTAACAGGACCACAGGGAACAGGAAAAACAGAGGGCGTCATGACTGTAACAAAAGAACTTCACCACTATAAGCTATTAAAGCATCATCAGGTTATCACGCTCGATGTGAGCATTTATAGTGAACGAGATATTCAGACAAATTTTGTCCGTGACTTTTCCAGTGCCTTCTCACATGAAGGAGCGACGATTATTATAAAAGGTCTTGAAAAAGCTCCGCAGCAAATAGTGTCCAATCTGGAAAAACTCCTTACAGATGGGTATTTTCGTACAGAAGCAGGTGTGATTATTGATGCAGCACATCACTTACTTATTTTCATAGCAGAGAAGGAACGGAATTTATCACCTGTCATTATTGATCAGACCAATGTCCTTTCAACACAGCCTTTATCCTTAGCACATCTAGAGCAAATTGCACAAAAGATGTTTGATTCTGCCTTACAGCAAATAGAGGAGATAACAGGAAAGCAAGTGACTGTCCAACCAAACGCTGTCCCATTTCTCGCTGAACTTTCGTTAAAAGGAGAAGGATATGGACGTGTATTAAAAAAATGGATTACGGTGCAGCTTGTTGATCAGTTCGCAGCACTAAGAGCAAGAAACCAGCTTCGTGACATGGAGAAAATTGAACACAGAGAGAATGCACTTTATTTAACCGGGCATGACACTCCTTTATTTGTACCGGAAGATACCAATACTCAGTCCGTTGAGCAGGCATTTCAAGAGCTGGATAGCTTAATCGGATTAACTGAGGTAAAAACCTTTGTCCATGAGCTGGCAAATACGGTTGAATTACAAATGAAACGAAAGGAAAGTGGTTTAAATACGACACCTTTAACGTTACATATGATTTTTTCCGGAAACCCCGGAACTGGAAAAACAACCGTAGCACGATTAATTTCTCACGTTTTAAAAGGAATGGATGTCCTATCGAAAGGACACCTTGTGGAAGTAGCCCGTCAGGATTTAGTAGGTGAATACGTCGGACAGACAGGACCGAAAACAATGGAAAAAATTCAAGAAGCATTAGGCGGTGTGCTCTTTATTGACGAGGCTTATGCCCTTTCCAGAAATCAGCATGATACATTTGGACTGGAAGCCATTGATACCCTTGTGAAGGGCATGGAGGATTACCGTGAAGATCTTGTTGTGATTCTTGCCGGCTACACACAGGAAATGCAGGGCTTCTTAAAAACCAATCCCGGTCTTCCTTCCCGTTTTCCATTCCAGGTTGAATTTGCCGATTATCAGCCTGAACAGCTGTTTACAATGCTAAAACTCATTGCACAAAAACGCGATTACAAAGTAGATGCTGATGCAAAGGCCTCTCTTATTGAGCTTTTTGAAAGACGGCAAATCCCGGGACGTAATGACAGCGGAAACGGTCGATTAGTACGTAATGTTCTGGAAGAAGCGATCCGAAAGCAGGCAGTTCGTGTAAATGAAGAAAGTAATCCGGATTATCAATTGCTTACAGTTGAGGATTTTGGAGTGACAGAAACAGAAGCATTTGACTTGGAAAAAGAGCTATCTTCTTATATTGGCCTGGATTCTGTGAAGGATATTATTCGTACACTTGAAAAGCAGCTATTAGCGAATAAACGGAGAAAAGATGCCGGATTAGAAGTACGAACTGATCAAGTTCTGAATATGGTCTTCTCGGGAAATCCCGGAACTGGAAAAACGACGATTGCCCGAACACTAGCGAAAATGATGAAAGAACTTGGTGTTTTAAAGCAAGGTCATCTCGTAGAAGTAGGCCGCAGTGAACTGATTTCAGGCTATGCCGGACAAACCGCGGATAAAACCAAAGATGTGGTTGAATCTGCATTAGGCGGTGTGCTCTTTATTGATGAAGCCTATGCGCTGGTGGATGAAAATGGCGGATTTGGAGAAGAAGCTATCAATGAACTCGTCCGCTTAATGGAAATCCATAAAGATAATTTGATTGTTATTTTAGCAGGATATAAAGAGGATATGAATAAGCTTCTGGATACGAATGCCGGACTATATTCGCGCTTCCCGCTTCATATTGAATTTCCGGACTATACGCCGGCTGAGCTCGTTCAAATGCTACATTTAACAACAAAGCAGCGTGGTTTCTTACTATCCAATGAGGTTGACACTGTGCTTGAAGCAGCATTTAGAAAGAAACAAGCAGCAGACAGAGAAGCAACTGGAAATGGACGTATGGTACGAAACGAATTAGAAGCGGCTATTCGCAAACAGTCTGTTCGTATCGCAAATATTGAACCGGAAAGTAATAATGAGTTAATTCAGCTGCTGCCGATTGATTTTGATATTGATCCAACCGTTGAAAAAGAGGAAAAGGCACAGGAACAATTGCATGAAATTATCGGTCTCCAATCGGTTAAGGATTTTATGGAAAATCTATTTGCACAGGTTGCTATGAACGAGAGAAGAAAAGCAATGGGACTTCCGGAGAACAGCGGTCAAAGTCTGCACATGTCCTTTATCGGAAATCCGGGAACCGGAAAAACGACTATCGCACGTATTATTGCAAAACGTTTGTATGAACTGGGTGTCATACCGGCTGATCGTTTGGTGGAAACAGATAGAAGCGACTTAGTCGCCGGTTATGTCGGACAAACGGCAATGAAAACAAAAGAAATCATCGACAAAGCTAGAGGCGGTGTGTTATTCATCGACGAAGCGTACAGCTTAGCCGGGGATCAATTCGGCCAAGAAGCGATTGATACAATTGTGAAAGCAATGGAAGATAACAAGGATGATCTGGTCGTAATTGTCGCTGGTTATGAAAAAGAAATGGAGGATTTCTGGAACTCTAATTCAGGATTGAAATCCAGATTCCCCCACCATATTCTGTTCCCGAACTATAAAGCAGAAGAAATGCTGCAAATCGCAAAAATCATGCTGCATCAAAAAGGGTACAAAATTGCAGATGAAGCTGATGCAGCTGTATTGGAGCAGTGCAAACTGGAAGCGGCTGACCCTACCAGCGGAAACGGCCGCTACGTTCGCAATTTAATCGAAGCATCTATTCGCAAGCATGCGCTTCGATTAGCTCATGATGAAGATACTTCCATGGAAGAACTGATTACGATTAAAGCAGAAGATGTAGCAAAAAGGGAGGAAACAGCATGAAGAAATTTGGAAAAACTGCATTTTATATTTTCTTTGCCCTTATAGGATTTTCCATCATTGTTGGCCCTCTGATGGCACTCAGGGATATCAGGGATATCTTACAATATGAAACACCTGTCGGCTCGCTTTACCCGATGATGATATGTCTGGGAGGATTCGTAATGTATCTCTCCCTTCGTCTGGAAGGATTCAGATGGATTTATCAAAAGTGGCCAATTTTATGGCCTGTCCTGCAAATGGGATTTTTTATGCTGATCGGTATAGGATTAGCTGCCACATTTTTAAACAGCTGGGCTGAGAATAATTTCCCATCAAAAGGGATTGCGATCACATTAGGTGTGATTAGCTTTATTGCGGCCAGGGTCTTGATGTCCTACTGGTTTCATCGTTTCCCTGCTTCCCCGGCTGTTGTTACCAGGAGGGAATTATAATGAGTAATCGGCCACATTTGCATCGTCAAGACGACAAGGATAGAAAAAACATACAAACAGAGCCGACACCAGAAGCAATTCATAACGGACGGCCTGCCAGAGAAAACAAATCGCCAAAAGGATTGAAAGACCAGCCTCAAACATCTGAGAAAAACGAACTGGCAGAACTGACAAATGAAGCCAAGTTCACGAGGAAATTATTAGGTATCATTTCTATCATATTTCTTATTGGAAGTACTGCCTTTAACCCAATGGTGTCACAGGATGCTGCCGCTGAAGATATTGCAAATCAATCATCAACTGAAATCGAATCTGGATTTGTATTAAATGATACAAGTGATTTAGCCATAGAAGCACAGGATTTTGCAGTCGGCGACTTTGATGGCGGTACTGCACGAATGTTAATTTGGGATTTCACTGGTGATTCAGAAGATCAGATTCAAATTATGGTTGATGGCGAAATTATCAGAGAAAGCCATACACTTACATCGAATGTGGCAGCCTACAGTGTACCTGTGCCAAGCGTTGTCACAATTGTCGGTATCGATCAAGCAAATTATGCAGTTAAATTTCCAGAAAGAAAAAATGTTTTATTTAATACCGTAGCTCCAGGCGGGGCTAATGCATATACACTGACCCCGCTGGTACCGTAGTTTATTGCAAGTTCTTCCTTTAGATGTATAAGCGGAGATCATACATTCTCCAAGATAAAACCGTACCAGTTAAGTACAGCTGGTATGGTTTTATCTATAAATAAAGAGCGAATTTTATTTCATTTATTACATTTTATTATTCTCCATAAGCAGATCCCTCTTTAATTTTTTTCTAAAATTGGCTTGCGCGCTTCATTCAGCTCCACATAAGAACTCACAGCAGTCATTCGTTGCTGATAAAAATAATTTTTATCGTTCGTATAAATCAATAAAGCTAAACTATAGATTTGTGCTTAAAAAACGGTTGAAGCAATTAATCTACATCTATTTTTAAGCAGTGAAATCATTTTAACAAAAATCTTGATGCAACCCTGAGAAAAGTATATAATGTTATTGTTCAATTTATTTTTTACTTATCTTTCATTTAATAATGAGGATATCGATCAGCTGGAGAATACTTCAATGGTGTGCAAATGTTGAAGAACTCTAACCCTCATGCTCTATTAAAATATTTCGGGGCCTTAGTATAATGGGATTACGCTTGACTGGCAGTCAAATAATACGGGTTCGATTCCCGTAGGCTCCATATCCTAATAATAAAACACTCTTGCTTATTCCTACAGAATGAGCAGAGTGTTTTTTAACAAACAAATCTTTTTGGTAAACAAAAGTAATTTGGTTTAAGTGCTATTAGCAAGATACCGTATTATACTTCCATACATAATACTGAAATATTTTCCCAGCCATAAGCTACATCTTCTACTACTCTTCCTCCAAACTCACTTTTCCTGCGCAGATATTCCTTCCCTCCCAAACGTTCATAAAAACCAAGCCCGGAATTATTTTGTTCCATTACCCATACCAGCATCGAATCAATGCTGTTTTCTTTAAAATGTTTAGCAGCTGCCGAAACCAATTGCCTTCCTGTTCCTAGTCCTCTACATTCCGGAAACAGATAAAGCGCGTATAATTCTCCAGTAAATTTGTCGTTATCCATGTGTTGTCCTGCTGCAAAGCCTATGATTTTTCCTTGATCATTAACTGCAATATAAATAAAGGGAGCATTTTCACTATTTAAAAATTGAAGCCATTTTCGCTCTGCTTCCTCATATGTCAATTTTTCCAAATAATTGTCTGGTACTAAACCATGGTAAGTAGTTTTCCAACCATCAACATAGATTCTGGCTATGGATTCTATATCTTCTTTACTTGCTTTTCTAATCTGCAATTTATTCACCCTTTATTTTATATAAGATTAATACATCATCTTGAACATTGAATTAATCTGCCCATTCGTTTAAGAACAATTATTTACAAAATTATAAATATCATTTCATTTATTTACATTTAGTTTAAACTGAGCTACTTTTTTATGTAAATCCATTTAATAAATCATTTTTATAAGTAAAAGACAGCCTGCGTTGAACCTGATTTTTACCAAACCTCACTACAACGTCCACTATTTTATAATACAACTGCTTCATTCATATAATTTTTTCCTATCTAAAAGGATAACTTTTTGATATTTTCTTTATATTTATGTTCTGTGATAAAATAAAGCGACGTTGGAATTAAATGTAATGCTATTTAATAAAAGCACGTCATTCAACTATTATACATACAGAAGAGGTTTTACATGTTTACTTTTATTATATTAAACGTCATTTTACCAATCTTGATATTGATTCTACTCGGTGCCATCTTACAAAGAAGGTTTCAATTTAATCTGAAGCAACTCTCCACACTTATTACTTATTGCTTGATGCCCGCGGCTGTATTTATGAATTTATATAATATAAGTATAGAAATCGATTTGCTGCTCGAGATAATATACTATACCCTTCTTTTTAGTTTGAGTCTGATGCTTGTGGGTCATGTTATTTCCAAACGATTAAAACTGGAAAAGGGAGAAAGTGCAGCGCTGAAAAATAGTATTTCTTTAATGAATTCCGGTAATTATGGACTGCCGGTAAGTCAATTAGTTTTCAGTCACAATCCTGTAGGCGTTTCTGTGCAGATTTTCATTTTGATTTTTCAAAACCTGTTGACTTATTCATACGGGGTATATAATTTACTATCAGCAACGAGAACAATCAAAGGTATTATTCAATCCTTTCTAAAACTGCCCGTATTTCATGCGCTTATATTAGGTATATTATTTCAATATTTTTCCATTCAAGTACCTCATCCTATCTTGATACCGCTTGACCAGCTTTCGAATGGTTTTGTTGCCATCGCACTCATTTTACTTGGGGCACAATTATCGAACATTAAGCTCCAGTTTTTTCACCGGGTCATCGCATGGTCTTTAATTGGAAGGCTGCTGATCGGACCATTATTAGCGCTTGCCATCATATACCTGCTAGGCATCGATGGTATTGTGGCACAATCATTATTTATTGCAAGTTCTTTTCCTACTTCCAGAAATACATCAACGATCGCTATGGAGTATCAAATAGAGCCGGAACTGCATGCACAAATTGTTTTATTTTCCACGTTGTTTAGTATCGCCACCGTATCTGCTGTTATTTATTTGTCATATATTTTGTTTTGAGCTAGTTATATTTAGGATAAGATATCGCCTCGGGATTTGTGCTGCTCAAAACATAAACACCTGATTCAGTAAGCTTCATTCTGGCAAATAATTTCATCAAGTCTTATTTAGTGCCAAAATCCTTGACAGTATAGGTTCTTGGCACTGTTTATTTTCTTTAAATTTCAATAAATAAATCCATTAATGAATTTTTGCTGGACATATCCATTTATTTTTTTCATTTCATTATAACGCTTTCAATTATCTGGATAAAGCCCTGAAAGTTTGTTATAGTGTGACGATCAATTTTTAGTATTCCTTAATCAATCCCAAAGCATCTGTTTACAATAAAAACTTAGATTCTGCTCCTGTTTCTACTTTCCCCCATCTACTATAATGTTTTATAGTTTTTATATTTAAATGTTAATCAGCTATTTCCTCTGTTTGACAATTACATCCGATCGATAATTTAACAGGTTAGAATAGTTCCTGATAGCCTAACCATTCATCTATATTCATATCGCCTTGAACAGATAATAAACGATACAGGTAACGGTAAGGCTTTCTAACTCCTGTTAAATCAGGTAATTCCAGAACTTTTTCGTATCCTGTTTTAAACTCCATAGCAGATTTTTCATCTAAAACATACTCTAAGCCAATAAAGTCCAACTCTCTTGGAGCAATAACATATGCTTCAGTATCCACAAGCCCGGATATTACTTTGCCATCAGATAGGAATTGCGTAGGATCCATATCAACTAGCACAAATGTTGAATATTCAGGAATAGGGGCCTTATCTAAAAGATCTTTCACTTCCGCAAGCTTTTTGCTTATTTCTTTTTCTTCATTATAAAATTTGAAAACTATTTCTGCCATTGTATGTTTCAAATGTTGATGAAAAACTTCTAATCTAACCTTATAAGTTCCAGAGGGATTACCAACGTATTTTTTTCTATTCATATGAATGTTTGCCAACCCTTCGCCTAAACTTTGTAATACAGTAGATGGTTTACCTTCAAATGATTTAACCATTTCACCTGTTAATTTTTCTACAACTACAAATTCTCTTGAAAAACAGTTCCCTTTATTTAACACTCTTGGAATCGGGATTGAAGTAATATTATTTAACGTATTATTAACGTTTTCCAGTTCAAAGACTCGTCTAGGATCAATACCAAAGAGCTTTTTGCATCCCCACCAAAAATCATTATTCGGCTCTTCAGTCATTCGGGAAGAACGAACGACCACTTCCTGATTTTCAGTTTTAACCAACCACACATCGCTAGCGTGGTCCTCATAACCTGGACTTAATTCTTGAACCTCTTTAATTGGTTCGTTAAATAAAAATGCTAAATTCATAAAACAGTCCTGCTTTCTCAGTAGTTTTTTCATATCATTTTTTCAGCACCTGATCCGTTTCTTGAATAATACTTTTTTCACACGAACATCTACATCTTTTTATTAAAAAAACTCCTTTGACTTTATCTTTTCGCTCTACTTTTCCACTCCCTGAAATACATAAAAAGCTCCCTTTCCCAATAAACCTCTAACTCCCTTTTTATGATAAGGCAGCCATTTTTCTGCTTCCTCCATACTTAACCAAGCTGCATCCGCAATTGTTTCCGTATCCTGTATCGAAACCTCTCCACCAGCAACCTTCGCCTTAAACGTAAAAAAGATCGTATGGTGACCAAACTTTTCCACAAACGCTTCATTCACAGCAAGAATATCTTCTACCTCAATCGTTAGACCTGTTTCCTCTTTCGCCTCACGGATAACCGCTTCCTGTAAAGTTTCTCCCGCTTCCACTGCCCCGCCAGGCATCGACCAGTTATCATGCTTTATATTCTGCACCATTAAAATCTTTTCTTCTGTCTCATCTAAAATCAATGCATAGACAACATTTACTCTTTCCACCCTCATTATCCTCCTCTATTCCATCACTTTTTCTAACAGCGAAGCCGCATAACTATCCATTCTCTCTATCATTATTTCGACAGTTATATCCGTTTTCCCAAAAACCTCCCATCCAGGATAAACATCCGGCTGCCCTTCTAAAACGTCCATTAAGGAAACAATATCCCAATAAACATTATAGGAAAAGCCGTGTTTAGCTTTTTCCTGATAGGCAGACAAAAAAGCATCTGCCGCTTCTACACCATAAAGCATAGCAAGATTCCAGCGGCAGTGCCCCACATCAATACCAGCATGACCTAGGCAGCCATTCGCCCAATCAACCACACCACTTACCTCCCCATCTTTCCATAGTACATTAGCTGGATGAAAATCCCGATGAATAAATCTCGGTGTATAGCTTGGCTCCGGCTGCAATGCAACCTCCTTTAAAGCCGCCCACACTTCCTGCTTTCCTGTCCAGGCTGGAATGTCAATTTCATCCGCTTTTTGATAACGTTCATGCTTCCAAGGAATTTTATCTATGGAATTATCATGAATCCGGGCTAATGTTCCGGCAAGCTTCTTTGACCATTCAGCTTGGTTTGCCGGTAAGATATTTACTTTACCTTCCAATTTCCGCATTAAAAGAAGCGGTTTTCCGATAATTTCTCCATGAGGATCAGCAGCAATATATTGTGGTGTGTCAACAGATAATGATGCCGCTGCCTTGAGACTGTCTGCTTCTTGCTCAATATCCTTTGCTGAAAAGCTGCTCTTATCATATTGACGTAATACCAGCTCGATTTTTTCATCCGCTGATAATTGCAGAACAATTGCATACATCGCGGCCGTGGTACTTCCCTTCAATGGATAAATATGGTGAATAGCTGTCCCATTTGGAAAGTGAGAAACAATCCACTGCTTTTGTTTTTCAGGAATAGAAACCATACAATCTCCCCTTTGCTATTTAAAAATCCTCGTTTCACCCAAAAGAGCAAACGAGGATTTTTATTCGTCATGATACATTTTTCCTTCTTCACCTTTACCGGCTATTCTGGAAAGATATGAAATTTGATAAAAATAAGTAGTGATGAATGATGAATGTACATACAGCTAAAAAACAACACACTCCAAAAAGTGCCATTACCCCGAAAGTATCTATCTGGATGGGCAATGGATTCACTGCGTACTGTCAGAGTTGTTACAAGTATCGCCGCACAACCATTGCCGCTGCTATCTTATGTATTTCTGTATTGTAATTATTTTACGTATCAAAAAAATAGATTATGCTTCTTGTTTTAAAGTATAGTGTTTTCTTTTCCGAATAGCGATAACAAAGGATTATAGCTTCACTATTTCTCTTTGAAGCCCATCCTTTTGCCATCTCCACAGCAATATCATATACCATATACATATTGTATATGCATATCCCTTATGGTTTGGTGACCGAAGCGTATCAATTATTTTTATTTCCGTTAACCCTCTCGCCAACCACTTTTTCCGCTTGTTTAACCGCTTCTTCCAAATTATCATTTATAATCGTCGTATCGAAAAATTTCTCAAGGGATTTTTCATATTCAATTCTTTCTAATCTTTTTTCTATATCTTCTTTGGAATCCCCTCTTTTAATCATTCGGTCGATAACATCCTCATCATTAGAAGGTTTAACAAATACCAAGTACACATTTTCTCCAAATAGTTCTTTAAATCGAATGGCCCCGTTTACATCGATATCCTTAATAACCTTCCGTCCTTGTTTCATACTCTCTTCATATTTATCCTTAATGGTCCCATACCAGTTCCCGTGAATATTTTCTGCTTCAATAAATTTCCCATTTATTCTTGCTTCATTAAACTGATCTAAATCAAAGAAATAATAAGGATTTCCGGGACTTTCTCCTTCCCTCATTTTTCTCGTTGTAACGGAAGGGATATATTCTAAATCCTGAAATTTAGTTAATATCTCATTGATGATAGAGTTTTTTCCTGCACCTGCATATCCGGAAAAAACAATAATTTCTCCATTCATTACTAACACTCCTCTAAGTTAATATAAGAACATGATACACGAAATTGCACATATTTACACACTATTATTTCATATTATCGTTCCCTCTTCTTTCTTGCTTATGAAAGAAGTCTAACCGAATATTTTTGCTTTATCAATACTATTATCAAATATTTTTTCCTTTATTCTGTTGTAATATTGTCACGATCTCATCTAAAAAACCCCGTTTTGCTAAAAAAGCAAACGGGGATTTGTATGAATCATGATACATTATTTTCCTTATCTACCTTTGCCTGCTCGGCAGGAGATGGATCAAATTTGATAAAGAAATAAGCGATGAATGTGCATAAAGATAATACAGCAACAACTCCAAAGGCCACATTTACGCCAAAAATATCCGGGCGGGCAATCGATTCATTTCCTTCTGTCATGGTTGCAACAGATGTCATAATGGTCACCAGAATTGCCGTTCCAACCGAAGCTGCTACCATCCGCATCGTTCCGTCTAAGGCAGCTCCATGCGGAATTAAATCCTTTGGTAACTGGTTCAATGCAGCAGTCTGTATTGGCATCATAATCATCGCCAAGCCCAGCATCCGCACAGCATACAACACAATGACAAAGGTAAAGGTGGTGTTCACGCTAAGAAACATAAATGGAACAGTTGCCAAAGTGATAATAATTAATCCCGGCAGCACAATCCATTTCCCACCGATTCTATCAAACAGTCTGCCGATAAACGGACCCATTAAACCTGTAATTAAAGCACCCGGAAGCATGGAGAGCCCGGCTTCAAATGCAGTAAAGTCCCGCATATTCTGCATATACAAAGGAATCAATGTCTCTGTTCCAATCAGTCCCATAAACGTAATCGAACCAATAAATACACTAAACGGGAAAATAGCATACTTAAACACTCTAAATTCAAGCATCGGGTGATGCAGTCTAAGCTGACGTAAAATAAATAGAATCAGAGAAAGAATACCGATCGCTAAAGTAACCAGTGTGATCGGTGCTCCCCAGCCAAAATTTCCTGCATTGGTAACACCGTAAAGAATTCCTCCAAATCCAAATGAAGATAGAATAACGGAAAGAACATCAAACTTGGTTTTCTTCACCTCTGTTACATTACGTAAAGCAAAGAATGCGATAATGATATCAATAATAGCAATTGGCAAAATAATATAAAACAGCACACGCCATGAATAATGTTCAGTCACCCAGCCTGAGATAACCGGACCAATTGCCGGTGCAAAGGAAATCACCAGACCAATCAATCCCATGACAGATCCTCTTCTATTAATCGGAAAAATTAATAGGAACACGGTTGTCATTAATGGCAGCATCACTCCTGCGCCAATAGATTGAATCACCCTCGCCATAATCAAAAACTCAAAATTCGGCGCCAACCCGCCAATTAATGTTCCAACAGCAAATACACTCATGGCTGTTAAGAAAAGCTGCCTCGTCGTAAAGCGTTCAATTAGAAAGGCACTGACAGGGATCATAATTCCATTCACCAGCATAAATACCGTTGTCAGCCATTGCGCACTGTTCGGCGTTACACCCATTTCATTGATAATTGGCGGTATCGCTGTAATCATTAACGTCTGATTTAAGATAGAAATAAAAGACCCAGCCAGCAGCAAAGCAACAACGGTCGGTCTATGTATTTGATTCATGTATCTATATCTCCTTACAAATAAATTTTAATTTGATTTCCGAAATAATCAAATGGCTTATTATAGATTAAAGGAAAAGCTGAAAAGATGCCAGCTTTTTTTACTCTTATCCGAATCGGAGGAGTGAAATATCATTTTCCTGCATGTTACAATATGCATATGAATACCTATTGCGAGGAGTGTGATGATTATGGCAACTTGTCAGCACTGTCATAATAAATGGACGTGGAAACAAACGATGAAAACAACAACCACCTTAAACACTGCATATACCTGCCCTTATTGCGGGAAGAAGCAATACGCCACGAAAAAATCAAGAACGCAATTTTATTTCCTGACACTGATTCCATTAATAGCTCTTCTTCTAAACCTTTTTCATAATATACCAGTATGGTTCATTTTCAGCTGGCTTATCCTGGGAGGAGCTGTTGTTCTTAGTCTTTTTCCTGCCGTTTTAAAATTGACAAATAAGGAAGAATTTTTCTTTTGATCATTCTGATACGCTTTTCATGGGGCGAATAATCTCAGTCCCAACGGGTGTCAATACGAAGACATCGTGTCTATTTTACTTTATTCCTTAAATTCTTTATACGTAAAAGTACAAAAAATAATCCACTCTTGAGTTTGGCGTTCAAGATGGATTATTTCTGCTAATACGCTGCCCCCTTAAAGGGTGCCTTGCTATTGTTCTGCTATTCGTGTTACCGCACGAGCGGTGTTTTTTTTATAGCTATTTCTATAACGATTATTCCTTATTTTTAAAAGTTCTTTCATTCGAAAAACGAACAGCCTAAACCTCACCTCCAGGCTGTTCTAACATTTCTTTAGTTTCCCCAAACTTCCTCAGCAACTTCTCTTACTAAACGCAGCTTATCCCATTGCTGCTCTTCCGTAAGAATATTTCCTTCTTCCGTTGAGGCAAACCCGCATTGCGGGCTAACACATAAGCGCTCTATCGGCACATATTTTGACGCTTCTTCAATACGCTTCTTGATTTGCTCCTTATCCTCCAGCTCTGGCAGCTTCGATGAAAATAATCCTAGCACAACAAGCTTATCATCACTTACATTGACCAGCGATTCAAAACCGCCTGCACGTTCTGTATCAAATTCTAAATAATATGCTTTTACCTTTTCTCTTCCAAATAAATGTTTAGCAATCGCATCATAAGCGCCAGATGAGAACCATTTAGAATGATAGTTTCCCCGACATACATGCGTAGTGATAATTAAATCCTCTGGTTGATTTTCAATAACTTTATTGTTTAAGTTCACATATAATGAGCCAATTTCTTCTATATTGGAATCATCATCACTACTGGTCCAGTGGTTTTTACCAACAAGTCTTCCCCATGTGCAATCATCCAGCTGCAAATTCCGGCAGCCTGCAGCATATAAATCCTCAATTACCGTTCGATAAGCTGCTGCAATATCCTCTACTAAATCGTTCAAATTGGGATAAATATGCTTGGTTGCTTCCACATTTTCAGGGCGCTGTGATTCTGATAAAAATTGTGCTGGTGCAGGGATCGTTTGTCTTGCAGCCACTTCTTCGTCCGCAAATTGCTGCACAAATTGGAAATGCTCAACAAATGGATGATTTTCGCCGCTGATTTTACCTGTTAAACGGGCTGTTTCTGCACGTGTTTCCTCTCCTTTAAACTGATAGCCTTTATCAAGCTCTTGTTTTTTAACACCTTGCAGTCCCCACATAAAATCAAGATGCCACCAGGAACGGCGAAATTCTCCATCCGTAATTGCTTTTAGTCCAACCTCTTTCTGCTTTTGGATTAAATCCTTAATCGTTTCATCTTCTACAGCTTTTAAATCCTGTTCAGAAATTTCTCCTTTTGCAAAAGCTGCACGGGCTTCCTTCAATTTTTCCGGTCTCAGGAAGCTTCCTACATTATCAAATCGAAATGGTGTTTCTGCACGTACGCCTTCTTTGCTTGCTACTGTCATCCCTAATCTCTCCTTCGTTTTATTAGTTGAGATTAGTCTATCACAGTAAATTCATTATCAGATAACACCTAAAATCTATCGTTTGTTATAGTTTTTTTCTATGACTACATACTGGGAAAGGCGACAAATGAACAGTAGCTACACCTTAATCAAGTACGATGGTAGAATATATTATTGAACTAAAGTATCCGTTAATTGAACAATCATCTTCACTTCTATTACAAATAATGTCCGAACTGCGAGCAAATAAACACAATTAACATTCCGTAATTTCTTAGTGTATGGTTTGTAGTATGATATACTTTTCCTTAGTGAAACAAGGAGGTGCCAGTCCAATGGTAAAAAGGTAATAAGAGAAAATCTTAACTTATTTTAATAACTTTAGAATAAACATGTAGATTTTCTCTTTCATAGAATGAATATATAAGAAAAGAGGAAAAAACATGTTAAATAAATTAAGTGATACTATTTATTATTTATCTAATCAAGATGATATAGAACGACCAACATTAGGACTGGTATGTGGTGACCAATACAGTCTAATAATAGATGCTGGTAATTCTACTCAACATGCTAAAGACTTTTTAACAGAAATTGAGAAGCTGAACGTACCTCCAGTTAAATATGTGGTTATTACCCATGGACATTGGGATCACTTTTTGGGAATGAATGAATTTGATGCAGCTGTTATCGTTAATAGCCGAACAAATGAAATAATAAAAGAATGGCAAAATTATTCCTTTGACGATAGTTCACTCCATAAGTATGTGCATACGAATCAGTTGGGTGATATATTTATGAAGATTATACAAACCGATATGCCAAACAGGAATAGTTTTCAGTTGAAATCCCCAGATATAATCTTTGAAAATTCATTAACTATTGATTTAGGGAATAAAGTTTGTGTAATTGAAAGTATAAAAAGTACGCATACAGATGACTCTACAGTCATTTATATTCCTGATGAAAAAGTTATTTTCTTAGGTGATTCTGTATATGGCAAAACTACAAATTCTTTATTTCATTACAAGCAATCATTGCTATTGCCTATGATTAAAGACATTCAAAAATATGATGCAGAAATGTTCCTGCTTGGTCATGAATCTATCTGTGATTTAAATGAAATGGATATATATTGGGAAGAGTTAACAACAGCAAGTCAAGTTGTAAAGTCCACCTCTTTAGAAAATGCGAAAGCATCCTTTAAGGCAGAAAATAACAGGGATCCTAATGATAATGAATTATTTTTCATAAAAGCATTTGTTAATGATCATATTATTCAGTCTCAATAATTCTATATAACACATCAATCATCTATGAACCGTAGCCACCTCATTAAAAATTGAAATGAGGTGGCTTTTCATTATTCGATAATAATGAGCGTTTCTTAGTAAAAATACTTCGTTTTGTTGTTCAATCGCGATATTAAAAATTCACCTTCTTTTATTCAACTAAACTCTGGCTCCGTTACTTTACCGCAGTACTTTCATTTAATCACAAAAAATAATCCAACCTTGAGCTTAGCAACCAAGGCGGATTATTTCTGCTAATACGCTGACCTCTTAAAGAAAGTCTTACTATTGGCTTACCATTCGTGTAACAGCATGGGTGGTATTTCTTTATTATCTTTACATCTATAACTTGTTATACCTTATTTCTTTGATTTTTAAAAGTTCTTTTAAAGTAATAAAACATACAAGCAAGACTGAAACCTTCCAGTCTGCCCTATACATTTTTATTTACCTCAAACTTCCTCAGCAGCTTCTTTTACTAAACCTAATATGCTTTTACCTGTAACAAATATCACAATAAACTTTGCCGCTCTTCCTCAATACTTGTCTGTAAATACGCAATATAAGTTTCCGCCATGGGACTAAGTTCAATATCCTTATGAACAATATAGCCAACATGAATTATTTCATCGACTTTCAAAGGTACCGCAATAATATTGTCGCCATTCAGCTTTTGACTGATAACTCCTGTAGATATCGTATAGCCATTGAGTCCAATCAGCAGATTAAACATCGTTGCCCGATCACGGACATGAATATTTTTTGGGCGAGTCAGTGTGCTTAGAATCTCTTCTGAAAAATAAAATGAATTATAGTCTCCCTGTTCGTACAGCAGATAAGGATAGGGCTCTAAATCTTCCAGAGTAACATACTCTTTCTTCACCAATGGATTATCCCCACTGATAAACACATGAGGCGCTGCTTCAAATAAAGGGTGAAAGGCCAGGTTTCCTTCTCTTAAAAATTTCCGGATAACCTTTTCATTGAAATCATTGATATACATAATCCCGATTTCACTGTTTAAATTTTTAACATCCTCAATAATTTCATATGTTCTTGTTTCCCGAAATGTAAAATCATATTCATCCCGGTCATAGTCTTTTAACAGGCGGACAAAGGCACTGACTGCAAAAGCATAATGCTGTGCTGATACGGCAAAATGATGCTGTGGCGCTGCGTTGTTGGAATAGCGGTTTTCCAATAATTCTGCCTGTTCCAAGACCTGCCTTGCATAGCCTAAAAACTCCGAGCCCTCTTTTGTCACATGAATCCCTTTATTCGTTCGCGAAAATATTTTAATGCCAATTTCTTTTTCCAATTCCTTTAAAGCATTGGACAAGCTTGGCTGACTGATAAACAAAGCTTGGGCTGCTTTAGAAATCGAACGGCTTCTTGCTACTTCTATAACATATTTTAACTGTTGTAAGGTCATTTTCTTTTCCTCCTGTTATCCGTACCCCTATCATAACAAAATTGATACGCATACCTTTCTCCATTTGGAAACGGAAGATGAATAATACCTTTAAAAGTAAATCCGGCAGATAAAATAATTTTTTGCATTGCCCTGTTTTTAGGATGTGTATCAATTCGAATTTCTGGCGCTCCTTCTTCCTTGCATATAAACAGCAAAAGCTTTAGAAAGATTTTCCCGTAACCTTTCCCGTTTACATCTGGATTAACTGCAAACTTATGAATGGTAAAATAATTTTCTTGCGATGAGTCCCAATCTCCATAATTAATCGTAGAATACGCTTCTTCTGCTTCATTCGTAACAATTGCTGTACCAATAATCTTTTCGTTTATGGTAAAAAGATAATTATTCCCTTTCTCAATTTCCAGTTTTATCTCATCCTCTTTCGGGGAATCCTCATCAGACCATTGCGGTGATCCAGATTCAGCCAGTTTATT
The DNA here is from genome assembly GCF_009389585.1 of Oceanobacillus sp. CFH 90083. Classification (GTDB taxonomy): domain Bacteria; phylum Bacillota; class Bacilli; order Bacillales; family Amphibacillaceae; genus Oceanobacillus. The sequence goes on along the minus strand of NZ_VIYG01000004.1, from coordinate 255,553 downwards.
CTTCGCTTTATTGATAATCTGCATAACAGCTTGAAAATCATCAAGGTTTCCATTTCTAATTTCAATATTCATGACAGCACCTGCTTTTACTATATTTTTAAGTCTTATATTAGTTAGTATAATTCTAAACTTTGAATAATCAAAAATCATAAGCTGAAGTTGTACACCTTTTTCATTATTCGTCATTGTATTTCACTTCGTATCTCTGTTACTATTTCTCTATCCAAAAGGAGATGCCCTCACAGCAAACCGGGCAATTAATAGAAAAAGAAACAATGACAAGCCCATTAACAGGAAAAGTAAAACCTTTAAGTGAAGTAGACGATCCAGCTTTCTCCTCTGAAGCAATGGGTAAAGGGGCTGCGATCGAGCCGACAGCCGGGGAAGTTATCTCTCCGGCAAATGGGGAAATTTCTGCTATTTCCAACACATCATGCTATCGGAATTACATCTGAAAATCAGACTGAAATCTTGATTCACGTCGGTTTGGACACAGTGCAGTTAGAAGGAAAACACTTTGAAGCACTTGTGAAGCAAGGAGATATTGTAAAACAGGGAAACCCGCTAATCCGTTTTGATATTGATAAAACAAAAAACCGGCTTTGATGTAACCACACAAGTTATTATCACCAATACAGATAAGTTCGAGGACTGATAAAAAAGAAATAACAGCAAAGGGAAAATTTCATTCTGACTATTACGTAAATGATGTAAATTGGAAAATCTAAAAATCCCCGCTATCTTATAAGGTAGCGGGGTTTTTAAATGAAACGTCAGATACAGGGAGGAATATTTCCTGACCAATATCTATTTCCAAAAAATTCAATTATTCCTGCTTATCATCCTCTATCATTGCAAGAACAAAAATTTTATAATCATTCTCTATTCTTTTTATATGAATACTTTCATAACATCAAGTCAATTAAATTGAAATGAGGCAATAATGAGTCATTTAAAGAACCGTTACCGCTCTTTAAATGACTCAACTAATCAATACTCTTAATCCATCATCCGCTTCTTAAATGTAACAGAAGCCAATACTAACATTGCTGCAACCCAGGCTCCAATAATTGCAAAGGGCTTCCAAAGCTCATCAAAACCGGCACCTGCATCACCCAACTTCGCAATTTCTTCCAGCTGGATTCCCGGCGTATACTCTAATACTTGTAAGAAGCTGAACTGATCGACAAGTCCAATAAACATATTGGCCATACCAAATATAAACATTACAGGGAGAATATAGACAGATGCCTCCATAACACTTCTTGTAATCAAGCCCATCCAGGTCCCTAAAGCGATAAAGAAAATCAGAGATAAAACGATTCCTGCAATTAACCAGCCGCTTCCTGCAAATGAAAAACCCATGATAAGCATACTGACAGCAGTTACAATAACTGTAATCACAATGGTAACAGCACTTTTTCCAGCTAAAATTTCTGTTAATGTTGCTGGAGAAAGCATCAGACCACGCAACGTATTTTTCTCCTTTTCTTCTGCTATTATCGCACATTGCAGAAAGGTTCCAACCAAAGCAAGGGATAAAGTAATTACAAACAAGTACATCGCTAATGGTACTTCCCCTACCCGACTATATATGACAGCAAAAACAATCGGCATCAGCGCTGTTGATGAAACATACATATTTCGATATAAATCCTTCAAATCCTTTTGAAAAATTGCCATAAATCTTTTTACAGAAAATGTCATACCAATTCCCTCCCAGTCACTTCAACAAAGATATCTCCTAATGTCGGCTCTTTTGTATAAATTCGCTCCACCATTTCCCGGGAAATATATTGTTGAATTTCCTCTGCACTAGACGCTTTTAATGGAAGCTCTAATTCTCTTCCATCCTTCAATTCTATACCAATAATTTCTTCCCGATATTGCTTTTTCAGCTGTTTGGGTTCATCTAAAAGCTGGACAACCCCTTTATTTAAAAAGGCTACCTGACTGCACAGATGATCTGCCTCCTCCATATCATGTGTTGTCAGAAAAATAGTCGTTCCCTGTCGATTCAACTCTTTTAAGCCATTATGAATATGTTTGGAGTTGGCAGGGTCTAATGCAGATGTCGGCTCATCCAAAAATAATAATTCCGGATTATGCAATAGTGTCCTCGCCAATAATACACGCTGTGTCATTCCTTTAGAGAGCTTGGATACCTGTGTTTTTTTCTCTGAACCCAAATTAACTGCCTCCAGTGCCTCATCAATTCGCTGCAAAGAGACATCATATAAATCTGTGTAAAGCTTTAAGTTATCATAAATGGTTAGTCTTGCGTATAAACCGCTATTATCTGTCACGACTCCAAAGCGTTTTCGATATTCAGGTGTGTTTAGCTTTGAAACTGGAACACCAAATACATTTGCTGTACCTGCACTCTGTCTCATTTGTCCCGTTAAAATTTTTATTGTTGTTGTTTTTCCTGAACCGCTTGGCCCCAGAAAACCAAATGTCTCTCCTTTTTTAACCTGGAAGGAAACATCGTGTAATGCCTGTTTATCACCAAAAATCTTCTCTAAAGATTTCACTTCTATCATATTCTCCACTCCAAAAACCTCCTGCATCAGTTATTTGCCTGTGATTACAGAATAGCTTTATTTAAGTAATAGTGCAGTATATTTGGGGTGAATGGAGTATATTTTAAGTTGAATCATGCTTATTCTACTCCTAATAACTCTTTCAGCTCGTTCAGCTTTGATTTCGATAATGGAACTTCGGAGCTTTTTTTGTCAATAAGAGATAAGCTGTAGCTGTTTCTGGTCCAAGTAATAACCTCTCTTATTTTTTGAAGATTCACAATATATGAGCGGTGACAGCGAAAGAAGCCTTGATTTGATAATCGCTGCTCCAGCTCTTTTAAGGTAAGGCCTGTTGGAAAGCCTTCTCCACGCGTATACAGATAAGATTGACCATCCTGACTTTCAATATAATCAATCTCCTGAGGATCAAATAAAATGATTTTATCCTCTATTTTGGCAGAGATTTTATTCAACTGAAACGACTTTTGTACCTGCATCACTTCTTCTGCTTCCAACGCATCTGTTTCTTTAGATGCCGAATGCTCTTCTTCCTCCATTTTAATTTCAATGGACTGCATCCCTTGTTCATCTAAACGATAGACAGTATCAGCAATCGTTATCGCATGTTCTGTACTTGTTGTTAAAATTAATACAGCCTTTTGTTGCGTCTGCAGCATTTCGACAAACTGATGTAGCACATGCTTTGTTTCCAGATCCACATTTACCTCAGGCTCTTCAAAGATAATAACCTCTGATTCTTGCATTAATATTCTCCCAAACTGGACACGACGCTTTTCAGAGCGATGAAGCTGATGCATCTTCCATCTTGCTTTTTCCTCCAGTTGAATTCGCTGCAGAACTTCCTTTACAGAGGCCTTACTTTGAAAGAGGGAACCGATAAATTTCAGATATTCCTGCACTTGCAGCCGTTCATAAATACCTTCTTCATACCAGCAAATCCCTAACGAAGAAAAGTATTGCTGTTTATTCTTATCCAGTGTTTTATTCTGTATCTGAATACACCCATTGCGTACACTTTCTTTCCCAATAAGCATTCGCAATAAAACTTCACGAATATTAACAGTGGATTGAATTGCTTTTATTTCCCCGGGACTTACTTCGATATCTATTTTAGGAAATACCGTTTGATCTCCATGACGATATTCAATTTCTTTCATTTTTAACATACTTCATACTCCTCTATTCTATAACCACTTTGATTACACTTTATAATTAATACTGGACAAGCTTATATAATAATTATTTTTCATGACAAATAGCCGAATCTTTGATACAGTAGATGCAAAGATAATAATGAAAAGCAACTACTAGGGGAGCCCAAAATTGCGGGCTGAGAGGGAAGCATGCTTACTTTCCGACTCTTATAAACCTGATCTGGCTAATACCAGCGTAGGGAAGTAGTCAATCAATATATGATTACTTTCAGTATACCAAAAATCAGGTCTCTCGATAGAACCTGATTTTTTTATTTATACAAGGTCGTTTACTTTTCATTTCCAAAAAGAAAAGCGCGCAAAGCGCCCTTACAGGTTTAGAACGCTACGTCGTGTCGCAACGCCTGCACTAGCACGTCGTGTGCGTCGAAAAACGTAGAGATTGTGCCCTCGTTCTTTGGGGTTGTTCGACTTTAANAAAATCAGGTCTCTCGATAGAACCTGATTTTTTTATTTATACAAGGTCGTTTACTTTTCATTTCCAAAAAGAAAAGCGCGCAAAGCGCCCTTACAGGTTTAGAACGCTACGTCGTGTCGCAACGCCTGCACTAGCACGTCGTGTGCGTCGAAAAACGTAGAGATTGTGCCCTCGTTCTTTGGGGTTGTTCGACTTTAATCGAACTTCCTTTACCTTATGAGATAAAGGAAACATGCCTCTTTAGGTTTATGCCGACATTAGGCTTCAGCCTGCTTTTAGTCGGCCTTCCTTTTTACTTTAAACCGATGTTGACTTTCACCCTCAGGGCATAAGTGCAGCGGTTTTGGTAGGGCGAGTAATCGCATAAGCTCTTTGGTGGGGCGAGTAATCGCAGTCCCAGTCCCAACTTTAGCTCTGTCTGCGCCTGGCGGCTTGCCAATTGCTAAGTCTTCTTTATTGCAGGGCGTGGCGTGAAAGCTCTAAAGTTTGGCGCTTGGAGCTATACAAAGAAAAGGAGATGATTGGATTGAAGCACCGTACTCGTCTATTAACGATGATGGCTGTACTTATAGCTATCGGCACAATCGGCTCTCATTTGCTCTGGTTTCCTGCCGGAGTGGCAAGAGCCTACCCTGTCCAGCATGCCATTAACGTGATTGCTGCCATTATGCTTGGGCCAGGACCTGCTGTGGCTGTCGCATTAATGATCAGCCTGCTCAGGAATCTGTTAGGACTGGGAACATTGGTTGCTTTTCCAGGAGCAATGATTGGAGCTTTTGTCGCCGGGGTATTGTATAAGAAAACACAAAAATATTCGATGGCAGCAGCTGGTGAAGTAATCGGTACCGGGATTATTGGTTCCCTGTTTGCGGTTCCAATTGCAAACTTACTGATGGGAAGCTCTGTCGGAGCACTCGCATTTATCCCGCCATTTATTGTAAGCAGTGTCTCGGGTGCATTGATTGGCTGGCTTTTAGTAAGCCGTATCCCGGCACAACAGTTTTCTTTAAACAAATAATTTAGTTGATGCTATCCAAGGAGGATGTTTATGATGAGTCAGGTTCGTTGTACATTAACCATCGCTGGTACTGATCCAAGCGGAGGCGCTGGGATTCAAGCAGATTTAAAAACATTTCAGGAGTTACAAACCTATGGTATGTCCGTTATTACTTCCGTTGTGGCTCAAAATACAACAGGGGTCCGTTCTGTAGAGCATATGCCGCTTTCTATACTGAAGGATCAACTGGAAGCAGTTATAGAGGATATGCCCATTCATGCAGTGAAAACAGGAATGATTGCCAGCAAGCCAATGATGGAATTGATAGCTGCAAAATTAAAACAGCTGGATGCTCCATATGTGATGGATCCTGTGATGATTGCTACCAGCGGCGATGCTTTAATTAATGAAGAGGCCCGCAGCTTTTTAAGACAGTGCCTCCTTCCCTTAACAACTGTCGTTACGCCAAATATTCCAGAGGCTGAATTTCTGACTGGTCTGCCCATTACGTCTACAGATGATATGAAGGGCGCTGCAGAATACCTTGTTCATGAATATGGTGTCGATGCTGCCTTAGTAAAAGGAGGGCATCTTAAAGGTCAAGCAATCGATTTTCTTTATGATGGCAGGCGCATGCATAGCTATTCTGCCGAGCGTATTGATACGGAGAATACGCATGGAACCGGCTGTACGTATGCTGCAGCAATTGCAGCTTACTTAAGCAAAGACTACCCGCTTCCGGAAGCAGTAAAACATGCAAAAGCTTTCGTGACTGCAGCCATTTCTAATTCATTTGCACTTGGAGCCGGACACGGGCCAACCAATCACTGGGCTATCCGTGAAAACGCAGGAAGGAAGATTACCCATGAATCCTGATATTATTCAGCAAGTCAGAAATAACACACCGCTTATTCATCATTTAACCAATCAGGTCGTCATGAATTTTAGCGCGAATGGGCTGCTGGCTTTTGGCGGCAGTCCTGTTATGGCAAAAGAAACACGTGAAGCAGCAGATATGGCTAAAATTGCGGATGCTATTGTCTTGAATATTGGAACGATTTTAGAAGGAGAGATCGAAGCGATGATTGCGGCAGGGAAAGCCGCAAATGAAAAAGGTATTCCTGTTGTTCTCGATCCTGTTGGCATGGCTGCGACTCCTTTTCGGAAAATGGTTGTAGAAAAGATTCTAAACGAAGTACGTCCAACAATTATAAAAGGAAATGCCGGTGAAATTGCTTCCTTCGTTGATGCTGATATTCAAACGCGCGGAGTAGACTCTGTCGGTAAAGGAAATCTAGATGAAATTGCTGAAAAAGCTGGTAAAAAGCTTAACTCAGCAATTGTGATAACTGGAAAAACAGATGTTATCTATGCTGAAAATAAATTAATTTATAATCAGACGGGGCATCCGCTGCTCGCAAGCATTACAGGCTCTGGATGCTTATTAGGTTCTGTTGTCGCAGCATGCCTGACTACCTCCTACTCTGTCCCAGAGCAGCTCAGTTCGGCATTGAGCTTTTATGGACTCGCGGCAGAACGCGCGGCAGAACAGCCTCATGTACACGGACCGGGAACCTTTTTGCCAAGCTTTATAGATGCTTTATCCTTTACACCGAAGCAATTAAATGGAGGAAAAAGAGATGAAATTTAATCGGGAGCTATTAAGAAAATACTTTATTATGGGCAGCCAAAATTGCCATAGAGATCCCAATATCGTTTTAGAAGAAGCTCTCACTGCTGGTATTACAGCTTTTCAGTTTCGGGAAAAAGGAACTGGATCTTTAACTGGTAAAGAAAAGCTTCAACTTGGTAAAGAGCTTAGAGCGCGCTGTAGAAAACACCATGTTCCATTTTTTATCAATGATCATATTGAGCTTGCCGAGGTATTAGATGCAGACGGGATACACGTCGGACAGGATGATATGCCTGTAAAAGAAGTTCGCGCTAAGTTCCCGGATAAAATAATTGGTTTATCCATATCAACACAGCAGGAGCTTGACCAAAGTCCGCTTGATTTAGTGGATTATATTGGTGTTGGTCCAATTTTTGCAACTGCTACCAAAGAAGATGCAAAACAGGCTGTCGGATTAGAATGGATTCATACCATCCGTGCACAATTTCCAGATATACCTATGGTGGCAATCGGCGGCATCCAGACAGAAAATGCGCATTCTGTTGTCGAAGCGGGTGCAGATGGTGTCTCCTTTATTACAGCGATTACAGAAGCACAAAATATTAAAGAGGCTGTAGAAAAGCTGTAACCTGTGAAAAAAAAACTGCCGGGGTGAACTAGTTATTCAGCCCATTCTGTTTGGAATGAAGCGCAAATAGTGTATATGCCTCATATGCTATTAGGGAGCATTAGCCTAATAGAGGATGTTCAAAAAGACCAACAAAAATAACACGGCGAATTTCTGCGTTGGCTTGCTTTCCACTACTCACGTATTAAAAGGCATACGCTCCGTGGTTCCAAGCTGCGCCGCCTTGAACTTCTTGATTCTTTTTATCGGACTTTTTGAACTTGTACTAAATAGAGGAGGAGAATTATGAATTATTTTCAACCACCACATATAAATGAGGACGAAAATAGACAAAACAACCTGCCGGGAGAGATGTTAAACCATTATTTTCAGCCAGCCCCACAATATGATTATTCCAATGGATTCTTTGCCGGCGGTCCGGATGGTGAAACTGGCGGTCCAGGCGGGTATTATCAGGAACAGCAGCCTGTCAGCAATATACCGCCTCAATACGGACAGCCAAATTCCCCGGATTCTGAACGAATCGGCGGATTTTTCCCCGGACCACCAGGAGGAAACTTTCCCGGCTCACCAGCCCCTTCCTTTCCAAATTTCCCGGGAGGTGACATGGGAGGGTTTCCTCAGCAGCCTGGAACAGGAATGGGAGGAATGAATAATCAGCCTCCTACCAGTCCTCCACCTAACTTTGTACCAGAAAAATCAGCTGTGCAAACATTTGCTGTTGATCCTGGCGGGATTCGCCATTGCCGATTCCGTTTCACCTATATTTGGCCGCATCGCAGCAGAGGATTTTGGGCTTTCCCAACGTTTGTAGGCAGAAATTCGATTGCCGGCTTCCGCTGGAATGGATTCCGTTGGGTTTACTTTGGAATGGATCTAAATAGCATTGAATCTTTTCAGTGTATGTAAAACCTTCTGATCAACCTGTATACGAATCAAAAATGGACAGCAGAAAGGCATCGCCTCCGCTGTCCATTTTTGATATCTCTATTTATATTTCTTATCTTCTTTTTTACGCATTTCCCGTTGCCAGATAAGCCCTTGCTCCAGTGCCATTTTCTTGGCAATTTTCGGCGCATTCCAGAGTGGCGGCAGTATTAATAAGGAAACCGGCACTGCTGAAATAACGATGGAATTCTGAATCGATGTAATACTGTCTTCCCCAATAGAAAGAATAGCTGCTGTAAATGCTCCAAAAAGGACAGCCCAGACAACACGTAACCAGCGCGTTGGATTATCATGTCCTGTTAACGTTGCAGCTACGGTATAAGACATGGTATCTGCTGTTGTTGCAACAAAGATAATGGAAACAAGCAAGAAAGCTGCGCCCATAATTGTTCCCATGGGAAGCTGATCTGTAATTGCCATAACGGCTGCCGGCATTCCGCCTTCTGCTAAAGCATTAGAAACGGAGCCATGGTTCTGCGTTTCAAAGAATATACCTGTACCGCCGACAATAGAGAACCAGAAGTTTGTCACAAGTGGAGCTACAATAGAAACTGCAATGACAAGCTCACGAATCGTTCTCCCTCTGGAAATACGACTGATAAATACAATCAGCATTGGTGCATATCCAATAAACCAGGCCCAGAAGAAAATCGTCCATCCTGCCAGCCATTCTCCATCTCCACGGTAGAACATCATTTCAAACATATTTTGCAAATGAACCCCTGTACCACCGACAAATCCATCAATAATAAAAGCAGTTGGTCCAATTATGAGTACAATAATAGCTAGAAGAATTGTAAATTGAACATTCCAGTTACTCAAATGGTAGATTCCTCTGTCTACCCCAGTTGCTGCTGAAACTGCAGCTACAGTCACCAGGACAATAACAACGACAATGCTAAGAGTCAATGTTTCTGGCACACCAAACAAATGGTTCAATCCATAAGAAATTTGTAAGCCTAAAAATCCCAGCGGTCCCAAAGTCCCTGCTGCTGTTGCAATAATGGAAAAGGCATCGGCTAATGTCCCAATGATGCTTTTTTCAAATATCTTATCTCCAAAGATGGGATATAACAGCCCGCGCGGCTTTAAAGGATATCCTTTTTGGTAATGAACATACATCATAACGACAACTGCCAGTGTTCCAAGGATAGCCCATGCAAGAAATCCCCAATGCATAAACGCCTGGGCAAATGCACCTTCTATATTATTAAATTCTCCACCGCCAAATAAAGGCGGTGTGCCCATATAATGATACATCGGCTCAGCAGCAGCCCAGAAAACTCCGCCACTAGCGAGTAGCGTAACTAATATCATACATACCCAGCCAAAATAGCTATATTTCGGCTTATCCTGTTTTCCTAATTTTACTCTTCCATACTTTGATATGGCTAATCCTAAGCCGATAGCGAAATTAAGGAATAAGAGTATTTGCCAATAAGCCCCAAACCAATCAGCAGAATAATTAAATATCGTATTTACTGCACTATCCACCATATCACTATTAATCAGTGATAGAATGATAAACAGAACTAAAAAACCTCCACTGATATAAAAGACTGGCCAATCTAAACCTTTTCCTTTTCTTGACTTCACGCTTTACCCCCTGTTTTGTGTAAGCGTCTATAATAACCTTATCGTGATATTATAAACCTGAGATGAAAACATTAATTCCAGCTAAATTCTTGACAAGCTTTCATCCTCTCACTTGTTTTGTTAACACACATCTTCTTATTATAGTTTCCTGCTTCTTACAATACAACTTGCAACTTGATGACTTATTCAACGAATTACTTTGAATATAGAAGTATTTCCCTTACTACACATTCTTAAACCCTTCTCATTCCCAAAAATAAAAAAATCTCGCTAATAACGCGAGATTTTCTTTGAAGATCTTTCATTTATTTTTTCAAGCTTTAAGTACATGTTCAAAAAGACCGATAAAAAGGATCAAGTCGGCTAAGATCTCAGGCATCCTTGTTGCAACGCCAACACCGGCAAGTCCCAAACGAAAAAACAAGCTGACACGCTTTCACAGAATGCGATGACTTTATGTTGCCGTGCGATGTGGGCGTTCTTAAGCAGAAATTCCTTTTCTTACCGTAGGCTTTTTGAACATCCTCATTAAGAATTAATAATCTGATCGACAGTTTCTTCCACTTCAGCTCTGGACATCTTTTCTTTACCGCTTTTCAGGGCATTTAATGTTTTATGTGCCAGCGCTAATGGAATTCGGCAAAAAAGCAAAATATTTTTCGTAGAGATTTGTGTCATATACTGATCAGCTTTTTGTAAATTTGCTTCTGCATAAGCAAACATTTCTTTTTTAGACCAGTCATCCGGGAAGAAGCCGACACCTCTTTCCGCATCTTCATCCACATTCCGTAATATATTCACAGCCTGTAATCCACGCCCGTAGCCAATGGCTAAATCACGATCTGTTTCGGTTCCATCGTACCAATTCCAAATATCAGACAGCATCACCCCGACAAGACCCGCTACATAATATGTATACTCGTCCAAATCTTCTTTTGTCTGCACGTTCCAATCTTTCTCTACCCATTTCGCCATTCCTTCTGCCATTTCCCTTGTGGAATCTTTTACTTTCTGCTCGATGTCATCCGGGCAAAATTCGATCCAGTCTGCCAAACGTAACGTTACCTCTGGAAGCTCCTTTTCATATGGAGCTACTAACTGCTCATAAGCTCCGCGATTAAACACCGCCTCTTTTAGTAAACGGCTTGTCTCCATTAATAAATGCTGTTTTACTTCCGCATCTATTTCCTCATGATCTTCTATTTCATCAACAGCGCGCATGCAGAGGTAAGCTGAACCAACTGTTTTCCGCAAGGTTTTGTTCAACAGTTTAATGGGGATATAAAATGTTCTGCTCGTCTGTTTTAAAACCTTCATTGCATCTTTTTCTAATGTTGCTTTACTCACCCAAAACTCCTCCTTATTTCATGCGTTATTATAAGTATAACAAACAAGTTTCTTTTTTTCCTTTAAAAGTGTGGCATTCTCATTAATTTTCACATAAAATTCTTGTGCTATCTATTCTTTTTAGGCTAATATGATAGATAGTGTTTTTATAACACAGACGCTCAAGCATTTATTCATTTTACTTTCAGAAAATAATAAAACGCTAATAGCGTAATAAATATAGATAAGGCGTGTTGTTTATGAATAAAAGTGTATATTTACTTATGACCATTTCATTTGTTGTCGGAATGGTCGAATTAATTATTGGCGGTATCCTCGATTTGGTCGCGGATGACCTCAATGTGTCGTTAGGAAAGGCAGGCTTATTGATTACGATTTTCTCACTTGTTTTTGCTGTTGCCTCACCTATTTTACTTTATTTAACTGCTTCTGTGGAGCGAAAAAAGCTTACCATTATTTCTTTATTTATCTTTTTACTCGGAAATATTCTTGCTGTGTTTAGTTTCAGCTATACTATGATTTTTATTAGCAGAATTATCTCCGCCGCAAGTGCTTCCCTATTAATTGTACTGTGTATTATGATGGCATCCTCGATTGTTGCACCGGCCTACCGTGGACGGGCTATCGGTATCGTAAGTATGGGAGTAAGCGGATCACTGGTATTCGGAATTCCATTCGGTTTAATCCTTGGTGAATCATTCGGCTGGCGTGCACCGTTTGTACTTATCTCTTTCTTAACGATTGTTTCTATTATATTTGTTCATTTCTTTATGCATCGTATTCCTTCTGCTGAAAAACCCTTGCCTATCTTGACACAGCTCAAATTGATCCGGAATCCAAAGGTTCTTTTTATATTGCTGACGACTTTCTTTGTGTTGGCGGGACATACCACGTTATATGGATACTTAAATCCATTTGTAAAGGATTTTATGGAATTAGACGGCATTTGGCTAAGCGCGATTTATCTCATATTTGGTATTTCGGCTGTCAGCGGTGGTGGAACAGGGGGAACCTTATCCGATTTATTTGGACCAAAACGAACAATACTCAGCGCGATTATTTTATTTGTGGTCACGATTGTAGTGGTACCTGTGTCATCGTTCCACGTTGTATTATTTCTTGTTGTTCTGATTCTGTGGGGAATGCTGAGCTGGGCTGTCTCCCCGCCGGTTCAAAGCTATTTAATTGAGACGTCTCCACAAAACTCCAGCATCTTAGTCAGTTTAAATAACTCTGCTTTGCATTTAGGGATTGCTGTTGGCTCCTTTGTCGGCAGTATTGTTATTGAACAGACCAGTGTAGATAAGAATGCTTATGTCGGAGGAGCAATTGTCTTTCTGGGATTAATCACAGCACTCATTGCGTTAAAGGGTTATAAACGGCCGAAAGTTACCGCAGATGAAGCTATAAACTGATGCAATTGCTATAAAAATTATAAAACTGCATGAACTGGCTAATATTCATGCAGTTTTGCATTTATTGACATATTGAACATTGGTTCATATATACGACGTTTTATCTTTTTCTTCACGTGAGATTTTCTCCTTCTTAATCACCGCTCTCCTATAAAATATAATCGGAACTACTCCCAAAATAAAACCGACCAACGCAAAAATTTCCGTCCTGCCGATACTGTAGCCGATACTTCCTCCTAAGCATAGAAAAATAAGAAACAACGCTCCGAGATGATAGATTCGCACAGCTTCCATCCCCTTTTTATCTATTATATGAAGGAAAAACCGAAACGTACGTGGCTGCTGTATCCATCCCACTAAATCTTTTCAAATAAAGAAAGATTTTTTCATTCCTTTATTATCACACAAAGGAAAACGGTTACAAACACAAACGGTTATCTATTCTAAAAATTCGCTATTGCCTTACTTCCCTTTTCATGTTTAAATAAATTCAATATACAATAGGAAGCGTAGAGGTGGTTAGATGGAAGAGAAGGTTTCAGTTGGATTATTAGGTCTTGGTGTCGTTGGTTCAGGCGTTATTCATCTGATTGAAGATCATCAGGAAAAATTAGCGCACCAATTAGGCTGTAAAGTCGAAGTGGCTAAAGCACTCGTGCGTAATATGGACAAAGCAAGAGATATTGACGTGAATCAAGAAATTTTAACAACCGACCCCGATGATGTTCTGGAAAATCCAGAAATTGATCTTGTCATTGAAGTAATGGGTGGAATCGATCACACAAAAGAACATATTTTAAAAGCTTTTTCTAATAAAAAGCATGTTGTTTCAGCTAATAAAGACTTAGTCGCTGTCTGTGGTCCTGAGTTACAAGAGGCTGCGGTAAGAAATAATTGTGATTTTTACTATGAAGCAAGTGTCGCCGGCGGTATTCCAATACTTCGTGGAATTAATGACGGATTGTCCTCTGATCATATTCAAAAAATCATGGGAATTGTTAATGGAACAACCAACTATATTTTAACAAAAATGGACGAAGAAGGTATGAGCTATGAGGGTGCTCTGGCAGAAGCACAGCGTCTGGGCTTTGCAGAAGCAGATCCAACCTCCGATGTAGAAGGCTTAGATGCAGCCCGTAAAATGGCAATCCTTGGACGTTTAGCATTCTCTACTCCTGTCGATTTACAGGATGTTGATGTAGAAGGCATCCATGGGATTGCGTTAAAAGATCTTCGTTATGCTGCGCAGCTGGGGTATACGATGAAGCTTATCGGATTTGCCAACTTTTTCGATCATGAATTAGAAGTGAGTGTTGAACCTACATTACTGGCAAAAAATCATCCGCTGGCAAGCGTTAAAAATGAATATAATGCAGTTTATGTTTATGGAGAAGCAGTTGGTGAAACTATGTTCTACGGTCCGGGTGCAGGCAGCTTGCCAACAGCAACAGCCATTTTATCCGATGTTGTTGCAGCTATTAAAGCAATGCGGCTTGGTGTATCAGGAAAACAGCTAAATGACATGCAATTTCCAAAAACACTGCGTCCCAAGGACAAACAGCATGGACAATACTATGTCCGCTTGTGTGTAGAAGACAAAACAGGAGTGTTTTCAGAAATTTCATCGATTTTTCATTCACAGGACATTAGCTTCCAACGTATTTTACAGACACCTGTGGACGAAAAAGATTCTGCAGAAATCGTGTTAATCACACATGACACACCTTACTCCCAGTTTGAACAGGTACTGAATCAATTAGAAGCATTTGATGCTGTGAATGAGATCAAAAGCTATTATAGAGTAGAAGGAGATGCGTAAGATGGCTTGGAAAGGGCTAATTGAAGAATATCGTGACTTACTTCCTGTCACGGATGAAACACCGGCTTTATCGTTATTAGAAGGGAATACACCACTTTTTCATTTCCCGAATCTATCTAAAGAATTAGGGATTGAACTATACGGAAAGTTTGAAGGCTTAAACCCGACCGGGTCCTTTAAAGATCGCGGCATGGTGATGGCTGTAGCTAAAGCAATAGAAGAAGGATCAAGCTCTGTTATTTGTGCCTCTACAGGAAATACCTCTGCCGCTGCAGCAGCATATGCTGCCCGTGCAGGGATTCGTGCTATTATTGTTATTCCAAAAGGAAAGGTTGCTCTTGGAAAGCTTGCCCAGGCAGTCATGTACGGGGCTGAAATTGTTGAGATTGAAGGCAATTTTGATCAGGCATTGCAGCTTGTTCGCAAAATTAGCGAGAAATCACCTATTACACTTGTAAACTCCGTGAATCCATATCGTTTGGAAGGACAAAAAACAGCAGCATTTGAAGTGTGTGATCAGCTTGGAGAAGCTCCTGATATCATAGCAATTCCTGTCGGTAATGCCGGAAATATCAGTGCCTACTGGAAAGGCTTTAAAGAGTACAGCGAATCAAAAGGAACAGCACTACCAAAAATGTTTGGTTTTGAAGCGGAAGGCGCAGCAGCAATTGTCAAAAATGAAGTTGTTGAAGAGCCGGAAACAGTAGCAACAGCGATTCGAATCGGAAATCCTGCCAGCTGGGATTTAGCAGTTAAAGCAAGGGATGAATCCGGCGGAATGATTGGTTCTGTCACAGATGATGAAATCATTTCTGCCTTTAAACTGCTTCCTCGCAAGGAAGGTGTTTTTGCAGAGCCAGGCTCGGCAGCTTCTATCGCCGGTGTTATACAGCAGGTGAAAGCAGGTAAAATCCCTCAGGGCAGCAAGGTTGTTGCCGTGTTAACCGGTAACGGATTAAAAGATCCGCAAACTGCCATTGACCAATTAACGATTGATCCTGTCACACTGCCAAATGATGAAGTTGCCATCCTTGAATATTTAGAGAAGATGATTACATCATGATGCCGTTTCGCATTTCTGTACCTGCAAGCAGTGCTAATCTTGGCCCTGGATTTGATTCCATGGGTCTTGCATTAGGTTTGTATATTCATTTAGATGTAGAGAGTGCAGACCAGCATGCTTTTTTTGCACACGGTTCTGCGGAATCAGAAGAAAATCATTTTATCTGGAATATCACGGAGCAGGTAGCAGAACGTTATGGGGTAAGCTTACCCCCTTGTAAAGTGCAGGAAACCAGTGAAATTCCATTAGCCAGAGGGTTAGGCAGCAGCGCTTCCGCCATAGTCGCAGGAATTGAGCTTGCTAATCAGCTTGGAAATTTACAGTTAACAGATGAACAGAAATTGGCATTTGGAACAGAAATCGAAGGACATCCTGATAATATTGCCCCTGCTTTATTTGGAGGGTTAACGATTTCTACAATGCTTGAGAATGATATTCCTTCTGTCCAGTTAACTGATATCGAACTGGATTTAATTGCATATATCCCGGAAGTAGAGCTGAAAACAGAGGTTTCCAGGAATTGTCTTCCAGATACATATGAGCGCAGTTACGCTGCAAGAGCGAGTGCGATGAGCAATCTGGTCGTTGCCGCACTGTACTCCAAAGACTATGCATTGTTTGGAAAAATGCTTGAGAATGATTTATTTCACGAGCCTTTTCGGAAAGCACTCATTTCCAATTTTGACCTTATCCGAGAAAAAGCAAAAGAACTTGGAGCATTTGGGACAGCTTTAAGCGGTGCCGGCCCTACAATGCTTTCTTTTGTGCCAAAAGGACAAGGAGAAAAAGTGAAGAAAGAGATGACAAAACACCTGCAAGGCTATCATATAAAGCTGTTAGAAATTGATACAAAAGGAGTTTCTGTTTCATCAGGTAACCTGTAAGTGCCAAAAAATGTGCAAGAGCAGTGATAGCTCTTGCACATTTTTTACACTTTAAGAAATGATAAAGAATCTAAGAAAAAGTATACGTGTAACGCTTTTCTTGGGATGAGTAATCGCAAATGTTTTCGATGGGACGAGTAATCGCAGTCCCAGTCCTAGTCCCACCGAAGAACCCAACTAAGGCAATTCTGTGCCTTTCAGGCTTGGCTTGCCAAGTTTTCTTTAAATGATTTCATTATAAATTTGCCCATTATTATTCTTAATATCAATGATTTTTAGGCGCTTATCATTTTTAACGAAGATGGTTTTATAATATTTTTCTCCGTCGATTTCATAAAACATCACACGTGTTCCCTGATTATCTGTTTCAACAACGATGTCATATTCACCTTCTGCAATCTGCTCTGCAATAACTTCCTGCTCTTCATATTCATAAGACGTATCTGTATCCTGATTTGCAGAAGTGCCTTCCTTATTATTTTGTTCTTCAGCAGATTCTTCTTCCGATGCTTCAGAAGCTTCACTGGATTCATCTGATTCACTTTCTTCAGCTGTATTTTGACCACTGTCAGCATGGTCATCCACTTCTGGCTCTGTATTAGCTTGACAGGCACTAACAATAAATAAAATTAATAGGATTCCTAGCATTTGTAGTAATTTTTTCATTGATAACTCTCCCCTTTCCCTTTATTAAGATTCCTTTTTAAGCAGCCTTTTATCCTTAGCATGATTTCGGCTGTCCTTTATGATAGCGCAAGCTTTACAACAGCTTTCATTAAACATTATCTCCACAAAACTGTTTAGATTTGTACATCGCTAAAATAACCTGTAACAAGTGATTCTACCTTAGAAGGAATTGAAATTCAAATCATTTAATCTCCATAATGGCACTACGAAAAAGATCACCCTCTCCGAAAGAAGATAATCTTTTTCCATGATTATTATTTTAAACATGCGGAAACCAATTTAGCGATGCTGCAAATAATTGATAACATCAATGTATACAGATACAGCTGTCCGAATAGCAGCCTCATCGATATCAAATTGCGGATGATGGTGTCCGACAGGTAAGGGGCTTGGAAAAATCATATACGTGGCAATACCGCCACTTTTTTGAACATGGTCCATCATATAGGATGCATCTTCTGAAGCCTGTAAGGGCAGCATATCAAAGACTTTTGTCACATCAGGATTATTTTTACATGCATCCTTGACAATGGCAACCCATTCTGCATCACATACGGAACCTAATCCTTGCCCCATAAATGAAATACTTGCCTTAACGTTGTACATTGCAGCAGATGCCTGAATGATTCTTTCAGCCTCTTGATACATATATTGATTTAACGCTGTTGTCTCTCCACGTGTCTCTGCCATCATCACAGCTTTGTCTGCAATCACGTTGCGTCCGCTGCCGCCAGATAAATGACCTACATTTATTCTTGTCGTCCCGTCCCGATGCCTGGGAATAGCCTGTAACTGAAGAAGAGCTGTTGCTGCTGCATTCAAGGCATTTCTTCCTTCATTTGGTTCTACTCCGGCATGTGCAGATTTCCCTTTGAAGGTTACATCAAATTTAGTACTTGCTAATATTTGCTCAGCAGTTGCCGCTACACTGCCTGCTTGCAAAGCGTGGATACCTAAATGTCCACTCATAAAATAATCCACATTATCCAGCCAGCCCTTTTGCACAATACTATTGGCTCCTCTTAATCCTTCTTCTGCCGGCTGAAAGATCATCGTAAAT
This sequence comes from Oceanobacillus sp. CFH 90083, assembly GCF_009389585.1. Taxonomy (GTDB): domain Bacteria; phylum Bacillota; class Bacilli; order Bacillales; family Amphibacillaceae; genus Oceanobacillus. Next base: position 237,298 of record NZ_VIYG01000004.1, on the reverse strand, counting down.
TTTCCCGTCAATTCATCCTTATGCTTATCTAAATATTTTGCTACGGCCAGTCCAATACTAATATGTCCATCATGACCACATGCATGCATTTCCTTTGGATGCTGTGACTGAAACCCTTTATCAGCCGGGACATGACCTGCTTCATCAGACTCGATAATAGGCAGCCCGTCAATATCATATCGCATGGCAATATGCGGACCTTTTCTGCCTGTGTCTAAGACAGCAATCACCCCTGTATGACCGCCATCAAGCTTTTCTGCAAAAGCTTCCGGGACGCCATATGCTATCGCTCTTGCTTTACTTGCTTCTATTTCTTCCACTTTAGGAACACCAAAGCGCTCATCACTATCCATTATTTCTTTCCCTATGTATAAATGAAAGGATAAATTTTGCAGCATTTGATAAATTTCAAAGGTTGTAATAAACTCTGTAAATCCCACTTCCGGAAATGTGTGGAATTTCCTGCGTGTCTGAACAGCAAAATGTTTCAATTCTTTAAGCATTACTTCTCCTCCTTCAGTATGTGAAATGTATCAATAAATGAAGAGTCAAGCTAATATAATCATTCCCAGGCAGATGTATACGCTCATCCTTATCATAGTCAATAGGGATTCCCTTTTTATTATAATCTATCAAAAAATATGGAGCAGCCACTAAAGGTTAGCAGCTGCTCTCATCTTAAGAATAAATTATTATAGGACTTGTTCAAAAAGATCGATAAACTGCACGCTTTGGACGGGATGAGTAATCTTAGTCTCAGTCCCAGCAGAGCCGTATACAGGTAGGCAGGCTGCTTCAGTACTGTACCCATTACACGACGTCACGCACTTATCCTTTATCCCTGACACAATGGTTTAAAAGCTTCCTACTGCGTGAAGTTTCACTTTATTGTTCTATATAAACATCCTTTAGCAGCAAGTATTTTGTCGGAAGCATTTCCAAATTCTTCACGGATGTATTAACAGCCATTAAATAGTCTTTATGCATAATATAAAGCATCGGTGCTTCCTCAACCAGCAATTCTTGTGCATCTTCATAAATATTAAACCGTTCTTCCTCATCAAGCTCCTGAAGTCCTGCAACTAATAATTCATCAAGCTCCTCATTTTCTATAAAGAAGCGGTTTCCGGCAGAACCATGATTATCTGAATGGAACAGCGGTCTCAGGCCCGCATCTGCATCTCCTGTGCCTGTGGACCAGCCCATAAGAAACATCTCATGCTCACCATTGTTGATTTTTTCCTGATAAGAACCCCATTCAAACATTTCAATGCTCACTTCAATCCCGATTTCTTTTAACTGTGCTTGAATGTTGGTAGCAATATCTGTACGCTCCCGAGTTTCATTTGTCCAAAGCGTTGTTGAAAACCCGTCCGGATATCCTGCCTCTGCCAGCAGTTCTTTGGCAGCATCAACATCATACTCCAGCCCTGTCAAGTCTTCGGCAGAACCAACGACATCTGGTGCCAGTGGTCCAACAGCTTCCTGTGCATAGCCATTTGTAACACCTTCAATAATTTGTCCTTTATCTACTGCCATCGAGATTGCCTGACGAACTCTTTTATCACTAAATGGCTCCTTGTTCATATTAAACCCCAAAAAGTCTAAAGAAACACTGCTTTGCTGGTATACTTCTAAATCTTCTTCCTGCTCAATTTGATCAATATCTGAAGAGCTGAGCGGATTGGAAACATGTGATTCCCCGGCATGTAATTCAGCAATTCTTGTCAGATCCTCCGGGACAACTTTAAAGGTCACTGTATCCAGGTTGGCTTCTCCATCCCAATAATCTTCATTTTTCATTAATCGGATGTATTGGCCGGTCTGCCATTCATCAAATTTAAAATAGCCTGTTCCAATTGGATTTGCGTTGATGACAGACCCTGGATTCTCTCCATTCTCCATTGCTGCATAATCTTCTTCAATTTGCTTCGGTGAGATCATCGCCCCGATAGAATGTGCCAAATGTGCCGGCAATCCAAGGATTGGATATTCCGTTTTAATGTGTACTGTATACTCATCTACCGGTTCTACCTCTTCAATCATTTCAATTAAATATGAAGCAGGAGCTCCGACCTCCGGGTCTAAGGAACGCTCCAGATTAACCTTCACTGCTTCTGCATTGAAAGGCTCACCATCATGAAAGGACACACCTTCCTGAAGTTTAAATTCCCAGGTGGTATCATCAATTGTTTCCCATTCTGTTGCCAGACTTGGCAGTAAATTCATCTCTTGATCATACTTAACTAATTTTTCAAAAATATTATATTGTACATCAAATGAAGGTACATCGTTTGCTCCGGCAGGGTCTAGGGAAACAGCATCAGAAACCGTAGCAATCACCAGATCTCCACCTGTCTGCACTTCATCGCCAGACGCACCTTCTCCTGCTCCATCCGGTTCACTGGCACAGGCAGCCAATACCAGCATACTTAACGTAATCATAATCAAAAAACTCCAGAAATCGCTCTTTTTGTTCATATACTCATCCTCATCATGAAAAAATAAATAGAATATCTTTACTAACGCTGTTCTAAAAAGCAGAATCGCTGCTAATAAATAGCAGCATTCTGTTTTCTTCTATCTATATTTTATTGCTCTAAATAGACATCCTTTAACAGCATCATTTTTGTAGGCAGCATTTCTAGGTTTTGAACCTCTGTCCTTTGAGCAAGGAGATAGTCTTTATGCATAATATAAATCATCGGTGCTTCATCAATTAACAATTCCTGCGCTTCTTTATAAATGTCCAGCCTCTTCTCCTCATCAACTTCTTGACGCCCTGCATCCAACAATGCATCTAATTCATCATTCTGAATAAACGTCCGGTTGCCGGGAGGTCCTAAATTATCGGAATGGTATAATGGAGCCAATCCAAGGTCGGCATCTGCTGTACTGTTCGACCAGCCCAAAATAAACATATCATGCTCGCCATTTCCAATCTGCTCAAGGTATGCTCCCCACTCCATCATTTCAATATTAATATCAATACCAATTTCTTTTAACTGTGCTTGTGCATTTGTAGCAATATCTGCACGTTCACGCGTCTCATTCGTCCAAAGCGTTGTTGAAAACCCGTCCGGATATCCTGCTTCTGCCAGAAGTTCTTTGGCAGCCTCTATATCATATTCCAATCCTTCCAAGCTTTCATCATAGCCAAATACGCCTGGAGAAAGCGGTCCTTCAGCCTCCAATGCATAGCCATTTACAACACCATCAAGAATTTGGCCTTTATCTAATGCCATAGATATTGCTTGACGGACACGTTTATCATTAAACGGCTCTTTTTGTGTATTAAATCCAATATAGTCTAAGGACACACTGCTTTGCTGATACATTTCCAGATCTTCAGATTGTTCGACCTGCCCAATATCTGAAGAGCTGAGCGGATTAGAAATATGCGAATCTCCTGTCTGCAGCTCTGCCAATCTTGTTAAATCTTCAGGAACCACTTTAAACGTTACAGAATCAAGTTTTGCTGATCCATCCCAATAATCTTCATTTTTGACAAGGCGAATATATTGGCCTGATGCCCACTCATCAAATGTAAAATAACCTGTTCCGATTGGATGTGCATTAATGACAGATCCAGGACTTTCTCCTTCTTCCATTGCTGCATAGTCTTCTTCAATCTGCTTTGGTGAAATCATTGCTCCCATAGGATGACCTAAATTAGCCACAAGCCCCGGAAATGGATACTCTGTTTTAATTTGAACGGTATAGTCATCTATCACTTCAACTGCTTCAATCATTTCAACCATATTTGCCGTCGGATATCCTACATCAGGGTCCATCATTCTCTCCACATTTACTTTTACCGCCTCTGCATTGAAAGGCTCACCATCATGAAAAGTTACACCCTCCTGCAATTTGAACTCCCAAGTCGTATCATCAACCTGCTCCCACTCTGTTGCCAGACTGGGAATTAAATTCATGTCTTCATCATGCTTTACCAGTTTTTCAAAAATATTATATTGCACATCAAACGAAGGTACATCATTTACAGCGCCCGGGTCTAAAGAAACTGCATCGGAAACTGTAGCAATTACTAAATCTCCGCCTTCCTGAACTTGATCCTCATTTCCTGAACCTTCCTCTGTCTCATTTGGTTCACTTGCACAACCGGCTAACACTAAAATTGACATGATGATGCTCATAAAAAATACGAAGTGAAATTTTTTCATGCTGTCTCCTCCTGTCATCATAAAACACTATTCTGCAAGCGTTTTTATCACTTGCAAAATGAACATTTTAACAACATTTCTTGATGTATTATTTTAAATAATGATTCATAAACGCAACAATTTTCGTATTCATCAGAATGTGATTTTCCAGTTTCTCTGTCTGATGCCCCTCATCATCAAATATAACCAGCTCCACATCCTTATTTTGTTTTTCTAAATCACTTGTCAGCTGCTCTGCCTCAGATACTGGGACACGGGTATCATTCCTTCCATGGAAAATAAGAAGCGGCACTTCTATCTTGTCTGTATGGTTTAATGGTGCAATTTCCTCAAAGAAGTCTACATCTTTTTCCAATGAGCCATACTCTTGCTCGCGCAGTCTCCTTCTCCATGGCCCTGTATTTTCCAGGAATGTACGGAAATGACTGATTCCAACAATATCAACGGCTGCTGCCCATAATGCTGGATAGTGTGTAATTGCTGCCAGCACCATAAACCCTCCATAGCTTCTACCCATAATGCCTATACGATCCTTATCTGCCTGATGCTCTTCTGTCAAATCTTTAACAAGGTAATTCAAATCAGCGACAGAATCCATCCGCTTACAAACATCGTCTAATTGAACATATTCTCTGCCATAGCCCATACTTCCTCTGACATTTGGTGCAGCTACTGCATAGCCCTGGGAAGCCAGAAATTGAATAACTGGATTGTATTCATTCCGTATTTGACTTTCTGGACCGCCATGAACATAAATCATTACCGGCTGATTCGCTTCCCGCTTACCATATAGGAAATAAGGGATCTCTAATCCATCAAAGGATGTAAATTGGTGGAGCTCCGGTTTCAGCCATTGTTTTGCTATATCTGAATCTGGAGTAATATGCGTTAACCGATCTGATTGATCTGCAGCAATGTCAACCTTCCAAATGTCACCCGGAATCACAGCACTTGTGACTCCAACCAGTAATTTCTCTTCACTTAACCAGTTGATCGATTGATAAACACCTGATGGAACACTTTCTATGGTTTCTATAAATCTATCACTCAGATTATATACAGCTAATTGCGAGCTTCCTCCTTTATTTAGAGAGTAAGCAAGCTTTGTTTCATCTGGAGATAACTTTATTTCTTCTATATCCCATTGATCCTCTTTAAGAAGATACTGGATTTTCTCTGGAGCATCCAGCGAAAAGGAAGCAATTGCTAATGTATTTCTTCCTTCATCCGTTACAAGATAGCCAGTTTTTCCATCCTGCCCAAGCTGTACAGAATGATACCGTGCAGGAATATCCGTATTGCCAATTGAAGTTGTCTCCCCTGACTCTATATCTAGAATATGTAACTGATTATCAATATTTGAGACTTTCAAACTAATCACGATACCGCTTCCATCTCTGGTCCAGCATAATGCTGTACAGTTCGTATTTGTTTCATATACCGTTTGTACCTCTCCTGTTTCTATATCACACACTAAGATATCAAAATAGCCAGGATGTCTGCGATTACTCGCAAAGACAATCCTTTTTTCGTCAGGCGACCAGCCTCCAAATTCATGAAAATGATCTTTGGAAACAACTAAATCGTCGATGGTTTGCCCTTTATCTCTTGTCATATAAAACTGCTGTTTTTCATTTCCCTCAAAGTCAGAAGCTATAATCGACTTCTGTCCAGTTGGAGAATGGTATACTTCCAGAACACGGTCCGGCATCTTTGTAAAGGCTTCTAAATCTCCATGCTGATTCACTGTCCAGGCTTGAGGCCGTCCTGTGCGGTTAGCAAGAAAAGTAAACATATCCGAATCACCAATTTTTTGGGGATTGTATGCTCCCTTAGCAGTCAAATATTCCAGTAAAGCTTTCTCGCCGTTCTCTTGCATGTAATCCCTCCAATGTTGAATATTTATACGTTTTACTATACGATAAAGAAAACTAGGCACGTCAAGGCTGTAAGTTGTAGATTGATTGTCTTTGCCGGGACTGAAATGGGACTGGGACTGCGATTACTCGTTCCATCGAAGAGCTTTATGATTACTTTTCCCGTCAAAGCTGCTGTCCTTAAACTTTATTCCTTAAAATTTTTATATTTTCTTAAAGTGTAAAGTAAAACTATTATAAGTCTACTTAAATTTGTCTATTATCTGAATTTAATTAATAAACTTATAATAAACTGATTATAGATTAAAAAAATTCATAAATCAATAAGATTTTTGTCGGAGGAGAGTGTGTATGTTTGTAATTAGTAACGCGACGATATGGAATGGTAAGGAAGAAATATTAGAGAATTCTCACCTTTTTGTCCGTGATGGAAAGATTGAAAAAATTACAAAGGAGCTGGATGCATCGCAGCATTACCGCGTTATTGACGGAGAGGATTATATTATTACTCCCGGGCTGATTGATGTGCACACGCACTTAGGAGTGTCTGAGGAAGGCGTCGGCCAGGAGGGTGCTGATTTTAATGAAACCTCTGACCCTGTTACACCTGAAGTAAGGGCAATTGATGGTATTAATCCTCGTGAGGAGGGATTAAAAACAGCCAGAAAATCGGGAATCACAACCGTACAGGTAATGCCGGGAAGTGCCAATGTGATTGGCGGGGAGATGTCTGTTTTGAAAACTGCCGGTCATATCGTTGATGAGATGGTTATCCGCCAAACATCCGGTATGAAGGCAGCAACTGGTGAAAACCCTAAAAGATTCCATGGATCAAAAGGAAAAATGCCGGTTACCCGAATGGGAGTTGCAGCATTATTAAGGCAAAAGCTTCTGGAAGCAAAAGCATACACAGAAAAAGAGAATCCAACATGTAATCTTGGTTTAGAACAACTAGCAAAAGTGATAAAAAAAGAAATCCCGCTGCGTGTTCATGCGCATCGTGCAGATGATATTATCACCGTACTCCGTTTAAAAAGGGAGTTCGGTATCAATGTAACGATTGAGCATTGTACAGAAGGCCATTTTATCGCTGATTATATCGCCAAGCATGATGTCATGGTTTCTGTCGGTCCGACGATGTCTTCACGCTCTAAGGTAGAGCTGAAGGATAAAAGCTGGAGTACAATAAAAACGTTAATGGATGCTGGTATATCCTGCTCCATCACAACAGATCATCCTGTTGTCGGAATTGAATATCTGCTGACCAGCGCAATCCATGCAGTCAAAAATGGGCTTACCGAACAACAGGCTTTAGCAGCCATTACCTCTAATGCAGCCAGACATCTTGGTGTAGAGGAGCGGGTAGGGACACTGGAAGCCGAAAAAGACGCTGATTTTCTGCTTTGGGCAGGAAATCCATTTCATCCACAGTCTGAGCTTTGTCATGTATTTATTAATGGTGAGAAAATAACAGACTAACTTAAAATAATAAAAGAAGCAGGAGAATCTGACATTCAGACTCTCCTGCTTCTCTATTTACATTAGCCCATCAATGCTGTCATCAAAGCCTTCTGCGCATGCAGACGATTTTCAGACTGTTGGAAGACAACCGAGTGTTTCCCATCAATCACTTCAGCTGATACCTCTTCCCCGCGATGTGCTGGAAGGCAGTGCATAAAGGTTACATCTGACTTCGCCTGAGCAAGAAGCGCTTCATTTACTTGAAACTGTTGAAATTCCTGCTCCCGCTGTGTTTGCTCTGCTTCATGTCCCATGCTGGCCCAGACATCTGTATAAATAACATCCGCATCTTTAACAGCTGCAGCCGGATCATTACTCCATTCAATTGTTGCACCATGCTCAGAAGCGAATTGTTTTGCTTTTTCTGTAACCTGTTCATCAGGCTTATAGTTTTCCGGTGTTACCGTCACAATATGCATTCCCATCTTTGCAGCACCAATCATTAGAGAATGCGCCATGTTATTACCGTCACCAATATATACAATTTTTTGCCCCTGCAATACACCTTTTACCTCTTTAATAGTTAGCAAATCAGCCAGCACCTGACAAGGATGGTATAGATCGGTTAAGCCATTGATAACAGGAATACTTGAATTCTTTGCCAGTTCCTCCACATCAGACTGACTATAGGTACGTATCATGATTCCATCCAAATAGCCGGACAGCACCTGTGCCGTATCTGAAATGGTTTCCCCCCGGCCGAGTTGGAGGTCCTTGGAGCTTAGGAAAATTCCTGATCCGCCAAGCTGGTAAATCCCCGTTTCAAAAGAAACACGGGTTCTTGTCGAGGATTTTTCAAAAATCATCCCCAGCATTTTACCTTTTAACGGTTCAATGGTAACACCATCTTTGGTCTGCTTCTTTTGATACTCTGCTAATTCAATTAAATAATTAATTTCGTCTTTTGTATAATCTGCAAGTGTTAAAAAGTCTCTGCCTTTTAACTCCTGCTGCTGAAACTGGATTTGATTCGCTGTCATGCACATACCCCTTTTCAATAAGTTGTTACGCATTATTATGCAACAAAAAGTATATTTATGCAATAGTTTTTTTAGAATTTATTGTATTTTTCTTAAAGTTATATGTTAAACTAAACGGGCTGATCCTCTATCCAGAAAAGAAAAAGGCATCATGACAACAAACAAATTGCGAATTGTTGTAACAATGCCTTTATGGAAGTTATTCCACCTGAATCACAACTACTTTCAAATAATTCCCCTGCTTAAAATGCTTGTCCACCGTAAAATCACCTGGAAGCGAGAACTCTTCCAAAATCGTATATTTCTTTTGCTTCGCCTGAAATCCACGCTGAATCATATCTTTAAATTTCTTCATTCCAAATGAAGCTGTGTTGGTAGAAGCAATAATGACACCTTTTTTTTCTAGCAGATCTATCGAATGCTCAATCAGCTCCGGATAATCCTTCGCTGTCCGGAAGGTTCTTTTCTTAGAGCGTGCAAAGCTTGGCGGATCAAGAACAACAACATCAAAGTGCAGATTCTTCCGTTTGGCATATTTGAAATAATCGAATACATCCATCACAATAATATCCTGCTGTTCAAAATCAATACCATTTACACTAAATTGCTCAATAGTTTTGCTTTTACTGCGCTTTGCCAAATCAACACTGGTGGTTTTCGATGCACCGCCTAATGCAGCTGCCACGGAGAAAGCACCGGTATAGGAAAAGGTATTTAATACATGCTTTCCATTTGCATATTTGTCTCGCAACGCTTTTCGGACATCACGCTGATCTAAAAAAATACCCACCATCGCTCCATCGTTCAAATAAACAGCATAATTCATTCCATTTTCCTTCACGATAAGCGGGAATTCACCCCTTGTTCCTTTTACAAAATCATCATCTTCTACATACTGCCCTTTGCTATCAAAACGTTTCTTTTCATAAATTCCCTGGTAGTCACCAAGCTCGTCAAAAACCTGTATAATCCAGTCTTTAAACGCATAAATTCCTTCACTGTACCATTGGATGACGTAATAAGCCTCGAAAAAGTCAATAGTTAGTCCGCCAATCCCATCTCCTTCCCCATTAAACATTCGAAAGGCAGTTGTTTCTTCGGCCTGATAATAAGAACGGCGTTTATTCATGGCACTGAGCAGCTTTCGCTTAAAGAAAGCCTGGTCAATGACCTCTTCCTGCTTAAACGTCAATATCCAGCCCATTCCTTTATTTTGCCGGCCTGTATACGCCTGTGCCAGAAATTCTCCCTGTCTTGTATAGAGTGCAATAATTTCTCCTTCATCCAGCTTATCAGATCCGTCAATAGCTTCTTCTAAAATTAATGGATTCTGCTGTTTGATATTTTTTACATAGGCTTGCTTTACCGTTACTCGCTTCATTATTTCACCCTTATTTCTAAATTGTTTTAGGATCCTCAATCACTGCAAAAACACAGGTATCTCTGAGTTCCCCATTTTCTTCTCTATCATCGTTTCTCAAAATCCCTTCCAGCTCAAATCCGGCTCTTTCAGCAACTGCTTTGCTTCTGCTGTTTTTCGTATCACACCGGATTTCCACACGATTCGCCTCCAGCTCCCGGAATGCAAAGGAGGTCAGCCCTTTTACCAGTTCTGTAACATAGCCTTTCCCGCTATGCTTCGTATCAATCCAATAACCAATTTCAAATTTTCGCACATCCCAATTAATACGATGCAATCCGCTGGAAATAATAAACTCTCCACTCTCCTTATCAAAAGCATGGAATCGCAAATCCTCACGGGAAAGAAAGTTCAAATAGGCTTCCTTTGTTGTTTTCTGTACACCCAGTTCTGTCTGCTCCTGTCGTGCAAATGGAAGCCACGGCTCTAGTTCATTAATCGATGCCTGTATCGCAGTATAAACAGATTGCCAATCTTCCGGTTTTGGTGCACGAATAATTAATCGTTCTGTTTCAAATTCATCTGGAAAAGTTAATAATATTGGCTCCATCGTAAAGCACTTCCTCTCTATATTAAAAAACTTATTTTTCACCCAGCTTCAAATAAAACTCGCTTGTATTGCCTTTTTCATATAAGTTTGCTGTTGATGTAGCATATTCTAAGATTGTTGCCGGAAAGGACAGGGACTTTTCGGGAATGTTAAGCTGAAAATCATTCTTATAAAGCAGTGTGGTAACATCATGATAGGTTTCACTGGTTACATCAAATGAAAAGGCAACCTGCTTTTTGCCAGCTGTTTCATTTAATTCAACCTGTCTTCCTTCAAACGCATGCTCATTAATCTGAATTTCCACGTACAATCTCCTCCTTATTCAAATCCTGTGTGCCGGCTATGGCGTTCTGCGGGCAAAATATCCTTCCATCTGCCCGATTTTTTTCAAGAACACCACCCTTGTGAAATCCCATTTTTTCATGCAGCTTTAAGCTGTCTGTATTTTTAAGGATAATTTCTGATTACAACATCCATATTCCTGCCTCTGCACAAATAGATAGTGATTAATATCTTACATGCTTTTTATATGAAATTCTAGTGAATGAGACAAGTTTCTGAAATATTTGCTACAATATATAGAAAACCTCGAATATAAAGGAAGTGAGCGAATGAAAATCTATGTAGATGCAGATGCCTGTCCTGTCAAAGACATTATTATAGCGGAAGCAGGAAAAAAGAGTATTCCTGTAGTTCTGGTTACCAGTATCTCACATTTTTCTTTAAAGGCGTATCCAGATTGGGTGGAAACCATTTATGTAGACACAGGCGCGGATGCTGCAGATTACCGGATTATGAAACTTGCGGCAAAAAAAGATATCGTGGTAACTCAAGATTACGGACTGGCTTCTCTCGCACTTGCGAAGGGTTGTTATGTACTGCACCATAAAGGGTTCGCCTACACCAATGATAATATTGACCAGCTGCTGCAGTCCCGCTATTTAAGCGCCAAGGAAAGACGGAGCGGGAAGCATTCAAAAGGCCCTAAAGCACTAACAGAAGAAGACCGGCAAAAGTTTTTAGAGCTTTTTCAAAAGTACGTGTAAAAAAAGAGCATGCTTTCTGTTTCATGCTAGAAATAAGCAAAAAGATTCGTCGACATTATATACAAACATGCTCTTGGCTTAGATATTTTATGTTATAATTCGTAAATCGATAGATTGGCTTCACATGAGGGGGTAGGGTAAAAACCATAAAAAATAACCCCTCATGCACTTTAGCAGGTTAGTGAGGGATTATTCTTCTCGCCGCCTGATCCCTCTTGATGAGGTTCAGTCTATTGTAGCCGTTCCATGTACCAGCATGGTCGGTCTTTTATTTATATGTCTCTCCACTGATAGTATACCCTATTTTAAGAATTAATAACAACCAGTTTTATTTTATTGTCATCCTTTTTAGAATGCAATTAATTATACTAGGTTATTCGTCTTCCTCAAAAGCTGCAAAATTTGTGGAGAATAAATGCTTCACAGGATCTTCCGGATCAGCAATTTTTTTCGCATGATTGACTGCGATGGGTCCTTCATTAAACGCTCCGGCGATTAATCCAAGCTTATCCGGATAATGCGCGATATCCCCAATGGCAAATATACCTTCCACAGATGTCTGCATGCTCGAATCAACAGCAATCATACCATCTATCATTTCCAAACCCCACGCAGTAATCGGCTCCAGATTAATTTGAAAACCATGATTGACAACTACCCGGTCCACTTGCAGCTCTATATCATCCGCTTCCTCTTCCAAGTTCCCAAGTATCACTTTTTCAATCTGACCATCTTCTCCATGCAATTCTTTCAGTTCATACGGCGTCAATACATTCACACGCGAATTTTTCAGCTTTGTCACACTGCTTTCCAGACCTTTAAACTGATTACGGCGGTGAATAAGCGTGATACTTTTTGCGATGTTTTCAAGCTCCAGCGCCCAATCAACAGCACTGTTGCCGCCTCCGGAAATAAGTACATGCTTATCATGATAATCCGCCAGCTTTCGCACCGTATAATGCAGACTCTTCTCTTCGTAATATACTGCCTCCGGATGATCTAATTTCACAGAATGCAGTGTTCCAAACCCGGTTGCCAGCATAATTGTTTTGGAATAATGGGTATTTCCGTTACTGCTTACAAGCTCAAAATTCCGATCATCCATTCGCCGCATAGTAACGACCTGCTCTCCTAAAACGACCGCCGGATCAAATGTCATTGCCTGCTCCACTAATTGGTCCGTTACTTCTTCTCCAGTAGCATGCGCAATCCCGCCGATATCACGGATTACTTTTTCCGGGTAAAAGTAGGTTACCTTCCCGCCGAGGTAAGGAAGATACTCAATTATTTTTGTCTTCATTTCCCGCATTCCGCTATAAAAAGCAGCAAATAACCCGGCAGGCCCGCCGCCGATGATCGTTACATCATATATTTCTTCGTTTATCATTATCTGCGTCCCTTCCCTTTTTTAATTTGTTTTCATCAACAGATATACAAAATAAGGTGTACTGACAATCGATACAACAATTCCTACTGGTATCGTTGTCGGTGCTAAAATATTACTTCCTATCATATCAGCTGTCATTAAAATAAATGCTCCCAGCAGGGCAGAAATAGGAATCACATAATGATGCAGCGGACCGACCAGTTTGCGGACAATATGCGGCACAACCAGTCCTAAAAAGGCAATCGCTCCGCCGGCTGCTACTGACGCTCCAGCTAATGCGACAGCAATCAGCAGTAAGATTCCCCGTTCCCGTTCTACATGCGTACCAAGACCAGATGCAACATCGTCCCCTAAATGAAAGACGTTTAAGTTTCTCGCTTTATTTATAGCAATTGGAATAAGTATCAGCATCCAAGGCAATAAAGCAAAGACAAAGCTCCAGTTCGCACTCCAGATCTCACCGGATAGCCAAATCGTTACTTGGCGGTAATTTTGCGGATCCATTCGCAGCTGAAAAATTGTCAGTAGTGCACCGAATGCAGCATTCACCCCAATTCCGACTAAAACAAGCCGAATCGGCGATACTCCTTTTTTCCAAGCGATGGTATAAATCAAAATTGCCGCCGTAAATGCTCCTATTAAAGCAATAAAAGGGAGGATGTAAGTACTGAGTGCACTGGTTGCCGGTATGGCGCCTTGAAAGAAATAGAGAAATAATACAATCGCAAAGCCCGCTCCTGAATTAATCCCTAATATTCCCGGATCAGCAAGTCCGTTTTGTGTAATTCCCTGCATAATCGTTCCAGAGACTGCCAAGCCTGCTCCAATTAATAAAGCCAAAATAATTCCCGGCATCCGGAATTGAAATAATACAAGCTCCTGTCTGTCTGTTCCCTGTCCTATCAGCGTCTGAATCACTTCTTTTGGAGAAATCGAAATAGCACCCAAGTTTAAGCTTATAAAGGAAAAAATAATCATTCCGACAATTAATATGCTGATAATGATCCAAAATCGAAGTCGTTTTTGCTTTTCTACTGTATTCATTTTTTGTCACCCCCGCTGCCTCTTGCTAAATAGAGGAAGAATGGAACACCGATAATAGATGTAATAGCTCCTACCGGTGTTTCGAACGGGGCATTAATCATTCGCGCAATCAGATCTGCATTCACAAGTAATAAAGCGCCTAACACTGCTGAGGTTGGAATAATCCAGCGGTAATCCGTTCCGATAATAAAACGTGTCATATGCGGGATAATTAAGCCGATAAATCCGACAGAACCGGCAACAGAAACAGCAGCACCAGTTAAAATTAATACGACAATAATGCCAGAAATCTTAATAAATGTATTATTTTGTCCCAGTCCGGTAGATAAATCATCTCCTAAGCTCAGAACAGTGATGGACTTCGCAATAGACAATGCTAAAATTGTCCCTATTGCTCCTGCAAAAAGGAGAATTGTTACCGCATTCCAGCCTGCTCCATCCAATCCCCCCGCAAGCCAAAAGCCGATATCCTTCTCCAATTGAAAATGCAGCGAAAGAATAGAAGAGACTGAACGCAGTAAAGTCCCTATTGCAACCCCGGCCAGCGCCAGTTTAACAGGTGTCAATCCACTGCTTGAAAAAGACCCCACTAAAAACACCAGGGTTACAGCTATGCCTGCTCCAAGAAAAGAAACAAACATTAGACCCACATTAGAAACTGCAGGATAAAAGGCCAGGATAATCACAAGCATAAATGCAGCACCATCTGTCACTCCCATGATAGACGGCGATGCAAGCGGATTACGCGTCATTCCCTGCATAACTGCTCCAGACATAGCTAAAAACGCACCGACCAGCACAGCTGCCAGGGCGCGTGGAATACGCAGCTCCCAAATAACCTGATGCGCCTGCTCTCCTTCGCTAAATCTGAAAACAGCCTGCCAGACTGTATATAAATCAATTGTTGTTGTACCATAAGAAATAGATAAACCGATCGAAAAAACAACCAGACAAACCCCTATGATATTAATTAATAATTTTGTTAACTGCGAAGAACGTGAAAACAATTTCATTTCTTGTATACTCCTATATTTTTTATCAAATATGCTTGTACGATTACAGTATTTTTGAAAATAAAAAATCACATAAAACCTGCTGTTAAATAACTTGTTGACTTTCTAATTGAAAGTGATTATCATTATCGTTAGATGTTCATTATAACATAAAAGGAGAAAAAGAGATGAACAAATTTATGCAAAAACTATATTTATTTATGCTGATACTTACCGCTCTATTCGCTCTTGCTGCTTGCGGTGACAGTAATGATAGCAGGTCTAATGATTCAAATACATCTAATGATACGGAAGAATCAACGGAAATCACCGTTGATTCAGAAATGGGAGAAGTCACTATACCTGCAAATCCGGAAAAAATTCTTGCTTCATACAATGAAGATACATTGGTTGCACTTGATGAAAAACCTGTTGCGAAATGGGCGATTGGCGAAAGCGTTCAGGATTATTTGGAGGAAGACCTTGCAGATGTAGAGACCATTGAATGGACACTGCCTTTAGAGCAAGTGCTGAGCATAGAGCCGGATCTTATTATTTTGGATCATACTTTAGATAACTATGAAGGCACTTATGAAGACTACGCAGCCATTGCCCCAACATATGTATTATCCGAGGAAGAAGCAAGTGATTGGAAAGTACGATTACAGAAATTTGGAGAAATCCTTGGGAAAGAAGAGGAAGCGGAACAGGCTTTAGCAGATTATGATGAAAAAGTGACTGCAGCAAAAGAAGAGCTTCATGAAACACTAGGCAATGAATCTGTTGCCATGATGTGGGTTGTCGGTGGAAAATACTTCTTATTTGAAGAGAACCGCCACTCTGCAAATATGATTTATAATGAATTAGGTGTAGAAATTCCCGGGCTTGTCGAGGAGCTGGGACAAGGGGAAGAAGCATGGAATCCAATTTCGTTAGAAAAGCTTTCTGAAATCGATGCTGACCATTTGATTATTTTAGGTTACGAAGATGATGAAGGTATCGAAGCACTGAAAAACAGTAATGTATGGAATAATACCGAGGTTGTTCAAAATGGTCAGGTATACTACATTGAAGATGAAAGTAACTGGACAAACAGCGGTTTAGTAGCTTCTGAGCAGACGATTGATCTGTTTGTTGATTTATTTAAATAAGCTTCACCGCGCCAAAAGCTGAAAAATAAATTTCAGCTTTTGGCCTTTTTAGGCTCCGGTCAGCTCAAGTAATCCAGATCTCCTCACCTTAGTTTTCAATAAATTCAACCGGCATATTTTCAGATAAATTATAGGCCAATCCCTCAAAATGACTTACTTGACCGGGATCTTCCATTTGTAATTCGCGGCTGCTAATTACTGCAGCGTACATACTAAAATCTTTCCCACTTTCTTTAAAATCACTAAAAGTAATTTTCAGCTCCTCGTTTTCATTTTCAAAATTAACTACAAGTTCATCGTCATTTAACTCATATATTCCTTCTACAGCAATCGTATTACTTGCTACATTGCCCTCTGAAAATTCCAATGTCACAACAGATGGGTATTTATCAAGGTTATCCATGTCCTCTTGAAGTATTGGCGTATAAGCAACTTTCAATGTCTTTCCGGATAAATGGTTGCTGTCATCGCTGCAGGCTGAAATGAAAAATACAGATAAAAGTGCTATAAAAGCAACAAAGCCTTTCTTCATAAAGCTCCCCCTCTTTTATAAAATGAATCATCTTACTATTAAGTATATTGTTACTCCGAACCAACAAAAACTTATTCTTGGAAGTTGTCCTGTTCACGATAATCCAAACTATTCCAAAAGCAACAAGGGAAGTAAGTATTTCAAATCATATTTGTCATCTAATTGAAAACTATTATCATTGACTATTAATCTTCCAGGCAATAAAATGAAGTTAGTAGCTTATACGCACCTTTTTAGGTCAGGAGGCGTTTTCATTGAACTCACTAACTGCAAAAAACTTAACACTCAGGTTCGGAGACCGGATTATTATAGATGAATTAGATATTTCAATCCCTAAAGGGGAAATCACTGTTTTTATCGGCCCTAACGGCTGTGGAAAATCAACTTTATTACGTTCTTTGGCACGTTTATTAAAGCCAAAGCAGGGATCTGTTATATTAAATGGGCAAAATATCGCTAAAATGCGTACAAGGGAAGTTGCGCAGAATATGGCTATTCTCCCTCAGGCGCCAACAAGCCCGGAAGGATTAACTGTATATGAGCTTGTTAAACAAGGCAGACATCCTTATCGTAAAGTCATGAAGCAATGGTCCAAAGAAGATGAAGAAGCTGTACAAAAGGCATTAGAGGATACAAATATGGCAGATTTAAAAGATCAGTCTGTTGATTCGCTGTCAGGCGGACAGCGCCAGCGTGCATGGATTGCTTTAACATTAGCGCAGGATACAGATATTATTTTATTAGATGAACCGACCACATATCTTGATTTAACGCATCAAATTGATGTCCTCGACCTTCTGTTTGAATTAAATGAAAAAGACGGCCGTACGATTGTAATGGTATTGCATGATTTAAATCTGGCAAGCCGCTACGCACATCATATTATTGCGATTAAAGACAAAAAAGTATATGCACAGGGAAAACCGGAGGATACGATTTCATCCGAGCTTGTATCGGCAGTATTTCGTATGCGGTGCAATATCGCATGTGACCCGATTTTCGGTACGCCAATGTGTATTCCCCATGGGCGGGGTAACTGCTTAATCAAAGATGCAGTACAGGAAAATTCCATACATCAGACACCAAAAGCTTTATAACTTATATATTCCCGGACAATGATTTCATATTCTTTTATTCAGAATTTGGAGCTTGTCCGTTTTTTTCTTTGTTGCTATCTGCGTGCCTCTCATAAAAGAAACCTTGTTAAGTGGGAAAAGAAATGGATGGTTTAACAGCATTTTTTGTTTATCCGATTGTCATAGGAATTATTATATTTTTGCTCAGTATGCTCTTCAGAGAAAAAAGAATTATTCTTCCTCTCATCACTTGTATGTTAAGCCTTTTATTCATCATGGCCAGTTTTCTTTTTGCGAGTGGCTGGGAAGGTCTCGATCTATTATTTATAGGAATCTGTATTTTAGTGGCCTCCCTCTTAAATATCTTATTATGACTGGAATCGCATGGTTTAAATTAAAAAAATCGGAAAGTTAATTATCCAACGCTGTATTTCTTCTAGTGACAAATGCTTCTTTTTCCGCTATACTGTAATCAACAACTATCGAAAGGGTGAACAAAGGGAACATGAAGT
The DNA here is from genome assembly GCF_009389585.1 of Oceanobacillus sp. CFH 90083. Classification (GTDB taxonomy): domain Bacteria; phylum Bacillota; class Bacilli; order Bacillales; family Amphibacillaceae; genus Oceanobacillus. The sequence continues at coordinate 219,026 of NZ_VIYG01000004.1, read as the reverse complement.
ACTAATCCTGTTTTTTAAAGAATGAATTCAAATAAAAGGATGATAACAGCAGGGCGATCAATATGATTTTGCTGTGTTATTTTTCATGCTTTTATGGAATGATTTCAGAACAGGATTAGCCTTTATCCTTTGTGGTACCCGCATGGAATGAGCGAAACATATGCTTATATCCTTTTTTGGCGACCCCTGTTCTGAACGCAGAATAGGGGTTTTGTCATTTGCAGACACTCCTTATTCGATCCCTTAACAGATACGGAGATGATCTTATGACTATTTTAGAAGGACAACATATCAAACACAGCATCAAGGACAGGGAATTATTTTCCATCGAGCATCTGGCTGTCTATGCCAAAGCCCGGATAGGTTTGGTCGGTAAAAATGGCTCCGGAAAAACAACCCTGCTCAATCTGCTTGCCGGCAATATTCAGCCTGAACAAGGCACGATTCATATGTATACTTCTGTCGAGTTATTGCCACAATTAAAAAAGAAACGTGATCAAAAAAGCGGCGGTGAGGTGACACAGGCTTATATCGTTGAGGCTTTAAAAAAGCAAACTGGCCTTCTCCTTGCAGATGAACCGACGACAAATCTGGATACCGTTCATATTGAATGGCTGGAAAAACAGCTGTCTCATTGGCAGGGAGCACTAATTATTGTCTCCCATGACCGCAATTTTTTAGATAAGTTATGCGATGAAATCTGGGAAATTGATGAACAAACTTTGAAAATTTATTCGGGAAACTATACAGCTTACCGGCAGCAGAAGGAAAAAGCAGTGGAAAAACAGCGCCTGGATTATGAACATTATCAGCAGAAAAAACAACAGCTTGAACGTGCAATCGAGAAAAAAGAGCAAAAAGCACAGCGGGCAACCAAAACACCAAAAAGTAAAATCGGTTCTACCGAAGAATCTTTAAAAGGGGCTAAGCCCTACTTTGCGAAAAAGCAAAAAAAGCTGCAAAAAACATCCAAAGCTCTGGAAACAAGGCTAGAGAATCTGGAAAAAGTGGAAAAGGTAAGAGAAGCTGCCCCTTTAAAAATGACACTCCCTCATCAAGAGAGATTACAGCAGAAAATTATTTTGCGGATAGAGGATGTTGAAGGGACTGTTCCCGGGAAACAATTATGGAAAAAAGCCAGTCTAAATATAAAGGGTGGAGACAAGGTCGGTATCATCGGTCCAAATGGGGCAGGAAAAACAACCTTTGTAAGAAAAATAATGCAGAAAGATACCGGTATCACCTTAAACCCATCTGTTAAAATTGGCTATTTTAAGCAGGACCTTTCCACATTAGATCCCGAAAAGTCGATACTGGAAAATGCCAAAGAAACCTCTAAACACGATGAAACACTGATTCGGACAGTTTTAGCAAGGCTGCATTTTTATCGTGATGATGTGTTTAAGCCTGTGCACGTGCTTAGTGGCGGCGAACAGGTAAAGGTCGCATTTGCAAAGCTTTTTGTCAGTGATATCAATATGCTGATTCTTGATGAGCCGACAAACTATCTGGATATCGAAGCGGTGGAAGCTTTGGAGGGTCTGCTTCAGGCTTATGAGGGAACGGTTTTATTTGTTTCCCATGATCGGCAGTTTATCGAAAACATTGCAACAAAAATGATTGAAATCAACAATCAGGAGCTCACTTTTTTTGAGGGAAGCTTCCGGCAGCTGCATGAAGAACCTGCGGAAAAAAAATCACAGCAAAATCCAACAGAACAGCAGTTAATGATCGTTGAAACAAAGCTGACAGAAGTATTAAGCAAGCTCAGTCTGGATCCTTCCGATGAATTAGAACAGGAATTCCAGAAGCTTCTCCAGCAAAAGCGGACTCTTTTAAACCAGCAAAAGAAATGATAAAATAAAACCTTGCCCGGCAGGAGAGCCATTTCTCTCCTGTTGTGCTTTATATATCATCGCAGAAAGGATCCTGATCATGCAGCAAGCAAATAAACAAAACGGTAGAGCAGCAATGGGGCTAAATCACGTCAGCTATGCCGATGACGATTTAGATATTATTAAAGATGTATCCGGCTTCCTCCCTGAAGGAAAAATTACCACATTCGTCGGACCTTCCGGAGCTGGAAAAACGACGATTTTCCGCTTATTAAACGGGCTGATTTCGCCAACACAAGGAGATATTCATCTGTTTGGAGAAAATATTCAAACGATGGAACCGACTGCGTTACGGCGTACAGTTGGTATTGCATTACAGGATGCCACCATGCTGCGCGGCACGGTTTATAAAAATCTGGCTATGCCTAAAACATTGCAAAATCAAGCATTAGAACAGGATGAGGCAAAACATTTGCTGACACAAGTCGGATTAGATGCTTCTTTTCTCAACCGGGATGTAACAGATTTATCAGGCGGTCAGCGCCAGAAAATATCGATTGCACGTACACTTGTCAACCGTCCAAAGGTATTGCTGCTCGATGAAATCACCTCCTCTCTGGATCGTATCTCTACATCAGAGGTGGAGCATTTAATCCAGCATGTAAACAAGGAATTTTCCGTGACCATTGCCTGGATTACTCATAACTTAGACCAGGCATTACATATTGGCGATTATACATGGGTCATGATGAATGGCGAACTAATTGAATCAGGAAGTACCGATATCTTAAAAAATCCAGTTAATCCCCAAGTACAGGAATTCATAAAGGGGGAAGGCTAATGAGTTTTCTTACACTGAGCTTGTCTCTTATTTTTGTACTGATTCCCTTAGCTCTTTCCAAAACGCTGAAGCTGGGATTAGAGAAGGACACCTTGATTGCTACGATCCGTTCTATTATTCAGCTTGTGGCAGTCGGTTATATTTTAACCTTTGTCTTTGAGTCAGAAAGCTTTCTTTTTATCATTCTGATGGTCGCTCTCATGATTGGTGCAGCAACCCATAATGCCCAGAAAAAAGGAGCCTCCATCAAGGGTATTGTCTGGAAGCTGATTCTGACATTTGTCTTTATCGAGCTGCTGACACAGGGTATTTTATTAGGCTTTCATATTACACCTGCAACCGCGCAGTATATTATTCCAATCAGCGGCATGGTTGTCGGCAATTCCATGGTGCTTTCCATTCTTTTTCTTAACCGTTTCACAGCGGAATTTCAATCGCAGAAAAAAGAAACGGAGCTGCTGCTTTCTTTAGGAGGAACTCCGAAGCAGGCGATCCATCTGCCGCTGATTCATTCGATTAAGGCCAGCTTGATTCCGACAATTGAAAGTCAAAAAACAATTGGTCTCGTTCAATTGCCGGGAATGATGAGCGGACAGATTATTGCTGGAGCAGACCCGATTCAAGCCGTTCAATTCCAGCTGTTAATTCTCTTTTTATTATTGACTACAGCTGCTGTAACCAGTATTATGCTTGGTTTTCTGTCCTATCCATCTCTTTTTAATGAACGGATGCAAATGCTAAAGATTAAGACAGAGGCAGAAGATTAGGTTTAGAGATGGGAAAAAGAATCTTTCTTTAAAGAAAAACTTGACAAGCCAAGCCTGAAAGACGCAGGATTGCCTTAGTTGTACTTTTACTTTCTTAAAGTGTAATAATATTTTATCAACATAGCTTCAAAGCACCTGTGTCTACTGCAGGTGCTTTCCATTATTTATTAGAAGAATTGTAAATACCAGAAAAACAATAGACAGGCTTGAAACGATTCATTGGATTTAGCAACTGCCAGATTTAACTGGCTCCTATCATATTGACAAGCAAATTATAATTCATTATTATTTAATTAAATATATCTTAATTAAAAACATTTAAATCTGTACTATATACTTTTTAAAAAGGAGGCCAACAAATGTCTGAGAATTTATCACTAAAGACCTTTGTTATTATCATGAAAGCATCTAAAGCGTTAGAAGAAGTCACGAAACAGGATATGAAAAAACATGGCATGCGTGCATCCGACTTTGCTATTTTAGAAGCACTATACCATAAAGGCAGACAGACCATCCGGGAAATTTCGGAATCGGTACTAATCAGCACAGGCTCGATAACATACGTGATTGATAAGCTTGAAAAAAAGGAACTTCTCATCCGGACAAATTGTCCTGACGACAGAAGAGCAGTCTATTTAGAAATCACAGCTAAGGGAAAACAAACCATGGATGATATTTTCCCGAAGCATCAGCAGGTAATTGAAGAGCTGTTTGAAGGAATTCCGGAAAGCGATAAAGAGACCGTTATCGATGTCTTGAAGAAGGTCGGGCATAAAGCAAGCGATAAAGCATATTAAACAGAAAGGGATGAAAAATCATGAAATATATCTATGAAGAAAAAGCAGGTCCCACTGGCCCTACCCTGCTTCTCTTACACGGAACTGGCGGAACAGAGAGCGATTTATTACCCTTGGCAAAAATCATTGATCCAGATGCAAATATCCTGAGTGTACGGGGGAATGTATTAGAAAATGGCATGCCGCGCTTTTTCCGTCGTCTGGCAGAAGGCGTTTTTGATGAAGAAGATTTAATCAAACGCACGGAGGAATTACATGAATTTTTAAATGAAGCAAGCCAAAGAATTGGCTTTGACCGGAAGCAGATTACCGCTATTGGCTATTCGAATGGAGCTAATATTGCCGGAAGCCTTTTATTCCATTATAAAGATTCCTTGCAAAAGGTAATCCTGCATCATCCGATGGTTCCCAGAAAAGGCATCGACCTTCCGGATTTAACTGGAACAGAGGTATTTATTGCTGCTGGGGATAATGACCCGATGTGTTCACCGGAAGAGGCAGAGGAATTAGAGCGTTTGCTGACAAATGCCGGTGCTAATGTTGATATTCATTGGGAAAGTAATGGTCATCAGCTGACAATGAGTGAGGTTAAAGCAGCTGCTGGCTGGTATGCAAAGTAACAGAAGGAGAGCCTTTTCTCCTTCTGTTTTAATTTCTAATAATAATATAGACTGTATACGCTACATAGATAAGGGCAAGTATAATCCCCTCTCTACGTCCAATCCGGAAGCTTGTCCGGGAAAAAATTAATAAAAGGATGGTCAGTACAATCATTATCCAAATATCCGTGAAGATAACAGGATTGATGGCTAAAGGAGAAATCAGCGATGCTGCACCAAGCACAAATAAAATATTAAAAATCCCGCTGCCGACTACATTCCCTAGTGCTATCTCACTTTCATTTTTTAGCGCTGCCGATATGGAGGTCACTAATTCAGGCAATGAAGTTCCTATTGCAACAATAGTCAAACCAACTAAAGCTTCACTCATCCCCAGTGACAAAGCAATTTCTGTTGCATTGGTCACCACGAATTGCCCTCCGATAATAATTGCTGCCAACCCCAGAAGGGTGATCCATGTACTCTTTCCCCACTTTACATTGGAATCTTTAATAGCTTTCGTCTCTTTCCTGCTTTTCAAACCAACCTCAATAATGTAATACATGAAAATTGCCAAAAACAGGAAGAAGATGATTCCATCACTTCTGCTGAGGATATTTTCTGCTGATCCTTGAAGCAGCACATCGCTTCCTAAGGCAAATAAAGCTACTGCTGCCAATAACGCAAAAGGAATCTGTTTGACAATCATTTCATTTTGAACCCGAAGCGGATAAATAGCAGCAGCCAATCCAACAACCAGTGTAATATTAAAAATATTGCTTCCAACTACATTTCCCACCGCTACATCGGCTGTACCCTGTACTGCTGCAATAATACTTACCGTTGCTTCCGGTGCACTTGTTCCAAGGGCTACAATTGTCAATCCGATTAAAATCGGCGGAACCCGCAGCAGCTGAGCAATATTGGAGGAGCCGTCAACAAACCAATCTGCTCCTTTTACTAACAATGCAAACCCAATAATTAATAAGATATATTCCATGAACTACTCCCCATCTCTTATTACATATTGTGTTTTTATTCTACCTTAACTGTATTTGCCTATCCACTATTTTCAGGTAATTGCTTCTTACTTTGCCGACTCAGCCAGAAAAATTTGATTTCCTGCAGGATCCTTTACCCTCCCGTCATGAATAGAATAGCCTAAAGCTTCAAGCCTTTGAATAACCTTATCTATCTCTTCTTTAACTGGATATGTTATTGTAAAGAATTTCAATCCAACTTCATTAGAATCAGGGATTGGTACGCCTTCTCCATTCCATGTATTAATTGCAACATGGTGATGATAGCCATTATCAGATAAGAAAGCAGCTCCAGGATAAGCTGTTACCTCTTGAAAGCCTAATCCTTCTACATAGAATTTCTTCGCTTTTGCCAAATCATTCACATGTAAATGAATATGTCCAATCAGTGTTTCTTCAGGCATACCGCTCCATTCCTCAGATGCCTGTTCAAGAAGCCCATCTGCATCCAGCGGCTCCGTACTCATTTGCACCGATTCTCCTGACCAATTCCAGCTTTCCGATAACCGGTCTCGTGCTACTTCAATTCCATTTCCATCCGGGTCTGAGAAATAGAGTGCTTCACTGACTAAATGGTCAGAAGCGCCTAATTGCAGCGTATACTGTCTTCCTTCTTGCAGAAGATGTTTTAAAAATATTGCCAAGTCTTTTCGTTCTGGCAGCAGAATCGCAACATGATAGAGACCTGTTGTCCTTCTTTGCTTTGACACAACCTCTTCCGGCTGCTCCAGAGTGATTAAAGCCTTTTTCCCGTCCGCTGTAAGCATTGCTTTATCTGCTGTTTCCTTCATCACCTGAAAGCCCAGAAAATCTTGATAAAATTGAATAGATCGCTGTAAGTCAGCTACTTGAATAGTTATATCTGATACATGGATTGTCGGAGCTTCGAAAAATTTCTTTTCCATTTTATATTAATCACCTTTCTAGGTTATTTTAGATTTCACTAAAAATAATTCACTTACTTAATGTAACTAATTATAGATGAAGAAAGCCCAGCGGTCAAAAATGTTTTCCTGGCTTCTTCTTTTACTAACTAAAGACGCCCTTTTGAAATAATGATTCCATAATACATACGTTAGTCTGTCAAAATAATAAAAACCAATACAAAACCTATTGTTTTCCGATTTAAATACTGATATGATATTCGTTGTGTCACGTGGTTCGCAATCATCCCACGCTAAAAAACTAGGAGGAAAACGAAATATGAATATAAGAACTCTTGTTATAAACGGGATTATCGCTGCACTATATGTCGCCGTATCCTTGCTTGTCTCCCCAGTCGCATTTGGAGCGATTCAATTTCGGATATCAGAGATGTTTAATCATTTAATTATCTTTGATAAGCGTTACTTTTTCGGAATTACAATCGGTGTATTTGCCGCTAATTTATTTTCAATGGCAGGCGGGCTGGATCTCCTGTTTGGAACAGCACACACTGCTATTTCATTAGGAATGATTATTTTCTTAAAGAAATATATTAAGAATACACTGACACTGTTTTTTCTGAACACATTGATTTTCAGCTTTAATATGTTTATTATCGCTTTTATGCTAAACATCGCATTACATTTGCCATTCCTGCTTACATGGCTTACAACAGGAATTAGTGAATTCATTGTATTGCTGATCGGTATTCCGATTTTCTATACGTTATATAAACGGATACATTTTGATAAAATGATATAGAATAGAGAAAAGACGGTGAATCCATCGTCTTTTTTTATCATTGAAAAGCAAACCTTTCCTTCATTATAATAAGGATTATAGGGTCAACAATTGATAAATGCCGCTTTTTTTTTACCCCATACAGCCATCAGCATGAAGGGAATGATTAAAATGATTATCCGGGAACACAAGGAACACTTTATTTGTATCTCGCAGGCGGACCATGCTCATTTATCTGGAGAAATTCTAAAGCATCTGGACGCTGTTTATTTCGAGCATACTCCTTATCAAGATTCTGTTATCTATGCTGCTTATCAGCATGACATCGGCTGGGATATGTTTGACCGGCAGCCTTTTTGGAACGATAAAATAAACCAGCCTTATTCTTTCACTGATTTTCCAGTCATTCCAAAAATTGTTCTATATACACATGGTATTAACAAGGTTCAGGAAAATGACAGCTATGCTGCGCTGCTTTGCAGCGAACATTACAAACGCTTCCTGGCAGATTCCTCTTTGCCTGAAGCAAAAGCATTCGTTCACGAGGAAACAAAACGGCAGGAACGGCTTATCAGCACCTTGAACGATTTTGACAATGAAAATTTTGTGGCAGATTACACACTTTTACAGTTTTCCGATCTTCTGTCGCTGTTTATATGTATGCATGAGGCAGGCTCCACAGACCAAGACCTCCATCCTTTTTTTAAAGAAGGGTTATCCTTATCCAATAATGCCTCTGCTTTACCATCTGCCTATTCTATCAGCTGGGCAGATAAAGAGACAATCTCCATGAAGCCTTTTCCATTTTCATCGGCTGTTCCAATCACTTTAAAGTATAAAAATATCCCAAAAATAATGATTCAACAGCAAGGGTTAATGGATGCTTATAAGCATGCTTCTGGTTTATCAGAAACATACCGGATACAGCCTGGAGAATAATCGCTGTTATATTTATCGCAGTCCCACGATCTCGCGAACTTAACCTTTGTTCCTTGGTCAGTGGGGATGAAAGAAAACCCCCTCTGAATAAAGTTTCACTTTATAAAGCTGGAAGGTGTTCCAGCTTTATTTCTTCCAAATCAAAAGAGGCCCAGACGCATCGCATCCAGCCCCTTTACATATAAGCTGTATTATATATGCCATTCAATATATGCTTCCTCTCCCCATACATATGGCGTCTCTTGGTACACATAGTAATTCAACCAATTGGAAAATAGCAAGCTGGAATGGCTTTTCCAGCGATGCTTAGGACGCTTATTTGGGTCATCATCCGGATAGTAATTTTCCGGCAACGCTGTATCAACTCCACGGGCATGATCTCTTTCATATTCTTCTTTTAAAGTAGTTGCCGTATATTCTAAATGCCCTGTTGCCATAATATGCTTGCCATTCTTAGAAGCAAGTAAAAAAACACCGGCATCATCTGATGTTGCAATCAATTGTAAATCCGGATGCCTCTCAATCTCTTCTAAAGAAATCTCTGTATAGCGGGAGTGAGGTGCCAAAAATACTTCATCAAATCCTCTAACTAAGCGCTCCTTTGGTGTCAGCACCTCATGTTCATAAATTCCAAAGCATTTTTTTGGAAGCGCATGCTTATCAATACCGTAGTGATGATATAAAGCAGCCTGTGCTCCCCAACAAATATGGAGTGTAGATGTCACATGATCATTTGTCCAGTCCATAATTTCCTGCAATTCCTCCCAGTAATCAACATCTGTAAAAGATAAATGCTCCACTGGAGAACCGGTAATAATCATCCCATCAAAGGTTTTATCCCGAACCTCTTCAAAGGTCTTATAAAATGTATCCAGATGGTTCTGGCTTGTCGTCTTTGATTCATGCGAAGCCATTCGTAAAAAAGAAATTCGCACTTGTAATGGCGTATTTCCTAAATATCTTAACAGCTGTGTTTCTGTTTTTTGCTTTTCCGGCATTAAATTAAGAATGAGTATGCTTAAGGGGCGAATATCCTGAGCCACAGCACGCTCCTCATCCATCACAAAAATATTTTCTCCTTCTAAAATCTCTTTTGCTGGCAACTCTCTCGGAATTTTAATTGGCATGGTTTGACCTCCACCTTTTATACTTCATTTATTTTAAATGTATTATTAAATACTTCTAAAACATGGTTTGTGATCCATAGTACATTTCTTTCAAATAATTAGTCTACCCCTATTGTAATCGCTGCCTAAAAAAGTTCAACCCTTCTATCTCTTTTTCCTGTGAAATAATATTATTTCATTTTCACAACGTCTAAAAAATCCCCTCCAAAAACGGTTATTTTCATCTGGATTGGCAATGCTAATAAGAAGAAATTTATATGGAAATGAGGCTAAGCATATGTCTGACCAAGAAAAAAAGAACAACCAAAACCATCTCGAAAATGATAAAACATTAACTACCCGCCAAGGGCATCCCGTAACAAATAATCAAAATATCCGTACAGTCAGTAATCGTGGTCCGGCAACACTTGAGAACTATGATTTTATTGAAAAAATAAGTCATTTTGATCGTGAAAAAGTCCCTGAACGTATTGTCCATGCCCGAGGTGCCGGTGCGCATGGTTATTTTGAAAGCTATGGAACAGTTGGCAATGATCCGGTTTCCAAATATACAAGAGCAAAAGTTTTTCAGGATAAAGGGAAGCAAACACCTGTCTTTGTCCGCTTCTCGACGGTTGTTCATGGTAATCATTCACCGGAAACCGTTCGTGATCCGCGCGGCTTTGCCGTTAAATTTTACACCGAGGATGGCAACTGGGATCTTGTTGGTAATAACCTAAAAATTTTCTTTATCCGTGATGCAATGAAGTTTCCCGATATGATTCATGCTTTTCGTCCAGATCCAGTAACAAATATCCAAGATTCCGAGCGCTTCTTTGATTTTTGTGCCAACTCTCCGGAATCCTTTCATATGGTGACATTTATCTATTCACCATGGGGAATTCCTGCCAACTATCGGATGATGCAGGGATCTGGCGTAAACACCTATAAATGGGTCAATCAAGCTGGTGAAGCAGTTCTTGTGAAATACCATTGGGAGCCAAAACAAGGAATTAAAAATTTAACAGCCAAAGAAGCAGCAGAAATTCAAGGTGAAAATTTCAACCATGCCACACAGGATCTATATGATGCAATTGAAAATGGCGACTATCCTGAATGGGAGCTGCTTGTACAAATCATGTCTGATGATGCTCATCCAGAGCTTGATTTTGACCCATTAGATGATACCAAGCTGTGGCCGGAGGATAAATTCCCATGGCTGCCAGTAGGAAAAATGGTATTAAATAAAAACCCGGAGAATTATTTTACCGAAGTAGAGCAGGCTGCATTTGGAACAGGGGTATTAGTTGACGGGCTCGATTTCTCAGACGATAAAATGCTGCAGGGGCGTACCTTCTCTTACTCTGATACACAGCGTTATCGTGTCGGCGCAAATTACTTACAGGTACCAATTAATGAAGCGAAAAAACGTGTCGCCACGAATCAGGAAGGTGGGCAATTACGTCAGAAAAATGATAAAGCACCCGGACAGAATCCGCATATTAACTATGAACCATCTTTACTTGGCGGACTGGAGGAAGCAGAGCAGATTGGAAAAGAATATACACCTCATGTAGAGGGAAATCTTGTTCGTGAATCCATTGATCGCAATGACAATACGAAACAGGCTGGAGAAACCTTCCGTCAGTTTGACGATTGGGAAAAGGATGAATTATTATCCAATCTGATTGGTGATTTATCGACCTGTGACAAGCGTATTCAAGAGAAAATGATTGCACTTGCAGAGGAAGCGGATGAAGAATACGGACGCCGCCTGCGGGAAGGCTTAGAACAGATGAAAAAACATGGCACCAGCAAAAATCCATTAGGCGCAACAGATGCAGAGCAAGCTCCGAAGTATGCTGAAGATATAGGACATGATGCTGATCCTTATTAAAAAATACAGGTGTCTCAAAAGCCTAATTTTTGAGACACCTGTTTATTCTTATTCAGCATCCTTTAAAAATGGACGGATGATTTGTTTATAGTCTTCGTAACGCGCTTCCCATAAATCCTTTGGAAATTCCATCTTCCTTCCTTTTAATACCTCATCCAGCATTTCTAAGCATATATGCCAGCCGGCTAAATCTTTGGGAATATGATTGTTCAGAGCAGGGATATATTCCTTCAATAAAAGAATACAGCCATCCTTCGCAGACTCCAATTCAAACCGGACGGATCCTTCTCCCCATTCAAACTGCCAATAAGACTTTTCCTTATAATCTAAAATAGTGATATCCAAAAACTTCCCAGTACCATCATTCATATTGAACTTCATCATTCCGTCTGTACGCAGGTCTGCCACTTCTAAATTCGGCATCCATTGCTGTAATTTATTATTCTCTGTCAGAGCAGACCATACTTCTTCCACAGTGTTTTTCCATTCTCGTTTAAAAATTGCCGTATAGCCATTTTCTGCTTTTTCTAAAGTTGCTAGCATCTCTTCACCATCCTTCGCTTCATTTCCGTTTACTTCAAGTTTTTCATTCTTATTATTGCACAAAAATCTTCAAAAAATAAAATGAAACTCATTCAGTGGGGGTTTTCTTTTCATCCCCCACTGAATAAAGAACAAAGGCTAAGTTCGCGACATCGTGTCGCAACGCCTTTGTGACCTACATCCTGTAGGCCCGAACGAATCGGGCCGTTACTGGCTGTTGGATCTCCCGCTTAGAATTTTCGTTTTTCTCCATTCTTGAAGCAGGAGTCTTACAAAAGCTCTTCGATGGGACGAGTAATCGCAATGGTTTTCGGTGGGGCGAGGAATCGCAGTCCCAGTCCCAGCCAGTTACACTGCGATAAATTTAAAGGAATAAAAGGTGCTTACATCGAATTACTACTATATACTTTTTTTAAGGAAGTGATGGCAATTACCCACGCTAAAGCAATTTTACTGGATCAATTATCGGCTAATGCAAACGATCAAAGCTGGTATCTTTCTTTTGAGCAGGCTGTACAAGGAATTACAGAGGAGGAAGCATTCTGGAGACCAGATGCTGCAAATCATAGTATTGCTGAAATTACTTACCATCTTATTTATTGGAATAAAGCCTGGCAAATCAGATATGATAAATCTGATTTGCATGCTGTTGAGACACTAAAAGACAATGCAGATACCTTTGCTGTCCCTCCAGAACATTCATTTTCTGACCTGAAAGCGGACCTGTTAAGCACACTTTTACATTGGCAAGAGCTTATTACCAGCGAGCAAAAATTAGATGAAAAAGTTCCCGGGTTTCCTGTAGCAGCTGAATGGTGGAATTTGATTGGAAATACAACAACACATAATGCATATCACATCGGACAAATTGTTTATTTAAGAAAAATGAAAAAAACGCTTGCTTAAATGCATAGCCTACTTCATTAACGGAAGCAGCAGCTTTTTACTGATTTTTCATTATCGCTTCAAAAATCCCTTCTACTCTGACAAATATGAGGCTTGCTATTTCCGGTACAAAGAATCTCGATTTAACTGCTGCTACTGCAATAGTCCAATCGAGATTCTCTATTTTTGATATCTATTCATTATATTTTTACCTCTTTTTTAAAAAAACGCATAAAAGAAACTTTTTTTCCTTTACCATTATGCTTCTTTTTCCTCTTTTTACATTGCTCTGCCGTCTTCCTTACATCCTCCATTTTATAATCTATATGACTTTTCAAAGCCTCATAAGAAGATAACATCATGGGATAAATCAGCTCCTAAGAATAAGTTATTTGATACTTTTATTGTATCGGCTTCCCCCTTTTTACACATCGGGTTGGCGGCTGATTTATCCCTTGAAATGATATTGCTGCAGATGGAAGAAAACCTCCGACTTCCGGTTGAGAACAGCTCCGACTTCCTCCCATTTAAAATGTATGTTACATATAATCAGCGGGAGTTTTATGAACGATTACCTAAGTGCTTATTTGCCAGCCATCGATTTATCGATAATTTCCAGAACGTGATACAGCTCCTGTACAGGAATCTGCCCCGGAGCAGAGGCTTTTTCTCCCGCTCCAAAGGTTAAAACAGATCCAAAGACCTGTCCGGACAACCGGCTGATAACCCCCAGCGGTCCCATCGCCATCGTAATCACCGGCTTCTCAGTATATTTTCTCATTTCATTGGTTGCTGTAAGCAGCTCTAAAACATCGGCTGTCTCCTTTGGCATAACAGCGATTTTTAATACATCCGCTCCAAGCTCATCTGCCTGTTTTAATCGGCTGATGATTTCTGATTCAGGCGGTGTTTTTTGAAAATCATGATTGGAAATAATCACATATGTATTGGACTGATGTGCTGAAGAAATCAGATTTTTAACAGTATCCTCTCCCTGAAACAGCTCGACATCAATAAAATCTGCAAGACCTGTCCGGATCACAAATTGATTCAGGGATACATAATCTTCCTTGGACAGCACCTTTTCTCCACCCTCTAGATGACTGCGGAAAGTAAAGATAAGCGGAATTCCTTTTAATGCCTGTACTATCCCTTTTAAAACCTGTTCCACCGCTGCATGATTTTCTATCTCTTCAAATATATCAGCACGCCATTCAACAACATCCACCTTTTCTTTTTGATAACGCTTCGCCTCCTCAATCAGTGCTGGTGTATTCGAAGACATTAAAGGGATGCAAATACTCGGCTTTCCCTCTTCCAATGTGATATTTTTAACTGTTAATGCTCCTGTCATTATCCATACACACTCCATTCTTTGCTATATTTTTCAAGTCTTCTATCACGTACTATACCTGTTTCTTTGCTTTGGAACAAAATGAAAAACAACCCATGATATCCCGACAAGTATCATAATCATACTAGATAAATAAAACACAGCAGAAATGCCATATAAATCAATAATAATAAATGATAGTAAAGGTCCAATTGCTGCTCCTAAATCAACTGCAACTGTATGCAGGGTCATCATCTTCACTGGATCAGTTCTGGCAGCAGCATCCCCTGCCAGGGTATCTGTTATCGTTACAAAGCTGGTTGAAACCACTTGAAAGAACATAATGATGATTACTAAAAATATAAAAGATTCCACATAACCGATAATAAAAAATGCAATACTGCCAAGCAATAATGGGACCAGAATCCAAGGATACTTTTGCTTTTGTTTATCTGCAAAACTCCCAATAACAGGAGCAAATACAGGGTCCCATGCCCAACGGATTGCTTGAATAATTCCAGCAAGTGTTGCAGCACCAATAACGATACCAAATACTGACCAATGTGCATGATAGGATTGTTCAATCAGCGGACTCAAGGTAGCGTTAAAAATACCCATGATGATAAATCCCATCGTTCCTCCAGTTATAATGACAAGGATAATATATGGCTGCAATATAGAAGGCTTTCCCTTTTCAGGCATATGACGACTTACAGTGACATTTTCTTTCCCGGCTGTTTTATTATTTTCAGGTACCAGCTTGAAGATAAAAGGAAATACTGCGACAGCTGCCAAGGCAAACAATGCTGTCACAAAAGGAATAGACAATTGATCTACTAAAAATCCTCCCGCCAGCATACCAGCTAAACCGCCTAATCCCCATAAACCATTATACAATCCCATATACTGCCCTCTCGTTTGTTCCGTAGAATACATTACAACTGTAAGCATTCCTCCCAGTTTCACAAAGGACCAGGCTATCCCCCATAAAATTCTGGCCAGCAACAGGAACCAAAAGCCCTGAAGCAGCCCATAGAATAACGTGCTTAATGCTGCACAAGCTACAGAAATCACTACACCTGACCGGATATTAAACTTCTTATAAAACATTCCTACAAATGGCGTAATCGGCAAACGTACAAATCGGTTGATGGATAACAGCACACCAATTTGCCAAATAGCTGTTAATCCAAAATCTTTCCAGTACAAGGGCAGCACAATAAAAAGCATAGCGTCCCCCATCAAAGTAATTGCTGTAATCAGGGCAATTCCGATAACTTTTCGTTTATCACTCATAGAAATTGCCCGCAATGCTTAAGTGGCAGCTAATTTTTCCCATTATCAGCCTCTCCTGTCTTTGTTCTAAATAATACATGGTTTTCATTCTTTTATTTTCAACTTCTCTTTTAATATATCACAAATTTTAGAATAATTCGCATCCACTTATTCTTAAGCAACCTCTTATATTTATGAAAAATTATATTCCATAGTCATGCACTTTTTGAAAGAAAATTTCTATATTGACATTCAACCGCAACACTGTTATGGTTATACACATAAGTATATAACCATAACACAATATGCATTTAAATATTTATTTTTAAAGGAGGAAAGATATGCCTTATGTAATTGAAGTCCGCAATTTAACCGCACATTATAAGAAATTTAAGACTGTTGTTTATTCTCATTGCTATCCTGCTTGCGGATGCATTTGAATTCTTACAAGGAGAGAGATGGAGGCTTGCTCCAATTAGGTTATTCTCCTCCAGTTTGCAAATTATCGGCAGCAGTTCTTACCTTATTTTCTTACTCATAATAGTCATTTTAATAGCTGTACCTATCGTTTAACCAAAGACGCATCATTTCGATTATAAAACGAAACTTCATTCTGTCAGGGTTTTAGTTCTTCTCCCTCAATGTTAGCGTCCAGTACCCCCTCCTGAATAGATTAATTCTCACTCTCTATTTTGAGGCGCGAGGTTTACGAAAGGTTATCCGTGATAAAGCCATTTCACATAAAGAAAGGAGGCTGAATGTACGATGTCTACACAATTCCGGAGTGATAAGCCTATTTTCATTCAGGTGCGGGAGCAAATCGAAGATCAGATTGTCAATGATCAATTAAAGGAGGGCGAACAGGCCCCTTCTACTAATCAGCTCGTTCAGTTTTATAAAATTAATCACGCCACCATCTCCAAAGGGGTTACACAGCTTGTAGATGAGGGCATTCTATACAAAAAGCGGGGTGTCGGCATGTTTGTTGCAGATGGAGCAAAACAAAAACTCGTTCAAAAAAGAAAGCAGGCGTTTATGGATAATTACATTATCGGTTTAGTCCAGGAAGCAGAGAAGCTTCGTATTACAGAAGAAGAAATCATTGATTTAATCAAAAGAGCGCGAAAGGAGAATAAAGCATGAGCTATGCGATTGAAGCAAAAGATGTCAGTGTAAAATATAAAGATTTTACAGCTATTAATCAAGTCAGTTTTCAACTGGAACCTGATAAAATTCACGGTTTATTAGGAAGAAACGGTGCGGGAAAAACAACCTTATTATCTGTTCTGGCAGCTTTTCGAAAAGCAGATGCCGGAAGCCTCACGATTGATGGCGAAAACCCTTTTGAGAATCCAGGAATTATGCAGAATACGATCTTTATTTTCGATCAGCATAAGGATTTAGAATATAGCTATGAAAAAATTGAAGATACACTGAAGAGCATGGCTGATTTCCGGCCAAATTATGACGAAGCATACGCTTTTCAACTGGCTAAGAAGTTCAAGCTGCCTTTAACTAAAAAAGTAAATCAGCTGTCCAAAGGGAAAAAGTCGGCGCTTCAGGCTATTATCGGTTTAGCATCCAGGGCTCCTTTAACGATTTTTGATGAAGCTTATTTAGGAATGGATGCACCGACGAGAGAAATTTTTTATAAAGAAATTTTAAATGATCAGGAAGAGCATCCAAGAACGATTATTTTTTCTACGCATCTTGTTTCGGAAACAGATTACCTGTTTGATGAGGTATTGATGATTCATCAAGGAAAGGTGCTGTTACAAGATACAAATGAACAGGTCATCTCCAAAGGTTTTTCTGTCACAGGCTCTCTTAAGCAAATAGATGCTTTCGCAAAGGACTTGGAGGTTTTAAACAGTCAAATGCTCGGCGGAACGAAATCTGTCATGGTATATGGTGAACTATCTGAACAGCAAAAAAATGCCGCAAATCAAGCCGGACTCGAAGTTGGACCGCTCTCTCTTCATGATTTGTTTGTGCATTTGACAAAGGAGGAAGATGAATGAATTCGATTATCTTAACACCGAAAAAAATAACCCGATTGTTATTTGGGGAGCAAGTGAAGTGGACAATGTGGTTTCTTTCCTTCATGTTTGTCATTTACATTGTTGTCGTAAGCCTGGTATCCGGTCCGCATTCCTCTTTTGTAGATCTGGCAAGCTTCTCAAATGGATCATCGGCTATTTACATGTTGGTTATCGGTATTTTGACAACAACCGTTTTCTTTCCGTATTACATGCAGCAGGGTGCAACCAGAAAAAATTTCTTTCTTGGTACGATGCTGGCATCAGCACTGCTGGCAATTACAATTACCGTTATAATCATTCTGTTAAGCTTCATCCTCCAATTTGCAGCTGGATGGGCAGGCTGGAATATTCATACACAAGAGGTTGATTTCACAAGCAGCTTCTCAGCGTTCATTTATACCTTCATCAGCTTTGTAATTTCGCATCTTATTTATTTTTTAATCGGCTGGGTGATTGGTCTGACCTTCTATCGCGCTGGCTGGTTATATGGGATGTTATCCATCGCATTTGGTATTATTTGTTTAGGAATCACAGGGATTCTACTTGAAATTACGCATATTTCCTTCTTTACACAACAAATAAATTTACCAATATTTGTATCCGTCCCTTTAAGTCTTGTATTAATCGTTATCCTTTTTGTAATTAATCACCGCCTGATAAAAGACGTAACTGTGAAAATATGATTTTGTCTCTATTTCGTTGAAAAATGAATAAACAGAATAACAGCACATTTTTTTGATAAAAGCTTATTTGAATGATGGAATCAAAAAGAGTAAAGCATATCCACAGTGAGGCATGCTTTACTCTTTTTTTACTTCAACTGCTGGTTCGCAAAGGAACGATACAGCTCATGTGATTCCAATAACTCCTGATGTGTCCCTTTCCCGGTAACCTCTCCATTTTCAATAAAGATAATTTGATCCGCATCAATAATTGTCGCTAAACGGTGCGCAATCACAAATGTCGTTCTTCCTTCCATCAAACGTTGCAATGCCTTTTGAACCACCTGCTCTGATTGACTATCGAGACTGGCTGTCGCCTCATCAAGCAATAAAATTTTCGGGTTACGCAGGAAAGCTCTGGCAATATTAATACGCTGCCGCTGTCCCCCTGATAATTTCGTTCCGCGCTCGCCGACTTGGGTATCCATTCCATTTGGAAGCTCCTGAATAAACTGTGCAGCATAAGCCATTTCGGCTACTGCCCAAAGCTTTTCATCTGCAATATTCTCTGCATTTTCCAAGCCATAGGTTAAATTATCACGAATCGTTCCGGACATCATGGAGCTTTCCTGCGATACATATCCAAGCTGCGAACGCCAGGATGCCAAAGAAATGTCCTGAATGGATTCTCCGCCAAGCAGAATAGCACCTTCATTCGGTTCATAATAACGTTCAATCAAGCCAAATACAGTGGTTTTTCCACCGCCGCTTGGCCCGGCAAATGCAATCATTTCCCCTGGTGCAGCAGAAAATGATATCTTATTGAGGACCTGCTCACCCGCTTCATAAGAAAAGCTGACTTCCTTAAACGCCAGCGGAAGCTCACCAATTTGCTTTTCAGAGCCGGGCAATACCTCTTCCTCTTCTTCCTGTAAAATTTCCGAAATACGTTCGGTAGCTCCTTTTGCCTTTTGCAATTCTGTAAAGAACATCGCAAATGTCGTAATAGGAAAAACAATCTGGAATAGATACAAGAGAAATGCCACCAGTGATCCGGTCGTCATGGTCCCCTGCTCCACACGGATACCGCCATAGCCAATGATCACGACAATAACAAGCATGACAATCATATACATAAATGGAGCAATAACAGAGAAAATTTTTGCTTCCTTCAACCCTGTCTGTAATAACTTGAAAATACCGTGCAGCCCCCGCTTTTCTTCCTTCTGTTCCGCAGTAGAAGATTTCATCAATTTGACTTCACTGATTGTCTGCTGAATTTCTCCCTGGAAATTAGCCGTCTGATCCTGAAGGCTGCGGGATACTTTTGCCATCTTATTTCCAAGCGGCAGCATGACAGCTAACGTAATCGGAACCGCAATAAACATGATTAGTGTCATTTTCCAATCCATGAAAAGCAAAATAATGACAGCTCCGATAATAGAAATCAGCCCGGAGATAAATTGCGGAAAATGCTGAGAAACCAAATCCTTTACAATCCCTGTATCATTAATAACTCGGCTGACAGATTCCCCACTCGGCTGTTTCTGAAAATAAGGAACAGGCAGGCGAATCAGCTTTTTCCATAATATTTCTCTGAGCCGAGCGACCACCTTCTGTCCAACATAGGCAAGTGCATAGGCCGATAATCCATCCACCAGTGCATGCACAATAAATACACCAATAATAACAGCAATAAAGCGCCAATCTAAATCGGCGATAGAAAATCCGTCAACAAGCTCCCTTGTCAAAAGCGGGATTGTCAGTCCTACCAGTGTGGTCAGCATACTCCCTATTAAGCCTAATATTAAAACAAGCTTTGGTATCTTTGTAGATAGTAACAGCTTTATAAAATTACTGGATGATTGCTTCGGTGCTTCCATTTAATCCTCTCCTTCTTCTTCATCCCATAACGGACTTAAATAATCCGTTGTTATTTGCTCAAGCCATGCTTCTTCTTCTTCTGTGATCGGTGTCGGGATAAGGCGTTCTATTTCTTTAAGGTACGCTTCTAAGCGTTCTTCATTTGCTTTATCCTCCAGATCCAAGGAAAATATTTCTCCTAATTCTTCGATAGAATCCATATCAAATATTCCTAATATAAGATGATAAAAGCTATCCAGCATTTGTTTCACCTCTGGATGATCTGCCGGCTTTCCACAATGCTCTCTGACCTGCTTATAAAATGTCAGCAGCCCCTGTTCAACAATCATCTTCTCCTTCGCTGTCTGCGGAAACATCTTCTTCATGACTTCATCCTTAATGATTCCTTTGGACAGTTCCTCCTGCTTCTTCTCGTGTTGCATACTTGCCAATAAACTGATGAGGACAGCCTGATCCACTTCTTTTTCATTTTCTAAAAGATGCACCGTGCGCTGGATGGCTTCCAGAGCAATATCAATCTGTTCCCTATCCTTGATCAGCTTTGATTCCTGCAGCCTTAACGTATCGATAAAGCTTAAATCAAACGTATCCGGCTGCATATAATCCTTGATATTATCTAAGCTCATCCCTAAGAATTTCATCGTCATAATCTTATGCAGCTGAATCATATCCTCTTTTTCATAAATACGATGTCCCGTATTTTCATCTCTCTTCGGCTTCAGTATATTTTTCTCATCATAATAATGCAGCGTTCTTACCGATACGCCCGTAGATTTGGCAAATTCACTGATGGAGAATGTCTCTTTTTTCATTTCCGTTCAAATCTCCTCTCGATTGATAGCTTTATCATACCACCTCACGTTACGTCAGGCGCAAGCTGGAAATTTCATTTATTTAAGACGTAACTAACATTAACATAATTGGTTACCCTGCATTGGTTGTTTCCTCCTCATAAACAGTTAAAATAAAAATATACCTAAACGAAAGGGATGCATCAGATGAACAAAATTACTTTATCAAGAAATCTCTCTTTTTTAAGAAGGGAAAATAACTATTCTCAAGAGGAATTAGCCGAAAAAATTGGTGTCACCAGACAATCCATTGCCAAGTGGGAAAATGGAGAGTCCTTGCCGGACATTATCAATTGTGATGCACTGGCCACATTATTTGATGTATCTTTGGATAATTTAATTCATTTTGACCAAAAAGAAAACGGTTTGCCAATCCCTCCTAAAGGAAAGCATATGTTTAACACGATTCCATTAGAAAAGGATGGGTATGTAAAATTACCGGAAAAGGCTGTGAATATGGTCAATATGCAGGAAGGCGACCAGTTTCTTGTTTTAGGTGATGAAAATCCGGAAAGTATCGGTATTGCCTTAGTCCCTGTCGAATTTTTCACTGCGATGACACAAGGAATTTTAAACCATACCAAGGATAGTAGAAAATGATGGAATATATTCTCGAAGCTAAAAATATTTCCAAAGCCTATAATGGTGTCCAGGCATTGGAAAATGTATCAATATCCTTAGAGAAAGGAAAAATTTATGGTCTGATCGGTCAAAATGGAGCAGGGAAAACAACCTTGATGCGGATTATTGCCGGCTTATCCTTTCCTACCTCCGGGGAGCTGTATTTATTTAATCAGCCGGATCAAAAATCATTACAGGCCGGCCGGAGACGAATGGGCAGTATGATTGAAAATCCAAGTATCCTGGGCAATATGAGCGCAATCACCAATCTGCGGGTCCATAAAACGATGAAAGGGATAAAAGAAGAAAGTGTCGAACAGCAAGCACTTAATATCGTTGGCTTGGGACATACAGGAAAAAAGAAAGCAAAAGATTTTTCCTTAGGAATGAGGCAGCGCCTAGGAATTGCTATTACCCTGCTTGGCAACCCGGAAATATTGATGCTTGACGAGCCTATTAACGGCTTAGACCCAAGCGGTATCGCTGAGATTAGACAATTAATCAAAGAATTAGCTGCGAAATACCAAATGACGATTCTGTTATCCAGCCACCATTTAGCAGAACTCCATCAAACTGCTGATGAATTTATTATTGTTAATAGAGGAAAAATCCTGAAAAACCTCAGCCATGATCAATTGGAAAATCAAATCGATAAGCATCTGATCCTTGACTGTAATGAACCGGAAAAGCTGCAAAAAGTGTTAAGAGAAGTGCTTGATACGGAAAACTTTATTGTCCAGCCTGATAAAAGTATTAAGCTGTATGATTTTATGGATAACAAAGAAGAGCTGTCAAAAGCTTTAATTGATCACAGCATTATCGTTACAACGCTTGCAACACAGGAGGAAACATTGGAAAGTTATTACCTTCAACTGATAGGAGGTGCGGGCTGATGCAGCTGTTAAAAGCAGATTTCTTTAAATTAAGCAGATCCATTTCACCATGGGCAGTATTTATTTTAGCTCTTCTCAGTGCTGTTATTTTCGCCGCCTGCTCCCATTACGTTGCGACAGGCAATCTTAGCTTGGAAACTGCGTCCGGCACCTTGTCTTTATTTTCGGAAACACAGATGATGGCATTGCTGGGAAGTATCGCTGCCGGTATTTGCCTGACAACGGATTTTGAAAATAAAATTATCGAAAATGCTATTTCGGGAGGACATGGCAGAAATGCTATTATTATTAACAAAATGGTTTCCTTTTTTATATTAGCCGCTTTATTATATTTTCCTTATATAATGATTACGATTATATTTGCTTTTACAGACACAGTATTCACCGGATTCATTCCGACGCCGACCTTAAATATTTTATCCGAAGCAGCCGGACAGCAATTCACAGTCGGGTTACTGGGCAAAATTTTATTGACAAATGGGTTGTCATTACTTATCTTTATCAGTCAGCTGATTATTAGCATTTTCTATATGTTTTTATTTAAAAAAGCGGTTCTCGTCATCGCTGCCACGTATATAACCAGTTTAATTCTTGGACCTGTCTCCAGTCTGAATGAAACGGTTCATTCTGTGATGGCCTATACGCCTTATGGTATTGATTTGTCACAATTAACACTTGAAATGAGCGGTGAATTTATAGTAGAGAGTTTGATTATCAGCTTGTTATTTATCCTTGTTTTCTATCTGGCCACCTTTTTCACCTTTCGGAAAGCAGAAGTGAAATAATCTTACAGGTCAAAGATATTTGATTATAAATCAAAACAGCCGTAAAATTACCGGCTCAGGCTACCCATGATTTGGAGAGTAATTGCAATCCAACCGCTGTTGATGAAAGAACGAGTAATTACAGTCCTGCAATTACGATGTTAGGCACACAAGTGTTTTCGCATTCTTACACTCTGATTATTCGCGCCCTATTGAAGACATTTGTGAAGATACTTGTGTTCTTTACTTTCCATCAGAGATGAGCAAAAAATGCATAGTTACATTTGACAGAATAAAAACATACCTATATCATATTCTCTGTGAAAGTGAGTGACTAACATGACAACATATACGTATAAAGTAACCAGTGACTGTGAAATACAAGGAACACTACATGAAACAACCAAAAAACAAGCACCGCTGCTCATGTATATTCATGGCGGCGGCTTAATATGGGGTACGAAAGATGATTTGGCTAAAAAGCAGATTGAGTGGTACACCAATGCCGGGTTCAATGTATTTTCCATTGATTATCGGCTGGCCCCGGAGACAAAATTACCGGAAATTATCGAGGATATTCGCGATGCCATCGTCTGGCTTGTGGAAAAAGGGAAGCAGCAATTTGATTTTGATACGGAAAACATTGCCGTTATCGGCTCTTCTGCCGGCGCTTATCTGGCATTAATGACAGGAACGCTGGAAACCCGGCCAAAAGCAATCGTTTCCTTCTACGGCTACGGGGATATTACCGGGGATTGGTACACCAAGCCAAGTCCTCATTTTACAAAAATGACTTCTGCTCCGGAAATGCTTGCCAATCAGCTGATTATGGATAAGCCTATCGCGGCTTCTCCGATTGAAAAAAGATATGCCATCTATCTTTATTGCCGACAGCAGGGAAAATGGATTGATTATGTAACCGGGAAAAGCTCCAAAGAAGATCTATCTTTCTTACATGCATACTGCCCTGTCCGTCTTGCAGACAGCAGCTATCCTCCAACCTTGTTATTACATGGTGACCAGGATGAGGATGTACCATATCAGGAATCTGTCCATATGAAACAGATGCTGGATGAAAAAGGGATAGACAATCAATTGATTACTATATCCAACGGGAAGCATAGCTTTGATCAGAATATGGATGATCCACAGGTTGTTCAGGCATTTGAAAAAGTGATCCAATTTCTAAAGCAGCAGCTTGGTTAATTTCTTACAGAAAATATAAGAGCGCGGCTCATCCAAATTTTTATTAAAAAAAGCAGGAAAGCACCTTTCTTTCAATCAGCGGGTGCTTCCTGCTTTTTTCGGCACTTTAAGAAAGTATAAGTGCAGCTAAGGTTTCACCTAAAGGCTTGGTGACAACCAAATCTTCTAATAAAACTATTGCTGCTTTCTTCACCCTTCAAGCCAGCTTGGCGTTTAAAAATGAGAAATATTTTTATGTACACTTACCCATTCCACTGAATCACCTGGGCGATAATTAAGAAAACAACGGCGGTCCCAATCCAAATGAAAAACAATGGCAAGTAAAACCGTACCCATTTCTGCCATGGTACTCCTGCTAAAGCAATGGTTGCCATAAAATACCCGGAAGTAGGGTACAGCAGATTCCCAACACCATCTCCAAATTGATAGGCTAATACAGCTGTTTGCCGCGTAACTCCAATTATATCTGATAAAGGCGCCATAATTGGCATTGTCACTAATGCTTGACCGCTCCCGGAAGGTACCAGAAAATTGAATAGCATTTGAACAAAAAACATACCAATTGCCCCAAATACCGCAGGCAATTCGCCAACAATTGTCCCAAGGCTGTTAACAATCGTATCCATTACCATTCCATCTTCCATGACCACCGCAACGGATCGGGCAACTCCGATAATAAATGCTCCCAGCAGTACATCACGAAATCCATCATTGAATCCATTACAGATCTCTGTAAAATTTAATCCGGATATTCTTCCAACGACAACACCCATGATAATAAACAAGCCGGCCATTTCAATCATAAACCATCCTTGCGTAAGCACTCCGTATAATAATAGGCAAAAGAAGGCAAAGAGAAAAATGGATGCAATTTTTTGCCTTGAGGTAGCTTTATGCACCTCTGTTGTGGTAGCAACCTGGTATTGTTTTCTTTTATCAGAGTCATCTTCATACACAAGACTTGTTTCTGGTTTTTTTTGTACTTTACGTGCATAGCGGATCAGGTACAGCATTCCAATAATCACAAAAACAGCAAAGGCTATTAACCTCAGCTCTATACCTGAAAAAACCGGCAACCCGGATAATTTTTGCCCAAGACCTGTGTTGACCGGGTTAAGAAAACCTGTCATGAACCCGGCTGTAGTAGCTATCAAAGCCACCCCGGCAGCTACAATAGAGTCGTACCCTAATGCAATCATTAGCGGTAAAAGAACTGGTACATACACTAAGCTTAATTCCTGTGTCCCTATCAGACTGCATATTGTCGCAAATAGAATAAACAAAACAGGAATTACCATGATACTGTTATTGGAAAATCTCCTTGTCAGTTTATCTACTCCAATTTCAATTAAGCCTGTCTTTTTAATAACTGCAAATAAACCACCGATAATAAAGGTAAAAAAGACAATTTCTCCTGCTTCAATCAACCCTCTTGGTACAGCAGTCATGAAATCAATTATCCCGATAGGTGACTGTTCAACACTTTGGTAAGAATTCGGATCAATGGTTGTCCGTCCTTCTGGTCCAGGAACTCTATCAAAAACCCCGGCAGGGATAAAATAAGTGGCAATAGATGCAAATACCATAAAGGAGAAAAGAATAACATAAATATGGGGCATAGTAAACTTCTTCACCTTTGATTTTTTTTCTTTCAGCTTGTTCTCAAGCTTTTTCTGCTCAGACATTTTATCCTCCTTCATTTACATCGCAAGCCCATTTATAAGCCTACTTTATACTTCAAACTCAAATAAAGACTTTCCAAATTATAAAGCTCCAAAAAAAAGATAATAATTTATATTAATAAAAAATTGTAATTTTTAAAAGAAAAACCACACCAAAAATTCCCATTGTTTCTTGGTAATTTTTATGGAGCTGACAACACAGATTCTTTGCTAAGTTTTATGCCTTCCTAGCGCACAAAAAAAGTGCCCGGCCGTTTTATGTAAAATACAAATCACCGCATCAGCACACAAACACAGAAGCTACCACCATTCTACCACATCTAAAAAAACACGTATATAAACTTGTTCAAAATAGAGAGAGATTTTCATTGTCATCGAAGGAATATCTAATTATTTTTCCTTTCGATTGTTTTCTAACAAATCAAAAACAGCCCATTCGTATTACCGAATAGGCTGTTTTTTGATATATAAACTCACTTTTAAGCTTTTACATTTAACATAAAAAATTCAGTGTTTCTGACTATCGGCCTTCGATGTAAATAATTATTCGACAGACTCATATACATCGAGTGCTGCTTGCAATCCTTTTCCAGAATTTAACTGGACGCCATGGCGAGCTAATACACCCTCTAGTGCAGAGATGACAAATAATACATTTTCTTTTCGGCAGCTGTATCCCATTGTACCAATACGCCAGATTTTCCCATGCAGAGGACCAAAGGAGCTCGCAATTTCGATTCCAAATTGCTCCAGAAGCATGCTTCTGACAGAATCGCCGTCAACGCCCTCAGGAATTTTTATACAAGTCACCATTGGAAGCTTCCAGCTAACATCATTAAATAGCTCCAGCCCCATTGCTTTGATACCTTCCATAAGTGCTTTTTCGTGGAGTTTATGACGCTCAAAACGAGCTGTCAATCCTTCCTGTAAAACAATTCTTACCCCTTCCCGCAAGCCGTACAGCATGGTGGTTGCCTCTGTATGATGGTTCAGCCTTCTAGGTCCCCAATAATCCTGTAACTGACTTAAATCAAAATAATTACTTTGAATTGGTTCACCGACATTCACCTGATCCTCAGCAGTAGCAATTCCTTTTTCCACCTTTTTTCTGGATGAAAGAATCTGTTCAACACGTTCATTATACGTGATCGGCGCCATACCAGAAGGAACTGACAGACATTTTTGAGTTCCGCCAATCACCGCATCCAGCTGCCATTCATCCACTTTTACCGGTGTACCGCCAATTGTCGCAACAGCGTCTACAATACATAGCACACCAGCTTCCCGGCATGCAGGTCCGATTTGATCAAGAGGCTGCATACACCCGGTAGAGGTTTCTCCATGTACAATAGCGAGAACTTTAGGGTTCACTTTTTTCATCTCTTCTATAATTACTTCCTGATCAAAAACCTCTCCCCATTCACAATGGATTGTATGAATCTCAGCTCTATTTCTTTCAGCAATTTCAGTCAGCAAATGACCAAATCTTCCATAAATCGGAATAAGCACTTTATCTCCCGGCTCAATGACACTGCTCAATAAAGCTTCAATCCCGGAACGCGATGTTCCATCTATTGGAAAAGCCCATTTATTTTTAGTTTGAAAGACATCTCGAAGCATTTCCATCGTTTCATTCATCATTTTTGTAAAAGCCGGATCAAATTGCCCAAGAATTGGCGTACTCATTGCACGCAGCACCCTTGGATCAACCTCAACAGGCCCCGGTGTCATAATTGTTCGTAATGGGGTATTAATTTCTTGATAACTATTCATTCTCAGTCCTCCTATAAGCTCTTTCATATAATACCTTTATCAACATTTGGATACTCTTTTGCAAATGACTTGTCTCCCGTTGACTCAGGAACAAACAACAAGATGATTAATATTTTCTAATCATATCTTGCCAAGCTTGCCATTTTTATATTAAAAATCATTTTTTCACAGACTGCCCGCTATCACCAATTTTAATAGTTTCTAAAGTAATGAATGCTCGACTCACATTTCAAAAAGTGTTCAGTTCCATTGGTGTCTTGAGCAACCCGAGGTGTGTATAAAGATACTGAACCACTATAGTACCGTCTATAATACCATAACCTTCTGCATACTTTCCACTTTCCCCTGCAATATCAGCATGTGCTACTGGCAATATTACTTTTATTCTTTTTGAAAGCAGGAAGCTAACTATTTAAAATTTTCAAACAATTTCATTTTAATTCCATGTTTCTGTTACCTTATGTGATATTAATTAACATGTACAGCTATTAATTTTATTTTAAAACAATCATCTTGTAAAAACATGAACATAATTGTAGAACAGTATATCCATTTTTGGCTGATTTAACTAAAAATCAGCGGGGGGATGAAGAGCCCCTCACTGATTAAATATTTACCTTATAAAAGCTGGAGCAGGATCAAATAATTCCTAAACAGTATATATTCCTGCCTCAATCTTTCAAAATGGTTATACCTATTAATCCATGTCCAAAAACAGCCTTGTAAAACCATTTTCAACTACATATTCCAACGCATACATAACAGTTTTTTAAGAAACAAAAAAATTGTCAGTTAAGCCTTGGCCTCTTTACCAGCAGCCGGCAGATTACTTTCGTCAATTAAAGAACTTGCAATCCATGCGATAATCAGCAAAGCGGCCGCAAAGTAAAACCCTATGTTCATACTTCCAGTTGTATCCGTCAGCCATCCAGTAATATACGGAGCTAAGATAGAGCCTAGCATCCCAACAAAATTGTAAAATCCAAACGCTGTACCTAATGATTGCTGTGGTGCATTGTTTGCTACAACAGCAATTAACACAGGGTTAACACTGATTTTCCCTACAATTCCATATACAATAAGTGTGATATACAGAATCGGCATGCTTTCAAAATAAACAATAGCCGCAGTTGATAAAATACCAAATGGCAGCATCAGCAGCAATACTGGTTTACGACGTCCCCACTTATCTGACAGCCAGCTGAAGAATAAAGAACCCGGAATTGCCGCCCATGGAACAAGTGATGCAACAAAAGCGATGTTTCCACCCGTCAGACCACGTGCTGTTTCCAAGTAGTAAGGCAACCAGGTAATAATCATAAAGAATCCATAAATCGAACAGAAGATAATAATATACGCCAAAATTAAATTTCTGTTAAATAAAGCAGAAAACTTAAACGGCTCGGCAGTTTGACTTTTAACCCCTTCATCCGTTTTTGGCTTGTCCTTAATGACAATCGCCATAGCAATACCAATGATTACTACAGGTACGGCGATGACAAAAAATGGAACCCGCCATCCAAATCCCCATTCTCCTACTACATAGCTGGAAATATAATAACCAATCGATGTACCAAAAGCCATGCCGGCATTAATGATAGCGCTGCCCAATGTTAATCGGTTCTTAGGGATAATCTCAGAAGATATGCCGTATTGAGGACCATAATAGACCCCTTGTGCAAGACCGACCATCAGCCATGCGGAAATAAACAGAAAGAATGTAGGCATCATTCCAGTGACTGCTGCCAATGATCCAAATAAAATAACCCCTGGAACAAGCACTCGTTTTTTCCCAATCTTATCTCCTAGTACCCCTGCTGGAACGTTCATAGCTGCATATCCGATAAAAAAGATACTCGTAATTAAACCAAGCTGTGCATTGCTTAATGAAAATGCTGATTGAATATCACCCATTATCGGGTTTAATATCGTTCTTGTTGCGTATAGTGCTATCCAGCCAAAGAAAAACACAATAACAACTTTTACCCAATAAGGGATCAATGGTTTTTTTCCATTACCTTTAGTTGTGTCTACCTTATTTTCCATTTGTTTAGTCCTTTCAATTTCAACCTCTTTATCAGGTTTATTATTTAATTTCAATCTAAATCAGATATGTGTCTTTATTCTGATATATTTTTGAAATCTATTGTATAGTACCACAAAAAACGATGCATGATAAATAAATGAATAATTCTGAAAAACAAGAAATTGAATTCTTATACTTTGTAATTTATTCGAATTATTTTCATGGACTGGAACTGCGTCGCACGAAAAGCTTCAGACTTTCTTAACATGCTAGAAAAAAGAGGGAGGATTTTGATGATCCACCCTCTCTTGGCATATTTATTTACTTCCTTATTTTGTGATACGTGTACCTGCTTTGCCTTCTAAAGCATCTACAGCCTGGTCCAATGAACAAATAATTGCCTCTTTACCTGCCTTGGCCATTTCTATTCCAGCCTGTATTTTCGGCAGCATACTGCCCGCAGGGAATTGCCCTTCCGCTACGTATTGCTCCGCTTCCTCTACTGTAATCTGGCTAAGCTTTTGTTCATTCTCTTTACCAAAATTGATATATACATTCGGCACATCCGTTAACATCATAAAGACATCTGCATTTACCTGCTGTGCAAGCTTTAATCCGGAACGGTCTTTGTCAATTACTGCTTCAACACCGTGAATTTGATCGTTATCATCACGATATACAGGTATACCGCCACCGCCTGAGGAAATGACAATGGTCTCATCGATTAAACGTTTAATCTCTTCTATACCGTGAATTTCTTTTGGTTCCGGAGAAGGTACAACCCGTCTGTAGCCGCGACCTGCATCCTCTGCCATCGTAAATCCTTGTGCTTCCATATGTTTTGCTTCTTCTTCCGAGAAAAATACCCCTATCGGCTTTGTTGGGTTTTCAAATGCTTTATCATTCTTATCAACTTCCACCATTGTTAATAATGTAGCCACGTTTGCAGAAATACCACGCTCTCTGATATGATTTTTCAGAGATTTTTCCAGCATATAGCCGATAAATCCTTGTGATTCAGCGTTACAAACATCAATTGGCATTGGTTCTATGACATCTTTAGCAGCCTCGTTTTGTACGATAATATTTCCTACTTGCGGGCCGTTTCCATGTGTAATAACAATGTTATGACCAGCTTCTCTGATTTCAATCATATGACCTGCTGCTGATATAACATTGTTTAATTGATTTGTATAGGTTGCTTCTTGCTTTGGTTGTAAAATTGCATTACCTCCTAATGCAATTACGACACTTTTACCCATTTCTTCACTCCTTCTTTAAAGTCATGCAAATTCCATATAATGTATCTTTTCCAGAAGAAGAGCCAACTTTTATAAGGCTTTTCATACTTTCCAAAGATGAATCATATTGCAATTTTGTAATCTTTGAACTAAATAAACCTTTTATAGCACAGGTTAAAAAACGCTGGCTGACAGTCGTTGTTAAAGGTTCTTTTATCAGATTTGCCAATGTTTCAAGATGATTTGGTGCGATAAAGGGATGAATAAAATGCCCATATAAAATACCGACCAGTATATCATCGCCTGTTGGCGTTAAACCTTGACCACGTCCAATAAAATACCGAAAATCTGCCTCTACATTTTCGGAGGAGTCCTGTAATTTATGGATTAATTCTGATACTCTTGCTAGCTCAAAATCTGTGGATTCATATGATTCAAATGAGATTTGCTGCATATTTTCTTTTAATTTATTTATATTGGCATGTTCAAAATCCATATTTAACGGCAGCATCTTTGCATGATCGAATTGGATATCAAAACGGCTATGAGAAAGACGGTGATTGCGGACAATAAAGGTATCCCCTGCTGTAATACCTGCTCTCACTGTTTGCTTCGTTTGCTGATCCAGCAGGATACCAAATGGAAATGTCCCATTTTCATCTGTCCCCAGGAATATCAATTCCCCATTGCAATCAATAATATTCCAACCCTTTTCAAAAATACTGTGAACCGTAAATTTTTTTCCTTCAATCAAGAGCTCGAGTGCGATTGATCCAATCGCACTCGCCTCTAAAATCATTCTGTAAAACCTAATTTTTCAGCATATGCCGTGATTGCTTTTTCAAAACATTCAATTGGCGGGTTAACTGTACCGGCACCAATTTGTCCGAAACCTGCAACTTTATGCGCAATACCAGTGTTGATTACCGGAGTAATACCAGTTTCAACAACTTTTCTTGCATCAATACCTAAGCATGCACCTTTGAAATCCCATGTTGGAATTGCAAAGTTTGGATTTTCACCGATAAAAATTTCTGTCATTTGATTACTTGTTTCCAGCGCATCATTAAATCCGCCTGAACCAACAAAACGAGTTACTGCTGGAGCAGCAATCATTGCTACACCGCCGACACCGATTGTTTCAGTAATCGCTGAATCACCGATATCTGTGTTTGCATCTTCTGCTGAATAGCCAGTGAAATACAATCCTTGTGGTGTATTAACAGGAGCAGTAAACCACTCATCTCCCATACCAGCGATACGAATTCCGAAATTTTCTCCATTCCGGCACATTGCTGTAACAACCGTACCATGTTCAATTGTTGCTGCTGCATCCATCATTGCTTTTCCTGTTGCCATGGCAATATTTAAGAAAAATTGATCGGTATCAGCTAAAAATTGAATAACCTCTGTACGTTGTTCTTTCTCAACATCATCTAATGCTGAAATAATTGGAGCTACCTCTTTTAAAAATGCAAGTGATGCAGCAATATTACGCTGGTGGAACTCATCTCCCATTGCAATAGCTTTTGCAATCAGAACGTTCACGTTCAAGCCGCCTTCAATGGTTTTTAATGCTTTACTCAATACTGGACCTAACACATCTTTCATCCAGTGCAGACGATTAATTACCTGCTCATTATACGCACCAAAACGCAATACAGCACCGATACCTTCATTCATTTGACAATATGCTTCGTTTCCAGTCTCTTTGTTCACAACAACCAGAACCGGCATATTAGGTGAGGTGATACCTCCCATTGGTCCTACTGCATTTACATGGTGACACGGAATAAAAGTAATCTTATCATTTTCAAGCAGTTCACGAGCTCCAGCTTCATCTTCCGCCCATCCTTCAAAAAGGATCGCTCCGACACAGGAGCCCTGCATTGGATCTGTCATATTTTCATACTTAATTGGTGGTCCTGCATGCAATAGTACATGCTCTTCCAGTTCAGGAATCACAGATTTAGCAGGCACTACATCCGTTAAGAATGGTGCAGCTGCAACTATCTTCTGGATAACAGCTTCGTTTGCTTCATTAATTGTTTTGTAACCCATTAGATGTATCTCCTTCATAATAGTTTAGGAATTGAAGTACTTTCATTAACTTCTCATCGCCGCCAGCCATTGGGCGCCAGTTAAATTGAACACACTCTGATCCACTTTCCTTAACAGCTTCTGTAAAGCTCTTCAGTCCAATATTGATGACACTTGGATTAGAGTTAATCAAGGACATAATTTTTTCATCTACAGACAAGTCTTCTTTTGTATGTTCAAAGTTTTGTACATCAAGAACCGGCTGTTCCACTTTTCCACCTACAAGGCTGATCGCTGTACGAACCATTTGATCGTTTGTTTCACAAATAATGGCACCACTTTCTTTTAAAGTGGCAATTTGTTTATCATAACCTTGAGGATCCTGTTCTGTACCTACAACTGTTGCAAGCACTGCAAGCTCACGGCCATCCTGATGTGCTTTCTCTAACACACGCTTAATAGTCGGCGCTAATTCATTTGCCATATCATCATGACTGCCGTAGCCGATAACATTATCGATCATGATAACTGCTGTTTCCGGATCGTTTCCAGATGTCTCTAGCATCTCAATACGTTTTTCCGGATCAATCATCGGATGCGGTTTTCCTTGTGTATAAATATCATCACCCAAGTCAATAATTTCATGGTGCTTTGTTTTTAAGATATAAGCTTCTTTCTTTTCTGCAGGAACCTCATCTTTAAATGCATCCTTTAATAACATCGCTGCTTCAGATGCCAACGTTCCGCCTGAATAATAACCTTTAATACCAACTTGTGAATCTTTTAATGCTACGTTGACATTTTCAACGATTTTAGGTTCAAAGTTCGGTTTTTCACCATTAGATAATTGAACGGATACAACTGCTGCTTCTTCCAGCGTGTAAGCATGATAAATATTTTCTTCCTGATAAGCAGGCTTGTCTCCTAAGAATAAGGTTACAACCGGCTTTTCAATATTTCTTAACACGTTTAATACTTTTTGCTGTACCTCTTCTGCAGGTGGCTTGGAGATAACTGTTATTACATTTACTTTAGGGTCCTGGTTCAATGCTTTGATACTATCTAAAACGGTGATAGCTCCAACTTCTGTTGATAAGTCCCGGCCGCCGGTACCAATTGCATTTGTTACCCCTTTTCCATAACGGTCAATGATGGTTGTTACTTCCTGAATACCTGTACCTGACGCACCTACAACACCAATATCTCCTTCTTTTACGATGTTCGTAAAAGCAAGTGGTAAGCCGTGGATGATTCCAGTACCACAGTCTGGTCCCATCACCAATAATCCTTTTTCATGCGCTTTTTGCTTCAACTTTACTTCGTCTTCCTTAGACACATTATCGCTAAAGATAAATGCATGCAAGCCTTCATTCAATGCGTTTTCCGCTTCCATTGCTGCATACTGTCCAGGAATGGAAATTAATGCTAAATTAGGGTTGTTAGCAAGCTCCATTGCCTTTTTCCAGTTGTGTGCCTCCTGCGCTTTTGACTCGTCCTGTGCAGCCGAGTTTCCTTTTAACTCTGCCTCTATCTCTGCTTCTACTTCAGATACTTTGTCTTCTTGGTCTGTATCTACAACAACAACAATATCGTTCGGGTTTGCATTTTCTAATTCATCTGTTCCCAAA
The DNA here is from genome assembly GCF_009389585.1 of Oceanobacillus sp. CFH 90083. Lineage (GTDB taxonomy): Bacteria > Bacillota > Bacilli > Bacillales > Amphibacillaceae > Oceanobacillus. Next base: position 184,191 of record NZ_VIYG01000004.1, on the reverse strand, counting down.
CCTGAAGATTTAAAAATATCTTTATTAGCTGGCGTTCCCATCATGATGGACACTTTGTTCACACCATCCATTGCAGATAATTTGTTTGATAAAAGCATTAACACAATAGAATCCTGATACGTGTTTTCTTTTATAATTGTATATAACATAATGTTCCTCCATTTTATTATTCTGCAAATCTATTTTTACCATGATAACGATCGTAATGAATATCGTCTGAAACCAGATAGTTGTATATGTCATCAACGATTTCAATACCATCTTTTTCATACTTTGCACTTCTTAATCTTGCGCGTTCTCCCGGATAAAAAACTTCTCCATAGCCTTCTGCCGCCGGTTGTGCTTTTAATTCATCCAGCATCGTTGAAATCTGTTTCTTAAAAGCATCCGAATCGGTAAAGTATGCCGGATTGATGACAATGTGAAGCTGGCCTAAATCCCGGCCTTTGGTCAAATCCTGATACATCGACGATACATGTACTCCATGAGGCACGCCAAGCAGACTGCCTGATAAAATATCCACCATCATCATTAACCCATATCCTTTGGGACCGGCAATTGGAACAAGAGCATGCACATCTCTGGCATTTGTTGTCGGTGCACCAGACGCATCCACTGCCCATGTGTCTGGAATGGATGCATCTTTACTTCTCGCATCCAATACTTTTCCCCAGGCCTGAACAGTTGTTGCCATATCAAATGTTATCATGCGTTCATCCGAAGATGGCGCACTAAATGCAATCGGGTTTGTACCAAAATATGGTTCAGTTCCTCCAAACGGAACCACCATAGGGTCCGATTGACACATGCTTATCCCAACCATATCTTGCTCTGCCGCCATTTCAACAAAATAGCCCAGTGCTCCGCTGTGTGAGATATGCTTCATCCCGACAACAGCAATACCGGATGTTTTCGCCATCTCAATCGCTTTTTCCATCGCCTGCTTTGCCGCCTGGTGACCCGGACCATTATCTCCGTCAAAAACAGCAGATGACGGTCCTGTCTGTTCAAACTTGTAATTCGGGTTTGCTGTAATACCGCCTTTTGCGATTCGTTCCGAGTAGTATTCTACACGTACAGCACCGTGGGAATGAATTCCCCGGTAATCAGCAAATGTCAATACATCTGAAACATCATGCGCTGCTTCTTCATTCAATCCGGCCTTTATAAACTTTTGCTTCATTAAATCAAACAGTTCCTGCTTAGATACACGCATCTGATTACTCCCCTTCATCAAATGATCAGTAAATCTTATCAGACTCTAAATAATCAAGAATTTCCTTTGTAACGGGAATGCCCGTTTCTTGATACTTCTTCATTACATCAAGCTGAATTTCACCCGGGTAGTACACTTTGTCAAATCCTTCAGCAGGCGGATTGTTATGCAATTCTTCAACCATTTGGGATATTTGTTCAAGGAATTGATCCCTGTCTCCAAAATATGCCGGATTAATGACAATTTGAAATTGCCCTAAACGCCGGTACTCTGTTAAATCCTTGTACATGGAAGTGACATGTTTGCCGAATGGCAAGCCAAGTAAGCTTCCTGCCAGGATATCCACCATCATCATTAATCCATATCCTTTAGGTCCTGCCATCGGCAATAATGCATTTACCTTAAATGGATCGGTTGTCGGCGAGCCTGTTTTATCTACTGCCCATGTATCCGGGATAGATTGGTTTTTACTTCTTGCATCTAAAATTTTCCCCCAGGCTTGTACCGTTGTCGCCATGTCAAAGATAATTGGTTCGCCATCTTTTTTGGGAGTTCCAAAAGCGATCGGATTTGTGCCAAAGTATGGTTCCGAACCGCCAAACGGCACGACCATAGGGTCAGATTGACATACGGTTAAAGATACCATGCCTTCCAAAGCTGCTTGCCGTGCATAATAACCAATTGCACCGCTGTGCCCCATTTCTTTTACACCAACAACTCCGATGCCGGATGTTTTTGCCAGCTCGATGGCTTTTTCTGTTGCCTGATAGCTTACGTAATGCCCTAACGCATTGTCTCCGTGATAAATCCCAGATGCCGGACCTGTTTGTTCAAATCTTAAATCAGGAGTCAGATTATACCCGCCTTTTGACGTGCGCTCTGAATAGTATTGCATTCTTACTGCACCATGAGAATGGATACCCCGTTCATCTGCAAAAATGAGTAAGTCCGCTGATTTATCCGCTTGCTCTTCAGGCAAACCGGCTTTCACTAATTTGTCTTTCATTAGCTTGCGGAGACGGTTACGTTCTACATACACTAATGGTTCACTCATAAAACTTGCCCCTCTTTATAAATTAATATCCCTGTTTGCATCCTTGGAGTAAATATAGGCAAATGGCTCATCCAGACCAACTGCATAGGTTGCCTGCGGTGCATAAGCGCCCATAAAAATATAATCACCCTTATCAACCGGCATCCATTCATTATCCAAGTTGTACATTCCCCGGCCGCTTAATATATAAGCACCATGTTCCTGCACATGTGTTTCAATGTAACCATGTGAAGCTCCCGGTTCAAATGAAAGAATATGGATATTCATGTCATATGCGATATCTTTAGGCAATAAATCTTGAATTAATACCTCTTTCATACCTTCATAAGCTTCCTGTTTAATCTCATTCACATTCCCGGAAACAATTTCCGGTGTATGACCTTCAAGCGGCTGATAGCGTTTTTTGTATAAGAACAAACGGCTGTCCTCGCCATTATTATTATTCTCAAAAGTCAATTGTAAATGCGGAGGTACGTATAAATACCCGCCTTTTGTCAATTCATATTTTCTGCCGTCAGCATAAGCGTTGATTTTACCATATTCAACATAGACAAATGATTGAACGCCATCGCCAGCAAAACCAGTTTTGTTTCCACCCTGGTTTTTAACTGTTACCAGGTAATCAACAAACCTTGCACCTAAACGGGGGGAGCCTAAGATGGTTACGTCACAGTCTTCAAAACCAGGCACCACATTATTCACAAGACCATCTGGTGTAATTACTGCATAGTTATCTTTTTTGATTACTGAACGTGTTTCTAACAATCCTTCTCTATATCCTTGATTGTGATTCAAATAACTCAAAAGTATCTAGCCCCTTTTCCAATTTATTATTCTTTATAAGCTAACTCATACAGTACATCTTTCAGTACTTCAATTCCTTTTACAAGGTCTTCTATTTTTGTTTCCTCATTTGTGTTATGGCTGATTCCGCCAATAGAAGGTACAAACAGCATCGCTGTAGGAACGAAATCCGCAAAAATTTGTGAATCATGTCCAGCTCCGGAAGGCATAACTTTATAGGCATCCCCTACATTGTCTTTCGCAGCCTGCTCGATGATGCCGATGATTTTTTCATCCATTAATGAAGGTGCTTCATCCATCCACAAATTGATGTCATAAGTCATATCATTTGCTTCTGCCACTGACTTGATTTTGTCTTCTATTTCTTTTGAAAAGTCATTTAAAGCCTGCTGATCAATATGACGGCAATCGACGGAAAAAGTGATTTCTCCCGGAACAACATTTACAGTGTTTGGAACAGGAGTCACATGTCCAAATGTTAGTACAAGCGGCTCACCGATTTCTCTGGCACGCTTTGTCAAGTCTGTGACGATTTCACTGTATGCAACAACAGTATCTCTGCGTAATGACATCGGTGTTGTACCTGCATGGTTTGCTTCGCCTTTTAAATTGATGGTATAACGCTTTTGACCGACAATCCCATTTACTACACCAATTGTTTTATTTTCTGTCTCTAATACTTTCCCTTGTTCGATGTGCACTTCTACAAATGCTTTAATATCATCGCGGACTGTATCTGATTTACGATAATCAAAGCCGGATTCACGCATCGCATCTTCAAATTTAATTCCTTCTGCATCTGTAATCGTTTCAACATCTTCTTTTTTAGCCAGATTAAAGAAGTTTTTACTACCCCAGAATGTATATGGAAAGCGACTTCCTTCTTCTTCTGCAAGGGACAGTACTTCTAATGTCCGTAGCGGCTGACCATACTTTTCTTTTAAGTATTTTACTGCAATCAACGCAGATAAAATACCAAATTGTCCGTCCAGATGGCCACCTTCGACAACTGTATCAATGTGTGAACCTGTTAAAATTGTCTCATCAGCATATTTACTTCCAACAAGGCGCCCGGATAAGTTTCCGATCTCATCAAAGCTTACTTCTAATCCTTCTTCTTTAAAGGTTGCTTCCAGCTCACGAACTGCCTCATTCCACTCAGATGAATATAACAGGCGTGTAATACCGCCCTGTTCCAAACCGCCAAAACTTGTAAATTTCTTATCTAACGCTTCAAAGGTTGCTTGAATATCCATTCCTTGCTCACTCCCCATTTCTTATTTATTTCTATTATAAAATCGTAACCCAAACCAATCATTGACATAACCAACAATTCTGGGTGTTAGTTTTATGCACTATCAACAAATGCATTTTTAATACTCACTCCTGCACTTATAAAAGATACTAATAAACAGATACACCATAAAAAAACCGGTAACCTCCAGCCTGAAAAGAGAAGGATTAGCCGTACTTATATGTTCATTTCTGTAATTTCTATGTTTTCCGAAATTTCGTATTAAAAGACTTACTAAACCAGGCCTTGCTGCTGACAAACAACCTTATAATAAAGGTTCATCCGGATATAGACACCATTCCATAGGATGCATCAAATTCCTACATAATACTTTCCCCCCTTTTAACTTTTTCAATCCTATTTTTATTATACAATAAATGATAAGATAAAAGTTACAATGCATACGGGCAATAGTAATCCAAGCTGTATTTTAATGTATAGTGTTAATATTGAAAACTGCCGGCATGGTGATTGTCTCCGGTGTCATCGGCGGCGTAAGAAGAATTTGTTCATGTAATCCAGGAATTTGAAGAGTCATCGTTGTAAAATCAAACACTCCACCAGCAAATAATTGCAGTCGCTGATTCTCAGATATATGAACAATGCTACCATGGACAATATCAAATTTTCACTTTTACAGAAATCTTGTATTACCAGACGGCCATGATAATAATATAACCGATCGGTCATAATACATACCCGCTTCAAGAAGAATGGACAAAAAGCAACAATTACGCTCGCTATTTCGTTTCCAATTGTATTGTTGATACCATATTATCATCATTTCTTTCTATCAGTAATTTTATTCGACTGTCATGCGTTGAGATGGACAATTTAGGAACCTTCCATAATAAGCACTTTTATTCACTGTCGACTCTTCCTTATCCCTTTTGGAGCATTACAATGAATTGTGAAAAATTTCACAATTATACTTAAATAAAAAACGATACAACTCTTAAGAAGAGTAGAAGTCTAAATAAAAACTTCCATGTAAAAAATCTAATGCAGACTTATTTCATTGTCCAAGTGACTTCAGCGTGATATTCTTGTAATAGTGCTTTCAGAAAACGAAGAATCACCTAAGTATTAATGATTCTCCTTTCATATTTTATATAACAGGTTTATACGTATAATAACCTTCAAAGACAGTGTACTATCATTCGTGCAGGGTTATCCTCGTAGCATCTAACATATTTAACTTTCATTTTATCTTTTTCTGACAAAGGTAAGGAGGCAGTCATCATGACAACATTAAAAGATATATTATCTGTACTTCAATTTTCAGATTTAACATTGCTGAATGCACAAGGTGACCTTGAACGTACAGTCGAAATGGTTGATATTACGGAAACGCCCGATATCAAAAATTTTACAACACCGCATTCATTTATCGTAACAACAGGGATGAATTACAAGGATAATCAATCCGGGCTTATCAGTCTTATCCGTGAGTTGAATGATATAGAAGTTGCCGGTTTAGGGATTAAATTATCCCGATTTTTAAAAAAATTGGATGATGAGGTAATAGCGTTTGCAAACAAATTAAAATTTCCAATTATTGAAATCCCGGAAAGCTGGAATCTCGGATCTATTACGCACCATATTTCATCATTTATCCTGGATGAAGAGACAGAAAAATTACATTTTGCGTTAGATATCCAAAAGGAATTAAACGAGATGCTTATTCAAGGTTTAAACTTAAACATGATGATTGAACGTTTAAGCAGACTTATCAAAGTTCCCGTTATGCTGCTGGACCCTTTTCATGAAGTGCAGTCTTTAAGTCAGCACTTTCACCAGCATTCCGATCAAGTTCAAAAAAACCTTAACTATTTCCGGAGATATTTAAATTCTGAACAAAGCAAGGAAAGTCAGCAACCCGTCTTTCAGGATAACTATGTCATATTTAAAGTCCCTGCCTTTAAATATTTCCCATATCATCTGATTATTTCAAATGTCAATATGCTCAACTATCCGATCAGCTTATTAACAATAGAACAAGCTGTAAACATACTCAGCCTCGCTATTTATAAAAACAGCAAAATCGAGGAAGCAGAGCAGCAGGATACAGATCATTTTTTCTCATCGCTTATGTCTGAACAACCAAATAATCTTATTTCTCTGACTCAGCACACGGATCTGTTAAAAAAATATCACATTCGGACCTCTGATTTCTATCAGGTGATTATCTGCGGGATTGACAAGGAAAAAAATGTAGAAAATAACATCTACTTAAACGAGCTTTATCAAATGACTTTCAAATGGCTGGCGCATATGTTTCATAATATTGATCCTACCATTAGTATATACATGTCTCCAGGGCAGCGTCGATTTACGATTCTTTTACAAACAGGGCATCATTATTACCTTGAATACTGTAAGTATATCCAAAAAGAATATCAGAATTTCTTTGACAGCACGCTTTCTTTCGGTATTGGTAATGAAGTCTCTGAGCTTTCTCAGCTGCCTTTGTCTTATTTCGAAGCGAATGAGGCTTATGATAATAAATACGAACGCGGTGAAAAGGAGTTTATAGAGCTGTATAAATCGAAAAGTGTGGAAGAATTGTTACAGCTCATCCCGACAAATAAATTAAAGCCATTTATCATATATACACTTGGTCCATTAGCTTATCCAAAAACAACAAAGGAAAAAGAATTAAAATATACATTAAACGTCTATATGGAAAACCAATGTGACCTTACCAAGACGTCGGAAGATATTTTTATTCACCGTAATACCGTCAAATACCGTATCAAAAAATGCGAAGAGATATTAGGACGGCCGGTTGAATCGCCCGACACCTCTCTGGGTATCCGGTTAGCTTTATTCGCTTCAGAGAAAATAACATTATAACAAAAAGGAGAACTGTCATTTGTTCTCCTTTTTGTTTTCCATATATTTTATTTAGCCAGCTAATGTTTTTTTCTGTCTTAACATCACCACAAGGAAAAATAGCAATGCTGCTAATGCCAGAAGAACTGTCGCAATATAGAACGCTAATACCTGTGATCCTGTTACATCACCAATATAACCAGTCAGTGCCGGTGCTATAACAGATGAACTCATACCAAAGAAGTTAAAAAGAGTCAACGCTCTGGCAACTTTATCTCCTGATACGGAATCAGACACATAAGTAATTAACACTGGGTCAATTGCAAGCTTACCTAATAGACCGTATAGAATCAGTGCGATATAAAGCACGATAGGGTTTGGTGCAAATACAGTCAAACTAATTGTCGCAGCTGCCGCAATCAATAGGAACAAAATTAAAGGCAGACGCTGATGTGCATTTTTATCGATATATTTCGTAAACATCAAAGCACCTGGTACAGCAGCAATTGCAACTAATGCAGATACATATCCTACAGCACCCTGTGCAAATCCTTTTTCTGACACAAGAAATGACGGTAACCACGTAACAATCATGTAGTAACCGTAACACGTTGCAAAGTAGACAAAATAGACAACTAATTGCTTGGCAGAAAATAAGCTTACGTTTGTCGGAGCATCCACGTTTTGCACGGCTTCCTGCTTGTCTTTCGCATCTCCACCGTTATCATCAGCTGCTGCTCTATCTTTTTTAATAAACAGAATAAATACAAATGTTATAGCTAATATGATAACTGCTGTCATATAAAGCATATAATTCCATTGGATTTGCAGACCGCCTACCAAAACAGAAGATCCGACTAGTCCAATGACCATCCCTAATGCCGAACCACTATTGATAATCGCATTCGCAAAGCTTTTCTTATCTTTTGGTGTATGTTTAGCCGATAGAGAAAAGGCTGCCCCGTAATAAGAACCAGTAGAAATACCCGCTAATAGTGCCCCGATATATACTTGCATAATTGTTGTACTTGTACCAATGACGATTGCTGCTATTGCAAACGCGAAAAATGCAGGAATTAAAACCTTTTTTTGCCCGAATTTATCAACAAGGGCTCCAGAAGGAATTTGCATCCCTGTATAAGCAAAGAAATAAAATGAAGCAACAAGTCCCATTTGCGTGTTGCTGACGTCTCCTAATGATGCTTGTATCTGAGGATATATCGGTGTAAGGATTGTTCGGTATATCCAGATAGCTACCCATCCTAAACACAATGCCACAATTATCTTTTTGTAATAATTAGGATCATGTTTGATTGTTTTATCCATGGTAAGACACGCTCCCTTTTTATTGTTTATATATTTGTTTACTTAATTAAATTGTAATTTATAAGTAAGTAAATAACATTGTGCAATTGTAACAAAAACAAATGTAACATTACACATTTCAGACAAAAGATACCCTTTTCAAAAAATGATGAGATAATTTCATTGAATGGAGGGTCTATTTATTATTCCACTATTACTCCCTTTTAAAAAAGAAAATAGGAAATACCATTCATTCCCATTATCAATCTTTAAGCACATTACCAATCCTATTTTAAATAATGAGAGCCAGAGGTATTCTTAGCTACATCATAACAGAAAATACTTCTCACTGGGTTGCATGAGAAGTATAAAAAAACGGATTTCATTTGGAGGAACAATGATGCATACTATATCCAATTCATTTGCGCAGTAGACATAAACCAGAATTTTCTTTCACAGCAGTTTCAATCTGTTCCCATCGAAAGTAACTCTGTAAGTTTGCTCATCCTTTCTTTCGGCATTGGCCCAGCGATTCCATAGAATATTCACCTTTAACCTGCCTTCATTCATTATCCGTCAGAACTCGCAGATGATTTTCCTGCTTTTTTTTGCACCATTGTCACAAATAATAAATAACCTATTGGTAACAGTCCCGCCAGCCAAACAACAGCATTCCACCCTGCTGCATCCCAGATAGGCCCCACTGCCGTACTCCCAAATGCTACACCAATATAGTAGGATACTAAATACAGACTGGATGCACTCCCCTTATGATGCGTTGCCTGCTCAGTCACAAAGGTTGCCGTTAAAGAATGCGCTGTAAAGAACCCGAGGCAGGTAACACATAAACCGACGATAATCCAGGGTAATGAAACAATCATTGTCAGGATAATACCACCAGATAAAATAATGATACCTGCAATACGAATAGCATTCAGCCCCAAAGAGCTTGCCAGCCAGCCGGCAGCTGGAGCCCCGATGACACCAAAGCCATAAGCTAGAAACGTATAAGAAATTGCTTGTGCTGACAGGTAGAACGGTTCCCCTTCCAAATAAAACGGTAAATACGTCCAAACAGAGGTAAAGGAAAGCTGGAAAACGATCCCCATACCAAAAATCAAAAGCATTGTCGGACTTTTAATATGAAAAATCATTCCATCTATATCTTTTCGAAAAGGAAGATGACTAGGCTCAAAAAATCGGGATTTTGGCAAAAATAGCATCACTACGGTCACAATAACTGCTCCTATACCAGCAAAAATGTAAAAGATCGTCTGCCATGCAAAACCCTCTGCTAAATAGCCTGCCAATACTCTGCCAACCATCCCTCCAAAAGCATTACTGGCTATGTACAAGGCGGTAGCAATTCCAATACTGGAACGGTCGACTTCCTCATTTATATAAGCGAGCGATGCTGCTGGCAAACCAGCCAATGCAAAGCCTTGGATAAACCGCATGAAAACAAAGAAAGAAAAGGAATCTGTCATAGGAATTAACAGAAACGGGATGACCGAAGCAAGTAACGAATATTTGATAAAAGGAACTCTGCCAATTCGATCAGAAAAAAATCCAAGAACAATTAAACCAATAATTAAACCTGCAATATTTATAGACAATGTTAAAGTAGCTTCCGATACAGATACACCAAAATCCCTGACAAACACCGGTAATAATGGCTGTACGACATAAAGACTTGCAAATACAAAAAAAGAAGCGGCTGCTAAACATAATGTAATTTTCCAAAAATAAAAATCTGTTTTATGATACTTCTGCATTGCCATATCATGACACCCCTTATCCACTTCATTATACTATTAAAACAGGAGTTTATGATATGCCTAATTTGTTTAGCTTCTATCGTGGAATGGCATAGTGGTGAATTATAGCAGAGAAGCTTCTTGAAGAAACAATAAACCACTCTCCAAAAGCCAGATTCCTCATCTGCCTTTTGGAGAGTGGTATAAAAAGCGCTGTACTTTACTTTCAAACAAACATCCCCAGCCATATAGCTGTCGCAAAAGCAAGAAAAAGCAGCTTTTTCTCATCATTTGTTACTTTTTCCACATCATCGGTGTCCATTTGGATAACAAGATAGATCGCATATCCTAAGAAAATACCGGCCCCGATTGCCCCGACAGGGCGTGTGAAGGCTGTCCAAAGCAGCAACACGCCGATAAGAACAAAATAAAGCAGTGCCGGGACTTTAGCACCCTTTGCTCCAAAAGCATCCTCTGCCCAGACAACGGAGGTTCGTTTTAATGGAGATGCTTTTCGATCCGCATGCCGATCAGGAATATGATGCACCATGACCCAAGCCATACACCATATCGCATTAATAAGCCCATTTTGCCAGGCCCAGACGGGAATCTGTTCAAGTAAAATCCATGGTGCTGCAATTCCCAGTATCAGCATTGTCGGGAATAAACTTAGCCACTCCCCTACAAAAGGGTAGTATGCTAACTGTAATGGCTTCAATGAATACGAAGCAGCTCCCCAGATACCTACAAGTGTTAAAACAGCAAACTCCATATACCCAAAGGAAGCAAACAAAATGGCAATCAGCAATAAAACAATGCTGGCACTGATGCCTAATTGGGTTAATATTCGTACTGACATCGTTCCTGTCTGCAATACCCTGCTCCCCCCGGAAAGAATACCCGGGCTATACTGATCTGTGCCGGACTGAAAATCTGCAAGATCATTGAAAACATGTGTCAGCATCCCATGTATCAGCACAGCACCTAATAATAATACAAAAGCAACTCCCATAACAGCAGGTACTGATAAGGGATAATAAAATAAAAGCGGCTGTACCGTTGATAAAATAGCTGCCACACTGGAAAATCCCACTGCTACAAGCCTTAGCAGCATGCCGATCCCTTTCAGGCTAAATGACGGCTGTGTAGGAATCATATGCATCATCCTCTGTCAGATAATTTTAACTTTCTTCTGTTATTAGCATGGTTGCTTTTCCTGTCATTTATACTCCCATCTTCGCAATATGCTTTTTTAGCCTCGACCCGCTTGCATCTCTCAATATCCTCATAAGATATTTAGCTTACTTGCCAAAAGCCAAATAATAATCCTTCATTTCTCTATCAAATTTTTCTATTGCATACCTTAATGTAATTCTGGGCATTGTTGCTGCATGTTTATCTAAAAAAGCCTTTAATTGATCTTCATTCAATTTGCCAGCTGTACGAATCCAGCTTCCGACTGCTTTTTGAATAAGCTCTTCTTTATCATCCACTAACAATTCAGCAATTTGAAAAGTATCTTCTGTATTCCCAGCTTTTATAAATGCATGGGTACTTACAATAGAGGTTCTACGTTCCCATACATTAGGTGATTTAGCCATTTTGTATAAAATATCCTTGGGCTTGTCCAATAGATATGCCCCAACTACGGATGGAGCTGCCCGGTCTACAAAATCCCAATTGTTAATCCGGTCATGCCTTCTAATATAAAGCCCGAACAATTCTTTTCTTTGCTCTTCTGTAATTTTCTTCTGCTTGGCTTGAAAATCCATAATACTAACCGCACCCATTCTCACTTCATAATATGGACTTTCAAGCAGCTCCTCGACTGCACTTAAAGGCATGTTTGTGAACCGTTTGGCAGTTTGAAATACATGACGCATATGCACTCCTAAACACAATGTATCTTTATCAGAGTCTTTAAAAAAACGTTTCATTTTTTCTATATCATTTTCATTCTCATACTGTTTTAATTCAGCCATAAACTTCTCTGCTTTAGCATCTGTCACTTCACCATTCACTCCCTATCTATATTATCCACTATTTTTTACTACATTCTACCAAAAGAAAGGAGAGAAAATTTCTTTCAGATTGCTTTATTTCCTGAGTTTATCCAACCAAATATTTAGAAGCATTAACATCAGAGTCGTTTTATTGCTGAATGCATCATTCCATCGGCTTGCTGTCCAAAACAACATTCAAGCAAATATCATGCTCCAGCAGCGCCTTTATTGCACAGAGTACCATTGTATATCCTCCCACTGAATCCATAGCTCTTGTGACCATCTCATCTCCTTCTCCAGTAAATCCAGAATTGATCACTGTAACAACTGTTCCAATATCCTCTTTAGCAGTAAACATCCATCTATCTTCCGTGCCATCCGGCCATTCAATTAGAATCGATTCATTTTCTTGTAATTCTTTGACATAAAGCGTGTCGGAAACATCAAACATTTCCCATTCCCACTTAATATGTTTTCCCTGCTCCAATCTGCCGCTGCTTTTCGTAAACCAGAATTTTGTGGTGATTTCTGGATTAACAAGCGCTTCAAATACCTCTTTCACAGGTTTTCTAATCAGCATTTCCGCTTTTACTACAGGTACTTTTTCTAACGTAATCATCAGCTTTTCTCCTTTATCATAAAAAATAGGTGGGCATCATTAAAAAAACGCTATCAAAAATAGTTTTCAACTCATTTCCTATAAGTGCGTGTTCAAAAGTTCGGTAAAAAGGAGCAATCCGGCTAAGATCTTGGGCGTCCTTGAGCCTAAGATTACTCACCCCACCGTGAAGAGTTGTTGCAACGCTGATACTACACGTCCTGGGGCTGCAATGACTTCTACGTTGCTCACACGATGCAGGCGTTGTTAGCAGAATTCCTTTTCCCGCCGTGTCATTTTTGTTGGATTTTTTGAACATCCTTCTTAAGAGCATACTGAATTTCCTTATCGATTATACTAAATTATCAATACATAGAGAGTATTTTGTTGCTGTGTACAGATTATCAAAAATTCGTATAAAAATAAAACACCCCGGGTAATAGATTTTTTCTAATACTTGAGGTGTCCGTTACAAATCAATAACCTATATTTTCCATTATTGCTAGCTGACACTAGCATATGCCCAGCACTTTTCCCTTTCACTATATCAAAAAAAGACTTATCTTTCTAACCATTTCATTTTTCTCTGAGTGAGTTTTTGTTTATTCCATTTTGTTCTGAAAAGCATCCAATTTCTTTTCGATTGCTTCAAGCCTTTCATCCAGTTTCCGATCCTTATCATTTTGCTCTTCCGTACCCTGCAAAAATTCATCAATCGCCAGGCTTGCAGCATAAGTGCTGATAGCATCTCCTAAAGTCGTTATTAAACCGCCAATGAAAGCTAATTTTAAACTGTAAGAAATTGGTACTTCTTGTTCCGGCTGGATAGAATCGTTTTTATTTTTTTCATCCATTTACCTCAACCTCTCGATTCAATTCATGTTCTGTTATGTATAATATTCAAATGAGACGTTTGCCGTTAATAAGACATCTAACTATATAAATGGAACTTATGAATATCACAAAATACATATTCTTAGCTAAACCTTGCTCGTATTATCTCTTCACAACACTTAATTTAATCCCTTCATCTGAATTTTAAGATTCGCACGCCTTTCAGCAAAGCTGAACGTTTAAGCTGATTATTCGTTGAGCTTATGGAGCGTCTCTTATTTTAACGACTAAAAAAAAACGCCACAGCGTTTTTTTTAGCTGTGACGTTTTTTTAGCTGTGACGTTTTTTTAGCCATGACTTTTCAATTATATTTCCATAACCCCGCCAGTGTTCGCTGAGGTTACAAGCTTGGAATAACGGCCAAGCCACCCTCTTTTCACTTTCGGCTCGAAGCCTTTCCAATTAGCTTTGCGCTTTTCAAATTCCTCATCAGAAACCAGCAGATTCATTTCCCGGTTTTCAAGGTCTAATTCAATCAAGTCTCCATCTTCTACAAAGGCAATTGGACCGCCTTCCGCAGCTTCTGGAGAAATATGACCAATGGAAATTCCTCTGGATGCACCAGAGAAGCGTCCATCCGTGATTAAACCAACTTTTGCACCCAGTCCCCGTCCAACAATTTGTGAAGTCGGCGCAAGCATTTCCGGCATGCCTGGTCCGCCTTTAGGGCCTTCATAACGAATAACAACAACATGCCCTTCTTTTACTTTGCCGGATTCAATCCCTTCTAATGCTTCTTCCTGCGAATCAAAGCAGATAGCCGGTCCTTTAAAATATCCGCCAACCTCCGGATCAATGGCACCTACTTTAACAATAGAGCCATTTGGCGCGATATTCCCAAACAATACAGCAAGTCCGCCCCGTTCGGAATGCGGGTTATCAAGTGTATGAATAACATCCTTGTCCAGAATTTCTGCATCCTGCACATTTTCGCGAATTGTTTTTGCAGATACACTTAGATTGTCTCCATGAAATGCGCCCGGCTTTTTAAGTAATTCATTAATAATTGCACTAATGCCGCCTGCTCTGTCAACATCTTCAATATGGTAATTCGATGCCGGAGCAACCTTCGCCAAATGCGGTACACGGTTTGCGATCTCATTGATGCGCTCAAGCGGATAGTCTACCCCTGCTTCGTGCGCCAATGCTAATGTATGCAATACCGTATTTGTTGATCCGCCCATCGCCATGTCTAATGCAAAAGCATTATCAATTGCTTCTTTGGTTACAATATCACGCGGTTTAATATCTTTTTCTACTAATTCCATTAATTGTTTTGCAGAGCGTTTCACAAATTCTTTACGTTCTTCGGCAACAGCCAGGATGGTTCCATTACCAGGAAGTGCCAGTCCAATTCCTTCTGCCAGACAGTTCATCGAATTAGCAGTAAACATACCGGAACACGATCCGCATGTCGGACATGCATTTTGCTCCAATTCCAGTAATCTGGCTTCATCAATTTGTCCAGATTGATAAGCCCCAACACCTTCAAAAACAGAAGTTAATGAGAGGGGATTCCCTGCACTGTCCGTTCCTGCCTTCATCGGACCGCCACTGACAAAGATAGATGGAATATTTACACGCAAGGAAGCCATCAGCATCCCTGGTGTAATTTTGTCACAGTTTGGAATACACACCATGCCGTCGAACCAGTGTGCATTCGCTACTGTTTCCACAGAATCTGCAATAAGCTCCCGGCTTGGTAAAGAATACCTCATTCCAATGTGCCCCATCGCAATACCATCATCCACACCAATTGTATTCATTTCAAATGGTATACCACCAGCTTCACGAATTGCTTCTTTGACAATTTTACCAAATTCTTGTAAGTGAATATGTCCAGGAACAATATCTATATAAGAGTTGACCACCAGAATAAATGGTTTTCCCAAGTCCTTCGTTTTTACACCTGCAGCATGCAGCAGGCTTCGATGCGGTGCACGATCAACACCTTTTTTAATCATATCACTGCGTAGTTCTGCCAATTTCAATACCTTCTTTCTAAGATTTTTACTACGTGCAGCAGCCGGAGAATGGCTCTCTTTTGCTGCTTATTCTGGAATGTCTCAAACACATCACTCATCTGAAATATTTTTTTAAGGTTTGTTCATCTGCCCGATCCATGGAGAGATGAACAACCTCCCTGGATGAAAGATTAACTTTTCAAACTATTTCAGGGGACTGCTTCTATGGATGACTGTATCAAAATAAACATTCTAATTTTTCTTATTTTACTACTTCTAGTTAGAAATTTATATACTAAATTACAAATTCAATGAAAAATCTTAATAGATTATGACGAAAAACGCAATAAAATCATGAAAAATTTTACCTTCACACAGAAAAAACGCAGAAATTGTACCCAATTCAACAATTCCTGCATTTTAAGTAAATAGATATATAGACGCTTTCTACTAGCCTTCCATGTCCCGCCGCTTATATCCCAGCGCTCCAATCACCATCATTAATATGCTTATTCCACTTAGAATCAGCAACACTGGATACGACAGCTCCTCGTTGGGATAAGCTGGAATATATTCATAGACAGACAGATTTCGTACCCAATCCGGAAGCTCTAAAATATCTCCTAAATAGATCACGATAAAGCCGTACACGAGAAACACCCATACAAGAGAAGTTGCTTTAGGAAGCCAGCCGATCAATAAAACAGCTATTCCCAACACTAGTAAAAGGGCAGGAATATAAACCACAGAAGCTCCCAGCACATCTGCAAATGACATCATCTCCTCGCTGATTATAAAGCCGACACTCCATAATGTAATCGCCTGCAAGGTCGGTAACACAACCGCAATCATAATAGCTGAAACGAGATAAGCCCGCAGCAGTTGCATTCGTGATACTGCCCTGCTGAATAAGAGCTCAGTCCGGTTTGCTTTTTCTTCCCCACGGAGCCTTAAAAAGCTGATAATCACCGGTGCCGTGATAAACAACGCCATAATCGCCATCAATAAAACAATAAATTGCTCCATCACATTTCCGTCCCCTGTTAAAAAGGCTTGCATCGCTTCATTCTCTAAAAAGAAAGCCTCTAAATCTCCTAATATAAGAGCAAAAACAATATTAAGCAGTAAAATACCGATCATCCACATCAAAATCATCGTTCTCTGCAAACGAATACCCAGACCGATCTTTGTTT
Organism: Oceanobacillus sp. CFH 90083; assembly: GCF_009389585.1. Taxonomy (GTDB): domain Bacteria; phylum Bacillota; class Bacilli; order Bacillales; family Amphibacillaceae; genus Oceanobacillus. The sequence continues at coordinate 167,273 of NZ_VIYG01000004.1, read as the reverse complement.
TCAAAAAGGCAGAAGCACGCATAGCCCCCGCACGTTCAGGCAGTAAGCCATCGCCTATATCACGTTTTGCCTGCAGAATAAATGCAATCATTCCAATCCCAATACTGCTTACAAGTAATAACACTACTGGAAGGCTGTTATTTCCCACAAAAACATATGCTCTTGAAAGCCACCCAAGCGGACTGATCCAAGATAAAAACGTCACTTCCACATCCCCGATAGCACGTAACAGATAGAAGAAAAACAATGCACCGAAGCTAAATATACTAGTTCCCCTTGAAGAGGTGGCCAGATGAGCAAAGAATGCTGTCAATGTACCAAACAGCAGTCCAAAGCTGCCCAGAAGACTACTGTAAAGAACAATACCTGAAAACCCAAAACCGTCTATTCGCATGGCTGTCATTGCTGTCACAAGCAAAATGATGAGTAAAATATTTGCCGACAGCATCACCATAAAGGAAGCTGTCAAATAGCTTAGACGTCCAACAGACTTGGACTGGACAAGCTCCAGGATTCCATTCTCTTCATCATCCCTTGTCAGCCTAGACATGAGTAAAATATTCATAATAGCTACTGCAATTGCAGAAAACAACAGCATTTCCAATGCAAATAAGCTGCCGATTTCCTGATAATGTTCATAGCCTATTCCAAGCATCGCAATCATTGCCGGGTTTTCCATCGTTATAGAGTATGCTTCTCTGGATGCTTGATCCGGATACATACCTGGATAAGCATAAGCTACGGAGCAGGTTACCAAAACCAGTCCTGCCAGCCACAACAGCAGCCGCAGCCTGTGCTGTCTCATTAAAATAGGAAAAAGGATGCCCGTTCCTTTGATATGCCTCTTCATTATGCATTCTCCTCACTGCTGCGTTCCTCATAATGGCGCATAAATAAATCCTCCAAAGTTGGTGGTGTACTCTCCATTTTCCGCACGCCATATTTGCTTAGATAGTTGATGATTTCTTCCATATGGTCTGTATCTGCCTGAAAAGAAAATTGTCCTTCTGTTTCCTTCAATTGGTGTATACCGGACAGTTGTGCCAATCCTTCTGGGGCTTCTCTTGTTTCTACCTGCATTTGCATCCTTGTTAAATGACGTAAATCCTTAAGTGTCCCTCTTTCAATTATTTTTCCTTGGCGAATAATCGCAACACGGTCACAAAGCTTCTCGACTTCTGATAAAATATGACTGGATAAAAGCACCGTCTTCCCAGCTTCTTTCACTTCTCTTACACCCTGCTGAAAAGTATACTCCATCAAAGGATCAAGCCCTGAAGTCGGCTCATCAAGAATAAATAGATCAGCCTCTGAGGCAAAAGCGGCGATCAAGGCAATCTTTTGCCGATTCCCTTTCGAATAAGACCTTGCTTTCTTCGTCGGATCAAATTGAAATCGTTCCACCCATTCATCACGCTTCTTCTCTGAATAGCTCCCGTTCATTTTCAGTAAAACATCAATCACTTCTCCACCTGTTAAATTGGGCCATACATACACATCACCCGGTACATAAGCACAGCGTTTATGAATTTCCGCTGCATCCTTCCATGCGTCCTTTCCAAATAATGTTGCACGCCCCTCCGTCGCCTTTAACATTCCTAATAAAATACGTATTGTTGTTGACTTCCCTGCTCCGTTCGGTCCAATAAATCCGTAAATCTCTCCTTCCTTTAATTCCAGCGACACTTGATCCAGCGCTTTAAAATCACCAAATTTTTTCGTTATCCGATCCAGCTGAAGCATAGTCATTAAAAATCACCCCTTGAAGTTTTGAAATATTTTAACTTATATATTTCATAATATAGATAAAACCATCGTAAGTCAATAAGTTTTGAAGTATTTTATTGTTTATATTTCATTTTTAAATATGATATGATATAGGCGGAGGTGGCAGACTATGGACGGTTTTGAACGCAGAACGTCAATCAAAAAGGAAAAAATTTTAAATATAAGCGCAGCACTATTTCAAAAAGAGGGCATCAAAAAGGTTTCCATCTCGAGGATCGCAAAAGAAGCAAATGTGTCACAGGTAACCATTTATAATTATTTTGAGAGCAAAGAAAAATTATTGTATGAAGCCCTGATTTATTTTGTGAATCAAACATGGGAAGAATATCTGGAAATCGCTCAGCGATCGATTCCATTCGAAGAAAAAATGAAGCTGTTTATATTCGATAAGGGACAAGTAGCTAGCCATTTACATGAAGAATTTTATAACTATATGATGGATTTATATAAAACAGAAGGAAATTATATCGAACAGCTTTACCAGGAAAAAGCTCTCCCAGCCATGATGCAATTATTTAATCAAGGGCGAGAAGAAGGTTTTATCGATTCGAACATCAGTGACACAGCTCTATTTGTGTTTTTGCAAATGTTTAGTGACTATGTTCAAAAGGATGAGATGGGTGATCAAATTCTTCCCTTAACTGAAGAATTAATGAAGCTGTTTTTCTATGGTATTGCAGGCAAAGGAGAAAGTAAAAAACCTGACTGAGAGATTTTCACATCTGACAGTCAGGTTTTTTGCCTTATTTTTTTATTTTGGCAGCAATAATCATAAGTACCGCAACGATAACTGCCGGTGTAAGCCATCCTAAGCCCTCTGCATAAAGCGGAAGGACATTGCCGAATAGATCAACTATTGCATCCAGCCAGCTAGGCAATTCCATTTTTAAAGACTTAAAAAGTGCTACAAGCCCGTCTACAATACTGAATATAAACGTAATCGCAATGGTCGGGATATAGACAATCCGTGAATGATTGAAAAACGGTGACACAAAAGTTAATAAAACTAAAACCATTGCCAGCGGATATAAGAACATCAGCACTGGAATAGAGAAGGAAATAATGTTCTCAAGTCCAAAGTTAGCGACAACAAACGTTAAAATAGAAAAGAAAAACACCCATGGCTTATAAGCAATAGCAGGGACCAAAGAATGAAAATATTCTGCATTTGCTGTTACTAAGCCAATCGCTGTGGTCAGACAAGCCAATATAATAATAGCTGCCAGCAAAATAGCTCCAAATGTACCAAAGTAATGCGATGCTGCGCCGCTTAATACAGGTCCTCCGTTATCAAATACACCTAATTCTGTCACACTGGTTGCTCCTAAGTAGGAAATTCCTACATAGATGACAGCCAGTAAAGCTGTTGATGTTAAACCGATTTTAGTAACAGCAGAAAGGATTTGACTGTTATTTGTAATTCCAAAGCTTTTAATAACATTAATAATAATAATCCCAAATACCAGCGCAGCTAAAGCATCCATCGTGTTATACCCTTCTATAAAGCCGGTAAAAAACGCTGCTGATTGATAGGTTTCATCCGGAGATTGGATAGACCCCATTGGATTGAAAAATGCGATTGCTAACAAAACAATCAGTAGAATAACAAGCGCCGGAGCCAGGAATTTCCCGATATTATCTACAATCTTTGATGGGAACAATGAGAAAAGTAATGTAATCAAGAAAAAACTTCCTGTAAAAATCAATAAGCCCGTCTGCTGTGCGCCATCACTTACATATGGTGCAATCCCAACTTCAAAAGCAACTGTTCCTGTTCTTGGTGCAGCAAAAAATGGTCCAATTGTTAAATAAAGTAACGCTGTAAATGCAAGACCATAAATAGGGTGGACACGACTTGCAAGCTCCTGCAAATTATTCTTTCCAGAGAAGCCCATAGCCATAATACCAAGAAATGGCAGACCTACTCCGGTTACTAAAAATCCAATAATAGCTGGTGCGAGGTTATCACCTGACAGTTGTCCCAGCTGCGCCGGAAAGATCAGATTCCCCGCTCCAAAAAATAAAGCAAATAGCATAAATGCAATTGCTAAATAATTACCTATACGTAGTTTGGTATTCATTTTATTCCTCCTAGCTCCAAACCTAATAATTCTTAGAATTGTCAAATTATTTAACATAATTTGACACGATTATTATCTTACTACTTTCAAATATGAAATGCAACGAAAAGTAAGGAAAATAGGAGATTTAGAAAAAATTCACAAAAATAGATAGTAGCATCTTATTTTTTCTTATAGACAATCTTCCGGCAAACTTATACTATTATAGATAATTATAAAGTAGAAAGTTATTTAGTCAGGGAGTCCCTGTCAGAGCATTCACAAATCATAGTATAAAGAGGTTGATAGATGATGAAGTTATCCCGTCGTGTCGAACAGCTTCCTTCCCAGTTCTTTGCATCACTTGCCGGGAAAGTAGCTGCTGCTATAAAAGAAGGAAGAGATATCATTAACTTAGGGCAAGGAAATCCGGATCAGCCGACACCACCCCATATTATCCAGGCCCTTCAGGAAAGTGTAGAGGATCCAGCTACACATAAATATTCTCCATTCCGTGGTACAGAGGAATTAAAGCAAGCTGCTGCATTATTTTATAAAAGGGAATATGGAGTCGATTTAGATCCTGCATCAGAAATTGCTATTCTGTTCGGCAGTAAAATCGGTTTAATAGAGTTACCTGTAGCTCTCATGGATGAAGGGGAATTAATGCTTTTACCAGACCCCGGATACCCGGATTATCTGTCCAGTGTTCCATTAGCTAATGTGGCTTATAGCACTTTTCCCTTACTAGAAGAAAATGATTTTTTGCCAGATTATACTGCCTTGACAGATGAACAAAAGAAGCTTGCCAAGCTGTTATATCTCAACTACCCGAATAATCCGACCGGAGGAGTGGCAACGAAGGGTTTTTTTGAAGATACCGTTGCATTAGCTAGGCAGAATGATATTGGCATTGTCCATGATTTTGCTTATGGAGCAATCGGCTTCGACGGAGATCAGCCAGTGAGCTTTCTGCAAACTGAAGGAGCAAAAGACGTTGGCGTGGAGCTGTATACTCTTTCCAAAACGTATAACATGGCAGGCTGGCGCGTTGGATTCGCCGCCGGGAATAAAGATATGATTGAAGCCATTAATATTCTGCAGGACCACTTATTCGTCAGTCTTTTCCCAGCTGTTCAAAAAGCTGCATCCGAAGCATTACTAGGCGACCAAAGCTGTGTCACTGCGCTTGTAAAGCTCTATGAACAGCGCAGAAATGTTTTAATAGAAGAGTGTAAACGCATTGGCTGGAAGGTCACTGCACCCAAAGGCTCCTTTTTTGCCTGGCTCCCTGTGCCTGCAGCATTTACAAGCGAAGAATTTGCAGATTATTTATTAACAGAAGCAGATGTAGCCGTTGCTGCCGGAAATGGTTTTGGGAAAACCGGAGAAGGTTATATACGGGTCGGTCTGCTTGTAGACGACGAACGTATTCGTGAAGCACTTCGCCGTATAGAAAAACTCCAGTTATTTCGCAAATAAAACATTGACGAAACGTGTAAAATAAGATAATTTTAAGTAATACAATTCAAATAATACGAATTCAAAAAGTTCCCAAAATAGAAGCAGAAAGATTAAGGTGACGTCGGCTTTTACAGGATATGATGACTTTGTGTTGTCCACAGGACATGGACAATCTTAGCAGACTTATGCTTTTAAATACGTGAGTATCGGAAAAGTGACGTCAACAAAGAGATTCGCCGCATATCATTGGAGGGACTTTTTGAACAGCCTCTATAAATGATACACCTCTTATCCAGAGTAGCTGAGGGACTGGCCCGTTGAAGCTCGGCAACCTTAAAAAGGTGCTAATTCCAGCAAGACATTTGTCTTGAAAGATGAGAGCAGAAAATAAAAGCCTATTTTCGAGTCTCTCTTCCACCAGAGAGGCTTTTTTTATGAATTGTTCAGATAGTGATATTAAAGCGCACAGATGATAAAATCAACCGCTAAAAAATAGAAAGGCAGGAAGAACATCAAATGATTAAGTTAGAGAATGTCACAAAAATTTTCCCGTCCAAAAAAGGAAAAGATGTTACTGCATTAGACAATGTGACGATTTCTGTTAATAAAGGAGAAATCCATGGCGTTATCGGCTATAGTGGTGCAGGAAAAAGTACATTAATTCGTTGTGTTAATTTACTGGAAACACCGTCTAAAGGAAAGGTATGGATTAATGGGATTGATTTAACAAAATTATCAAAGGAAAAGCTCCGGCAAACAAGACAAAAAGTTGGCATGATTTTTCAGCATTTCAATTTATTAAAAACGGCTACTGTCTACGATAATATTGCCATTCCTTTAAAACTGCTCGGCATACCTAAAGCAAAGATTGCTGAGCGGGTTAATAAATACTTACAAATTGTTGATTTAGTTGAAAAAAAAGATGCTTACCCTTCCCAGCTTTCAGGCGGTCAAAAGCAGCGTGTAGCTATTGCCAGAGCATTGTCGCAGGAGCCACAAGTGCTTCTAAGTGATGAGGCGACCAGTGCACTGGATCCCGAGACAACAAATTCCATACTCGAATTATTATTGAAAATCAATGAAGAGCTTGGGATTACCATTCTATTAATCACACATGAAATGAATGTTATCCAAAAAATATGTGATTATGTCTATGTTATTGAAAATGGGAATCTCATTGAGCAAGGATCCACGATAGAGTTATTTACAAAACCAAAACAGGCGACAACCAAAAAATTCTTAAATACGATTTCACAGCGAAAATTATCTGACCGATTAATTGATGACTTGAATTTAGAAGGCAAAGTCATTCGTTTAACCTTCCTTGGTGAAAATACAGGACAGCCGCTGCTATCCAGGGTGACACAGCAATTTTATGTAGAACCGAATATTCTGACAGCGAATATTATCGAATTAAAAAATGGCATTGTTGGTAATCTTGTTATTCACTTGATTGGCAATGAGCATCAAGTGGAACAATCCCTCTCTTTCTTGCGAGAACAAGGCGTAGAGGTAGAAGAATTGGGGGTAAATTAAGATGCAAAACTTTATAGATCAATGGCTGCCATTATTTCCTCAAGCAATCAAAGAAACCTTTCAAATGGTTACTATTTCGTTATTTTTCTCTGTTATTATAGGCGTCATTTTAGCTATTCTATTAATATTGACACGTCCAGGACAACCTTTACAAAATAAATTTGTTTACCAGTTTTTAAACTTACTTATTAATGTCATTCGTTCGATTCCATTTATTATTCTTTTATTCTTTATGCTCCCTTTCACCAAATTGGTAGTAGGCGTAACGATTGGTGTAAAAGGGGTTATTGTACCACTGGTTGTCAATGCAGCCCCTTATATCGCCAGACTGATTGAATCCTCCCTGTTAGAGGTAAACCAGGGAGTAGTTGAAGCATACCGTGCTATGGGAATAAAGACACATCAAATTATTTGGAATGTGATGTTGCGTGAAGCTAGACCAGCAATCGTTCTGGCTCTAACTATTGCAACAATCAGCCTGATAGGCGCAACGGCTATGGCTGGTCTGGTTGGAGCCGGCGGTTTGGGTGACCTTGCTTACCGATTTGGACATCTGCGCTATGAAGCAGAAGTAATGTATGTCACCGTAATCCTTCTCGTCATTATCGTCCAAGGTATCCAATCTCTTGGAAACCGGCTCGCTGAGCGAATGAAAAAAGATTAAAATGGAGGCAGAACTATGGTAACCTCATCGAAGGATGGCTCTTTCTTAGAGCACATCACTATACAGGATTCGTTTCCTATCGGAGTAGAACAACTTGAAGCTGCAGCAAAGCATGCCTTGCCAGAAGAGGTATTCAGTCATATTCGTTCTGGTGCTGGCGGAGAAGAAACATTAAGAAAAAACAGAGCAGAATTCAAAAAATATTCCATCATCCCTAGATTTTTAAGGAATGTATCAGAGGTCGATACTTCCATTTGTATTTTAGGAAATGAATATGCTTATCCTTTTATGGTTGCTCCAATCGGTCATTTAAAAATGGTTCATGAGGAGCCGGACTTTGCCATTGCAAATGCTGCTGCTTCCATAAATATTCCATATATACAAAGCACAGTTACTTCCAGATCTATGGAAGAAATCTCAAAAGCTGTTCCGCATGGCCCGAAATGGTTTCAATTATATTGGTCTAAAAATGATGCTATTTCCTACAGCATGGCAAAACGTGCAGAAAACGCAGGCTACGAGGCAATTGTAGTAACCGTGGATACAACGATACTTGGCTGGCGTGAAGATGATATGCGCCATCAATATTCTCCTTTAAAAAAAGGATATGGAAAGGCAAATTATGTTCAAGACCCTGTGTTCCAAGAAAGTCTGAAGAAAGATCAGGATGAAATTGCTTCGATTATTGAGAACCTGCATCATCCACACCTGCACTGGAATAACATAGCAGAATTGCGTCAGCGTACAAAACTGCCAATCTTTTTAAAAGGTATCCTTCACCCTGAAGATGCAAAGCAGGCTATAAAAGCGGGCATCAGCGGTATTGTTGTGTCTAATCATGGAGGCAGACAAATGGATGGGACTATTTCAAGTCTGGAAGCATTACCAGCTATACGGAAAGCCGTTGGTTCAGACTTTCCTCTGCTCTTTGACAGCGGCATCCGCCGGGGAGCAGATGTCATCAAAGCCCTTGCTCTTGGTGCTGACGCAATTTTACTCGGACGTCCTTATGCCTATGCACTAGCACTTCAAGGAGAAACAGGTGTTCAGAGAATATTTGCCAACCTTGCTCAGGACATTTCTGTATCCATGGCTTTATCCGGGGCCAGAACAGTGAAAGAAGTGAAGCAGCTCACGTTAAAAGTTGCTGATATTTAAAGTAGAGGAAGCGGACTCTTAATGGAGCCGCTTTTTTCTTTCATCCTGCTGCAAGATAAGCAACTCTTCCCACCCTAAAATATAAGCTTGTGTTTCAAATTAGATATTTTTTATAGAGCAAAAAAGAGCTGTATCTGTTAAAGTAAAAGTTAACGCTTATAAAAAACTCTGATTTTACCCAGATTAACAATATAAGAATAAAACAGTACGTTCAAGAGGTGTTCCAAAGATGGATGAATGGTACAAACTTGATAATGCAGGCAAAATGTTTCATGCTGTATCCGAACAGACAAATTCCTCGGTCTTCCGGATTGCTGCCGTAATGAAGGAAGCCGTACAACCCGATAAGCTCCAGCTTGCACTTGATGATGTTCTCAAACGTCTGCCTATGTTTGCCGTAAAGCTTAGCAAGGGGTTATTTTGGGATTTCCTTGTGGAAAATAATCAAAAGCTTTTTGTTCAATATGAAAGCCAATATCCATGTGCACCTATTGATCCTATCGAAACAAACGGCTTTTTAATGCGTGTTACCTATTATAAGAAGCGGATTGCTGTGGAATTTTTTCATTCTGTCACAGATGGCACAGGTGCTTTAGAATTTATTAAAGCACTTGTTTACCATTATCTCATTCATTTGGGTAAAAGCGTAAGCTACGAGAGTACACTAATTAATATTCATGATGAGCCCAGCTATTACGAAAGGGATGACAGTTATCAAAACTATGTAACAGATGAAAAACCAGAAAAATTTAAAGAAGCATCCTCTTATCAAATCCGTGGCGGCTCTATCGATCAAACTATTGTCATCCATGGGAAAATGAGTACAGAGAAGGTACATCAGCTTGCTAAAAAGCACGGGACGACCATTACTGCTTTTATTTCAGCGCTTCTTATTGCAGCTATCTATAAAGAGAGATTAAAATTTCGAGCTTACCAGGAAGAAATAAAGATTGCTATTCCTGTTAATTTAAGAAATCTTTTTCCTTCGAATACGCTGCGTAATTTTTTTGGAGTTGTCAATATCGGCATGGCAGTTACGGAAACGACAACATTAGAAGAAATTATTACGGAAATCTCGAAACAACTGCGGGAAAAAATACGGAAGGAAAGCTTGCAGCAAAGTATTAATGACCGGGTAAAATGGCAAACGAGACTGACAGCCAGATTCATCCCGCTCCCCCTTAAGTACCATGCGATCCGTTATGGTTATAGAAGCTTTAGTGAACGTACCAAAGCAATGACGCTAACTAATGTAGGTAAGGTACAACTTTCCGAATCCATGAAATCACACATCTCTCATATGGAAATCATCTTGTATCCGACAAAGAAAAGTCCAATCAACGGAGCAATGATTGCAGTCGGAGATGAACTTGTAATTTCATTTTCAAGAATGATTAAAGAAGCGGATATTATTCGTACTTTTTTCAGGGAACTTTCTAAGACATACAATTTGGAGATAGAAGTATACTCCAATGACAGCAGGTGAAAACAATGCAACATTATTGCAATAATTGCAACACCTATACAAAACAGAAATATTGCCCATTATGCAAGCATAAGCTTTCCGAAAAAACAGGAGACAACGAATATTATCCTGTTTATGAAACCAAAGTCAAACGGCGCCGCTTTGCACAGCGTCTTGTCTTATTCATTGCGATTTTTGCTATCAATACCAGCTTATTAATTAATTTATTTACTACTCCGGAAAGGTTATGGTTTTTATACGTACTAGGTCCTGTTCTGTATGGTTTACTGACTATCAATCATACCTTTCTTTCTAAAGCACACATTGGATCGAAGGTGGTTCTTCAAGTTATCTCTCTTTCTGTGATGCTGTTTATCCTAGATGCCGCATCCGGGAGCTCAAAATGGTCCATTCACTATGTTATTCCGTTTCTTGTTACGTTGGCGACACTGCTTGTAACAATTATTGTACTGCGGAAGCCAATGAAATGGAGAGAATACATTGGATATATGACTACCATGGTCATTCTCGGTTTTCTTCCTGTACTTCTGTTTTTAAGCTCCTGGTCCACGGTGTTATGGCCAAGTGCAGCAACAGCCTTATACGCTCTGATGACACTGGTTGGCATGGTGTTGTTTTCGGAAAAGACAATGAAAAACGAAATTGTACGACGGTTTCATTTTTAGAATAAAGGCACATGTGATTTTTTCCTTTATCAGCCTGTGCCTTGCTATTTCATCCTGGTACTTTATAATCTACTTATCATTATTTTCCGATTCTTGCTGAATAATCTTTAATTGCTCTGGAGTAAGGCCCGTTATCTGTATAATGGCAGTATAATCTATCCCTTGTTTTAGCATTTTTAATGCTATTTGTTTTGTATTTTCCTCCAATGCAGACTCCGCTTCGATTCTTCTGGTCTCCTCCTTTCTTCTTTTGATCTCCGTTTCTTTTTCCCTCGCTTTCAGTTCTTCTTTCTCTGCTTTCAGTTCCTCATTCTGCTTTTCAGCTTCTTCTTTCTGCTCTTTCATCTCTTCCATTTCCTGTTCCAATAACTCTCTATCCCGCTTCTTGGATTGCTCATCTAAAATTTGCTTCAAACGTGTTTCATATTCCCGGCGCTCTTCTTCTGTTCGGCTTAAATCTTCCCAAACCCGCATCGCAACATGTAATGTTTTATCCACCATTGCAATCTCCTCCAATTCCTGATAGATATCATTGTAGAAGTGATTCTTTCGTCTATCAACAGTTCCTAACAGCAGCAGCCAGCGTGTTAAGACATCCTCCCACGGATCCAGCTGATTCTTCTTCCAGGCAGTGATTAGTTTAGGAATCTCCACAAAATGAAATTCAATCATATCGGTTAATGGATATTTCTCCTTCATCTCGTATAAACGAAAGATATTATGAAAGGCATCTGTTTCATCCAGCAGGTTAAAATGCATAATATTAATACTGATAACAGGGTACAGTTCCCTATAGCTTTGCCCTTCTTTCAGCTGTTCTGAAAAAAGTCTCGACCAATAATACAGGGATCTTTTAATCATATTATACTCATTATTGATTTGAATTTCTATGTTGACCCATTCTTTCTTCTCTGTCTTAATCAAGAGATCTAATCTGGATTTTTTATCCTCTTCATATTCACCCCCAATTTCAATGTTTTGAAAGTAAAGCTGCTGAATCGGACTTCTTCCTGACTTTGCTAAAATTGCGTTAAGGAAAACAACGGTGATTTCTTTATTCTTTTCGCTTCCAAATAATTGCTTAAAAGCATAATCTACTTTTAAATCCATTAATTGAACATCCGGTATCCGATGCAGTGCTTTCTTGGTACGCCCTTTTCTTCTTTGATACTTGTTGTATGATTTGGAATCTTCCTGTACATGCAGAGAGGTTATTGCTGATGAAGAGTAAATTTTACGGAGACAAATTTGAGGCATAAAAACACATCCTTTATTTATGATAAGGTGAATTTCTGAGGTGAATATCTAAATACAGTATATCGAACAAATGTTCTTTAATCAAGTAGTTTTTTCTAAAATTAATTTGGAAAGACGAATCGCTCTCTTATTTCCGTATGTTTCACTTGATTAAAGGAAAAGCTAATCACAGAAGAAACATAAAGGAGAAACAGAAAATGATTACATTAGATACGAATATGCCTGGAAAAAAGGGTTTTTTCAAAAAATTAAAGCCACATTTTAAAGAGCTTGGATTTCATATCAATGGAGATAATAAGTATCAAGGCCATTTTAATGGACTTCTTTCCAGCCAAGACGGGGAAAAAATGTATTTATATCTCCCCTATCAATTGTTACAAGAGGAGCATAACCAGCCATCTGTTCAAATTGAATTTGGAACCCCTCTTATCATTTATCATGGCACCAACGAGGATCCCTATTTATTTCAGTCCGTACGTCATAAACAAGATTGGAAACATAAGGGAGAACAGGCTGTTCAGCAAATCATTAATCATATTGATAATAATCTTTAGTTGAACTTTTTCCTTTGTTCCAGCATACTGAAAGAAAGATTCATCTGAAAAAGGAGGGGCGCTATGTATCACTTTGTAGAAGAGCAAATTAAAAAGGCAGTGGATAATGGAGAATTTGATGATTTGCCGGGCAAAGGAGAACGCTTGGACTTGCATGATGAATTTGCAGGATTACCCGAGGAAGTTAAACAATCCTTTCGTATTTTAAAACGGGCAGGTTACCTTTCAGACGAACAGGAAAATCAAAAGCAGTATATATCGCACCGCGACTTAATGCAAATTGCAACGGATGGTGAGATGCAAGCTGATCAATCAGAAAAACAAGCAGCATTTCAAACATTAGTGAAAGAACGGAAACTTGATAAGAGCAATGTTTTTCATAAATATGCAAGAAAGATTAAGCATAAGCTGTTTCAGTAGAAAAGGGACCAACCTCCAAGTTAATCCCTTTTTAACTTTATACAATTATACGTTCCATCTCTTTTAACAGCTCATAAGCCCCTTCAGATTTATTAGAGCACACAATCAGTGTCTTTTCATCATGCGGATAATGAACCGCACGAAAATTAACTCCCGGGTCATATCCCATTTGAATATACTTTATCACTTCTTTATCATCGCCTAATTCCATATAACCGGAATATCCGTAGAAGATGTTTTCTTCCTCATCTACACATTTGCGCGCTTGCAGCAGTTCCCGGGTTATTTGCTCAGACAAAAGCCGGTAACGCATTAAAGCATCCCAGAATTTGGCCATATCACCTGTAGTGACAAATGCTCCACCATCTGATCCACCTTTTGCCGGAAGAGAATAAATATTTGTTTTCCATTTTCCGTTTGGCTCTTCTACATACCCTAAAGCTGTCCGTTCCGGTAAACAATCCATTTCAAAATAGCCTGAATCACACATGTCGGCAGCTTTAAAGATATGTTCTTCTACAAATGAAGTAAAGCTGCAATCAGCGACATGCTCTACAACCAAGCCTAATAGGATGTAGCCTGAATTGTTATATTGAAAGGAACCACCTGGATTTTCCTGCATTTTCCTGTGTTGAAAAAGTGGCAAGAAATCTTTTGGTGTTCTGACACCATACATGGGGAAATCTTTCCACAACAACTCAAAATCATCCATCTCTCCCTCATCAAAGTAATCCGGTACACCCGAGGTATGCGTCAATAAATGATGAATGGTAATGCCTTTATCAAAGTAAGGGAACTTCTCTGCCACGCAATCTTGTAACTTTGTTTGAAACGATATCTTGCCCATTTCTACAAGCTTAGCAATGGCAACTGCAGTAAATATCTTACAGCCTGAAGCAATACCAAATCGTGTATCTGCTTGATTTTCGAGTTTTTCGGCACGGTTTCTGAATCCATTGCTCCCTGTTATTATTTCATCCTGCTTTTTAGCATAGAATGCTCCTGAAAAAGAAAGTTTCTTTTGCACTTCCATCAGTTTATTCCACTTATTTTCTGTACACATTTTTGCTCCTCCTGAAACCCTTTTTTTATTTATGATTTACATGCATGTTCAAAAAGTTGCACCAGTTTTCGGTGGGGCGAGTAATCGCAGTACAGTCCCAGCCCCTCATTGGAAAAATCACGTCAATGCAGCAATTCGCCACTTATCATTTAGGACTCTTTGAACACCCTTTTAAAAGGAAAATCAGGTAAGAAGTTCATACCATATAATGAATCATATGATTTTCCTCCATCCTTATTTTGGAGTTATAGTTAAAATACAGAAAATTACTACAAATCCTATTATTTATGGATTCCTTTCTAAAACAACCCCAGCTGCTGCGAGGCAAGCCCGTCAAACTCAATCCCCAGCATCTGCTGAAATTGCTTGGCATTTCCAGCTGCATGTCCTCCAGAATTATTGTTAAACAAAACGATGACTTCTTCACACTGCTTTTCCAATCTTTTTACCTCTTCAGCTATCGATATTAACTCTTGTTCATTGTATTCATATAAATAGCGGACCTTACGCCAATTAGCATTGCCCGAGTAGTTCCAGCCATGGACATTCCTGCCGTGCAAACGAACAATCACTTTATCCTTTACCGTCACCACAGGCACAAACGGAACAGATTTCACACCAGCCTGAGGCTCATCCGCAATCGTGTGAATCCAGCCTTCCCGTTTCATAAACTGCAAGGTTTGCTGCTGAAACCTTTCTTCATACCAGGATTGCTGTCTAAATTCCAATGCAACAGGAATATCCTTCATTTGCTTTTTACAATAACGGATATAATTTACATGCTCCTGTCTGCAATCAAACCACGGTGGAAATTGAAACAGCACTGCTCCCAGTTTGCCTGCCTTCCGAAGCGGCTCGACAGACTCCCTAAAAGCCTGGAACATTTCCTCTTTGGTTTCAAAAGGATTTTCCTTTCCTTCACGATCATGCCCTGTCATTCCTTGGTAGGCTTTCACGATAAATTGAAAATTTCCGGGTGTCTCCCTTGCCCATTTCTCCATATTACGGATAGGCTGTACTGCATAGAAAGAGGAATCTAATTCTACTACTGGAAAATGACTGCTGTATTCCTGTAATTTCTCATGTGCTTTCGTATCAGCAGCATAAATAGATTTGTGATCTCCCCATCCAGTCAATCCAATTTGAATCACTTTTAACACCTCTCTTTTTCTCTACTCTCTTAATTGTCTATGTTCACGCAGAACCATAAATTTAATGAACGGAATAATAATAATCGATAAAAACAAAATTCGGAACAGTTGAAAAGATGTCACCACTGTTACATCTGCCTGAATAGACGCTGCGATAATCCCCATTTGATCCACACCACCTGGAACAACGCTTAAAAAGCTTGTAGCAAAGTCCATAAACCGATGTGCCATCCATTCACTAATCAAAAATGCTACCCCAATTAAAATAACACAAGAACCAACGGCATAAACAATATGAGACTTCATTTTCTTCAATTTATCCCGTTTTAATAATAGCCCCATATAAATCCCGATAAAAAGCTGTGCAATATGTAATAAACTTTCCGGCATAACCGGGACTTGAACAGATAATAGATTACATACCATGACAAGAAATACAGGTCCCAATAAATATGCGGTAGGAACTTTAATAAATTTAAAAAGCATTCCTGCTATGTAGCATATAATCAATAAGCCAAATAAAACCGGCGAATAGCTTTCAATTGTTTTCTCTGCTGTCATACTGCCATTATTACCAGAAACAATAAATGGAACTAGCGTAATAATCGCCAGTAAACGGATAACTTGATAAAACGTCACAACCGTAATATTCAATTTTTTTTGTTCTTCTGCAAAGACTACCACCTGCTGTAATCCTCCGGGAGCGCAACAAGCCATGGCTGTCCCAAGATCTAACCGCGCCCATTTGGAAACCACATAGCTGACACAAATAAATAACACAAGAAAGATAACGTTAATGAAGAACATCATCGGGAAATAGTTCACCATTTCTTGCAGTGCTTTCAAGGTAAAGGCATATCCAATCGTGTATCCGGCAATAATTAAGCCGATATTCCGAAAGATTGGATTCCATACTATTTTCCATGGTGATCTTAATTGAAACAATAGTGTCACAATCATTGATCCGAGCAGCCAGGGCAATGGCAGGTTAACAATCGAGAAGATAATAGCACCTAAGAGACCAATTGCAAATGTTCTCAGGAATAAAAATATCATACAATTCCCTTCCTTCTCTTTCTATTATAACGTGTTCTCTCAAATACTAAAATCGATTATTTCGGATTTATATGTAAAAAAGAGGTATATGCCATCCAAAGAAGTAGCTTTATAGACACACCTGCTCTAACCCCAAAGATAGAAGTCATTATTTTTAATTTTGCTGAGGCTTTCTTTAACCTTCTATAGATAAAGCGTACATATGTCCAAAATCCTCACTTCATTCAGCCGTAAACTGATTATTACCATACATTTAAATAAAAGTACAAAAAATAGCAGCTTTTCCACTTCAAATCGGAAAACTGCTATTTTTTTCTAACTGTATGCTTTTATCTTCTTTCAGTCCCAACAAAATCAGTTTATTGTCAAAGCCTTTTATTTCACCCTAATCACAACATCTTCACTTGCCCGGACCTGCTTCACATCCTGTTTATGTAAAGCTTCGATATCACTCATATTTGTAATAAGCATTGGCGTAACCGTACTCACCGCTTTTTCACCTACAACTGCCAAGTCGACATCAACAAGAGCATCGCCTTTTTTCACTTTATCTCCTTCTTTGACATGGATGGTGAACCCTTCACCATCCAAAGCAACGGTTTCTAAGCCAATATGAATTAAAATTTCCGTCCCATTGCTGGCTTTAATCCCTACCGCATGCTTTGTCGGGAACGCTTGCACAATATTCCCATCAATAGGTGATACAACTTTTCCATCAGCTGGTTTAATAGCAATGCCGTCGCCCATCATTTTTTCAGCGAATACCGGATCAGGCACTTCCTCCAAAGGAATTACCTCTCCATTAATCGGAGCGAATAATTCAATCTCCTGATTCTCTTTCTTTTTAAAAAGCTTTTCAAACATGGCTATCCCTCCATTTTATTTGCATCATGCTGTGCAGAGTTCGGATTCCCACAAATGTCACCCCTCCCTGACACGTAAAATAAATTTATTCAATGCACATGCTACGCCGTCATTATTATTATCTTTTGTTATAAAATCAGCTATTTCTTTGACATATTGTTGGGCATTTCCCATCGCAATCCCCAGTTTAGCCTTTTTAATAAGCTTGGCATCATTCAGTGCATCTCCTATTGCCATTACCTCATTCATATCAATCCCCATTTGCTTACAAACAAATTCAATACCCGTTGCTTTATTTATACCTACGGGGTTTAATTCAATATTAGTTGGCAGCGTATTTGAAACCTCATAGAGATTCGTTTCTTTTAAATATTTGCGGAGAATTTCAGCTTCCTCCGCTGTTTCCAGCCTGATTCCAAATTTCAACCAGCTTTTGTCCATATAATTGGCTGGAAATTGATTCGTAAAGAATTCCCTCGCAGTCAGTGCCCAGTAACTTAATTTATTTGCTTCACAAAGATCGACAAGCTTTGACAAATGATCAGCAGAAAGATAATGCTGGGAAATCACTTCCTCCTTTGCGTTTAATATTTGTCCGCCATTAGCTGTAACAAAAAAATTATTTAAATTTAATTCATTGACATATGGTTTTACATGGCTGAAAGGTCTGCCTGTGCTAAGAACGATTTTAATTCCCTGATCTATACAAGCTTGGATGGCATCTTTATTTGCACTGGATATTTGTTTATTCGTATCTAAAAGTGTTCCATCCATGTCAACAGCAACAAGTTTAATCATATCGAACACACTCCTGAAACGGGATCGCCTTATTCTGCTCCATCAAATTTCATATCTTTTTTTATTTTTTCAGATACATGAAACGCTCTTTCAGCTTGTTTCCCGGCAATAATATGCCCTGCACCAACGTACTTTTCCGGGAGCAGCATGCTCTTGATTTCATCCCTGGAAAACATTTCATTCACATCCTTATCTTCCAATAAAGCATCTACAAATGAACTTCCCTCTGTCTGCACTTGTATCGCTTTATTGTAAACAATCGTATGTGCTTTATCTTTTCCAAGCCTCTTCGCTATTTCCATCATAATAAATTCACTGTTGTCCAATCCTTTATTCAGAGAAGCGTTTTCCTTCATTTTATCTACATGAACAGAGATTCCTTTCGTTAATTCCTCTGTTCGTAAAACAATCTCTGTAATTAATTCTATGGCCTCTTCTAGCGCAGCATCAAACACCATATACTGACTGCTGTCTGCTTCATACGGCCTTGCAGCCGCATTTAAGCAAAGCTGCGGAAGCGTATAGAGCTTTTGGGCATTAGCAATAATTCCTTTGGATAACTTTGGATTAATTTTATGCGGCATTGTACTGGAACCAATTGTGCCGCTTGCAAAGCTTTCCGAAACCTCTCCGATTTCCTCAATAGATGTTGTGTATACTTCTTCAGCAATTTTATGAAATCCATTTGCTAATAAAGCAAGTGCATGAATATATTCTGTTTTATGACTGGTTATATTTCTTGACGGTACCTGCATTGCATGCATATTTAACAGCTTAGCTACTTCTGACTGCAACTTTATACCAGCTTCTCCAAACGTATTAAATGAACCGACAGCTCCTCCCATCATTACTTGGAATGTCCGCTTAGCTGCTTCGGACAGTCTTTCTATCGCATCAATTGTCTCACTGATCCACACAGAAACTTTATATCCGTAAGTAATCGGAATCGCATGCCTTCCATGTGTACGCCCAGGCATTACTGTATTTTGATGCTTTTCTGCCAAATCTCCTAAGTGAGATAAAATATCTGCAAGTACATTCATCATGCGATCATGTATTTTTGAAACAACCAGAAGCTGTGCTGTCTGCTGAATATTTTGCGTTGTAACACCATAATGCACGTACTTACCGCTTTCTTCGTTACAAGCTTTAATGAACACTTTTAGAAAGGGTACAAAGCCATGTCCCACACTTTCTTTTAATCGTTCCATTTCTTCTAAATCTATATTTTCTAATCGGGCTGCTTCATTAATATTTTTTGCGGCTTCTTCCGGTATGATGCCCAGCTCTCCTTGAGCAGCTGCTAATGCTGCTTCCACATCCAGCCAGGATTGATATTTTTGATTGGAACCTAATAATTCTCTTATTCCATAATCATACATTGTTTTTGTTTTGGAATCATATAACGCTCTCATATCTATTTCCTGCTCCCTTATGCTTTATTTTGGATATAGTTTCTCATCAACTGCATTTCTGACAAATTCAACATGTGGTCCAAATACGACATGAATATGATTTTTTTGAGCCATAAAGGAGCCGGATGAGCCGGAATCTTTTAATTTTTCCAAGTCAACTTTCTCATCATCATTTAAATCTACTCTTAATCGGGTAACGCAGTTGTCGACATTCTTAATATTTTCTTTTCCGCCAAGCCCTTCAATAACAATTGCTGCAATTTCAGGATATCTTTTTTCTTTTAATAAATTTACATTTTTTATTTCTGCTTCACGACCAGGTGTTTTTAAATTCCATTTTGTAATAGCAAACCGGAAAACAAAATAGAAAACAATAAAGTTTACAATACCTAAAAGAACAAGCTGATACCAATTTGTGTCTTCGTATAATAAACCAAAGATACCAAAGTCAAATATAGTTCCTCGAATATAACCAATCGATATATCTAAAAAGTTTAATGGTAATGCCATGATGCCACTTAATATGATATAAACGACAAATAGCAGCGGAGCAATAAATAAGAATGAAAATTCCAGCGGCTCCGTAACGTTTCCTAAAAATGCTGTTAATACGACTGTCAGAATAGTTCCTTTCGCAATCGTTTTATTGGATGCAAAAGATGTATGATACATCGCTAATCCAATTGCCGGAATTCTAAACAATGTAATCAGCATTTGACCAGATGCCAAATACTTCACTAAATCAGGCATTAAACGATCCCATGCTTCATGAGAAGGACCTAAATTAAATAAAATCTGATTGGTAGCATTTAAAATACCCATATAATTTTGCCCATCAATCAAGTAGACTCCACCGGCTTCTGAGAAACGAACTACAGAGGCAAGTACATGATGCAGGCCAAAAGGTATTAACGCACGATGAGCAGCCCAGTAAACACCAACTCCAAAATGCTGATTCATAAATATAAATGAAATACTTAATAAAAATTGTGTGAATAGTCCCCAGATAATCGGTATGATTAACCCGACCGGAATCATAACTAAAAATGTTATGATTGGTACAGACTTTTTACCGCCAAAGAAAGCAAATGCCAGCGGTAATTCCAATCTATAAAAACGATCTGCAATTTTGGCGGCTATTAAACCTGCTATTATTCCTCCAAAAGCATCAATTCGTAATGTTTGAATTCCTAACACGATTCCCTGTCCGACTTGCGACATTGTCTCAGGGTCTTCAACTAATGTTCCTGTAACTGTCAGATACACATTCATTACAATAAGCATCGTTAAATATCCCAATACAGAGGCAAACACAGCTATTCCCTTTTCATTCTTCGACATCCCATATGCAACGCCCATAGCAAAGAGAAGCGGTATATTCTCGAAAACAATTCCTGTAATATCCCGCAGGCTATTAATGGAAGTTTGAATGACTGCATTATCTAGAAAAGGCAGCCTTTCAATCATATAATCCTGCCCTAAAGCGCCGCATATTCCCATGAGCATCCCCACAGGAGCCATGACACCAATTGGTAATAACAAAGATCTTCCAAATTTTTGAATTGTATCTTTGACGTTATTTAATTTCATTCCTTCTCTTCCTTCCTCATTTATTAAATTAAGTGTAGAATTATATCAGGGGTATAACAAGGAAGTTTTTCAATAAAAATGCATCTCAAAAAGTACCCCTCATTTATATCAGCAAAGTTAAATTTACTATTAAACCTATGTTTTCTGCAGGAAGAAAATGAAATAACCTAGTATTTACAAAGCCATTTAGGCAATCCCTGTGAGGAGGAATCTGGCTATGGATTCTCTTGATTTAAAATTACTCAACCACCTTCAAGAGCATGGAGAGATTGATTTATCAAATACAAAAGCTTTCAATCGAAGTGAAGGAAGTATTTACAGAAGGATTGATTCCATTAATGCCTATTTATCAAAGCATCAGCAGCTTGTACCTAAAAACCATAAAATTCAAAGTAAGATGACGTATAAGGAATATATCCAAATTGTTCAAAGCATCCCTTTTTATGCATATATTCCATCACAACAGGAACGGTTATCTTTTATCATTGTGCAATCCATTTTAAAAGAAGTTGTTAATACCTCCAGACTATATCAGCACCTGGGATTAAGTATGAGCACCAAGAAAAAAGATAACCGTCATTTGACAAAGCAGTTAAAGCAGGCAGGGCTTTGCAAAGAGATTGTTCGAAAAAAAGGGATTCGTATCAGCGGTCAAGAAACCCTGATTCGGATAGAAGCTGCAAAAATTCTGGTTAAGCTATTTGAGCTGGATAAGGATAATAAACTATATCTCCGGCAAGCTAATAATCCAATGGAAGTATTAATCGCAGAATACTTTTTAACTGAAACAAATTTTATTCACAACCAAGTAAAAAATTTGATTGAAACGATTATCTATCAACAAAACATAGAATTATCTTATCCTTCTAAAAAGTTTATTTTTCTATACGCCATGATTACATTTTACAGGAATCATCTGGGATACTATGAAAGTAAAAAAATTCATACAACCATTACATTTCCGTCACCATTCAAGTTTGTTAAGCATTCAATGGAGAATCAAATATTTAACCATATATTATTTTCTTTGGATACTATGAATAAGGAGAGCAACGTATCTATTCAAATACAATGGCTGGAAGAAAAAGTAACACAATTTATTTCTGTTGTTCAATCAAACATTATTACGGATATATACTCAAAACATGAATTATTTCAAGAAATGTATCAGTTTATTTTCAAATGTATTCTGCGTTCGGATTATCGCTTTGATTTTTATGATAATAAGCTGGATCAAACTGCGGGAAAATTTCCAAATCTCTATCATTTAATCGAACAAGATTCATTTATTTCCAATGAACTTCAATTATCATCTGATCAAATTGCAACACTCACACTTATTTTTCGAAAGCATATTAACGAAAATAAAATCTTGGGGAGAAACACAAAAAGTATTGTAATTGTTACGAATTCCTCTATAGAGAAAGCAGATTTTTTCGGAGCTACGTTAAATCATTACCTGGATATTAAAATTGTTAAAACATTGCATATTAATGAATTGCATGCGTTGGCTTATCTTGATTATGATTATGTCCTTACCTTTTCCAACCGTATTGCCACACTTATTGAGGAGCAGGGCTATACATGCCTGAAAGTAAAATTCTATATTAATGATGACGATATCAATATGCTGCTGCAAATTGGCTTTTCCAGCAGCTCCCGCAGAAAAATACTTGCTGAAGAGATCGTTCCTGTTTTGCAAGGGAAAACAGCGGATGAGATGAAGGAATATTTGATTAAAAATTATCCTTCTCACTTTCTATAAGAGAAGCCTTCGTCGCTGATAGAAAAATATTTGCTGGTTTAATTACAAACAGAAGCCAAGGCTGGGGTGCTCCCGGCCTTTTTTATTAATCGAATACTTTTTTCATTGACATACCATGACAGACATAGTAATATACTTATACAAATAATTACTTTGTCTGTCATAGTATTTTATTTAATATAGATGAGATGACTCATTGCAAGGCAAGGAGGGGTTTTGTTGGAAGGAAGGATTTCAGCAGATTTATTACGCGGGCATACCGACACGATTGTATTGGGAATACTGATGAAAAACGATGCCTATGGGTATCAAATTTATAAATCAATTATGGATCGCACGGATGGATTGTACCAATTGAAGGAAGCTACATTATATTCGAGCTATAAGCGCTTGGAAAAGGAAGCTTGTATCGTCGCCTATTGGGGAGACGAAAGCCAGGGCGGCCGCAGAAAGTATTATCGGATTACCGATAAAGGCCGCATACAGTATAAACAGAATATTGCCGATTGGGAATTTACCCAACGTATTTTAAATCGATTACTGAAGGAGGAAATTGATTAACATGATGATAAAAAAATATGTGGATGATTTATTTCAGAGCTATGAGTCAACCCCTGAGCTGGAAGATTTTAAAGAAGAAATCATGATGAATTTAAAGGATCGTGTACAAGATTTAGAAAAGAAAGGAAAATCCTCTGATGAGGCATTCGCAGAAGCTGTCGCAGAATTAGGTGATATTACAGCAATTGCTGATGATTTAAGCAGAGAAAAAAGAAAGGAGATTATTGGAAAAATGTATGTAGATACAAAACCAAAGCTTTCTGCCGGTTACGCGATTGGATATACACTTGCTGCGGGAGTTCTATTGTTTGGAATTATTACAAGCCTGATCACTTATTTTTCTACAGGAGATAATTTATTCATTGCCATTTCCTCCCTTCTGCCATTTGTTGTGCCTGCAGGAGCAGCTTTAACTTATTTAGGATTGACAACGGAAACAACAGCCAAATACCCGATGCATTGGAAACGGGCGCTTATTTATACCCTTGCAGTTGGTCTTATTTTATTTGGAATTTCTATCTCCAGTTCACAATATTTTATGGAAAATAGTGATCCTGCAGCTATTTTGGGTGTGCTGATTCCTTTTGTGTTACCCGGTATTTTGGTAATTGCCTTTTTAATTCTTACAGAAAAGAAGCGATTCAAGCCATGGTTAATGCAAGAGCATGAACGACATCATGAAGCTTACACAGGCTATTATAAGGATACAGAAGAGATAACGAAACGTGGAATGCTGTCAGGAGCTTTATGGATTGGAACGATGGGCGTCTTTCTTATTATCTGGATACTGACGAATATCCTCTACGCCCTTCCTGTCTTTTTATTTGCTATTGTTGGAGAGCTCTTGATTGAGTACCGTATGATATCAAAGCACAAGCGTAATTCCACTGCAAAATAATATAAGAGGATGTTCAAAAAGTCCAATAAAAGTGATACGGCGAATTTCTGCGTTGACGCGGCTTTTCCGATACTCACGTATTTAAGAGCATACGCTCCGTTCGTAAAAGCCGCGTCGCCTTGAACTTCTTGATCCTTTTTATCGAACTTTTTGAACACGTAGGTAATCTCTCTTTACACCATGCTGCTATGCAGCATGGGTGTTTTTTTATAAAATAATTGTATAAAAAAGCAGAAACAGGAACACATTACCTTATAGGAGAGTCGAAATAAAAAATTGCTGTCAAAAAAAGTGATGTTCCAGTTTGATTTTTCTAACATTGGGTATTATGATTTTATACAATAACTCTCCTTCAATGGGGATTGGAAAGGATGAACTATCATGAAAAAAATATTATTTTTATGCTTCACTTTGCTTCTTTCCATTACTTTAGCTGCTTGTGGGACAAGCGATGACAACAACACAGGAAATGACGCAACAAACGATTCAGATACAAGTGAAAATGCAGACAATAATAATGAAGATACAAATGCAGAAGATGAAAACACGGATGATGCAAATACCAATGATAATAATGGTGCAGCCGACGGTAACGATGCCTTAGATCTTACAAATGTATCGTTAAGTGTGGAAGATGCAGTCAGTGCCTTCCAGGAAAATTTCCCGGATACACGTGTTTCCTCTATTCAGCTGGATGAAGAAAGAGGAGAGCTTGTCTATGATATAGACGGTTTTGATGATTCCATGGAATACTCTGCTGAAATCAATCAAGCCGGTGAAATTATAGCTGAGGAACAGGAGCAGCAGGATTCAGATGACCGCTATGAGGAATTAGTCCTCGCTGATTATGTCACGGCAGAGGAAGCATTAGCTACAGCATCTGAAGCTCCCGAAACAGAAGGTATCACTGCCAAAAGCTGGTCCTTAGAGTTTGAGAATGGCAGCCCGGAATATGAAATAAATTTTGAAGATATGGGATCTCAGGAAGTAGATGTTTATATTGATGCGGTGTCTGGGGAACAGCTGCATGTGGAAGTGGATGATTAAATTCTAATGAAAGCAGGCTAAGCTAAGAGCTTGAGCCTGCTTTCTTTATGTTGTTTTTTAGACGAAGACCTTGAAGCGGAAGAGGAGGCAGCAAAATAGCGGCATTAATTGAATCAATTGTTGCTTTAACAGCTTTGGACACAGGCAGATTCTTACTCAGCTGCTTAATTTGTTTTTCTGCCTGATTCTTTCCGGTCTGGAAATACGATACGAAGCAAGCTGCTGACATGAACTAATGATATTAATACAATGGTTCGCTCTTCTTCTTTTTCTAAGAGCTCTTGTTTTTTACTTTTTTGCATCCGTCTAATAAAATCCACTTGATTAAACGTGTACGTATAAGATGGGAAAATACTTAATATCCTTTTTTCCTCCATATTCCCTACACCAGCCTGGTCTAATTTAGTCGCAATTTTACTGGCAATATTTTTATGCGAATGTTTCAAAGCAGAAACCCAATATTTTAGTGTTTTCTCACTTTTTTGTTGCATCATCTCCATGGTTTCTTTTAGCAGCGGGTCGTCTACTTCTGTAGGAATGACTTTCAGTTTAGAATGATGCAGCTTTACCTGCTCCTCCACATAAGTTCTGCCAGCAAAGCGCTGCTTAAGCTATAAGGTAATGCCGAAGAAGCATGTGCATAGGCTCGATTTGTTTTTGGATCGATGGATAATAAGAAAGGCTGTTCAGCTAATAAAAGCATGTTCATTGCTTCTTTCAAGCTGTATGATAGTTTTGGCCGCTACATTCAAAATACCTTACGCTGATAAATAAATTGACTGATCATCCACGAAATTAGATACAGACCAATAGAGGTAGCTGCACCGATTAGGTAAAGCGTTGTTGTTGATGTGCTTACAAGGAAATCTGTAATTACTGTCATATGTTCCATAAAGAAACGGGAAGCGGGTTGAAAACCTAATGCTAAAACAATTGTCCCGATTAAAACTGCTACCCCTATATAAGCCGGTTTTAAGATATAAAATAATGGAAAAGCAAAAGCAGCAAAAATGAAGAATAATCCGACCGCTATAGCCATATCCATCATTTCATAGCCATAACCTGTTAAATATAGAACACCCCCTGCCAGTGCAATTGATATAATCATATATACAATAGCACCAAGATATCGGGAAGCGACAATCTTCTTGCGTGTATAAGGTAAAGAATTTAGTAGAATATTTGATTCTGTCAAAGCATCATATACATAGGCATTTGCCGATATAAATGTACTAGCTAGCAGAAAAATAAGAATTGGACTAAGATTCTGGGCAAAGAAAACAAGAAAAATAATTAGTGGGATAAATAGGAGAAGCTGTGTTTTTTGTATAATGATATCTTTTTTTATCAAGTTAAACATGTTGCTTTTTCGCTCCTTTCGCATAAAACATAATATCTTCCAAAGTTGCTTCCTCAATCATGACACGATCACCTAATAATGCTTTTATCTCTCTCGCATCATTTGTCAGAGCTTGAAATCCATAAGACGAGCGCTCTACCTTTATAAACAGTTCTTCTGTTTCTCGATTGAGTATATCAGTACTTCCTTTGACCAATGCATAACGATCCTGTACATCCTCCTTGGAATCATTGAAAAGAAGCCTCCCTTTCTGAATAAACGTAATATAATCCGCAATCCTTTCTAAATCACTGGTAATATGTGTCGAAAAGAATAACGTGCGCTTTCCATCCTCCATCAATTCCTGCAGGATATCCAACAGTTCTCTCCGGAAAACCGGATCTAATCCCGCTGTTGGCTCATCCATCATAATAAATTCTGCATCATGGGATAACGCCATTGCCATGGAAGCTTTCATCTGCATTCCTTTGGAAAAAGTTTTAATTGCTTTATTTAAAGGTAATTCAAATATCTTGATATAGTTATAAAATGTCTTGTCATTCCAATTTTTATAAGCTGGTGCAACAATTCGCCGGATATCTTTTAAATTTAAACTTTCATAAAACACATTGCTATCATAGACAAAGCCCATGCGCTCCTTAATTTCCTTCTCATTACCAGCATAATCCATTCCAAAGATTTTTACTTCTCCTTCATCTGCTTGCAAGAGATTCATCATCAGCTTCATCGTTGTTGATTTTCCTGCTCCATTAGCCCCGACAAATCCTGTTACATACCCTTGTTTTATTTGCAAATTAAAATTTTCTAAGGAAAAATCTTTAAAACGTTTGGTTACGTTTTTAAATTCTACTATATTTTCCATACTTATTACTCCTCTCATCATTTTGTATTTAAAATCAATATTGTATATACACTATATTAACACTATATACATTATTAAAGCATCTTTTTTTATTCTTTGCAACCACAAAATGATTTTCTGCAAAAAAAAGAGACCTTAGCTTCATGCTTAAGATCTCTAATCGATGTCTATTCAAGAAAGAATATAGATTTTTAAAAAGCTTTTCGCTGATAAATTACTTGGCTAATCAGCCAAGAAGCTGCATACAACACCGTGATAACCCCCACACTGCTTAAATACAGTAAAGAAGTGGATACGCTCGAAAGAAAATTAACTGCCGGTGTTAAGTACTCCTCGAAAAATGTGATTACCGGACCCATTAATATAACTAATAGAATAAATCCTATCGTAACTGCTGTTCCAATATGCCCCGGCTTCAAAAGATAGAACAATGGAAAAGCAAAGGCAAACATGGTAAGGGTAATCCCAACTCCAATAGCTATATCAGCCCATGTAAAAGGACGATTAAATACATAGAAAAGTAATACCGCGATACCAATAGATACTGTCATATAAAAAATCGCACCAATATACCTGGATGCAATAATCTGCGTACGTGTATACGGTAAAGAATTCAATAAAATATTTGTTTCTGCCTTTTCATCATACGAATAGGCGTTTATTGGTATGAAAAATCCTGCAAATACAAAAATAAAAAAGGCTGAAAGATGTGAACCAAAGAAAATAAAGAAAAGAATACATGGAATGAATACGTACAGCTGAAATTTCTGTATAATTAGGTCTCTCCTGATTAAATTAATCATATGGATGATCTGCTCCTTTCATATAAAACATGATTTCCTCTAAGGATGCTTCTTCAATAACAGCATGCTCGCCGAAGACTTCTTTTACTTTTGCCACATCCTTTGTCAACGCCTGAAATCCGTTTGGAGAACGTTCTATTTTTATAAAATACGCTTCCGTATCTGCATCAAGCAATTCCGTGCTGCCTTTCACTATCGCATACTGCTCCTGCAGTTCATAAACAGGTTTATCAAAAAGAATCTGCCCTTCATCAATCAGAACAATATAATCGGCGATACGCTCCAGATCGCTTGTAATATGTGTGGAGAAAAGAATCGTTCTTTTCCCGTCAACCATCACTTCCTGGAAAATATCTAACAGCTCCCGCCGAGATGTCGGATCCAGACCGGCAGTCGGCTCATCCATAATAATCAGCTCTGCATCATGCGAGAGAGCAATCGCAATGGACGCTTTCATCTGCATTCCTTTAGAGAATTTTTTAATAGCTTTATTTAACGGTAATTCAAACTGCTTCACATAGAACTTAAACTGCTTGTCGTCCCAGTGTTTGTAAGCCGGTGCAACAATCCTGCTGATATCCTTCAAATTCAAGGATTCATAAAATATATTGCTGTCGTAAACAAATCCGATACGATCCTTTATTGTTTTTTCATGATTGGCATAATCCAATCCGAACACACTCACTTTCCCTTTATCCGGCTGCAGCAGATTCATAATAAGCTTCATCGTCGTGGACTTGCCTGCACCATTTGCCCCAATAAATCCAGTTACATAGCCTTGCTTTATTTGCAGATTCATATTATCTATCGTGAATGCTTTCAACGCTTTTGATACACCACGGAGCTCTATCACATTTTCCATCCCCATCACTACTCCTCGTACAACAGCTTTAATAATTCCTGCAGCTCTTCATAGGGCAGACCGATTTCCTTACTATTCGAAATAACTGCGCTCAGCTGCTCTTCAATCACTTTTAATTTTTTCTCCCGGATAACATCTAAATTTTGCTCCGCTATAAACGAGCCTTTTCCGACAATCGAATAGATAAATCCCGCTTTCTCTAATTCCTCATAAGCCCGTTTTGTCGTGATCACACTTATTTTCAAATCCTTTGCCAACTGTCTGATAGAAGGCAATGCGTCTCCTTCCGCCAGCTCACCTGACAGGATTGCCGTTTGAATCTGCTTCAAAATTTGCTCATAAATTGGCTCTTTGGAGCTGTTTGATATGATAATTTGCATGTCCATACCTCATTTTTCTGATTGTATATCTACATTATACACAGTATAAAAAGGATTGGATAATTTCGTCAAGCTAAGTTCTAAGAACATCACCTTATTTAGAAAAAATCAGGAGAGAAAATTTATCCGCTGCCGGCTCCCTCCCATTAATTAATGTATATATACTTCATAAACAATATATACAAATTAAACCATCTTTCATTATCTTTTTCAACCATAAAAAAAGACCTTGAATACATCTCAAGATCTTTTTACAGTGGTGAAACCATTTAATTCAAAGCAGATTGCTGCACCAGCCTCTGCTTCTCCTCTTCAATTTTCCCTTTATCTATCCTTTGAAATAGCGGTACTACTTCCTCCACCTGTTTGGGAAGATTACTGATTTCTTTCCACCCCAGCTCTTTGATCGACAGCATTTTCTGAACCTGCTTTACGGAATAAGGCAGGAAAGGATACAACAACTGCGCAGTATTTACAATAATGTATACACAGGTTGCCAATGTTTTATCTGCTTCTTCAGGATTTTCCTTCACCTGCTTCCAAGGCGCTTGAATATCAAAGTATTTATTAGCTTCCCTTATAAAGCCAAATATCTCATTCAATGCCTGTTTCAGCTTCCCTGATTCCACAAGCTCCCCAACAACTGGATAAAGCTTTTCTACTTTATCGACTATGTCCGTTTCCAATGCCGCTTGAGGGATATTAGAATCACTATTCTTCTCAATAAATTTCAGGGTACGGTTGACAAAGTTTCCATATGCCCCCAATAATTCACTGTTATGGCTGAGGATAAATTCCTGCCAGGAGAAATCAGCATCGCGGTTTTCAGGAGCATTAATGGTTAGGAAATAACGTAATGAATCTGGATGGTAGGTTTCCAGTACATCCTTTATCCAGACGGCCCAGTTATTACTTGTTGATATTTTTCTTTTCTCTAAGGTGACATACTCATTGGAAACGATATGAGTAGGCAGTTGCTTCTCTCCAACCGCTAATAATAGAACCGGCCAGATAATGGTATGAAAAGGAATATTATCTTTACCATGTACATAATAAGCTTTTGTTGAGGAATCTGGTTTCCACCACGGCTCAATACTTTTCTGGTTAGCCTCTCGCCACGCCTGACTGGCAGTTAAATAACCCGCAACAGCCTCCAGCCATACATATATCTTTTTCCCTTCAAAACCTTCTACAGGAACATCAATCCCATTAGGAAGATCTCTCGTAATGGCTCTTTCCCGCAGCCCTTCCTGTAAATAGCGCTTTGAAAATTGAATCGCATTATCACGCCACCGCTCTTCTTCTTCTGCTTGATTGACAAAGGAAGTC
Source organism: Oceanobacillus sp. CFH 90083 (assembly GCF_009389585.1). Taxonomy (GTDB): domain Bacteria; phylum Bacillota; class Bacilli; order Bacillales; family Amphibacillaceae; genus Oceanobacillus. The sequence continues at coordinate 136,417 of NZ_VIYG01000004.1, read as the reverse complement.
AGCTCATTTGAAAAATTGCCAAAGGAAAAATAATAATGTGCTGTCTCGCGTATCGCCGGTTCTTCACCGCAAAGCTTACATTTTTTATCCTTCAGCTCAAGCGGATCAAGAACAGCAGAACAATGATCACACTGATCCCCCCGAGCATTTTCACCACAGACTGGACATCGTCCTTCTACAAAACGATCCGGTAAAAAGCGCTTATCCTTTTCACAATAGGCCTGCTCTGTCGTTTTCTCCTCTAAATATCCCTTATCAAGCAGGTCTAAAAAGATTTTCTGTACTGCCTGATGGTGGAATGTACTATCTGTTCTTGTATAATAATCATAGGAGAAGCCTAATTTTTCAAAGGTATCCACAAATTCCCGATGATATTTTTCGGCAATAGCCTCAGTTGTGGTCCCTTCCTGTGATGCACGGATAGAAATCGGTGTCCCATTACAATCACTTCCGGAAACATACAGCACTTCTTCTCCCTTTAAACGATAATACCTTGCTAAAATATCCCCCGGCAGTAAGCTTGCAATATGTCCTAAATGCAGTGAACCATTTGCATACGGCCATGCACCGCCAATAAATACAGCCATGTTCAACACTCCTTCTTGTGTAATTCTAATTCAAAATAGACACAGTCATGAGATAAACCCTCTTTCAAGACATAAAAAACGTCCTAAGCTTTCAATACTAAAGAAAGCTTAGGACGAGTATTCCCGTGTTACCACCTAATGTTCGCAGGCTGCTCACACAGCCTGCCTCTGTCTGTACGTCTGGTGGGTTGTACCAGCAGATTATACAGTTGCTGTTGTAACGAGTGCCTCTCGTCGCAGCCTACTATCCCTTAAAGGAGTTCAGTGCGCAGCTCAAAGGTCATTGTTCAATTGGGGATGGCTGCCTCATTTCCACCAGCAGAGACTCTCTTTTTAGCGCTTCCCAATCTACTTTTCCTTCTCATTGCCTGTTTAACTATTTGTTTCAGTTTACTCTTATCGGACAATATTATCAACTTTTATTTAAAATTGAGTATTCTGCCCAGGTTGAATACGTAGTGAAGTAATATTATTCTTCCAGCTTAAACACACGTGTCGCCTCGACAGCTTTTTGCCAGCCTTTATATAATTTTTCACTTTCTTCATTATCCATTTTGTCCTCGAATGTCTTTTCTACTTTCCATTGCTTAGCGATTTCTTCCTGGCTTTCCCAGAAACCGACAGCTAGTCCTGCCAAATAAGCAGACCCGAGTGCTGTTGTCTCCTGAATAACAGGTCGCTCTACGGTTACATCCAAAATATCACTTTGGAACTGCATTAAGAAATCATTTTTTACCGCTCCTCCGTCTACACGGAGCGTTTTTAATTCCATTCCTGAGTCCGTTGCCATAGATTCCATGACATCTCTGGTCTGATAAGCCAAAGATTCTAATGTAGCACGGATAAAATGCTCTTTTTTGGTTCCTCTTGTTAACCCAAATACGGCTCCACGTGCATCACTGTCCCAATATGGTGTTCCCAAACCGACAAAAGCAGGCACAACATACACGCCATCCGTTGAATTTACCCGGGTTGCGAAACCTTCACTTTCCGGACTGGATTCAATCATTCTTAAGCCGTCCCGCAGCCACTGAATAGCAGAACCGGCTACAAAAATACTGCCTTCCAATGCATAGGTTACTTTTCCATCAACACCCCAGGCGATTGTTGTTAATAATCCATTCTTTGATTCAACCGGTTTTTCACCTGTATTCATTAATAAAAAGCCGCCTGTACCATACGTATTTTTCGCCATTCCCTGTTCAAAACAAGCCTGACCGAATAAAGCTGCCTGCTGATCACCAGCAATACCGGCAATTGGAACTTCCTCGCCAAAGAAATGGTAGGATACGGTTTTTGTATATTTCTCACAAGACGGACGTACTTCCGGAAGCATTGATTTTGGTACATCGAGAATGTCTAAAAGCTCATCATCCCATTTTAAATCGTAAATATTAAACATCAATGTTCTGGAAGCATTGGAATAGTCGGTAACATGTGTTTGTCCGCCTGAAAATTTGTAGATAAGCCATGTATCCACGGTTCCAAATAATAGATCCCCTGCTTCCGCTTTTTCTCTTGCTCCCTCTACATTATCCAGTATCCATTTCACTTTAGTTCCTGAAAAATACGGATCTATCAGGAGTCCTGTCTTATCCCGGAATGTATCCTCATATCCTTGATCTTTTAACTTCTTACAAATAGGCTCCGTTTGCCGGGACTGCCAGACAACCGCCCGATAAATTGGTCTGCCAGTAGTTTTGTCCCAGACGATTGCTGTCTCACGCTGATTGGTAATTCCAATTCCTTCTATCTGATTCGCTTCAATGCCTGTTTTATTTAATACTTCTGCAATACAGCCAAGCACTGATGTCCAAATTTCATTAGCATCATGCTCTACCCAGCCCGGCTTCTCAAAATATTGCTTAAACTCTTTTTGTGCTGTGTCGACAATTTCCCCTTTATTGTCAAATACAATTGCACGTGAGCTGGTTGTTCCTTGATCGATTGAAAGAATGTATTTCTCTGCCATCCCTGACTCCTCCATTTTCTATTTGAAATCTCCCTGATTTAAAAGCTCAGGTGTACATAAACCCTATTCATTGCATTCCCTTAATTCTTTTTTTCTATTCCTATTTATGCCATGGAATGCTTCTCCCGATGTTGTTCATTTACAAAAGCTGCTATAAATATGGCGACGACCACCGCACTCATTATCCAAAAACCAATGCTCCTGCTTCCTTGAAAAATAGCGTGATAGAAAATAGCACCGTACACACCGCCGATAATGGGACCAATAACAGGTATCGGCGCATAACTCCAATCCGATCCTCCCTTACCGGTAATCGGTAAAATAGCATGTGCGATTCTCGGACCTAAATCCCGGGCAGGATTAATCGCATAGCCAGTCGGCCCTCCTAACGACATACCAATCGCAACAATTAATAAACCAACGATAGCCGGATTTAATCCTTCCGTGAATTCGTTTGCACCGATAAATAACAGGCCCATCACCAATACAAAAGTTCCAATGATCTCACTTACTAAATTGGCTGGATAGCTTCTTACAGCCGGACCTGTCGCAAATACTCCAAGCTTTGCCCCTTTATCTTCGGTTTCTCTCCAATGCGGAAGATATTGAAAGAAGACAATTATTGCACCGATGAGAGCACCAATTAATTGACCGGATATATAGGCCGGCACCTTGGCCCATGGAAACTCGCCAATCGTTGCAAACCCAAGGGTTACCGCTGGGTTAAGATGGGCATCAGACACATTCCCTACTGCATAAACGCCCATCGTCACACCAAGTCCCCAGCCTATCGTAATCAGGACCCAGCCAGCACCTGCCGCTTTCGATTTTTTTAACTCCACACCAGCGACAACCCCCGCACCTAAAATGATAAGAATCATAGTTCCAATTAATTCAGCTGCAAATTCAGACATATTCTATATCCCCTTTGCTAAATAGAAAATTCTATTGATCTTAACAAGTATCGGGAAAGAACGCAAAATAAAAAAGTCCACACAGATACAATCGCACTCTTCCCCATGAAAGAACGATTTACTGTGTGAACTCACTCTCCGACACAACCCTTAACTTGTCATAGAATACCATATAACAAAATTAAAACGCTGTCAATAATTTCAATTTTTGTGCTAAGCAGGGATTTCCCTGTCCCTTCGAATTAAAAATGCCCTAAACCTTCTATAAAAAGAAAGCCCAGGACATATATCCTAATGTTATATCCGCATAGACAAGCTGGTACACACAATAAATTACTCAGCATAGATTCAGCAAATAAATCAGCTGCTTTCACCTATTCCTTTTGAACAGTACTTTCATCACTTTTTTCTGATTCTAAGTCTTCTTCATACAATTGACTGCGAATTTTAAAGAATTCAAAAGCATGTGTTACAAATACTTTCAGCAGCGCATAACCTGGTACAGCTAACAGTACACCGATAACTCCAAATAAATTCCCCGATGTCAAAATAATAAAGATAATAGTAATCGGATGCACACGGAGGTTTCTCCCCATAATCTGCGGGGAAATAAACTTTCCTTCAATCAGCTGAACAATGGTCCAGACAATAATTAGCTTGATAACCATAAACGGAGAAGTCACAAGCGCAATGATTAACGCTGGAGTAATAGCAATCGCCGGTCCAAGATAAGGAACAACATTTGTAAAAGCAGCGATTAACGCCAATACTGGTGCATATTCCAGCCTTATAATGGTAAAACCGATATACATGAGCACTCCAATACAGAAGGCAACAATAATTTGCCCGCGGATAAAGCTGCTGATTTGATGGTTCATTTCCTTTAGAATAACAAATGTCGGCTTTCTCATTGACACTGGTAAAAATTTCAGGAAATACCCTGGCAGCTTTTCTCCGTCCTTCAATAAATAAAACAAGATAAATGGCAGTGTCACAATTGCCAAAACTACCTCTGTTACCGCTCCGATAACACTTCCAATATTGGAGAAAGCACTATTCACTAAATCGAGCGAGCGATCGGACAATTGTGTCGCAAATCCTTGCAGATCGATATATTCTACTAATTGAAATTGATTAATGAAATTTCCGCCGATAAAATCATTTACCATTTTTTCAATGTCTGAAATAAACGGAGGCAAGCTTGTTATAAAACTCGTAATCTGATCTCGTAAAAAAGGAAAGACTGAGCTGATTAAGATAGTTAAAATCCCGATAATAATCAGGTACAATCCAAAGATAGAATAGATTCGCTTCACATTTTTCTTTTCCAGGTAATTCACAATTGGATTCAATAAATAATATAAGATCGCCGATAAAATAATTGGCAGTAATACTGTTTTCAAAAGCACCACAAAAGGGGTAAATACAAAGGAAATATGTGTAAATATCAGTACATTCAAGCCAATTAACAATAGAATGACTAAAAATACAACAAAGCGGTTATTTAAGAAAAAACGTTTAAATAAGTCTATTTTATCGTTAACGGATTTCAATGCAGCACCTTCTCTTCTCCTTATATTTCTAAGTTACTTCTATTATATCGTAAAAAACGACAGGAATCTCTACCAAGCTCACCATTTTTTGCACATTAGAAATAATAAAAATCATAGCAACGCCTTTAATGGGGTGAGTAATCGCAACCCCAACGCCTTTAATGGGGTGAGTAATCGCAACCCCAACGCCTTTAATGGGGTGAGTAATCGCAACCCCAACGCCTTTAATGGGGTGAGTAATCGCAACCCCAACGCCTTTAATGGGGTGAGTAATCGCAACCCCAACGCCTTTAATGGGGTGAGTAATCGCAACCCCAACGCCTTTAATGGGGTGAGTAATCGCAACCCCAACGCCTTTAATGGGGTGAGTAATCGCAACCCCAACGCCTTTAATGGGGTGAGTAATCGCAACCCCAACGCCTTTAATGGGGTGAGTAATCGCAACCCCAACGCCTTTAATGGGGTGAGTAATCGCAACCCCAACGCCTTTAATGGGGTGAGTAATCGCAACCCCAACGCCTTTAATGGGGTGAGTAATCGCAACCCCAACGCCTTTAATGGGGTGAGTAATCGCAACCCCAACGCCTTTAATGGGGTGAGTAATCGCAACCCCAACGCCTTTAATGGGGTGAGTAATCGCAACCCCAACGCCTTTAATGGGGTGAGTAATCGCAACCCCAACGCCTTTAATGGGGTGAGTAATCGCAACCCCAACGCCTTTAATGGGGTGAGTAATCGCAACCCCAACGCCTTTAATGGGGTGAGTAATCGCAACCCCAACGCCTTTAATGGGGTGAGTAATCGCAGCCCCAACGCTTTTTATGGGGTGAGTAATGCCGTCTGCGTCCAGGCAAATACCTTCACCTGAAATCTTGTACCCCAGAGTATAAGGGATTCTATGAAAGCAAAATATGCTTTCATGTCCCCTTTAACAAATGGCTTCGTTTTCTAACCTTCACTCTCCAAAACTAGTAACTTTTCATAGGCATATTGCCTTTCTTTACCATAATTTTCCTTCTGTTCCTGTAACTTTTGCAGCTCTTCCACTTCTGTCGTGCCTGCCATTTTCAGCTCTATCGCATAGATTTCCGCTTCCAGCCCTTCGATTTGCTTCTCCAGCTTCTCTATCATTATTGCCGGACTCTCTGGGGTTCTATACGATTTTTTCGTATTCTTGTTTGTTTTTTTATCCGGGGAAGATGGTGCTGTTTGTTTTTCTGGCAGCTGTCCTTTCCGCCTTTCCTTTGCCCATGAATAATTCCCCAGATATCTTGTTATGCGCTTGTCTTCTATCCAATATAGATAATCAAACTGTTTATCTAAGAAATAACGGTCATGGCTGACAGCAATCAGACTTCCTTCAAAGCCTTCCAAGGTCTCCTCTAATACTTCTCTTGAATCAATATCTAAATGGTTGGTCGGTTCATCGAGAATAAGCGTATTGATATCCTGATGCATCAGCTGTGCCAAGCGAAGACGCATTTTTTCACCGCCGCTTAATTGTGTTACTTTACGAAAAACATGCTCCCCGTAAAAGAGAAACTTTGCCAGGATATGCCTTGCTTTTCCTTCCGTAACCGAAATCGCTTCACGAAAAGTTTCGAGCACTGTCTGATCCGGATCAATATCATGAAAAACATGCTGCGATAAATAGCCAATCTTTACATTACTGCCAATCATAACTTCCCCTTGATCCGGCTCTAAATTACCAAGCATCAGCTGGATCAGCGTTGATTTTCCTGTTCCATTTTCCCCGATAACTGCAACACGATCCTGATAACGAATATGCATATCTACGTTATCAAAAAGCAGCTTTGCCCCAAATTGCTTCCGCACAGCTGTCATTACAACCACATCTTTCCCACTCCGGTCCGAACTGTCCAATTCCATTTGCATCTTTTTCCGATGTAACTGCGGTTTATTTAATTTTTCCATCCGCTCCAATGCACGCTCCATATTTTTGGCACGCTTATGCAGTCCTTCATTTGGCGGGTTGGCACGATTCGCCCACTCTCTCAAACGCTTAATGGCTTCCTTCATCTTCTTTATTTTCTTCTGCTGCTCTTCATAAGCCTGAAACTCCCGGAGCAGCCGTTCTTCCTTTTCCTTCACATAGCCAGTGAAATTCGTATGATAAACAGCAAGCTCACCATCCTCTAAATCTAAAATTCTTCCGGCTACCTCATCCAGAAAGTAGCGGTCATGTGAAATAACAACAACAGTCCCCTCATAGTTGTTCAGGAATTCACCAAGCCATTCAACTGCCGGCAGATCCAAATGATTGGTCGGCTCATCCAGCAGTAGTAAGTCTGGATCCTGGAGGAGAATTTTCGCTAAGCCGACCTTTGTTTTTTCTCCGCCGCTAATTTGTTCAAAAGGCATCTGTAACAAATCATCAATTTGTAATCCGGTCGTAATCCGGTCAATATTGGCTTCTAATTCATAGCCGCCCAGAACCGTAAAACGATCCTGTGCTTCTCCATATTCCTCAATATTTTTATTCATTTCCTTTTCTGAATTTTGGTTCTGCATTGCTTGCTCTAACGCTTTCATCCGTTTTTCCAATGCTACAATTTCCTCATGAGACTGTTTTAGCACATCAAATACACGTATTCCCTCTCCCGGATGAGGAATTTGCTCCAAATAGCCGATGGTCGTTGCTTTCTTCCAATGAATATTTCCTTCATCCTGTTTCGTTATTCCCGCCATTAACCGCAGCAGCGTGGTCTTGCCCCCTCCATTTCTTCCAACGATACCAATGCGTTCCTTCTCTTTTATCTCTAATGATAAATTTTCAAATATAATATTTCCACCGTACATTTTCTTTACTTGATTCATTTGACAAATCATTTTTTATTCTCCTTTATCTTCTCTGCATGAAGATAAAGCTATCGTCGCTATAAAGACAAAAAAACACACAAAGAGCATATTCTCCCTGTGTGTTCATAAGGTTAAGGTTCATAATCAACCGTACTTTATCGGATGCAGAGATGCTTTTTTGCTTTTGTATTTGCTATTAAATTGCTAAAAAAGGACAGACCTATCCCGTCAGCAGCAAATACCGCAAATTTCGCACGGCAGTAATATAAGAATTCTATCCAGTCTCCGCACGACTTCTCAGCTTGTAAAAACATCTCTACACCTCCATTTCCTAAGTAAATTATATTCATTATATAAAAATTTTGTGCTGCATGCAAATTTCCTAAAGCTATTGCCCGGATATTCCATCTTTATCAAGCTTTTTTTTCGAGAATGAAAAACCCCTTTAAAAATAACTTAAAGTTCTAACATTATATCTAGATATTCTCCGTTAATAAGCTATACTCGTAATAGAGGAGGTTTTAAATAATGCTGATACAAGAAAAGGCTGTTCAGGATTCTATTTTATTTATTCAACAAAATCTGGATAAGGATCTTTCACTCAACACACTTGCTAATGAAGCCGCTTACAGCCCTTATCATTTTTCCCGTATGTTCAAGCGTCAGGTCGGTGTATCTCCAATGTACTATATTTCCAGCTTACGGCTGCAGCTTGCCAAGGAATTATTACTGAACACTGCCTTCCCAATCCGGGATATAGGCCTTGAAATTGGTCAGCAAAGTCTGGGAACCTTTACCACACGTTTTACCAACAGCATTGGAATGACGCCTGCTTCATTTCGTGCTACCCGGCAACATTCTGAAGAATATATGACCCATTTAAAACAGAACCGGCTGCAGAATCCCAGGATAAATACTTCTTCTTTTCATCAATTATCCGGGTCCATCCATACAGAAGAAGCCTTCAATGGTATTATCTTGGCCGGTCTATTTCCAAAGCCGATCCCAGAAGGATTGCCAGTCCGCGGAACATTAATCATGCAGTCTGATTCTTTTCACATAACGAACATTCCTGTCGGCACTTACTTTCTGATGGCAACTGCTATATCATGGGAAATGGATTCCAAAACGATTCTTATCCCGCATGAAACATTACGTGCACGCCATCCTTATCCAATTTGTATTGATGGAAAACACGCACTGCCCGAGGCCCGTCTTATCATGAGAAAACCAGAAATTACAGATCCGCCCATTCTTATTTCTTTACCATTATTAATGAAACACTTCCTGCAGCGTTCGCCTATTTCTCATTAAATTTTTGCATAGAGCAATCGGGAAGAAATCGGTTTGAACAGCTGTTGCTATACTATAGATAAGAAGGAAAGGAGTGAAATTTATTGACCGTTTCCAGGAAACTGATGGAAAAGATTAATATCGCTTTTGCCAATGGAGATGTTGATTTTATTTTTGAATTAGTTGCAGATAATATTGTCTTAAATGAGGTTGGACATAGTATCGCCGAGGGAAAAGCTGCTTTTATTAAAAAGATGGAGCCGATGCGTGATTATAAGCCAGATGTTTATAGGGTTCACCGGACATTAATTGATGGAGATACAGCTGTTGTAGAGGGTGAAATGCAGTCTGCTGAAGATGATAAGCTGGTAACTTTTTATTTTAATGATTGGTACACCTTTAAGGATGGGAAAATAATAAATCTAACCGCATACTTGATTAAACAAACACAGGAAAAATAGGAGGAGAATGCTATGTCAGCAGGAGTATACGCTTATATAACAATGGATGGTACAGGGAAGGAAGCGATTGATTTTTATCAAAATGCACTGGACGCCGAAGTGCTGGGAATTCAGACTTTTGGCGATTTACCGGAGAATCCGGAATTTGCTCTCCCGGATGAAGCAAAGAGCCGGATACTTCATGCCCAGATACAAGTAGGAAATACGTATTTTATGCTCTCCGATACATTTCCAGGTCAGCCTTTGGATACAGGTTCACAAGTAAATGTCTGCGTCACTTTAGAGGATGTTGAAAAATCCAAAGAAGTATTTGAGAAGCTGAAAACGGATGGTAAAGTGCTGATGCCGCTTCAGGAGACGCACTGGAGTCCTTCTTATGGGCAGGTGCAGGATAAATTTGGCATCACCTGGCAAATCTCAACGAACCTTCAAGAATGTATGTAAGTTTATTTTCATAGATAGATGAAAGCAAATATATTTTATTCTCCTCTTACCCGAATTTGGTAAGAGTTTTTCTTTTTAAACAAATTGTTTGAATTTTCCTCAGCAGATAGGTAGGATTTTAAGTATAAGTGAAAGGAGAGGATAGGCGGATGACAAAGCAAATTCCAGCAATTTCATTACATGATGGTATTCAAATTCCTTCTGTCGGCTTTGGTACGTACAAGCTGAAAGGTGAAAAAGGAGTACAGGCAATTAATACTGCCATTACAAATGGCTACCGACTTATTGATTCAGCGTATAATTATGAAAATGAAGCTACTGTAGGGAAAGCCGTACGCAGAAGCTCTGTACCACGTGAAGAATTATTTATAACTTCTAAGCTTCCGGGACGTTACCATCATTATGATGATGCTATTATTACCATTCAAGAATCTTTATTCCGGGCAGATCTGGATTATTATGATTTATACCTGATCCATTGGCCAAACCCGATTCAGGATAACTATGTAGAAGCCTGGCAAGCGTTAATTGATGCACAAAAATTTGGTTATATCCGTTCCATCGGTGTATGTAACTTCTTACCAGAACATTTAGAGCGGCTTCAGAAAGAGACAGGCATCTTACCAACTGTGAACCAGATTGAATTGCATCCTTTATTTAATCAGGAAGAACAGTTAAAATTCCATGCAAAGCATCATATTGCAACGGAATCATGGAGTCCTTTATCCAGAGCAAGTGACCTCCTTCAGAATGAAACTTTACAAAAGCTTGCTGATCAGCACCATAAAACCATTTCACAAATTATTCTCCGCTGGCATTATCAGCTGGGAGCGATCGCAATCCCTAAATCAGCATCGCCAGTCCGCCAGAAGGAAAATATCTCTATTTTTGACTTTGAATTAAGTGATGAAGAGGTTGCTATGATTAATAGCCTTACCCAGGCTGATGGACGTCTAAAAGATCAGAACCCGGCTGTTTATGAAGAGTTTTGATAGATATCGAAGGAGAGAAGGCGCCTTCAACTCATAAATTAAGAAAACATTTATAGTATGTGTTCAAAAAGTCCGATAAATAGGACCAAGAAGTTCAAGGCGATCTGCTTTTTACAAACGGAGCGTATGCTTTATAATACGTGAGTATTGGAAAAAGCAGGTCAACGCAGAAATTCGCCGTGTCATTTTTATTGGACTTTTTGAACATCCTCTTATACGAAAAGGGACTGTTGTGCACTTAGGTAACTGATTGTACAACAGTCCCTTTATTTTTTATCTCATTCCTCTAGCATATTGAAAAGGTGGCTTTACTTTATGAGTTAATCTCTTCTCAGCATGCAAACTCCAATAAGGATCATTAAGCATACCTCTTGCAACAGCTACAAGCTCTGCATCTCCATTTGTAATGGTTGCTTCTGCCAGTTCGGGGTTGCTTAATTTACCAACAGCGATAACTGGGAGATTTAACTGTTTTTTCACCTCACGTGCAAAGGGTACCTGATAACCCGGAGTGTTTTTCGGTTTTCGTTCTCCGGGAATTCCTTCCCCGCCACTTGAAACATGAAAAACATCTACACCAGCTTTTTTAAAACGTTTTGCCATATTAATAGCGTGTGGCAAGCCGTAGCCCCCATCTATATACTCAATGGCAGAAATTCGCATGATTAATGGCATATCAGCTGGCATTACAGCTTTGACTGCCTTTATCACTTCTTCTCCAAAGAGTGCCAGGTCTTCTCCATACTCATCTGTACGATTATTGATGCTTGGTGACATAAACTGATGCAAGAGATAACCATGAGCGCCATGCAATTCGATGGTATCAAAACCCGCTTTTACTGCTCTCTCAGCGGCCTGTTTAAATTGTTGAACAGTTTCTTTTACTTCTTGGTTTGTTAAAGCTCTTGGCGGTTTAAGTTCCCCATTCATTGTTTCTTCTGGTAATACTTCTACAGGTATATTGGAAGCTCCTACAGGCTGATTAGCATCTTCTGCTTTTCTGCCTGCATGGGCAATCTGAATCCCAACCTTGGTGTCATATTTTTTAATTTCATTAATAAGCCGTTGGTAATGTGGTACTTGTTCATCAGACCAAAGACCAAGATCGCCATTAGTAATACGCCCCTCAGGGGTAACACTAGTCATTTCTATAATAATTAGACCAGTTCCTCCAATCGCTCTTGATACATAGTGAACAAAGTGCCAATCATTTGGGGCACCATCTTCTTTCGTGACGGAATATTGACACATCGGTGACATAACAATTCGATTTTTTAGTGAAAGACCTTTAATTTTATAAGGACTGAATAAATGATTCACATAAAAACTCCTTTTATTTTATTTGTATGCACATGCATATAATATAATTTATGATATAATAATGTCAATAAATAAGATTAGAAAGGATTATAAGCATGAATAATAACGAGTTGTTTGATACTTGGATTAATCTGACAAAATATCACGATCGTATACTGAAAGCAATGGATTACACACTCCAAGATCGATACCAATTAGGAGTTAAAGAATTTTACCTTATGTACTACTTGGCACAATCAGAGCAAAAAAAGATGAGGTTATCAGAATTAGTCCCCAAAGTGGGTCTTAGCCATAGTGCTTTATCACGCTTAGTTACAAGATTGGAACAATATCGAGGCGAGTCATTAGTTGAACGCCAAAAGGATGTAAAGGATAAACGATCTGTTGATATCTTTCTCCTGAAAAAAGGGGAACAATTTATTCAGGAGATGCAATTGCTGATTAGTGAAAGTTTGCAGCAACAAATGAGTGAGAAGGATATACAAAATATTATACGCCTTCTTGAATAAGAGATAGTTAAAAATTATTTATAATATAAAACAGTATTTGTAACCCGAAGTATAACCGTTCTGTTCCGGTGTATTGAAAAATGCCATTGATATTGGCTTCCGCCCTAAAAAAGCTCTCTGTTATTCATTTCAAAAATTCCCCAATATTACTTGATTAGCAAGTCTACTTTACAAAGTATTAAAAGTTAAGTCCTTCATTCATGCTTTCATAGAAGGCATGAATGAAGGACTCGTTTCATCAGCTTATAACCCGTACTTTTCTTTATCTAAGTTCAGCTCTTTACAAAGCTCAACTAATTCTTCATGAAGGCTATCCGCAATATCCACTCCCGCTTCTAACCTTTTTTGTTTTGTTTGAGCTTCAATCTCACCTGGCAGATAAATATGTCCATTTTCATCAATTTTTTCAGAGTTTACAATAATATCTGTAAAATCATCTAACCTATCATAAAATCTGTCTAAAGGCATAATTTTATCAATATTTATTACAATCATCGTGCATCCTACTTTATTAGGCTTATCATAGTCTAATAAGGATATATTTTTGCTATAATTGGCTCCCGATAACACCCCGGCTAAAATATCCATAACTAGAGTTAGCCCATACCCTTTATGGCCGCCGATAGGTACTAACGTTCCTTCTAATCCCTTATCTGGATCTGTAGTTGGGTTTCCTTCTGTATCTAATGCCCAGCCTAATGGAATCTCTTCTCCTTTTGAACTAGCTAACTGAAGCTTACCACCTGCAACAACACTGTTCGCAATATCTAGTATAATAGGTTCCTTACCTTTTCGCGGAATAGAGAAACACAACGGGTTATTTCCTAATACTCTCTCTTTTCCTCCTGAAGCTGCCATAAGTGATCCTGCATTCGTAGTTAAGAAACCAATCATACCTTGTTCAGCAGCCATTTGAGCATAACATGCCCCGGCACCTATATGATTGCCGTTATATAAAGTGGCAAAACCAATACCTTTTTCCCTTGCTTTTTCGATCGCTTTTTCCATTGCTAACTGGGCTGGATAGTGCCCCATTCCATCATCTGCATCCAGCACAGCCATTGTATCTGTTTCCTTCACCCATTTTGTATTTGGTTTTGCATTAAATGCTCCAGACTGCAACCGTTCAATATAAACAGGAACTCGCATAATACCATGTGTATCTGTTCCTTGCTTATCTGCAAAACTGATATTCTTTGCACAAATTTCAGCTTCTTTTTCATCTACACCTACAGCTTGTAAAGCGTCTAAAGTAAAAGTTTCTACGTTGGATAATTTCATTGTATACATTTATATTTCTCCCTCATCTTATATATTTTAAGAGCCTTTTGCTCTTAAGATTTAATTTGTTTTCTTCTGCTACTAATTAACCTTTTCAGAAGTAACATCATTTGATGTTACATTCTCTGTTAATGTATTCTTTTGAGCACCAGTCAGCTTAACTAATAAAGATAAAGCAATTGGTAATAATATTGCTGTGGTCACAGCTGAAGCTGCTACTTGCACAGTTGATATAGCTTCAACAGATGCAAAAGCAGGATTAGCCGCAGCTATTACAGCTGGAACCATTACTGCATTACCTGCTGTTGTTCCCTCAGCAGCACCGACAATTGGATTCCATTTAAATAATTTAAATACGAAAAATGCAGCGCCTCCAGTAAATATTAAAGTAAATACACCTAAAAGTACTCCACTTAATCCTCCTTCAAGTATTGCTGTTAAATTGATTCCCATTCCTAAAGCAAAAGCCAAAAATGGTATAATCATATCGCTACCACTAACAAAAAAGTCTCTCATTTTTCCATCTAAATTCCCCAAGACAACACCGACTAGCAATGGTATTAATACAGATATGAATGGCATGATAGAGAACATGCCTTCTACAAATCCCATGAATCCCAATATTGTAAAAGCCAGCATTGTTAATAAAGGACCATCATTTAAAACCAGTATAGAGTAAGCTGCCTTATCATCCTGTTTACCATATTGTGATGCTACAGCCATATACATAGCACCGTTACTATTCGACATCGCAGCCATAATAGCTAAAGGGGCAAGCCCTAACCAGAGACCAGACTCTCCACCGAACCAAATAGCCAGTAATGTAAATATTACTGCCACAAGCCATTTTACTGTTAAAAGTGTTACCCCTTTTGCAACACTTGTACCAAAGCTTCGAAGATTTAACTGAGCTCCAGCACAGACAAGATATAATGCAGCTAAAACTGGAACAGCATCTACAAATAACGCTTGGGTAAACCCGTCAATTCTTAAGGCATTTGGAGCCACCGTATTAACTATTGCTCCCAGCAAAAGAGGGACTACCATCATCCCGCCAGGAATTCTCTCTAAAAATCTTTTAATTTCCATATATTTCGCCTCTTTTATAATAATTTTCTTTGGAAATCAAACTTAAATAGAAATGTTAAAATCTTATTTCAAGAGCATTTTCCAATATATTCCTAGTTTCTTTTTCATTATTTAGATAATTCTCCGTATCTCTTCCTCTTACTTCTGCTGCCACACGTAAGCCATTCTCTTTTCTTATACCAAGTTCATCCGCTTTTCTTAAAATAGATGCCATTTTATCCACTGTTAGAAATCCCGGCTCTCCAATCGGCATATGATTATCACCATATAAACTATCTTTATCGTTCAGAACCGCGTTAGAAAAATGAATTTGATGCGTCTCACACTTTGCTTTTTCTAAAGCTTCGTTAATATCTTCTCCATTTAACGCTGCATGTGCCGTATCAAAAGCTAAGCCAATATTACTAAATTGTTTTTTTACTCGACGAATCAATTCAACAGCATCTTTTGTAGGGCCAATGATCCGTTTTTTATGTGCTTCCCGATCTAATGGTTCTACTAAAACATCCATATTATAAGTAGCCGCTTCTTCACAAAGTTCACATATACTTTCATATAATCCTTCTATAGCATCCATACGTCTTGCAACACCTGGATCTGCCCCAGTTACAAACGCGATATTGGATGCACCACACTCCGCTGCACCATAAAGGCTTTCTTTCAATTGTTTTACTGCTTCTTTTCTTAATTTTGAATCAAGCGATGAAACATCCAGTCCATTTCTATCGATGATAAAAGTCAACCATTGTGTCAGCTCATAATTATTTGCTTTTGCCAGATTTAAAATTCTCTTTCTCTCAAAAGATTGAGAGATATCTCCAATCTCATAAGAGCGATAAAATCCTTCTTCCGATAATTGTTCGATAATATTTGCTGTAAAGTTATCTTTATCTTTTACTGGAAAGAAAATTTCTGGCACTAATAAGGAAGGTATAAATCGATTTGTCATTTTCTTCCCTCCTTATTTACAATCGTTTTCAAGTTCTTTTCAACATATTTTCCAACATTTAAAATAACTTTATCTGGATCTGCCCTAGCTTCTTCTGTTTCTTCTTCAATCATAATCCACCCTTGGTAGCCGCTATCTTTGAGCGTCTGTACGATATAAGGGAAATCAATATCTCCTGTCCCCATTTCTCTCCATTCATTATTGTTAGAGCAATCTTTAAAATGAACATGCTTGATAATAGAAAGATTATCTGTAATAATTTCTTCTGGACGCATCCCTCCCGCTTTTATATGACCTGCATCCGGTGTATAGCTCATATAGGATGTATCTAAAAGGTCAAATAAAACATCGTAATCCTCTTTCGTTCTAAAATAGGATGTTTCTGGAGAAGCCGGGTGAAAAGAAGCTTGCACGCCTTTTTCATATGCTCGTTTTCCGACAGCGTTTGCACAAGCAATAATTTGCTTTTGGCGTTTCAGCAAATTGTCTCTATTAGCCCCTACTCGTGACGGAAGATTCATTACTGCTCCAGGAAAATTTGTTAAATAATCAATGTAATAATCTGCACGTTCTCTTTCGCCTTTTGTTTCTTCATCGTTCGCCCATGTAAATGGGACTGTTAATGAAGCCAGAGAAATTCCTCTTTCATCTAATGCCCGTTTTAACTTTTCAGGGGCATTTTGATACCTTCCCAGCATCGCAACCTGAACATCTACCCCTTTAAAATCTGCATTACTTACCGTATTCATTACTTCATCAAGGTAATCCGTTTCTTTATCGTAGTCCAATTCCCAAGTAGAAGTATGACACCCAAATTTAATACACATTTGCAATCCTCCTGTTTCTATTAGAATCCGATAGCGTTTTCATTTTCTTTAACACGACGTAATTGCCTTATTTCCTTTTATTGCTAGCAAAAGAAAGGGTTTTCATTTTGGAACAAAATTGTTCAGTGGATTTATATTAACACACTAAACTTTGTTTTTCCATAGGAAGAACTAAATTTATATAAGATTTTTTTTATTATTTTCCAAAAATGCTTATATAATAATGTTTTAAGGTGTTAATATATACTTAAATAAATCGTTTTTTTCAAAGCAAATGAAGTATATCACTGTAAATATGGTTTAAAAATGCATATAATTATTATATAAAATGAGATAATAAGCATTTTTTCTATAAAGTAAAGCTACAAAATACAGTTTGAATAGATCTTAACCTTATATCCTCATAGTGATATACAGACATTTGCTGCAGGGCAAAAAGTTTATGCCAAAGATTAAAATTTTTACTCCTTAATATCTTTGTTTGTTCTCAGGAAATGCAAAGTTCTCTTTAATTACTTTCATTACATTTTTATGCTCTAAACATAGCGGAAGGAATGATATTTAAAGTGGAAACGATTACTGCAGACCAGTACTTGGTCAAAAAAATTAATAAAGCATTAATTTTAAGTATAATAAGAGACTACTCTCCTCTTTCAAAGCCTGAAATTGTCACTAAATCCGGGCTTAATCGTGGAACAGTATCTCGATTAGTTAATGAGCTTGAATCAGATTCGATTATTAAACAATTAGGCGAAGGGGTATCATCAGGAGGCAGAAAACCAACGATGTATTCCATAAAGGGGGATTCCGGGTTTGTTATTGGGATTACTGTTAAGTCGAAACTATTAGAAGTTGCCTTAGCTGATCTAAATGGACAAATAGTCAAGCGTTTTACAAAGGAGTTAAGAAGTAACACACCAAAGTTTGTTATAAAAAATATCATTGAATCCATTAAAGAAATGCAGGGTCATGCTAAAGAAAGCCTCTTTCAAATCACGTGTATCGGTATTGGTTTTCCAGGTATGATTAATGAGAACGGTACAGTTTTAAAAGCACCATCTTTAAAATGGAACTCTGTAGACTTAAGACAAACTATTGTCGATACATTTCGAATTCCTTGCGTTGTAGATAATCA
This sequence comes from Oceanobacillus sp. CFH 90083, assembly GCF_009389585.1. Taxonomy (GTDB): domain Bacteria; phylum Bacillota; class Bacilli; order Bacillales; family Amphibacillaceae; genus Oceanobacillus. The sequence continues at coordinate 118,271 of NZ_VIYG01000004.1, read as the reverse complement.
GGCACGGGTTGGTTTGATTGGAGAAAAGCAATTTGATAAGAATAACCTTTTAACCGATACCTTGTATATAAGTGTTGGCAATGTCATAGGAAGTGCCGCTACTATAAAAAATGAATTATTTCGCGGCTATAATGGATTATCCGGAGAAGCAGGGCATCTTATCGTTAAATACAATGGTAAAAGATGCTCTTGTGGAAGTAAAGGCTGTTGGCAAATGTATGCTTCCACGAATACCCTGCTAAAGAAACTTTCGGGTGTGCCCGAGGTAGCAGAACAATTAGATGCCAGCCCTTTTTCACAGCTTTCTATTGAATTCCTGGAAACACTGGCTGGTCAAAATAATCCGTTAGTGATAAAAGAGATAGAAGAAATAGGGCGTTTTCTAGGTATAGGTCTCATCAGTCTTGTAAATGTTTTAAATCCTAAAAATGTTTTAATAGGAGGAGATATTACCAAACTCAAAAAGTGGGTTGAACCTTCTCTGAATGAAACACTTCACACAAATGTATTACCTGATCACAATAAAAACTTAGAAATTTTATTTTCTGAATTAGGTTCTGATTCAACCATTATTGGCGCCATTGCTATTGCATTAACACACTTTTTTGAAAATGATTATCACGTTAGCTCTGAATAAATAATTATTTCTTAATAGTCATTTCAAAAATGATACGCTTTTCATGGAACTCTTTTTATTTTACTACATTCATATCAGGTACTGCTTTCACTTCGAGTTTAAGACAGTGAATAGTATACCATCTATTCAATCACATTATATCGGCTTGTACCAAAAATTGGAGGATACGCTGTTAACAGCGTTCTCTAGACAAAGAATGGATGAAAAAATATATTCTCCAAATTACAATAACAGAAAGGAAATAAAAAGAGATGAAATATGTCATTGGAATAGACTTAGGGACTAGTGCAGTCAAACTTTTATTAGTAAGCATGAATGGAAAAGTGATTCAAGAAATATCAAAAGAATACCCTTTAATGCAAGAAAAAGCGGGGTACAGCGAGCAAAACCCGGAAGATTGGGTAGAGCAGACAATAGCTGGATTGGCTGAGCTTACAGACAGCTTTCCTGGAGATGTATCTGATATTGAAGGAATCAGCTTTTCCGGACAAATGCATGGTCTTGTATTATTAGATGAGAACCATGATGCTATTCGACCCGCTATCCTATGGAATGATACACGTACTACAGAAGAATGTCAGGAAATTACAGAGCAGGTTGGCAGAGAGAAACTTCTCCACATATCAAAAAACATAGCACTGGAAGGCTTTACACTGCCTAAAATAATATGGGTAAAAAAATATGAACCTGAAAATTATGCGAAAGCAAAGCTGTTTTTATTACCAAAGGATTATTTGCGCTTCCGATTAACCGGCCGGTTACATATGGATTATTCGGATGCTGCAGGGACACTTTTGTTAGATATAGAGAAGCGTTCGTGGAGCGATGAAATTTGCACGGCGTTAGATATTGATCCGGAGCTGTGCCCGCCGCTTGTTCCCTCTCATGAAATGGTTGGAAATATTGATGAAATTATAGCGGAGAAAACGGGACTTTCTGGAAAAATCAACGTATTTGCCGGCGGTGCTGATAATGCCTGTGGAGCGATTGGGGCAGGTATTTTGGAGGAAGGAAGAACGATGGCCAGTATCGGTACTTCTGGAGTTGTTTTATCTTATGAGGATGCCGGTAATAAATCATTTGCGGGAAAGGTACATTACCTTAACCATGCTGCTCCCGATGCTTTTTATACCATGGGAGTTACGCTTGCTGCAGGCTATAGCTTATCCTGGTTTAAAAATACCTTTGCCAAAGAAATGACATTCGATGATCTTTTACAAGAAGCAGCAGACGTTCCTGTCGGGGCAAATGGTCTCCTGTTTACGCCTTATATTGCTGGAGAACGTACCCCTCACGTTGATGCATCTATCCGGGGCAGCTTTATTGGCATGGACAGCTCTCATAAACGCAAGCATTTTACAAGAGCAGTGATGGAAGGAATCACTTTTTCATTAAATGAATCTGTAGAAATTTTCAGGGAGAATGGAAAGTCAGTCGATACCGTTATATCTATTGGCGGCGGGGCAAAAAGTACGATGTGGCTGCAAATGCAGGCAGATATTTTTAATGCCACGGTAATGAAACCAAGCAGTGAGCAAGGTCCGGGAATGGGGGCTGCTATGCTGGCTGCTTATGGATCAGGCTGGTTTGAAACACTTCCGGAACGCGCTTCTGTTTTTCTGGAGGATGCACAAACGGTGGAGCCTATACGTGAAAATGTAGAAAAATACAAGGAACTCTTTACATTGTATAAATCTGTTTATGCATCGACAAAGCAAATCAATAAGGATTTAATGAAATATCGAAATGGGAATGAATTGTAGTCATGTATCACATGTTTCTCACCTTATGAATAACCTGTAATGGTACGCTAAAGCGAGAGGTGGAGGAGCATGGATTCATTGTTTACACTGGCATATCAGATTGGTTCTCTATATATTATTGTTGCAATTGGCTGGATCATTAGACGGAAGAAGCTGATCTCTGAACAAGGTCAGCGTGCCATGACAACTTTATTATTATATGTGGCTCTACCCTGTCTGATTATCAGTTCCATGCATATACCTTTCCAGTACGAACAAGCTTATGGCGCCTTCATTATGTTTGTCCTTTCCATCTATATTATGGGAGGGACCCTTTTTTTAAGCCGGTTTATTACGAGAAGATTGACATTGCCGATAGAACGTAAAGCGGTATTTGAAAATGTTATTTTATTTGGTAATCAAGGATTTATCGGCATGGTGATTATTCTGCAGCTGTTCGGCCAGGAGGGAATTCTGCTTGCTTCTGTATTTAATCTGATTTATTACGTTTTGATGTGGACATATGCCATTTATATTATGAACCCTGGCATGCTTCCAGATTCCAAAGCTGTGTTTATCCTGAAAAATCCCGGCTTTTTAGCAACAGTGTTCGGTTTTATTTTATTTATCTTTCCTGTTCAAATTCCTGCTTTTATTATGGAGCCGGTAGCGACCATCGGGCAGATGACAGTACCTTTATCCATGATTATGATCGGTATGATGATTTCAACGATTACTTTTTCAGATGTTATCACATATATGAAGGATATTTTCGTTTATATCGCCGTCATAAGCAGGTTATTTATTTATCCAATCCTCTTTTTTCTGCCATTACTGTTATTTCATCTTCCATTTGAGTGGTTTATGATAGCATGTCTGCTTTCTGCGACACCAAGTCCTGCCACGATAAGTATGTATGCACAAGTATATGGGGGAGACGCGGAATTTTCTGCGGTGGTTGTCTTTTTCTCCACCCTTCTTTCGGCTGTCAGCATTCCTCTGGTTTATTTACTTTTTTTATATTTTATCTAGCAGATGTATGTTACACCCTCCTGACCAAAAGAGCTTGCCAAGAAAGTCACTTGGTCTTTAAAACACTGGTGTTCTTGCCGAGGAGATGTTCGCTACGGGAAGTCGCTTTCCACGGGCAACGGCCTTAGCCTCCTCGGAGGAAGACCGCTTCCTGCTCAGGTCTACCTGTTGCTTTTCCTGTAGGAGTCGACAACATCCGCTCCCATCTTAGAAGAAGTATGTTTCTTTTGCTTTCTTACAAAGAATTCAAACTAATTCTAGCGGAAGAAATACACGGAGACTCCTGTGGGAATGCGCAGTGGGAAGACCCCGCAGGAAAAAAGTGCTCTTCTTTTTTTCGAGGAGGCTGAGCTCAAGCCCACGGAAAGCGGAGTGTATTTCTGGAGCGGCTATCTTCAGCATTTTTTATATTCTTTCTCATTCTGCAAAAAAGGACGAATGATTCATCCGCCCTCTCCTGCACTTATTTCCACCAATCATTATAAACAGAAGCAATCGGCTCACGCTTATGCATCGTTTTTATATAATGTGCTTCAATGGTTTCTCTCGCCTTCTGAGATATTTCTTTTCCCTCTAAATAGTCATCCACTTCTTCATACGTGACACCTAACGCTTCTTCATCTGCTAAGGCTGGTCGTTCATCTTCTAGATCAGCAGTCGGCTTTTTCATATAAAGATGCTCAGGACATCCCAATTCTTTTAACATTTGCTTTCCTTGACGCTTATTTAATCCGTCAAGCGGCACAAGATCACAAGCACCATCTCCATGCTTGGTAAAGAATCCAGTAACTGCTTCTGCCGCGTGATCTGTCCCTAATACAAAACAGTTATACACACCCGCGATACTGTATTGTGCTTTCATACGTTCTCTAGCTTTTTCATTTCCTTTTAAAAAATCACTAATAACAACACCTGCAGCACGTAATGTTTTCTCACTCGCATCCACAGCTTCTTTAATATTGACCGTCAATACCTTAGAAGGCTGGACAAACTGAATCGCATCTTCCACATCTTCTGCATCTCCCTGCTCCCCATATGGCAGCTTGACACCAATAAATTGGTACGCTTGCTCTTTCTGCTCCTCGTTCAATTCATCCATTGCCAGCTGAGCCAGTTTTGAAAGCAAGGTTGAATCCTGTCCGCCTGATATGCCAAGAACGAAGCCATTAGCAAAACTAAATTTTTGCAAATACTCCTTCATAAAATTTATCCGGATGCGGATTTCTTCTTTCGGATCGATTTCCGGTTTTACATGTAATGCCTGGATAACGGATTGCTGTAATTCACTCATTCATATACCCCCTTTAAAAAACTAACGATCTTGATCCTGCTTTACTTGCTTCTTCACATTTTCAATATGCTCCATTTTACTATTCCATAGTTTTATGCTTAAATCGACAGGGTATTCAGCCGGATAGTTTGTACGTTTATACTCATCCCAGAAAAGCTGAAGCTGATTCTTCACATAATTTTGCACTTGCAGCAGGCCGGGACATTCATAGACAATTTTACCATCTACTGCAATATCATGGTGCAGATTCACCGCATCAAAATTAGAAACCATTTTCTTATAATACGTATGAATCGGATGGAAAAGCATAATTTCAGCTTCCTGATTGGGATCTTCATCCTCTAGTGTCAGATAATCTCCTTCGCTGTGATGATTACCTCGATTAATAATCCGGTACACTTTTTTCTTTCCTGGTGTTGTCATCTTTTCCGGATTGCCTGAAAGCTTAATGGTATCCACCATTTTCCCATGCTCATCCTCAATGGATACCAGCTTATAAACAGCTCCAAGTGCAGGCTGATCATATGCTGTAATCAGCTTTGTCCCGATACCCCATACATCAATCTTTGCATGCTGAGCCTGGAGACTTGCTATCGTATATTCATCTAAATCATTCGAAACATAAATTTTCGCATTTTCAAAGCCAGACGCGTCTAACATTCTTCTAGCTTCCTTCGATAAATAAGCTAAGTCGCCGCTATCAATCCGAATTCCTTTAAAATCAATGTTGTCCCCTAATTCTTGTGCTACTCTAATCGCATTCGGAACGCCCGAATTCAGTGTATCGTAAGTGTCTACTAAAAAGACACATTCCCGATGCGTTGCTGCATATTTTTTAAAGGCAGTATATTCATCACGGTAAGCTTGCACCATGGAATGTGCATGAGTCCCCGATACAGGGATGCCAAATAATTTGCCTGCCCGGACATTACTTGTCGCATTGAATCCGCCAATATACGCAGCTCTTGTTCCCCACACAGCGGCGTCCATTTCCTGCGCTCTTCTTGTGCCAAACTCCATCACAGGATTATCTCTGACCAATTGTCTGATACGTGAAGCCTTCGTCGCAATAAGTGTTTGGTAATTCACAATGTTTAATAAAGCCGTCTCCAGCAATTGCGCTTCTGCTAATGGTGCTTCCACACGGATAATCGGTTCATTTGCAAACACAATTTCCCCTTCATGCATGGATTTCAGGGAGCCTGTAAATCGAAGACGGCGTAAATAATCAATAAAGTCCTCTTGATAACCAAGCTCTTGTAAATAGATTAAATCAGATTCACTAAAGCGGAAGTTATGTAAATACTCAATAATTCGCTCTAGCCCGGCATATACTCCATAGCCATTTCCAAATGGAAGCTTGCGAAAGTATAAATCAAACACAGCACTGCGATTATGTACACCATCACGCCAATACGTTTCAGCCATATTTATTTGATAAAGATCTGTATGCAGCATTAAGCTGTCATCTATATAATTCATTTCCGATTTCCTCCTGTGGGTTTATATGTTTCCTATTTTATTACCAAATAGATGAGAAAACAATATGATCATTAAATCGATATAACTGGAACGGCCGGAATGAATTCCGCTCCGTTTTCTTTAAGTTTCCATGATGGTCGACAACTTTTTCTAAAAAAGGTAATTTAGGAGCTTTCCCGAAAAAGACAGATGTGTTTGTAATTCTCGAGTGATCAGATACGGTCATCAGTACACGCTGCAATTCAGATAAACTGACAACTCCCACAGCTAAAACAGTGGGGTTCTAAGGTACTAATACACTTCTTAACAGCGCCCTTATCTTCCTATCACTTTTCACCGCTTTATGTCTTTTTAGGGCTTTCCCCAGGCAAGAATTATAGACCATTCTTGTAATGTTGAATTTCTTTTCCAACCGATGTTGTTGCCAAAGGGGGATGTGCACAGGAAATTCAATCGTATAACTCGGTGTATGATTTCTCGCCATCGGTTCAACTCCCCTCTAGTTTTGTTTTTTCTGACTTTCATCTGCATTTTCTTGAAGTCACTCTTTTGATATTCGCCATAATATTAGCGGGGTTAAGCGTTGACAACACGTTTGAAAACATATGTGTATGGTCTGTGTCACACTAATAGCAACAACAATTTTCAATTTTTCACATATTTCCCGTACTAACTGTTTGAAGCGTTCCTCTACATCCGTACAAAGAAATAGTTTCCTTCTATAATTGGGGACAAAAAAACAAAATAATAGTTAACTAATAATACGGTTGTGTTTGTTCATCTATATTCGTTCATATATATTGTATCGGCTTATCTGATGCACTGCAATGCATATATAACAAAAAGAGTTCATTTTTCAGATACTTGAAGCGTCACAAAACTTTCCGTTTTTAGTGGCACTCCGTATCCGACCTCATTCTCATCCCACACCTAAAGGAGTGGGCTTTCTCATTCGAAAAATAGGTAAGCACTTTATCTTTTCCAAACGTACAACAAAAGCTGAAAAAAATTTTCAGCTACATCTGCCACCGATTTCTTTTCAGCTTTTTTAATTATGCTTTTGTTTTTTTGGAAAAATCGTGTATGACCACGAATATATAAAATCAACAATAAAGATAAGCCCCCAAAGCTTTGACAATCCAAATGCTGTATCACTGGCATACGGAGACTGCCGGTAATCATCTGTCTCTATCCAGGACAAATCCGATAAGTAATCCAATATTCCTTCTGTACCGCCTAATCCATAAATCCACAAACCTGCTTGTACCCCAACAAAAATAATTAAGTGCATCATTGCACTAATACGATTTTTGCGGGCAATATATTTAGCATTCTGCTGACGCTCCATTATCTGCACATCTTTTTCCGTTAACAAAGAAACTCCGCGCCATTTACCAATCGTTTTCCGCATCCAGCGATCAAGCCGTTTAAAGTCAGCGATTCCAAACGTACATGCGTAGAGCACAAAAATAGTAATGATGATTTGAAATGTACTGATTTCTCCTGTTAGCTGATAAATATAAAGAGCCAGTACGGCTTCAAAAATAAACAAAGCTAAAAATAAACTGATAAAGATAACACTTAACTTCCTCTTATTCAGCAGGTACCTGGTTAATCCAAATAATAAAAGCGAAACAACAGAAAGAATCTCAGCTGCAATAAATAATTCCCATTGGTAGGTTAAAAGTGCTTCCTGCATGGCTTATCTCCTTTTTGTAAGTTCGTTTTATACTATTTACGCAGGAGTGGAAGAAAAGTTTCATAATAGTAAAAAAATCGGGAAATCTCTCCTCCCCGATTTTTTCAACAGAATCAATCCGTTGCATATTTAACCACTGCATCATGCAGAAGTGAAACAACCTCTCTTCCAGCACGATCATTATAATATTTCGCAAATCGTTCATCTGCTAAATACATTTGCACCAAACCTTTGTGTGCTTCTGCTGAATAATCTGGCCAAGAATACATCAGCCATTTTTTATGGTGTTCATAGACTTCTTTTGCTTCTGCTGCGTCTAAATCTTTTGTTTCTGCCAGTTGCTCCAGCTTCGCAAATAATTCATCTTCTATTCTTTGCATTTCCTGAAAATCTGCTTCACTGAGGTTCATCCACTTTTTATTCGATGCTTCTATTGTTTTCTCGCCATATTTTTCTCTGATTTCTTTTCCATATAACCTTTCATTCTCTTCCAGACGTTCTTTCTTAAATCCTTCAAATTTTTCTTCTGCTGTCATCGTAATCTCTCCTTTTGTATGTTGAATTGTTTTTTTCACCGTAGCTAACAATTGATTTATCCTTTCTTTTTCTGCTACCAGTTTGCACTGATGTTCTTCTAATGCAGCAAGCGTATTAAAATCAGGATTATCCAATACGGAGTGAATCTGCTCCAGTTTCATCCCTAATGAACGATAGAGTAAAATTTGCTGCAGACGATTTATTTCTTTTTCTCCATAAAGCCGGTATCCTGAATCTGAAAGCTTTGCAGGCTTTAATAAATCAATTTGATCATAATAACGGAGTGTTCGTGTGCTGATACCAGACATATCAGCTACTTGTTTGATGGAATATCTCATTCCTTTTACCTCCCTTCTATTCTTAATATAAAGATTTACGCAGCGTAAAGGTCAAGTCTTTTTTAATATTATATTAGAAAATCTGGTTGCGCTCCTGTAAGTAAGAAAATATAAAAACCCATCTTAATCCGCTTCTAAGATGGGTTTATCTTACCTTATTTAAATAATTTCATTAAAAATTAGTCCGCCATTTAAATCAATTATTTTCAAGCGGCTTGTATCCTTGATAAAAATGGTTTTATACTTTTTCTGATTATTTTCATCCCCGATAAACAGAATTCGTTTATGCGGATTATCCTCCACAACTTGAACAGAATCATTTCCTGATGGAATTTGATTTTGAATAGCTTGCATTTCTTCCTGCGCACTTTCGCCTGTTTGTTCTTCAAAAGCCACTGCTTCATTACCTTTTGTAATTTCTTCCGCTTCTCCTGTGTTGGAATAGATTCCAGTGAATAATAATGCTCCTGTTACTGTAGATAGTAAAATTGTCTTCATGTAAAAAACCTCCTTGATTTATTTACAATTACCAGTTTAGTGGAAAGCTTCTTAAAATGTACTTAAAGGAAAATGAGAATTTGATGAGAAATATTCCTTCTTCACTAAGCGTTTATTTTCACAGGGATGGGGAAAAGATAATATGTCTACTCTCTGTTCCCGTTCTTCTGTGGAAGATATTCGAGCAGTTATATTCTCCATTTTCACGTACCAAACCTTTCTATACTATTAAAAACACTTATACAGTTAACACAATCGGAGGAACGACAATGAACAAAATATATGATGCTATCGGTATTGGAATTGGTCCATTTAATTTAAGTCTTGCTGCTTTAACAAATGATTTGGATGAAGCAGACATTTTATTTTTTGAGCAGGAGGTTTCTTTTGATTGGCATCCGGGGATGCTGATTGAAGGGATGGACCTGCAAACACCTTTTATTGCAGATCTTGTGACATTTGCAGATCCTACAAATCGCTTTTCTTATCTAAATTATCTTTACAAGCATAATCGTATGTATTCATTTTTCTTTTTTAACCGTTTTACCATTCCCAGAGAGGAATATAATGCTTATTGCAAATGGGTAGCTTCAGAGTTAAGCAATTGTCAGTTTGGACAATGTGTAACAGATGTGTCAGAAGTGCCGGATAAATCCTGTTATGCAGTCACCGTCCTGTCCATAGAGGATGGCAGTAAAAAAATCTATTATGCAAAACATATCATTTTAGGAACAGGCAGCATCCCGAATATTCCAGCACCATTACAGGGGTTCCCGGAAGAGGATATCACACATACCAGCCGTTATACTTATTTTCAAGATGCTTTAAAAGAAGGAAGCTCTATTACTGTCGTAGGTTCAGGACAAAGTGCATCAGAGGTGTTTTATGATTTGTTAAAGGACCAAAAAAACTGCGGTTATGATTTAACCTGGTTTACCCGTTCCGGCGGAATTTTCCAAAAGGAGGATACAGGACTTGGCAGAGAAGTGTTTTCTCCAGAGTATATTGATTACTTCCATAACCTGACAATGGAAGCTCGGATGGAATCTCTTGAAAATTTAAGTACTATCCGAAACGGTGTAGATCCTAAACTGTTGGAAAAGATTTATGAGCTGCTCTATAACCGTTCCATCGAGTCTGCTTTGCACGAGGTCACTATCCAGACAAATACTGCGGTAAATGCGATTGAGGCACAAACTGATTCAAATACAGAAAGCTACCGTCTGCAATGTGAACAATGGCAAAAAGGTGAGAAATTTACTTATCATACAGACAAAGTTATTCTTGCAACCGGATATAAGCCGTATCTCCCAGACTGGCTGGAGAATTTTTATGAAAAAATAGAATGGGAGGATGAAAAAAGATTCCGCGTAACAGCAGATTATCGTCTTGTCTTTAAGGACTCCCGCGAGAATCAAATTTTCACCTTGACAAACATTGAGCATTCCCATGGTTCCAGCGCAACAAACCTTGGGCTATCAGTATTACGTAATCAAAAAATCATCAATTCCATTGTTGGTAAAGAAGTCTATTCCACACCGGATCAAGCAGTTTTTCAACAATTTGAAATGAAAAAATCATAATTACAGAAAAAGATGCCAGGTGTGCTTCATACACATTCAGCATCTTTTTCTCTACATTAAATCCATTTCCAGCCTTACCATATCCACAACCTGTATCCCATTTTCAAAGATTGGCTCGTCATAGTGACGCAAAAAGAAGTCACGATCAATGGAGACCATGCGAAAACCGCATTTCTGATACAAAGCTAGCTGTGTAACCCCTGAATTACCTGTTCCAATCTCTATCGTGCGGTACCCCTGCTGTTTTGCTGTCTGCACAGCATGTAATACCAGCTGTTTTCCAAATCCTTGCCCGTGATAATCTTCATCGACAGCAACATTTACCAGTTCCACTGTATCTGGCCTTGTCGGCAGAAGAACATACACACCAATCATCTTTTCTTCTTTCTCCAGCACATAGCAAGTTCCTCTTGAAGTATAATCACGCACTAATCTCTCTGATGGATCAGCAAGCAATAACAGATTCATAGGTAACGCTTCTTCTGCACGCAGCTGACGTATCATATTTTTCACCTCTTTTTTGACAGTTAAGGATGTCACCCAAAAGCTTGGTGACAACCAAGTTTTCTTTAAAATTGACTTGTTTCTTTCTTTGTAATCTTCTAATATTAGGAATTAGAAATCAAATATAGTATATCAATATTTACAAATTTAAAGGAGATTAAAATGAATGTTACCATTGTCGTCCTAACCGTCATTATGATGGGACTTATTTTATTCATCGGGGCATTGGTCGCCTTGAAAAATACAATTACATATGAAGCAAAACAGCTATTTATGAGCGTTATTATCAATGTTGCTGTTCCATTTATTATTTTAAATGGTGTCTTCAATACCGATTTAACGGATGACGTGCTGCATCAGGTTATTCAGATATTTATTCTCAGTGTCAGCTTTAATGTTTCAGCAGTTGGTATTTGTTTCTTATTTGGAAAAATTATCGGCTTCTCCATGACAAAATCAAAGCAGCTCGCTTTACTGGCTGCCATTGGAAATTCTGGTTTTATTGGCATTCCATTATGTGCCGCTATCTTCGGACCGATAGGCGGTTTACTTGCTGCTATTTTTGATGCAGGACTGGATGTTGTTGTCTTTTCTTTAGGAATCTACCTATTGCAAAGTGACGATCGCTTCGAATGGAGACATTTAAAAGCGCTGGTGAATATGCCATTAATTGCGATCAGTTTTGGGCTTCTTTTTGCTTTCAGCGGCTGGGAGGCTCCTGTTTTATTAAAAGATCTGGCCAGCATGCTCTCAGCATTAGCTGCTCCAATGGCCATGCTCTATGTCGGTTTTAGTCTGCCGGAGCTTTTTCGCAGCAAAGAGCCTTTATTTTATCGCGAGCTATGGATGCCCTTAACGTGGAAGCTGCTTATCCTGCCAATGATGATTATGATTATTCTGTCCTTTCTGCCAATTGAAGCTTTGCTCAAAAATATATTAGTGATTCTTTCCTGTATGCCAACCTTTATGCTGTCAGCTGTTCTATTTTCCCGCTATACAGATAGAGAACAAGAAGCCGTGGTTACATCTGTGTTTTCTACATTACTTGCTCTCGGAACAATTCCCTTTATCGCCTGGCTGTCCACCTTTTGGATCAGCTGATATTTACTACTGCGTGTAAAATAAGTGAAAGCAGATGAACATGTCACTCATGCGCGTCTGCTTTCATTCTACTTTTTCTTAATGATAAACCAATTTCCAGCACCTTATGATAAGTACAAATTAATCCAACAACGTGAAACAATATAGCTTTTGTTAGTCCTCCAAGTATAATACCCAGCAAACCCGCCACAAAAAGCGGAGAGTATTTTTTATTTACAGTCTCTTCAACGCGGTCTCCATGGTGAACTGTCAAAGAATTGCTGGAGAAAAAGCTCTGATTAACTGTAATCTCAGCTGTATCTTCAGAAACGGATGCAATAAATACATCATTACCTTTCAGTTTCCCCTGTGCTTCTCCATTAACGTTAACCTTTATACTGGGGAATCCACTAAGTGGACCTGTGTTTCTGTTGATATGAACCTCCATCTATGTACCCTTCTATCATTTTATTTCATTAAAATATACCAAATAACGAAAAATGAAAGAGACTAAAGGAACAGGTACGTTGGAACTGATTTTTTAATCAAGAAACAGAAAGCCGATCTGCTCACAGAACAGCTTCCTGTTATATGAAAAAAATAAACTGCTGCAGTGATTACTCCTGCACAAAATATAACTCTTAGCCTTCTTTTTGCATCGCCTCTTCCTTTGTACGTTCTACCGTCCCAAATGGGTGATGTGGCGGTGCATAAATCGTATACAGCTTTAAAGCTTCATCTCCTGTATTTGTTATGTTATGCCATGTACCAGCAGGAACCATAATAGCGCTATCTTCTTCCACTTGCTGCTGAATAGTCAGATTATCTTGCCGATTGCCCATCTGCACAGTTCCTTCTCCTTCTTCGATACGCAGAAATTGGTCTGTATCCGGATGTACCTCTAAACCAATATCACTTCCTGCCGGGATGCTCATTAATGTAACCTGAAGATGCTCTCCTGTCCACAAGGCGGTACGGTAATTTGTGTTTGCTTCTGCTGCATTTTCAATATCAATAACAAAGGGATTTCCTCCATAATCAGTAACCCGGGAATACATTTGGGAGTCCTGACTGGTTTCTAAATACTCTGCTAAATGATTCGCAATTTGATAATCTGTCATCGCCAGCTGATAAAGCAGCTGCCGGGAATACGGCTCATTCACCTGCTCACTTTTACGATAGTGTTCTTCATAGCTTTGAAGAGCATATTCATAAATAGATTCAAAACTTACATGCTCTTCCTGTTTATGCTCTGACTGTCTTGTATCTATCTGCCGTCCAGTGAAATGTTGATAAATCTGCTCCAGGCTTGCTGCTATTTGATTTTTAGATTGCACAGCATAGAGTATTTCCTGTCCGGAGTCTTCCTGCCTAAACGGCTCCAGCACTTGAAAATACATAGGAATTAACGCTGCTTCACGCTGCAACGTTTCCTCTACCATAATAGCTGTCTGTTTATCATAGGCGCTTCCCTGATTTAAATGTGGATTCATTCGATTCATTTGCTGCTGATAAAAAGGATTATAATACATTTTAGTCTTTTTACCTACCTTTCCTTAATCTTCTATCAGCATATGACTATAAATGAAAAATGGAACCCGGAAAAAAGAAGAGACACCTGAAAGCATCTCCCCATTCATCTTATATTATCCTGTGTCTAAATATTCCCTATCATTTCTGCTTGCGTTTCTTCTTATTTACCAGCTTTAAATTCCTTCTTCTCCACCGCAATCATCAAAAACATCGGTCTGCGCAGCTCATGCTTCATTGCCGGTACCTTCTCCAGCATCTCCTCTGACGGTACAGATTCCTCCACACGTAAAATGTCAAAGCCTGTCTGTATTAAACTATTTATAAATGCAGATACTGTACGATGGTACTTTATTACCTTTTCATTTAAAAAGGACGCTTCCCGTTTTCCCTCTATCTGATAATAATCCACAGGCCAATATAAAGGCTCCCCGCCCGCTTTATCATAAATCCAGTCCTGCTCTTTTCTTGCCGTAAAAATAGGATGCTCCACTGAAAACACGAAGCTGCCACCCGGCTTTAAAATTGTATATACTTTTTCACAAACACTGTCAAACGATTCGATATAATGAAGTGCAAGGGAGCTGATAACAATATCCATAGATGCTTCAGAAAAATCCATATCCTCGATAGCTTGATGCAAGTACGAAATACCGGAATCATCCGTCAGCTCTTTTGCCTGCGCAAGCATCCGTTCAGATATATCTGTGCCTATCACAGATTCGGCTCCCTGTTCTTTGGCATAACGGCTGTGCCAGCCAAATCCGCAGCCTAAATCTAAGACTTTTTTTCCTTTAAAATCGGGCAGCATCTCTTTTAATATATGCCATTCTCCAGCTGCTTCCAGTCCCCGCTTAGACCGGTCCATATCAGCATATGCTTGAAAAAATGGATGATCATCATATTTATTCTGTTTCAACGTTTCACTTCCTTTCGATTTCAGTTTATTATACAACATAAAAAAGCATATCTATGAAAAACATGCTTTATACTTGAAAATTATGTACCTGACAGCAACCTTATTCCAGTTAATGAATGATAAGGTATACCGCCAGAATAATTATATTAATCGATGATTTTATCAAATAACTGAAGAAGATAATGGGGGCAAAAAGCGATTACTGCAAATTATAAAATCTTTTCATATCTGCAATGCCCATGATTCGTGCCTTTATAATCGTAGCCAAAGCCTTTATATATCTGATTAAGTTTTTTATTACTTTCCACACAATCTAATCGAATTCGGCGCATTCCCTGCGTCTTTGTGTAAGCTTCCATCCAATCAACAATAGGCTTTCCCAGACCTCGTCCAATATGATCATAATCTACGGATAAGCGATGCATATAAAATGCATCTTCACTGGACTGCCCCCAGATATTTTTATCCCAAGGAGTCTGCATATCGTTTAATGTAAATGTAGCAATCGTTTCGCCATTTTCCTTAACAATAAAAGTAGCTCCATCTTCAATAGACTGTCTTACTTCCGGATCCTCTTCATCCTGATCAAGAAATTCCCACTGTTTGAGCCGACTTTTCTTCAACCATGTCGTAACACTTTTTAATAAGCGCAGTATAGACTTCATATCTTCCTTTTGTGCAATATACACATGCAGCTCTTGATCGATTGATCCAACTTTTTGCGACATAAATCTACCTCCTTATATCCTTTGCTATATATTCGACACGAAATTTAAAAATTCCTGCTTTCGAATAAAAAAAATTAAAATTCCTTGCTTCTATTTTCTCTTATACTGTGTGTTCAGCAGGCTACAAATTAGATGCAAGAAGGTCAAAGCGTTATGATTTTTTACGTGCGCGTGTTGTGATGGCTTCTGTATTGTCCATAAGGTAAAGGACATGGACGATCTTAACAGAAATCCCTCTATGCCTATAAATACGTGAGTAATAACAAATGTTTTCGATGGGACGAGTAATCGCAGTCCAGTCCCATCAGAAAAATCATATCAGCTAAAGCGTTCGCCGCATATTTGAGGGATTTTTGAACTACCTCTTATAACAAGTAATTACCTCTTCAGTTTATTACGAATCTCTATTTGTTTCCTGATACAGAATTGCACAATCTTTGACCGCGTTCCTTCCCTCATATCCATAAATTGGATAGCATTTTTAAACATTTTATTCTGTTGCTTCATCACATTGACAATTTTGCCCTTAAATGCTATTTTCTGCGTATCCGATTTCTCTTTCAAATACAATACGCCTGTCACTTGATCTCCAATTTCAACGATTTTAAAATTTGTGAAAAAAGCTACTCCGCCACCGCTGATATCATGGGTAGTAACGGTTATATTCTCAGCTTCTATTTCCTCCCGATTCTCATTTATCCCCTCAGCAGGAGGCAATGTCAAATCCATATCTAACATTATTTTCACACGGAAAAATTTCCTTCTCTGTACTACTTTTATTTCGCTTGTATCAGGTTTATTGAGTGATATTCTCCCGTTCAGATGACGATATATTTTTGTATCAAATTTACACACCCCTCTTTCATCATCGAGAAAGGAAACAGTAACGCACATGCCATTTTCAATAGACATCGGTATATTCTGCTTATTCACTGGTGGTTGAATCAGCATATCAGACTTGTTCCAAATAAGCTGTGTAAAATAAATTTTTTCCTCTGAAGTCATAATTTCAAACAATTGGCCATCCCAAAACTCCGTGTATTCTTTCAAATAAATTTCCCCTTCCTTCAGTTATGAAAAACAGATATTTGTGTTCTGTAATTTATTTAATCTATGTAATTCTGCAAGAAAAAATTCTACCACAACAAAAACTAATATTTGTATTATTAATAAAGCAAATGAATGGATGATTATCTTAACAATGAATATAGAACTATATTTCACTGAAAAAATATTCATTTATAGGTACTTGGACAGGAATACCTTGTCCTAATTATAGCGTTTTTTTTAATTTTTGTAATGATAATTACAATTTTTATTATTAATTGTGACATGCATCTTATCTTTCATTTTTTATTAAGAAGTTTCATCCTTTTAGCAAGAGAAGTATATATCAGCGAAATGAAGCAGATGTCTAGCATTTTATAATGAATCAGAAAAATATGTATAGTACATTTAAATAAAAATAAAGTGCTCTTTTTCCGTATACAAAGAAATTTCTTTCACATAATTTTTAGAGGTTCTTAAGTTCAGCTAACATATTGACACCGCTTCCAGATTACTGTACTATATATCTTATCATCTAAAATTAAATAATGTGGATTGTAACTCTTTGAGGCATTACCACTCTTTTTCAAAATGAAGGAGGGGTGAAGTATGTACTTAAAGAGTTTTTTTGTGAGGTGAAACCATGAAAGTTGTTAAAAAGCTGAATAATAATGTTGCTGAGTGTATTGATGGCAATGGCAATCAATTAATTGCATTTGGAAAAGGAATCGGTTTTCCAAAAATGCCTTATGAATTAACAGATTTAAGCTCCATCCATATGACATTCTATAAACTGAATGATCATTTTGAAAAGATCATCAAAGAGCTTCCTGAAAATATCTTAAATCTAAGTGTGGAAATTGTAGAAATGGCTCAAAAAGAACTCAAAGGGCAATTAAATCCAACACTTGTTTTCAGTTTAGCCGATCATATTCACTTTGCTATACAGAGGGTGACGAATTATCAAAATGTAAAACTGGCCTTCAGTCACGAGGTTGAGAAATTATATCCCGAAGAAAATAAATTAGCTGAAAAAGCAGTAAAAATGATTAATCGTTCCTTAAATGTCTATTTGCCCAAAAATGAAATTACCAGCATTGCTGTGCATTTTCTTAATAGTCAATCCGAATTTAAAATCTCTCAAGAAGAAGCATTAATTGAAGAAATCGTAAATAACGTAACAAAGGTTATGGAAGAAGAACTATCCATCCGTATTGATAAAGATGAATTCAATTATAATCGCTTCCGTACCCATATGGTTTATTACTTAAAACAAATCCGGAATGGAGAGCAATTTCTTGAGAATAATGAAAAGCTCTTACAAAGCCTGATTCAGGATTATCCTGAGATTTATAAAACTGCCGAAAAAGTTCGGGAGGTCATTTATCAGTCTTTGGCAATCCGGCCATCTAATGACGAGCTAGTTTATTTAATGCTCCATATTAATCGGCTGCACAAGAAAAATATAAGGAGATAAGAAGATGAAAAAAACAGATTATGGCCAAATGGCTAATGAAATCATACAAAATGTAGGCGGAAAAGAAAACATCAGTCATGTAACGCATTGTATGACAAGATTACGCTTTAATTTAAAAGATGAAAGTCTGGCTGATACCGATAAGCTAAAAGAAGTCAATGGGGTTTTGGGAACAACCCAGTCAGGCGGCCAATTCCAGATAATCATTGGACAGAATGTAGAAAAAGTCTATGATCAGCTATCTGTAGATTCAGATCATGCTTCCTCTCCTTCTGCTTCTGACGAAAAAGAAGCTAAAAAAGAAAAGTTTTCTTTTAAAAGAGCAGGAAATAAGATCCTTGATGGGCTGGCTGGAAGTTTAACACCATTAATTCCAGTGCTTGTAGCTGCTTCTATGTTCAAGATGCTTACTGCTGTACTGGGACCGACAATGCTGGGTATTATATCAGAAGAAAGCTCTTTATTCATTTTATTTAATTTTGTCGGGGATGCCGGTTTTTATTTCTTCCCTGTCATGCTGGGTTATACAGCCTGTAAAAAGTTCGGCTCAAATCCAGTCTTGGGGATGTTTCTTGGCGGCATTTTAATTCATCCAACCTTATTGGGATTTGCTGAAGCTGGAGAAAAATTCTCGGTATATGGAATACCAGCCACACCTGAAAATTACACAAGTACAGTTATCCCTATTATACTGTCAGCTTGGGTAATGTCTTACATTGAGAAGAATTTGAAAAAAGTTATCCCTGCAACCTTAGCAACCATTTTAGTTCCTACTTTGACAATTATGGCTATGCTGCCTATCGCATTAGTTGTCTTAGGACCGGCAGGATTCTTTGCAGGGAACTATATCAGCACCTTCCTGCTATCTCTTGATTCGATTGGCGGATTTCTTGCTGTTGCTATTATTGCAGCATTATGGCAATTCTTAGTGATGACCGGGATGCATTTGCTGATGATTACTACATTAATTACTGTATTTGCTCAAAATGGACAAGAATCCATTGTCGGCCCTGCAGCAATTATTGCCAGCATTTGTGTTGCAGGTATGAGCCTGGGCACTTTCTTGCGCTTGAGAAATAAAAATGAAAAGGCACTATCCTTCAGTTTCTTTATTGCTTCTTTTATCGGTGGTGTGACCGAACCGGCACTATATGGACTGGGCGTGCGCTATCGAAAGCCTTTTATCGGATTGATGATCGGCGGATTTGCAGGAGGATTATATGCGGGTATTACAGGGGTAACAAACTATGCACTCATCCCTGTAGCCAACTTTATTTCCATGACTGGATTCTTTGGAGGAACAACTGCGAATGCAGTCAATGGCTTACTTGCCTGTTCAATAGGTTTTGTTGTCACAGCAGTGATAACGTATGCGCTGGGAGTACAGCAGCAAACTCAAAAAAAGGAAGAGAGTGGAAGTGATATTTATGAAGAAAAAAGTGTTGTTTAGAGCAGATGATTTAGGATATTCCGAAGCAGTAAATTATGGTATCGAAAAATCTGTCAAGGATGGATTAATTTCCAGTGTGGGTGTCATGATGAATATGCCTGCGACACAGCATGGTGTGGATTTATTAAAGAAAGAAAATATTGCATTCAGCCAGCATACCAATATCTGTGTCGGTAAACCTTTATCCGACCCGAAAAGAATACCTTCCCTGGTTACAGATAAGGGCTATTTCAAACCTTCCAGGGAATACCGGTCAGCAGGCGAGGATTTTGTAGTATTTGAAGAGGCTCTGATTGAAATCGAAGCGCAGTATCATGCGTTTATTCGTTTGTTTGGCAAGAAACCAGATTATTTTGAGGGGCATGCCATTGCGAGCCATCATTTTTTTAAAGCTTTAGAGTACTTTGCAGAAGTACATGGACTAACTTATTCCGGATTACCGGCAGGAGCCGGTCCTAATGATCTTACCAGCAACGACTCTTTTATTATCGTCAATAATACGAAAGTGTATCTGATGATGGAAAGCATGCAGGCTGATTATGACCCTTATCATTCTTTGGAAAAAATGCTGGATAATCTGCATGAAGATGGCGTTGACATGATGATTTTTCACCCAGGTTATTTAGATGATTATATTTTAAAGCATTCTTCCCTGCTGATTCCCCGTACACAGGAGGTTGCTATGCTTACGGATACTCGCGTCAAGGAACAATTAAATGAAAAAAATATTGATTTAATTTCTTATAAAGAGCTCTAAATAGAGCGAAAAAAGCTTCTCCCGGCTGGCTGGGAAGAAGCTTTTTCTATATTAATCCACCACAATATACGTCACCTTCACTGGTCCATGAACACCAGCAATCAGATTCATTTCAATATCTGCACTATTACTCGGACCTGTTACGAAACAAACGCTGGAAGGAGGAGCAATGCCCTTTTCATTATCCTGATGAAGCTTGCTAGGCTTTGAAGCGAGGCAGGATTCTCAATTAGAAACGTTTAGCCTGCTGTAGGAGCCACAAAAAAGACTTCTCTATGAACAATCCATTATTATGAAATCCATTACATCTTTCAAGCAGCTTTCATTTTAAGATTTGTCATTGAAATTTTATGAATGTTTTCTGCTATGAAGGCGTATTTTTATTATAGTTACTTCTTTCATCCTATTTTTTAATTTATCAGAATATAGTGTATTGACTTTTTCTTTCTAACCCATTAAACTTAATGAAAACGTTTACATTTTTTGTTCTGCTTTCTAACAATTCCATCATCACTTTATTATTCGTTGTGAAAGAGGTTGTGTCATGGCAAATATTCAAGAGGTTGCTAAACAGGCAGGCGTCTCCATTGCTACCGTTTCACGCGTTCTCAATAACACATCCAAGGTCTCAGAAAAAACACGTTTCAAAGTCGAAAAAGCCATTCAGGAGTTAAATTATGCTCCCAGTATGCTTGGTAGAAATTTACGTAACTCTGAAAGCCGATTACTTCTCGTCCTTATCCACACCTTTTCCAATCCGTACTACACAGAAATCATTACCGGAATTGAAGATTACGCCATTGAAAACAACTATAATATTCTGCTTTGCGAAACAGATGATAACTTACAGCGTGAAGATATTTTCCTTAATATGGTTCGCAATAAATTAGCTGACGGAATTATCTCCATGAACCCTACTGTGCATGTTGACAAACTGAAGGAGCTTGCAAATTCTCATTCCATCGTGCTTTGCAGTGATTATTATGAAGATGCCGATATCCCTTATATTGCGATTGATAATACTATCGCTGCTTATCGGGCAGTGAAGTATCTTATTACAATGGGAAATAATAAAATTGGCTTGATTAATTTTAATGAAAACCTGCTCTATGCAAAACAGCGGCGAATCGGCTTTGAGAACGCATTAAACGAATTTCAATTACCCATCTGTGATGAGTGGATTCATCATAGTGACGGATTGACCTTCCAGGACGGCGTGGAAGCGATGCGGCGAATGCTGCGTTCCAAAAATCGGCCAACTGCTGTATTTGCCATTTCAGATACATTAGCCATTGGAGCACTCAAAGAACTCCATGCCCAGGGAATTAAAGTTCCGCAAGAAATGGCGATTATCGGGTTTGACAATATTGCTTTTTCCAGTATGACTACACCTACACTGACAACCGTTTCTCAACCAAAATATCAAATGGGCTACCGCTCAGCAAAAATGGTAATTGACCATATTCAAGGGTTAACCATTGAAAATGTCATTATGGATTATGAATTAATTATTCGAGAATCGACACTGGAATAGGAGGGATGTAAATGATTGTAGGAATCATTGGCTGTGGTTCCATTACGCGCTTCAGGCATGCTCCCGAGTATACAGCAAATCCATATGTAGAAGAGATTGTTTTCTATGACAGGAATCCCGAACGTGCCGAAGAAATGGTGCAATTATTCGGAGGAAGAGCTGCTTTATCGCTGGAGGCACTGCTTCAAGATTCGACCATTGACGCCATTAGCGATTGCTCCTCCAATGAAGCGCATTATTTTCATACAACGAAAGCTTTACAAGCCGGTAAGCACGTTCTCTGTGAAAAGCCGATTGCCACTACTGTTGAGCAGGCAGAAAAAATGGTACAAATAGCGAAAGAAACAGGAAAACTGTTAATGATTGATCATAATCAGCGCTTTACAAGAGCACATCAAAAAGCACGCGAAGTCCTTCAAGCAAAAGAGCTTGGCGACATTCTTTCCTTCCAGACAACTTTTGGGCACAGTGGTCCAGAAGATTGGGGAACAACCAAATCAAATGCAACCTGGTTTTTTAAAAAAGACCGTTCTCATTCTGGGGCAGCAGGAGATTTAGGTATTCATAAGCTGGATCTGCTCTTCTATCTGTTGGATGATGAGATAATAAGCCTTCATTCCTACGCAGCCACCTTAGATAAAGTAGATGAAAACGGGCAGCCCATCGAAGTGAATGACAATGTTGTCTGTATTTTAAAAACCGCCGGAGGAAGCATCGGTACTGCCACCTTCTCTTGGACCTATTACGGGGAAGAAAATAATTCGACAACGATTTACTGTCAGCAAGGCATTCTGAAAATATATCAGGATAAGCACTATCCACTAGTTATCGAAAAGAAGAATGGTGAGAAAGTCCACTATACATTAGAAGCGATTCAAACCAACACAAATCAAACAAACTCTGGTGTGATAGATGCCTTTATCCACTGTATTCAAGAAGATGAAAAGCCGATTGTCAGTGGTGAAGATGCGTTAAAGTCATTACGGCTGCTTGAAAAAATTCTAAAGCAGCAAGATGATGAAATGTAATGGATTTCATGAAGTACCAGCCTAACTCTTTATGTTAAGGAAAGGGGGCGTTTTCTACATCTATTCAGCCAAGTTCCATCTATTCTCATACGCTAATTGCAAATGGTCATTCTGCTTTCTTCCAGTCTATTTCATAAGATTTACTAAAGGGTTAACAAGAATCATTAAAATCGAGGAGGTTTACTATGAAGAAAAAAAGTTTGGGCTTCTTAATTATTGCTATGCTAATGCTTTTATTGGCTGCCTGCGGCGGGGGAAGTGAATCTGACGGGGCTTCAGATGATAGTAACGCAGACAATGGAAATGGCAGCGGAGGATCTGAAGAACAATATAAAATCGGTATACTTGCTCCAGAAGTGACACATGGCTGGGTTGCAGCAGTTGCTTATCACGCAGAAGAACGTGTAAAAGAACTAGGCGATCAAGTGGACTATCAAATTCAAACCAGCAGTAATGCGGAACAAATGACTTCTCAATTAGATGATTTAATGACTTGGGGAGCAGATGCCATTGTTGCTTTCCCTCAATGGGAAGGCATGGAAGTCCCGATTCAAAATGCCATTGACAGCGGTGTAACAGTGGTCAATTTTGACATTGTTATTGATGTGGAGGGTGTTTACCGTGTTGCAGGTGATAATGAAGACATGGGAATTCAGGGAGCGAATTACATTGTAGATAAAATTGGTGAAGAAGGAAATGTGGTTGTACTCGAGGTTCCTTCCTCCGGATCTGTATCGGAATTACGGACAAAAGGCTTCGAGGAAACGATCGCAGAAATTGCTCCAGATATGAACCTGATGACTTATGCAACAGAATTCACACGGGAAGATGGTTTAGCAGACTTCTCTGATATCTTAACCTCTGTTGATGAGATTGATGCCGTTTATTCACTCGATGACGAAACTTCTATTGGTGTTTTGCAAGCTATTCAAGAAGCCGGCAGAACAGACATTCAGGTTGTAACTGGCGGAGGGGGGGGCGCAGGAATACTTTGAGATGATGCCGGAAAATGAAGATATTTGGATTCAATCAGCATTATACAGTCCTGCAATGGTCCAGGATGCTGTGGACATAGCCATCGACGTTCTCAATGGTGAGGAAGTGGAAGAAGAAACCATCATTCCTACTACTGTCGTTGACCGTGATAACTACGAAGAATTCCTGGATGCAGAATCACCGTATTAAAAAAAGGACGCACTAAAACGTGTTATGTCCAGATAGGGAGCAGCATAAGCTTGCTTCCTTTTCATCCATTCCTTAGAGGTGATGACATGCTTGTAGAATTAAGAAACATTCGAAAGTCATTTGGTAAAAATCATGTTCTAAAAGACGTCTCCCTCTCTATTAAAGAAGGAGAAATCTGTGCATTGCTCGGAGAAAATGGGGCGGGTAAATCAACCCTGATGAACATCTTAGGCGGTATTCATCAGCCGGACACAGGCAGTATTTATGTAGAAGGTGCAGAGGTTAAATTAACTGGTCCTGAGCACTCTATTAACCTGGGAATTTCCTTTATCCATCAGGAATTAAATTTAATCAATGATTTGCCGATCTATGAAAATATGTTTTTAGAAAGAGATTATAAAAAAGGGTTTAAACGTGTACAGCATCAAAAAATGATTCAAGAAACGAAGAAAATATTTGAACGCATGCATGTCGACCTTGATCCTCGTACGCTTGTCAAAGATTTAGATTCTTCCTATAAACAAATTATTGAAATCTGTCGTGCGATTACAATGAACGCCTCTGTCATTATCATGGATGAACCGACGACATCGCTCACAGATTCTGAAATCGAACGTGTCTTTACCATGATGCGTCGGTTACGTGATCAACAGGTCGGTATTATTTTCATCTCTCATAAGTTAAAGGAAGTCATGGAGGTTTGTGACTCTTATGCCGTACTTCGTGATGGCAAGCTTGTCTCTGAAGGGCAGGTCAGTGATGTAACAACAAAGGATCTTGCCCGCTTTATGGTTGGCTATGATGTCCGGACAGACCGGCTGGTGCAGCAGCGTCACCGTGGAGAAGAAATTTTGCGTGCAGAAGAACTTACGTATAACACAGATTTTTTCAATATTTCTTTTTCCATTCATCAAGGGGAGGTTGTCGGATTTACTGGCCTGTTAGGTGATGGACGCAGCGAGCTGTTTCAATCTATTTTCGGAGCAAATGATATCTCAACGGGAAAACTGTTTCTTTACGGAAAGGAAATAAAAATTCATACAACCATGGATGCCATAAAAAATGGGATTGCTTATCTTCCAAGAAACAGAAAAGAAAACGCCATTATTAAAGATATGGATATTCTCGAAAATAGCGCTATTGCTTCTTGGAATATGCATGCAAAATGGGGCATTATCCAAAACCGGGTACATAGAGAGAAGCTGGATACACTTCAAAAACAGCTCAAGATCCGGATGACGGGTTCTTCAAGCAGTATCCTGAATCTCTCTGGAGGGAATCAGCAAAAGATAGTTTTAGCGAAATGGCTTTCCACAGAGCCTCGTATTCTTATTTTAGATAATCCTACGCAGGGAGTGGATGTTGGAGCGAAGGAAGATATATATGATATTATCCTGCGCTTAGCTGACGAAGGGATTGGCGTTATTATTCTTTCCAGTGAAGCGAATGAGATTCTGAGGCTTTGTAATCGCACATATGTCATGTATCATGGGCATTTGCAGGGGGTATTAGAAGGGGAGGAAATGAATGAACAATCTATTATGGAATTAGCTACGGGCGGAGATGCTTTTATTTCCAAGTCTTAAATGGAGCAGTTTACCACCATAAAGTAACGTTTAAAAGGAAGCACTATTCCATTATAGCGCAGTTTCATTTTATCCAGTAACGAAAAGGGGTGTACCTTTTGACAGAAAAAAACATCAATCGCTTTCATCAGTTTATCACCTGGTTCAAGGATCGGTGGTCAACCAGTCCACTGTTTAGTATTTTTATTGCGTTAATTGTAATGGTTATCTTACAAACGATTGTGTTGGGCTTTGACTATAATTCGTTTGGAGAATGGTTTACTTCCTGGACAAATAACTGGATTAATATTTTACGAAACAATGCCAGTGTAGCAATTGTTGCACTTGGAATGACGTTTGTTATTATGACAGGCGGTATCGACTTAGCAGTAGGTGCGACACTTGTAGCCACAGGGGCACTGACAATGACACTGCTTGATGTTGGAGCGAGTGGCCTATTAGGATCAATCGGCATTACGGGATGGCCGGCAATTTTGATTACGATCATTGCTGTTATCATCTTTGGCTATTTACTTGGCTCCTTAATTGGCGTAACAGTTACACGAGGAATGGTTCCTCCTTTCATTGCCACCTTAGGCGCAATGATGGTATTCCGCAGTGTCACCCAGCATTTCATGCAGGGTTCTGCACCACGTGTACCGTCTGAGTTTTTGCAAATTTCCAATCTTCAAATTGGAAACTATATGATTATGCCCATTATCTATTGGATTTTAATTGCAGCAATAATGTATTATATTTCCAAAAGAACCACCTTTGGACGGCAAATTATTGCTGTCGGTTCCAATGAAAGGGCTGCCAGACTTTCAGGAATTAATGTGAAACAGGTTAAATTTCGGGTTTATGCTCTTTCTGGAATGCTGGTAGCGATCGCTGCAATCATTCAAGTTTCCCGGATTGGCTCGATGGATTTTGCCGGGTCAGGACGCGGGATGGAAATGGATGCCATCGCCGCAGCTGTTGTCGGGGGTACAAGTATGATGGGCGGAAGAGGTTTTATTCTCGGAACAGTCTATGGGGTGTTAATTATATCTGTACTGAACAATCTGCTCAATCTTTTTGGGGTTCCTCCATTACTTCGGGATGCGTTCAAAGGAATTATCGTGATTGCAGCTGTTCTGTTACAGCGAAAGGAAAAAACTTCTTAACGAAATAGATTGGGAAAGGTTAGGTGTTTATCCGCTGCCTTCCACACATTTATTCCGAATCAAGAAGAACCCGCATGAGCCTCTTCATGCGGGTTCTTCTTCCATTAAAATAAATTCATTAAACGCTCCCAAAAACCTTCGCTATCTTCATCCTCTTCTGCTTCTTCTGTAATATCTTCCGGTTTGAGACTATCTGTTTGAATAACAAATTGAATTGAATTTGTTATCTCATTATTTTTTTCCGACACGAAAGATACGGGATCGAAATCGGATTTATCATATTGCGAAATCATCTCGTCAATTTCTTCCTGCATCTCATCAGGGATATTTTGCGTGGCATCATACAGCTCGCCAGTTCCATTTTGTAATTCATCTGCTCCATTAGCAAGCTCATTTGCCCCTGATGATACTTCACCGATTCCTTCATGAATATTTGAATAGGATGTGCTGAGCTGACCAACTCCATTGGTATAGGAAACTAAGCCTTCGTGGAATTGATTATAATTTTCAGCCATGGTATCTATACTTGTAATAAATTCATTTAACCCGTCATCGATATCTATGTCACCGATAGATTGTTCTAATTCCTCTGAGAAATCACGAATATAGCTGGTGATTTCCCCAGTAGAGGTTTGAAATTCAGTTAATGCCGGCTGGACTGCCGCAAAGGATTCCGCCGCTTCCTGATAAACAGCAAGGGCATTCTGAGCAGCTTCATACGTTCCAACCAGCTCTTCAACTACCCCTGAATCTATGTCACTATCATATAAAACTTGAAAATCTTCCTCTGTTAATGTTGCTTCTGGTATCTGCTCCATAGCTGTCTTTAATGTATCATTTGCATCCGTGTAGCCTTCTGTCAAAGTATCTATCCCATCAGACAGTTCTTCCATTCCTGCAGCCATATCCGAAGCAGCTTCTGTGATACTGCTTAACTGATCTATTCCATCAACTCCAGAAATCCGGCCTACTTCTTCCTGTATCCTCTGAAATGCATTATTTATTTCTTCCGATGCACCCGTTAATTCACCGCTGGAATTATTCAACTCATTTAAACCATCTTGAAACTGGGAAGATCCATTTTCTAAATCAGTCAGACCTCCTGACAGCCCTCTGATTCCTTCTCCAAGCTCACCTACCCCCTGGTTTAGTTCACCAATCGCATCGGTTAGACTTTGAAACTCCTCCGTCAGCGAATCTGTATCCGGTCCATCTACCGAGAAGGAAGATGGCAGCGCAGAGATCTCCATTCCCTCTAACTCAAATTGATCGGTGTCTGCCTGAATTGTGAGCGTCTCTTCTTCTCCAGGCATTACCGTAAATGCAACCTGCCTATTTTTCCCTGCATTCGCTATCGTTGCATCCGCAGCTTCAATATTATAAAAGTAGTCAGTATTCAGCGCCTGTGAAATTTGCAGCATATAGTTATCAAAGAAAGCACCTTCTGCTTCTTCATTCTGTTCTACTGTTATTTCAATCTCTACCTGCCCCGACTCTCCGATAGCCGTTTGTGGATCTACTTCTTCACCATCTAAATAATACGTGATTGTAAAATTCCACGGCAGTTCTTTCAACAGGTCACCCTGATAATAAAAAGTATCTGCTGTTGCTTCCATACGGATGATATCTCCGTCTTGTTCTATTTCACTCGTATCCGTTAAATTTTTAATAGCTTCATAGTTGCCAAAATCTTCAATAATACCTGTTTTATTCAGTTCAAATGCATTGACAACATATATATTTTCTAATGCGCCGTCAGCTTCTAAATTCGCATAAATAACTTCATTCTTTCTCTCTACTTCTGCCTTTCCATCTGTCTCCCCGGAAGACGCCGCCAAAACAGCCGGATTTAAAAATGGAATAAAGCATAAAGCCAGAGTAAGCCACATCCATTTAATCGTTGTTCTCATATTTTTCCTCCTTCTGAAACTTCATCCCTAACGATGTCTTTTGAAGCAATGTATCACCATATACCAGCAATGCAGGCAGTAAGGTGATGACAAGAATAAATGCTAAGAGTGCACCTCTTCCTAACAGTAAGCCAATAGAACCAACAACTGGATTAGAAGAAGTCATCCATAAAATAAAGCCGACAGTTGATAAAATGGATGCAGAAACAGCAATGGAGAAGAGCTTATCATCCAATGTCAGTTTCATCGCCTTCCATTTTGGCATATATCTCCTGTAATTTTTATATGTCTCTGTAAGTAATATTGCATAATCCACGGTTGCCGCCAGCTGAACAGTACTGACAATCAAATAACCAATAAAAACAAGCGGTGCTCCTGTAAAATAAGGAATAGCCAAATTCATCCAGACAGCCGCCTGAATAACCAGCAATAAGATCACCGGGAAGGAAACCGACCGGAAATTAAATAATAGTACGATTCCTACTCCGAGAATCGTTAATAGATTAACAAGCTGATTATCCTGCGAAACGATATCCTTCATATCATATAGCGAAGCACTTTCTCCTAATGCCAGTGCCTCATCTCCATAATAGGAAGAAGCAATTTCTCTTACATTTTCAACAATCGCAAAAGGAAGATCTCCTTCTGTCCCTGCTTCTGTATTAATAATAATCCGGCTATAATTATTAGAAAGAAATTGCGCTGTTACCTCCTCTTCTAAAAAGTCTTGCGGAATAACACTTCCAACCATAGTTGTATAGCTGATAACAGAGGAAACATGATCTACATTATCTAAAATTTGAACCATTTCCTGTTCTTTCCCTACATCATGATTAGGAACCAGTAAAACAATAGAAGTAGTTTCTCCAAAGCTTTCTTCAATTTGCCGGACATCAGTTCCTAATCGCGTATCCTCCGGCGGTTCTCCCATCCCGTACGTAAATGTCGTACTGCTCTGTGCCAGAAAGCTTGGAACAAGGAGCAATAAAACAAGCACGAGAACCGGAAGCCGTAATTTCAGCAGCTTTTTTCCAACCCCTTCAAAACGAGTTGGTACAAATACACGATGCTGCGTCCGGTCGATCCAGCGATAAAATACCAATGTAAAAGCTGGCAAGAAGATAATAACACTAATAAAGCTTAAAACAATTCCTTTTACTAAGTTTAACCCTAAGTCGGAGCCAATCTCAAAACGCATAAATAATAGCGCCATAAAACCGAAGATCGTTGTGAAAGCACTGGTACTGATAACTGGCCATGACTCTTTAATAGCTGTTTTCATTGCCTCTTCCGGTTTATAATTTTTGTTCCTGTAATCCTGAAAACTATGCAGCAGGAAGATAGCATAATCCAGAGAAACCGCAAGCTGCAGTATCGGAGCAACAGCCTGTGTAACAAACGAAATCTCGCCGATAAATACATTCGTCCCTAAATTAATAAGTACAGATACACCAATAGCAGTCAGGAAAAACACTGGTTCAACCCATGAGCTTGTTGATAGAATCAGGATAATGATAATAATCGGAACTAAAAGCGCTGCCGCATACATGCTTTCCTTCCCTGTCATTTCCTGCTCTGCAGCCGTATTAACTGCCTCACCAGAAATTGCATTTTCCTCACCGATTAAATCATAAATCGCATTAGTTGCCTCTACTTCTTTTTCATTAGCAATCGTCACTGAAAAAAGAGCATTATTATCTTTATAATATGCCTCTACTGTATCTGTATCAGATACTTCAACTGGTGTCCGGATATCTATAACATCATCCAGCCAGAGAACTTCCATGACACCACTTATTTCTTCCAGGTTACGTTTATATTCCATCGCCTCTTGGATAGAAACATCCTCTACCATAACTCTGGCATTTGGAATGCCACTTGAAAACTCATCTTCCATTACTTCTAAAGCCTGTGTTGATTCTGCTTCATCTGGTAAATAATCCTGCATATTGTAATTCACATCAACGAATAGAATTCCCGCTAAAGAAAGAATCATAAGTATTGTAAAAATGATTACAATTGTCTTTTTAAAACGAATAATTAAATTTGCCACACTCATTCCCCATTATCTTGCTGATTTCATTCATATCATTTAATATTATAAATACACACTGTTAGTTAGACAACAAACAGTTGTTTAAAATATGTACATTTCCCAACAGAAATCTACTATCTGTTGGATAACAAACATAATTTCATATTTTGTTCATAAATAGCGAAAGGAAGATAATTTAGTATGGTTCAAAAATTAGATCGTAGAAAGCGTTATACAAGAATGGCTCTAAAAAATAGCCTGATGGAACTTTTAAAGGAAAAACCTGTTTCTTCTATTACCATTAAAGAAATCTGTGAGTATGCTGATATCAACCGCTCTACTTTTTACAGCCATTACGCAGATCAATATGATTTATTGACCAATATTGAAGACGAAATAATCGATGAATTGAACCAGGCATTGCTTCAATATGACTATACGCAGGAAAAGGAAGCTCTGGCGATGTTACAATATTTACTCGAATACGTTCACAGCCGCCATGAGCATTTCCGGATTCTTTTTAGTGAGCACGGCAATAAAAGATTTACACACAAAGTTATGTATGCTGCACAAACTCATATTATGAATGACTTTAACGAACCGGAGCATAAAATGAGTGAAACCGCAGCAAAATATCTGACGATTTTTTCCGTCAGCGGGAGTATTACAGTGATCGAATACTGGCTCGAAAATGGCATGAAGGAATCTACGGATGAAATGGCTAAAATAATTACAGAAATTAGTAAGCCATGCTAAACTCCCCTGGATCATGTAGTAACATCAAATCAGCACCTTTAAGCTTGTGTTTTTTTGCCTATTTACTTTCTGTCAATAATCCGTTATGATGTAAGCAATTACAAAAAGGGAGAGGGTGATGTCTTATGAAGAAAGTATATGTAATTTTATCAGCAGCTATTTTCCATAGGTACTCACCTTCCCATACGTGATAAATATTTATTTGGAATTCTAAAAGAACTCCTATATTTTTGACGTGTCCGGGTTGGTATGTACCAATCCGTTTTTTATTTCAAAAATACAAGGAGGAAATTCATTTGCACGAATTTCAAAAAAACTATGCTTATCGTCCAGAAATAAATTATCAAGGCTCTATCGAGCTGTTAGCCCGTGTTATCAATGAACAAAAGGAAAGATATACCGTTCAAACAATCTATGGACCACGCCCGGCAGTTGTTAAAGGAAAGCTCAGATACAATGCGGCATCAAGAGAAGAATTCCCGTCTGTCGGAGATTGGGTTGTTCTAAAAGAAAATAACCATCATGATATACGCATCATTGATGAACTGCTCCCCCGTTTTAGCAGTATTATCCGAAAAGCGGATTCCTTAGAAACACATGCCCAAATTCTGGCTAGTAATGTTACCAAAGTATTTATCATGTTAAGTGCAGAAGAAAAAATTAACGAACGAAAATTGGAGCGTTTTTTAGTAACGGTTTGGGAAAGTGGAGCCAGCCCTATTCTTATTCTATCAAAAGCAGACTTAGTGGAGAATCCGGAAGCAATCAAACTGGAAGTGGACCAGCTTGCTTCCGGTATTCCTGTCCTGATTTGGGGCGCCAACCGGGAAATTGGCAAAGAAGACATCCAGAACAGCATTCATGCAGACGATACGATTGTGTTAATGGGAAACTCTGGCGTCGGGAAATCAACGCTAATTAATCATTTATTAGAAAAAGATGTTCTTAAAACTGGAGCTGTCCGTGACTCTGATAAACGTGGAAGACATACAACCACACATCGGGAGCTATTCCGACTGCCTGAGGGTGGTGTAATTATTGATACTCCTGGTATGCGGGGATTTTTGCTTTGGACTGGAGAAGAAACCGGGTTGTCTCAAACATTTTCTGATATTCAAATACTGATCGGGAGATGCCGGTTCAATGATTGTCAGCACGATACCGAGCCAGACTGCGCGGTGAAAGAAGCATTGGAAACTGGTGAATTAGAAAAAGAACGCTGGAACAGCTATGTTAAATTACAAAAGGAACTCGCTTATTTAGAGCGTAAGCAAAATGCACGGCTCGCTGCAGAAGAGAAGAAGAAATGGAAACAAGCGACAATGAGACACCTGAAATAAACCGCTGTTTATATACACATGATAAGAAGCAAGCCGTATCAACTGGACACGGCTTGCTTCTTATCTAATCCAGTATCGGTATAAAATACATCATGGGATGATTACTTGGATGGATATCATGGATGATTTTCTTGACTTTCTCAACCTGGTGAATCATACATCGGAATTCTACCTTATTGACCGTCTGCAGGAACTCGCTTTCTATTGGCAAAGACATATCCAATGAAGCCAGCTCCAAAGGACGGGAATAATGCTTGTATTTTGTATAAGACAGAACATTATCCTGATTTGCATAATGTAAAAATCCATGCTCATGGAGCTGCTCCCGCAAACTGCTGATATATTCCTCTGCAATCAGCACCTCTACCTTCACATAATTAATTTTCATCCATAACACCCCCTTTGTAAATCTCTCTATTTTTCAATTATATATTTTTTATGCTGTTACTCATTAACCGTGGCAAGATGAGCTGTATTATTATAATCCACGACACGCCACTCTCCGTTTTCAAAAGCAAATTTTGTAATAGATGTATTTTCTAGAAACGTAACACCTGTGCCTAATTCTCCTTTTGAAATAACAGATAAAAGGGCATTAATCAAGGCTCCATGAGAAACGATTAATACACGTTCATCAGGATATTTTTTGCAAATCTCCTCCAGCCCCTTCATTCCTCTCCGCTTTAATTCTTCAAATGGTTCAACATTCGGAATCGCATCACGATCAGGGAAAAAGTGGTTTCTCTCCTCTATCGTCATCCCTTCCGCATCTCCATAAGAGCGCTCCACAAAAGCAGACATTTTATGTAAAGGAAGCTTCAAGTTTTGATTAATGATTTCCGCTGTTACCCTTGCACGTGCTAAAGGGCTGGTAACTAATACGGTTGGTTTAAATTGTTTTGCAGCCGCACAGCAAATTTCCGCTTGTGACTTTCCAGTTTCATTTAATGGGATATCTGTCTTGCCTTGAATTCTTTTTTCCTTGTTCCAATTTGTTTCTCCATGCCGTATCATAAAAATCTCCGTCAAAGCCATCTCCCCACTTTCGAACTATTTTTCTGACTATCCCTATTCTAGCACTATTTCTATCTTTTTATCTATTAACTTGTGTTTTATTGACACCAAAAGAAACAGGCTTAAGGGTACCGATATCCCTCAGCCTGTTTTTAATGTTCATTTATTTTCCATACAATGTGATACGGTGAAACTTGATTTAGCGGGAGATTTTCCCGATAAAAATAAGGAACACAAGCTAACGTCTTCGCATTCTGGCGATTACTCGTCCCACCAAAAAGCTTTGCGAAAACGCTTGTGTGACCAACATCATGTTGGCCTGAATCAATCAGAAGATGAAGTAACCATTTTCCCCCATACAGATAAAAAATTTTTTCCGAATATAACATGAAGGGGAATTACGGACACTCATGCTGTGATACGGTGAAACTAATTTAACGGGCGGTTTTCCCGTTAAATTTTAGCTGAACCAATCAGGAAATGAAGTGCTCCGTTTTTCCCTATCCATATTAAATATGTCCTTCCATATACAATAAGGGGAATTACGGACACTCATGCTGTGATAACGCGTTGTTTTCTTTTATTCGCCCCATACTTCTTTGGCAGTATCCACGATATATTTTAACTTGTTCCACTGCTCTTCCTCTGTTAAAAGATTACCATGATGCGTTGATGCAAAACCGCATTGTGGACTGATGCATAATTGATCCAATGGAACATATTTTGACGCTTCTTCAATTCTTGCTTTAATATTTTCCTTTGGTTCCAGTTCACCATGCTTCGAAGTAAATACTCCCAGTACCACGCGCGGACCACCATTTGGAATATAATCCAGCGGTTCAAAGCCGCCGGAACGGTCATCATCATATTCTAGGAAGAAGCCATCCACTTTTTCTTTTGCAAACAAGGTGGGAGCTATTTTTGCATAGCTTCCTTCAAAAGCCCATTTAGAACGATAGTTACCGCGGCAAAGGTGGGTTGTAATCGTTAAGTCCTCTGGTTTATCTTCAAGAACACGGTTCACCACTCTTAATGCTAAGTCAATTAATTTTTCCCGATCATATCCACTATCATTAAATGGAATTTCGGGTGAACTTAAACCTGCAATATAAACATCATCTAACTGCAAATACCGACAACCCGCATCATAGAATGCTTTAATAGCATCCCGGTAAGTTTGAATAATATCATTTGCGTATTCCTCAATATCCGGATAAACTTCAAGGTTTCTGATACCTGCATTGAAAAACTGATTTGGACTTGGGATCGTTTGTTTCGCAATAGCCCGATTACCGACAATCTCTTTAAATTCAACAAATTCCTTGACATGCGGATGATCCGGGTTAAAAGAAACCTTTCCAGTCACTCGTACATTGTAGCGTTCTGTTTCTTCCCCTACAAATTGATATCCTTTCTCCGGCACATATCCTTCGACCCCATTTAAATGCTCCTGGAAATCTGTATGCCAGAAGCGGCGTCTGAATTCGCCATCTGTCACAGCATGTAAGCCAATTTCAATTTGCTTATCAACAATACGCTTAATTTCTTCTGTCTCAATTTGATGAAGCTCCTCTTTAGAGATAGATCCTTCCTGAAAATTCTTTCTTGCCTGATGAATGCGTTCCGGTCGTAATAAGCTTCCAACATGATCTGCACGAAATGGTGCTTTTACTGCTGTTTTCGTCATCTTTTCCTTTCTCCTCTTCTATACTATCTTTTTAAATTATTATGGTAAAATTGCAAAAGAACGAACAGGAAAACCACTTGCTCTCTCAGGCTTTGGACTGATGTTAAAAATCACAGCCCCCTTTGCCGGCAACTGATCCAAATTCGTTAACAGCTCTATCTGGAAAGTGTCCTGTTCTAACACATAATACTCGCCAATTAAAGAGCCATTTTTCCTGGCATCAATAGCTGCATCGGTATCAAACGTTTCATGACCCACAGCCTTAATATTTCTTTCTTCAAATAGGAATTTTAAAGCGTCCAGACCCCATCCAGGTAAATGACTATCCCCATTTTCATCCTTATTTTCAAAGGCTTCTTTATCCGGCCAGCGTTTACTCCAATCTGTCCGCAATGCAACAAAAGTACCGGCTTCAATTTTCCCATGAACTGCTTCAAACGCTAAAATATCTTCTGCCGTTAAAATATAATCATGGTTTTCCTGAGCTGCCTCAGATTTATCAATAACGACAAGCGGGAGAACAACTTCTTTTAAATCCAGTTCTTCTAAATAACGCTGATCACGGACAAAATGAATTGGCGCATCAATATGCGTGCCATACTGCCCTGAAACACTGAATTGCTGTGCTAAAAAACCATCATCATGTGTAAACAATGTCTCAAATTCCGCATCATTAAATGCGGCAAAATGCGGGGAATCTGGACCGAATGTATGTGTTAAATCAACCCATGTTTTTGATTTTATTGTTTCAAACGCCTGTAATAATTCATTTTCCTGTCTAACCGTCATGATAAGCCGCCTCCCATAATGTCCCTTTTAAGCTTTTGTTTTGTACTCAGTAATATGATCCTGTAACGTTTCGTCTTTACCAAATAAGAAGTGCTTATGCATATCCGGAGAATAGATTGAATTAATTGTTTCAATTCCGACAGCCTCTGCAACAGCGCGCACCATTGCCGGCGAAGCTCCACAGCATAAACCAATATAATTAATGCCGATGCTATGTGCTTTTTTCGCCCATTCAGCCAGCTCATAACGGTTATGGTAAAGCGGATCCAGTGAAGTCGGGAATGTTGTCTCCGTCGGTAAATGACAGCTGCACCCTCCATCCGGCAGGTTAAAGAAAGTCGGATGCTCCTCCGTTGTACGGTAAGGAATCGGTAACGCTCCTACATAGCCATCTACATTTTCACGAATTTTTTCCAAATAAGGCTGCATTGTATCCGGTCCACGGAAGCAGTTCATACCAACAACCAACGCACCATTTTCTTCCAGAATCTTACATGACTCTTCTACTGTATAGCCATCGCGTAAAATATTCTCACCCATTAATCCTAATGTAATCACTGCCGGCAAGTCATATTTTTTTATTTCTTCCAGGGCAATTAATGCTTCTTCATGGTAGTAGAAGGTTTCACCATTAATAAAGTCCACTCCTTCATCCTTACACCATGAAACCATCTCATTAAACATTGCCCTTACTTTATCCTTTGATTCCTGATCTTCCGGATTAAAGATATTGGTATTAGAGATATTACCCGCAACCAGCGCTTCTTCCGTTGGATGTTCTTTAGCTACTTCCTTCGCTAACCTAATGGCATTTCTATTTAAAGGCTCTAATAGGTCTTCCTTGCCAATGATACGCATTTTTTCACGGTGTGCATTGTATGTAAATGCCAGCACAACATCAGATCCCGCTTTCATAAAATCACGATATACGGCTTTTAAGGTTTCCGGATTATCCAGCGCTACTTCCGGTACAAAGGACCCTGCCTGAAGGTATCCTCTGCGCTCTAATTCAAATAAGTATCCTTCCCCAACAATTACTGTTCCCTGCTTTAAACGTTCTTCCAAGCTTCTTTTTGCCATCTTTACATTCCTCCTGTATATCATTTCTTTTTCTACAGATAAGTCAATATAGACGTAAAAAACCTCTTCTTTTTTAGAAAGAAGAGGTTTGATTATATTGTCAAGTACTCTCCTTATCTGCTAGCTTCATGCTACTGGAATTGGCACAGTTCTTTTTAAGTCTGTTGCCGAGGCTTCTAAGGGCCAGTCCCTCCACCTCTCTGGATAAGAAAATCTATTGCTTATTTAATTGTTGTAAATAACTATATATGTATTTGAATTTCATGTCAATAAGAAATTTTTAAAATATTACTGGCATATCGGCATCTCTAAGCGTATGTTTCGCTTTACTCTGAAAAAGGGTATATTTTTCTTATACAAAAAAATTCATAAAATGTTCAAAAAGTCTAGACACATGGAGAGAATAGGAATATAATACACATTAAACTCTCATCATTGAAATATATTACATTAAACTCATGTATCGATATTGGTATAATGAAATTATTTCTTGATCGTGAATGCTTCTAAATACATTTTAATTCAGGAACGGAAGGGGGCGTAGATGTTGAATAGATATTTGATGATTGCTTTCATAATTTTCTTTTTGCCGATGACACAATTATTTTCAGGTACACATCACAGCTACGTGCTCACCGAACAAAATATGCTGGTTGACAATCATGCATCACAGGATTTAGGTATTGGCGGAAACGATCAATCCGATAAATTTAAATTATTTATAGTTCATCCAACTTTAGTCATTACGCTATTCTTATTAGGCAGTCTGTGCTTATTCGCTACAGTTGTAAGAACTAACCGTACAAAACAGCTGTTGACGCCTGTTTTCTATCAATCCAATTTCGTTATCTAAGCCTCTTTGATATAAGCAAAATTCAAAAGAGGAGGCAAAAAAAATGATGATTTTTAGATTAATCGTTATTGGATTCTTTTCACTGACTGCATTGTCTGTATTCACTTACCAGGGTATTGAAGTATTTCATGCAGTTGCTGATATTTTCAGATCAAGATCATAATTATATACAGGAAGGCAGCCAATAAAAAGCTTATTGGCTGCCTTTTTATCATTCCTTAAAATGCCTTATCCAAAATTTCCGCCACGCACCTCGGAAACCTCGTAAACAGTTACAAATGCATTGGGATCAACATCCTGAATTATCTCTTTCATTTTACTTTCTTCCAGACGGGTAATGATACTCTTTATTTGTTTAAACTGCTGCTTTGAATAGCCGCCTTCTACATGCTGCAAGGTACAGCCTCTTCCTAAATGCTCTCTGATTTGTTGCATCATTTCATCAGCATGCTCTGTAATAATATATACTGCTTTTGTACTGCTCAAACCCTCTTCAATAACATGAATTACTTTAGAAGCAATAAAATAAGCAATCCCTGACATCAATGCTCCCCGTAAACCGAATACTGTGGAGACAACAATAAATACAAATAAATTAAGGAAGAGAATCAAATCACTTGTTCCAAAAGGAAGCTTCCGTGATAATAGAACAGCCAGCATATCAATTCCGTCTAACGCGCCCCCATTACGAAGCGCCAGCCCCATACCAAATCCGATAATAATACCTCCGACAACGGTAACCAGCAGGGTATCTCCTTCAATTTCAATAATGGTCGGGACATGATGCATCAGGCTTGTACTTACAGCTAAGGAAGCAATCCCGAGAATAGACAGGACTGCAAAGCTTTTACCAATCTGTTTATACCCTAAGTAAATAAATGGAATATTTAAGATACCTATCAACAATCCCAATGGCAAGCCTGTCCATTGCGAACCAACGATACTAAGACCAGTTACACCACCATCAGAAACACTATTTGGAATCAGTACCGCTTCCAGTCCATAAGCCGTAATAAACCCGCCAATAATAATAATGAATCCTCTTGCAAATAACATCGCTTTTTTCGATGCTTGTGTTTGTGCTTTGCCCATCAAATCTTCCTTCCTTTTCTTCCATTCTTACCGCTTGTGTGAAATAAGATATTTTACCACCTGTTTCAAGGCATTTAAATCCCTATTAATCGGGAGCGTATAAGCATCCTTCTTAGATTTTCTTATTTCATACAAAATACCCTTATAAAGACAGCTTTTTCAATATTATTTATTATACGCTTCTGCATCTTAAACTCAACCATTTCCGGATAAAAAATGGATAATTCTGCGTTTTTAAGGGCTCGCTTTCAAGTTGGCTTTGAAAACATAACTTACTTTAGAATACCCCATTTTTTCATAGCATCGATGCACAATGTGATGTGATGCGCAAGCCTGAGGATAGAGCAACCGATTCAAAATGATCTCTTCCTCTTGCCTGAATATCCTTATCTTACTCTGATGATAATGTATTTTTCTCAATGTGCGCACCTCTCTCATCCGTAAAAAGAATCATATCCGCCTGTTCTTTATATGGGTGCATAAAATGGTTGTATTGTATTCTTCTTTCTTGATGTGACTTTTGTATATCTTTCATATTTCTATTTCGCTCTGCTGTATCCCGGCTGGAACGCCGGTCTAATTCTGTGTCTCCATCTGTATAAAGATAAATTTGTAAATCCAGATAATCAGGGTTTACAAATGCTATACTCATCCCTTCCATAATAGTCAGCTTTTTGTTTGGATCTACCCTTTCAGCCGGTAAATAATCTGTGTCAATTGTATTCCAAACCATACCTGCACGTGTCATTTGAATATCACGTTCCAAAGCTTCCACATAATGCGCTAAAGGATGACAGGCAGTCATTTTTGCAGTGCGCACTTCGTTTTGATAAGTATATGTAATTTTCGTGTCTTTTCTTAATGCTGATCTGACAATGTATGGATCCGTACAAATTAAATTGGCATTTTGGCTGAAAGCCTGCTTCAATTGCTCGGCAAATGTTGTTTTCCCGGCTCCACCATGTCCGGTAATACCTATGATAATATGCTTATGTTGTGCATTTATCCATTTAATTAAATCCTGTATGATACTATCCATAGGATTCACCTCCACTACTATTATATCTTAATGAAGCAAAGTAGAAACCTTTTTTCCTACAGAGAGGAAAAAGGCTGCCTTAATAGAATGAATGCGCTTTCGTAATATGGAGTTAGAAAGGAGATCGTTGAACAGTGGAATTACTAAATAAACGGGAATTGAAAATGCTTCACCTTCTCTCGAGTAGTAAGGAAATGCATACAGGACAAGAAATAGCATTACTTCTAAATGTATCATCAAGAACGGTTCGCAATGATATTAAAAATGTAAATGTAGTATTGCCTAAATATCATGCCGAAATTATTTCTCACAAAGGAAAAGGTTATGAATTGATTATCAGGAACGAGGATAAATTTCGGGAGCTGTTACCGAAAACGGATTATGCAGTCCACCGTAGACATACGGGTGATTCAGAAAGTAAACAGCATGTTGACGAAATCGTTAGAAAAATATTGATGAACTGCCTGCACGGTGAAGTTATTTTCCAGGAGGAACTGGCTGAGAGCCTATTTATCAGTGCCACTTCTTTAAAGAAATATCTTCCACTTGTTCGCTCTGCTTTCAAAGAATACAATCTCACCTTAGTGTCTGACAAGAAGAACGGATTTGTCATTCAGGGAAAGGAGGAAAAAATTCGATTTTGCATATCTGACTTTCTATTTCAAGATGAAAAATTTGAATTGCTGGACGATTTATTTCCAAATAATTTTCTTGATGTAGACAGTCTGAAAGATATCGTGTTGAGCCTTCTCATACAGCATCAGTTACGTCTTACAGATGATGCGATTAAAAATTTAATTATTCACATTATCATTACAGTTTGGAGAATACAAAACCATCAGGAATCTATTGTAAGCAAAGAGCTGCAGTCTGCCATGGAGCATACAAAAGAATTCACCGCAGCTGTCGACATCATTGAAACAATTCACAAAAAAATGGGCATTAATCTAAAGGATGAGATTTATTATTTGACGCAGCATTTAAGTGCCAGCAGCAGGTTATCCAGCCAATATATTGACACCAAGGAGTACGACCAAATAAAACAAATGCTCCTCGAAGCACTGCACGAAATAAAAGATGCTACAGCGATTGATCTAATAGAAGATCAGCAGCTGATTAACGGATTAATTACCCATCTTGTTGTTGCCTTTAAACGGATTGTCTATCAAATGAATATTCGAAATGATGCGTTAAACAGTATTAAAAATAGTTACCCTTTGGCATTTCAGCTTGCCATGACAACGAGTAATTATCTAACCAAATCTATGAAATTAACTATCCATGAGGATGAAATTGGATACATCGCCATTCACTTTGGGGTGGCACTGGAAAGAAAAGGATTAAATCACACAACGATAAAGAATATACTGATTGTTTGTGGTTCAGGAATGGCAACTGCTGCTTTAATCAAAGAAAAAATTTTACGGTCTTATGGAGATCAGGTCAATATTGTTAACACGATGAGCTTATCTGAATTTAAAGAAGACAAAGCAGACAACGTCGACCTCATTATAACGACGATAGACATTCCATTTATTGATTCGCGAAAGTTATTAAAAGTAAATCCTATCATTAACCATCAGGATTTAATTACTATACGAAAGAAAATAAATACAGCAAATCAAACGCTCAGTATAGAAACATATCAGTATTTATTTAAAAAAGACCTGTTCATAAAAAGTTTGAACTTAGAAACAAAAGAAGATGTATTACATTATTTAACGAAGCGAATGAAAGATAGAAATTATATTAGTCAGACTACAATTGAATCTATTTTTGAAAGAGAAAAAATGGCTTCCTCAGAGCTATGCAGCCTGCTGGCTATTCCACATCCGCTTGTTTATACAACAGGGCGTCCATGTATTGCAGTAGGTATTCTCAGCAAACCGATTTTATGGGGAAAGGAAAACGTGCAAGTTGTCGTAATACTGTGTATTCCTAAGCATCAACAGGAACAATGGGAAATTATCTTTAAAAAATTATACCGTTTTTTAATTGAAGATTACGGGATTACAAAACTTATTTCTGATTACAATTATGACGATTTCATCAGAAAATTGTATCAATATGAGGAGTTTCATGTATGAAAGAAATCAAATTTACAAAAGAAAATGTCCGTTTAAATGTCCAGGCAGACGATTGGAAGGATGCCATACATCAGGGAGTTGCTTTACTCGAGCACAATGGGTTCGTTACAGATAAATATGCGTTTCATATTATCCGCAACATTGATGAATATGGACCTTATATTGTTATATCTCCAGGTATTGCTATCCCGCATGCCAGACCGGAAGACGGAGCCATTGATATTGGCGTCAGTCTTATAACACTAAAACAGTCTATAAGTTTTCCTAATATGGAAACTCCGGTTCGGGTGCTTATCAGTTTTGCTGCTCAGGATAATGATCAGCATTTAAACATCATTAAATTGATTGTAAAAATCATTGAAGATGGACTGATTCAAAAAATAGCTGATATATCATCTATTCAGAAATTGAACGATTTAATCGGAGGTGATGAATAATGCATCGAGTTGCTTTAATTACCAGTGGCGGTGATGGTGCAGGTATTAATTCTATGATTGAAATGCTTGCCCGAAACAA
Organism: Oceanobacillus sp. CFH 90083; assembly: GCF_009389585.1. Taxonomy (GTDB): domain Bacteria; phylum Bacillota; class Bacilli; order Bacillales; family Amphibacillaceae; genus Oceanobacillus. The sequence goes on along the minus strand of NZ_VIYG01000004.1, from coordinate 75,264 downwards.
GGAAATTGATTTATACGGTTTTCATGATGGTTATGATGGCATTCTGGTAAATCAGCCTATTCATTTAACACCAGCAATTTGTGAAAATCATTCCTTAGACGGCGCTCATTTTCTAAGAACCGCACGCAGTAAGCTGCCATACACACAAGACGGCAGGCAAAAAATTATTCAAACACTACTTGAGCAGGAATTTGAATGTCTCGTTATATGCGGCGGAAGCGGATCGCAAATTGCCGCAAAACGAATTCATGAAGAAGGGATGAATACATTGTTTATTCCTATGACCGTCGATAACGATGTGATTGGAACAGACTATACGATCGGATACGATACAGCACTCAATCAAATATTAAAAATCATTGCAAATATCCAAAATACAGCTGCAAATATGCCGGGAAGGATATTTATGATCGAAGTTTTAGGTGGAAACGCAGGGAATCTCGCTTTAGAAAGTGCGTTAGCGGGAGGATGTGATTTAGCTATCATACCTGAATGTTCCACAGATAGAGAGGAAATTGCCAAAAAAGTACAAGCTAAACTAAAAGAAAAGCAATCTTTAATTATCACTTGCTCGGAATCTGCTTACGACAGTAAAAACTACCAGGCAGGAGACCAGGGTGTTTCCTTTGCTATTGCAGATTCCATTGAACGTTTAACCGGCATCCGTGTCCGAAAAACAGTGGTTGGTTTTTACATCCGGGCAGGGCACCCTTCCAACCGGGATGCCATCATTGCCTCCAAGCTCGGCTATTTCACTGCTGCCGCTATTTTAAATGGTAACTTCGGAGAAATGATTGCGGTAAAAAGAGATACTGTAACTACTGCTGATTATAAAGATTTAGATTTCTCAGCCAGCACAACGAATCAAGAGCTTTTAGAGATAGCGGAAAATGTAAACTTACTAAATTAATAAGGAGTGTTATGCCATGTTACAAATTTTAGTCGTATGCGGAGCTGGATTAGGAAGCAGCTTTGCCTGTCAGATGAGTGTAGAGTCAGTATTGAAAGATTTAAACGTCGAGGCTAAGGTAGATCATTCAGATATTGCCTCTGCTGCCGGCACAAGCGCAGACATTATCATTTCAGGGAAAAATTTTGAGGAGCAATTCTCCAGATATGATTTATCACAGGACCTTATTTTTCTGGAAAGATTAGTAGATAAGGAAGAAATCAAAGAAAAATTAACTCCAGTTTTACAGGAAAAGGGAGAATTATAGAAAGGGATGAGCTAAGATGTCCGTTCTTAACTTTATTATTGAAAGTATTCTCACACAGGCAGCTATCACAATCGGTTTAATTGCATTTGTCGGGTTATTGCTTCAGCGCAAGCAGTTTGGTGAAGTAATGTCCGGCAGCTTTAAAACAATGCTTGGGTTTATGGTTTTATCAGCCGGATCTGCCATTATTGTAGATTCTCTGACCTATTTTGGTGAAATTTTCACGGAAGCATTCGGTATGCAGGGAATTGTACCTTCTATCGAAGCAATTAATGGGCAGGCCATGAATAATCTTGGGCTGGGAAACCAAATAGCATTAACATTTCTGGCGATTTTTATCTTTAACATTATTATCGCAAGGATTACAAAATGGAAATATATATTCCTGACAGGGCAAGCCATTTTATGGATGGCGACAATGACTATTATTTTTGGCAGTGCTGCAGGATTCTCTGGAATTACACTCATTCTGTTCGGAGGATTGATTGGCGGAATCTTCGCAGTTGCGATGCCTGCTATTGCTCAGCCAATTGTCCGTAAAATTACAGGATCAGACGATATTGCATTAGGTCACTTTTGCACAGTTGGATACCTTTTTGGAGCAGGAGTTGCAAAAATAATAGGAAAAGGCTCTAAATCTATAGAAGATATTAAATTTCCTAAAGGGCTCGGGTTTCTATCCGACACGTATCTGTCTGTCGCTTTTATAATGGTCCCTCTTTATGTTATTACTGCAGCTTTTGCAGGAGCAGAATTTACTTCTCAATTATCTGGTGATGTAAACTTCATTGTTCATGCATTTTTGCAAGCGGTTCAGTTCGTTGTGGGTGTTTATGTACTGCTTTCAGGAGTCCGTTTACTGCTGGCAGAAATTGTTCCAGCTTTCCGCGGCATTGCATTAAAAGTTGTTCCAAACGCAAAGCCGGCGTTAGATTGTCCGGTACTGTTCCCTTATGCACCTAATGCTGTAACAGCCGGGTTTGTTACAACTACTATCGGTACAATCATTGCCATGTTTATACTACCGCTGTTCGGATTAGCTATGATTCTTCCAGGGATGCTGACTAACTTCTTCGCAGGAGGTACAGCAGGAATATTTATGAACGCAGTCGGCGGCCGGCGCGGTGTATTAATCGGCGGCATTGCGCATGGGATATTTATTACCCTGTTACCTGCACTGCTTGTTCCATATTTTAATGATTTAGGCTTCATCAATGCAACAGCAACCGACGTCGATACCGTTTCTGCCGGGTTACTTATTAAATGGTTTGTAGAACCGATTATGAATATATTCAACTAGAAAGGATGAAATAAGATGACATTCTTCCAAAGAAAAAAGAAGAAAGCTGCTTCTCCCAAAGAAGAAAAAGTGGTAAATAAAGAAGAATTTCTCACAAAAATTGAGCAGGCCAAGCAAGAGCTTGAAGAAGCAGACGCAGAGAATAAAACTTCATATTTGAATAAAATTGGAAGTCTTTATTTAGAAATAGAAGATTATGATCAGGCAATCACCTATTACGAAGCCAGTATTTCTGAAAAACAGGTAATGGGAAAAGCATTTGCTGATTTGACAAAGCTTTACAATTTCAAACGGAAAGAAGCTTCTGAACAGAATGATAAAGAAAAAGTACAGTATTACCTTGCCAAATCAGATGAATTAATAAAACTGACAAAAGATACCATTCGTGGGAATATGTAAGGAGGAAATGTATAATGAAAAATTTGACGGAATTATTTAAAGAGAATAAAGGAAAAAGAGCTATCGGTTCCTTTAATGTCCATTGTTTAGAGATGCTCCCGGCAATGATTGAGGGTGCAAAAGAATTGAATGTACCAATTATCATTCAAACCTCTCCTGGAACAGCAGAATATATTGGATTAGATTTACTTGTTTCATCTATCCAAACATTGAGCGAGAGAAATAATGTAGATGTTTGCCTGCACATGGATCACTGTACTGATATCGAGGTAATCAAAAAGGCTATTGATACCGGTTATACTTCCGTGATGTATGACGGATCCAGCTTGCCCTTAGAAGAGAACATCAAGAACACAAAAGAAGTCGTTGCCTATGCCAAAGAAAGAAATGTCTCTGTGGAAGGAGAAGTCGGCTCCATCGGCGGAGCTGAAGATGGTGTCGTTGTCAGTGAAGAGGATGCTATTTATACAGATCCCGCGGACGCTTATCATTTTGTGCAGGAAACAAATGTCGATGCTATCGCAGTAGCTATTGGTACAACACATGGATTGTATAAATCCAAGGCTAAGCTGAATTTTGAACTATTAGAAGAGTTAGCAGCTAATTTGGATAATGCAGGATTAGTTTTGCATGGAGGAACAGGTGTGTCTGAAGCAGATATGAGAAAATGTGTGGCCCTTGGCATGAAAAAAGTCAACGTAGGAACAGAGTTAAATAAGTCCTATATAGATAATGTAAATAGCGCCTTTTCCCAGGCAACACCTTTGACTTCTCTTCGTAAACTGTTTATTCCTGCAAACCAGCATATTAAGGAAATTGTTAAAGAGAAAAGTGAGCTCTTTCAATTGGTATAAAACAAAAATTCATTCCACTGGAGTTGTCATCCTCTTCTCTGCCAAGATGGTGATTACTCATTCTATCGAAAGCCTGAGCCAGGTTAAATTCTTTCGTCCAAACGATTAAGCTTAAACCGTTTGGACGATTATTTTTGTAATTTTTTCTCCATCCTTCCCTCTTAAAGTTCATTTGACTCTTTTCCGTACTTCTTTTAAAATCGGCTTTAAACAACTACTTAATGATTATCGGCAAAAACCGCATGGATGGAGAGATATTTGATGAACAATAACAATAGTAATACAATCCTTCGCCCCCATAACCATGCATGATTTCCAAACAGTCTTAAGCTGGAGCAGAGACAACAGCTTTTGTGCAGCGAATGGCTGGGAGCTAAACCGATCACAGGAAGAACTTTATATGTGGTGGAGCCATTGCGTCTATAACCAGCAGCCCAATTTCATCCGATTAGGCATCGAATTTCATCGCAGACTCGCTGGCTATGTTGATTTAGCTGATATACATAGTAATACTGCTGAATTAGGCATTGCAATTGGAGATAGCAGTCTATGGGGGAGAGGCATTGGAAATACTGCCGCAAAGAAGATGATCACATACGGAGTAGATCATCTTGGTATTCATTTATTTCGGGCAGAAACACATATAACAAATCAGCGCGCTCAAAAAATGCTGAAGAGAATCGGTTTCCAAGAAGAAAAAATCCAGGTGGATAAAGAAGATTCCAGCTTGCACATTCCATTCTCATTACATATAAACAGCTATAACTAGCCCTTCTTGACAGAAATTATTTTTTCCAGAAGCTTCTGTCAAGAAGAGTTCTTTCCATTTTAAGCCGGAAAAATCACACTTATATCCTTCCATTCATATACAATCAAATCCAGCGCATCATCAGCAATTTGAATCTTTTTCTTTTCAATAAGCTCCGCTCCCAGCTGCTCATAAAACAGACAGCTGTTATTTTCCGCCAGAACCTCGACTTGGACAGTGTGAATAGCTTGTTTTATAAAGAATTGAAAGGATTCTAATAAAAGTGCTTTTCCTATTCCTTGTCCTTGCCAATCTTTTAGTAAATAGACGGCTCTGACAACTCCCACAGCTAAAGCAGTGGGGTTCTAAGATACTAATACACTTCTTAACAGCGCCTTATCTTCCTATAAAAAAGAGTTTCCACTGAAACACTGGTGTATATTCTCTTAAAATATTAACGGACGTATTGCGAGGGTGCAAGGCACTTCACCAAGCCAGCCTAAAAAGACTTCTTGTGTGCTTGTCGTTCCGCTTCTCTTGGGCGTTTCATGACCAATCAGGTTTATTTTTATGCGATAAACCAACGCATTGTTTTACTTTTTGACTGTTTTAGTCGTTCTATTTCACCATGATGCATTTCTATAAAGTTAGCCCACTTTGCATTGCATAATTCTATATCAACAGAATCAAGGGTTTCCTTTGTATTAGCTATTAAAAAAGCACTATATAAATCACGTTGGATACGAAGCTCTCCAAAATCATTCCAGCGTTCTGAAAGTTGTTTTTTCTCGTATTTTCCTGTTACATGATTAAATTGACTCGCTTTTGTGGCGTAGGTATCTATCTTCTTTAATTCTCTTTCTTGATATTTCAGTTTGCGCTCGATAATGGTGAGCAGCATGGCAGGGGCACGCTTGGCAATGGATTTTCCAAAACGCCTTTTCCGGTTTATTTTCCCATTGGTATTGTTTCTAGTCGTATTTTTCGCACGTTTTTGCAGGGATTGAAACCGCATCGTTTCTACTCGTATATCGGAACCCAGGGTAAGAATATCGTTTGCTAATTTTTCATGTGACATTTTTCGCCTGCCAGCAACTTTGCGGTAGCGTTCTTTACGTTTTTGACGCAGCCTTTCATATCTTTTGGAGTATTTCCAGGTTAAACTGCCTTTTTTGATCGTTCCATTTTTATGAAAATTGTCAGGATTGGTACTTCGTTTGGATCTATCCATTTTTCGTTGAATTCTTCTTAATTCTTTTTCATCATTGTGGCACTCTGGAGCAAGTTCACGAAGTTCGACTAGGCTATCACTGCTAATCGCAATAGTAGATGTACCAATGTCTATTCCTACACGTTTTGTTTCGTCATGAGCAACTTTACGATTTCTTTTGGTTGGTGGGTATCCTTCTTGAATGAGTTGAACAAAATAGCGGGTTTTCCCTCTGACCTCCCGCTTCAAAATGCGTACATACTTTGTCTTGTCTAATAAAGCCTGATGTGCATATTCATCCTCTTTTTTAGGAGAAATCGGTATGCACAGCCAATTTTTAGGTTTCGGATTTTTCCTGGTTGGTTTATCGCCCCAAAGAATATTTTCTTCTCTATATCTCAACCCTGTTTGGTTTGATTTGTTTTCTACGGAAATAGCATCCTTTGCATGTTTGAAATATACTTTTTTGGATTTCCCAAAATGAAGCTTCTCAACGGTTTGAAAAGCTCTTGTTGCCAATTTTTGAGCCTCCAAACTGCCAATATGTTCTTTGAATTTGTATTGGGCTTCCTTTACAAAATAATGGATTCCGTATTCAGAAAAGCCATAATTTGAACGAATATCCGCTAATTTCTTATGACGTTCTTTTGATTTAGGTTCCTTCAGCAATGCGCGATAACGCTTATCACTTTTCACCGCTTTGTGCCGTTTTAAAGCTTCCCCTAGACAAGAATTATAGAGCCTTCTTGCAATGTTGAATTTCTTTTCCAACCGATGTTGTTGCCAAAGGGGGATGTGCAAAGGAAATTCAATCGTATAACTTGGTGTATGCTTTCTCGCCATAGGTTCAGCCCCCTCTAGTTTCGTTTTTTCTGGCTTTCAACGTATAGTTTCACTTGATACGTTTGTTGCAATGGATATCAAATAGGAACGTATCCATAGAATTGGCCAGTGCCGAAGATGAGAAAACGCTTCTCTTCATTTTCTTGAAGTCACTCCTTTGATTTTCGCCATCATATTAGAAGGACTATGCGTTGGTAGCACATTAAGAAACATATAATTATGGTCATTGTCACACTCTATAACAACAATTTTCAATGCTTCACATATTGCCCGCACTAACTGTTTGAAACGTTCCTCTACATCCGCGCGAAGGAATATGTTCCTTCTATTATTGCTATTTTGATTCCATCTTTTTGCAAACACTTGTTCTTTTTATTATACAAAACAAACGTTCTCTTAACAAGCTATTTTCTATAAAAAGATACACATTTTATTTAAAACTTTAAGATTACCTCTCTATCATCCCACCTCTAAAGAAATGGGCTTTCTCGTTCGGAAAATCTGTAAAGTTTAAATATAATTATAGCAAATTTTTCTTCCTATTCCATTACCTATCATCTAACTTCATAGTTAGCAAGTAGACAAAATCCCTTCTCATTATTTTGTACACTACTTGTTTCTAAATAAGTAGTGTGATAGATTTAGAACAATTAAACTGTACTTATTCAATCGTAAAACATAAGAAAGTGTATTTCCTTACATATCAGATACATATCTTTATCGTATTTAGCGTTAACTGAATAGCAATAGCTTTCATTTTAAAAGCTCCACTATAATTACATTATCATTTTTGGAGGTAAATCAAATTGGGTAACCAGCATTCAACTTTTCTGGGAGTTATATTTGGTATGGTTGCAGGGGCTACCTGGGCTTTAGCCTTTCTCATTCCGAATATGCTGTCCACTTTTTCATCATTGGAAATGACGTTAGGCCGTTATTTTATGTATGGATTATATTCTGTTCTCTTATTTATAGCCTATAAACGGGAGGCTGTACATATTCCGCTAAGAATGTGGTCCAGAGCATTACTTTACGCTTTTACTGGAAATGTTGGTTATTTCTTTTTTCTAGTATTGGGAATTCAATATGCAGGAGCCACCATTACCACATTAATTATTGGAACACTGCCCATTGTTATCAGCTTAGGTGGAAATTTTTTAAATAAAGAATTTCCTTTTAAAATAATGGTGATTCCTTCTATTTCGATATTACTGGGGATTTTTCTATTGTATAGCGGCGAGCAAGGGGCTGACAGCAGCGCGACTACTTCCAGAGCTGATCTATTATTTGGGTTTCTATGCTGCTTTATTGCGCTGGCTTTATGGTCATGGTATGGAATATCCAATGCTAATTTCCTGAAAAAAGAGTCGCAGGTTACGCCAAATCTTTTTTCGACGATTGTCGGGATCCAGACCCTGACATTGGTAGTCATCGTTTTATTGATTAGCTGGCTGACAAATCAGCAAATCGTTACTACTCTTTTAGCTAAGGATCATTTGCTGCATTACTTGATAGGAGTTGTTATTTTAGGCATAATCGCCTCTTGGGTGGCGACATGGGCCTGGAACCAGACTTCAATCCGATTAACTGTCACTATGGCGGGAATGATGATTGTTTTTGAATCCTTGTTTGGACTGCTTTATTCCTTTATTTATCGTGCATCCTTCCCAACTCTCCCGGAGGGCTTCAGTATTTTATTTATTTTGATGGGTGTTGCATTTGGAATTTGGCGAATTAATAAGGTAAGAGATTCTAAACGAAATAGAGACAAAACTGTCTAAATCCTCCGATTCTTACATGGAGCCAGCCATTCTTAGCGGAGCGTTCGCGAGGAGTAACAAAGAGAAGAGCTGATCTAAAAAATAGCTTTACATTCTCTTCTCTCTTTTGATAGAATAATTCCTTGTATATTTAAAAATATGTTGTAAAGGAATTATTCTTATGCGTCTATCAAAACAAGCTTTTGCCAGAAGATATTATATATTTTTATTACTGCTCGCCATTTTACTGATTGCGGCAACATTGCGGTCACCAATCACGTCTGTCGGACCGCTTATTCCTCTTTTCCGGGGAGAACTGGAGGCTTCCAATGCAATGATTGGACTGGTTAGTACCTTACCATTGCTTGCTTTTGGTTTGTTTTCTCCTTTTGTCCCAAGGATATCCGGTAAGCTCGGGATGGAAATGACACTACTTATTTCCATGTCTTTCCTGTCCATCGGTGTATTTATCCGGGCAAGCGGTGGACTGGAGCTATTGCTATTTGGCACACTCCTGACCGGAATGGCGATCGCAGTTGGGAATATCCTTATGCCAGGTTTAATTAAATCGACATTCCCTTATCGAATGGGACTTATAACAGGGCTGTATTCTGTTTCAATGAATATATTTGGAGCACTCGCTTCCGGGGTTTCCGTACCTATTACTTCCATAAATGGCTTTGATTGGCGGCATGCCATGCAATTATGGAGTGTGCTCTCCCTGGCAGCTGTTATTGTCTTATTGCTCCGCTGCCAGCGATGCGGTCATCTGAAAAAAAAGTGTTTGTTAATGTAAAAAGTCAGCCTTCTAAAGCAATCTTTAAATCAAAAATTGCCTGGGCTGTTACCTTTTTTATGGGACTGCAATCGTTTATACCATATAGTTTATTTACTTGGCTTCCTGATATTTTTCTCACCAAAGGATTCAACGAAAGTGAAGCTGGATGGTTGATTGCTATTTATCAGGCTGGATTGATTCCAACGACATTTATTGCACCAATCCTCGCCGCCCGCATGCAAAATCAGCGGCTGATTGGCTGCAGTGCCGGTTTATTATTTTTCTTTGGTTTATTAGGGGTTGCTTTTTCTTCTTCAAATTGGATTATTTTCTTTCTTATTTTAACTGGTGTTGGTGCCGGGACAGCTTTTAGTGTTGCTATGATGTTTTTTGTTCTCCGTACCAATACTGTGATGGAATCCGCGCAATTATCCAGTATGGCGCAATCGATTGGATATATTGTCGCCTCTACAGGTCCGTTATTTCTTGGAACCATCGCCGAAATAACAGAGGGCTGGACAGTGCCATTTATCATTTTAATGGCGGCAGCCCTATGTATTGCCTTCCTTGGGATCGTTGCAGGCAGGAATGAAAAGATTTCTTTTGAACCGAAAGAAGCAGCAGGCAAATAAAATAAGGTCCGCGGGAAAATGCTGCGGATCTTATTTTATTTTTGCTTATTAAATTTTTCTAAGGTAACTTGCAAATCTTTTTTACGCTTTAAGAAAGTATAAAGAATAAAGTATAAACGCAACGAAGGCGACCAATCCTGCGCCTTTCAGACTTAGCTTGCCAAGTTTTCTTTAAAATTTCCTGCCATAAACTCCCTCTGACCTCACCTGTACTTCTCGAAACTTTCGTTCTTTTAACGTCCCGTATCCCATTATTTCCCAAAGCGAATATGTTTTCCTTTTATATTCTTTTCAGCCTTCCCTTAACGAATATACCGATATTCCATCAGTTGATTTAACATATCAACTTCTTCCAGCAGCTTAGCCCCGATATTGGTCTCCCGGACCATTTTCCGCTCCAGCTCTTTATCCACCACCCGCCGGACAGATAAAACATCTGCTCCATTTAAAACAACATCCTCTTTTGAATTAAAATGCTGGTGGGCAACAAGCTGCATGCCGAATGAATTATATAATAATGTATAGCCGGCAATGCCTGTCGTAGATTGATAGGCTTTAGAAAACCCGCCATCGATAACTATCATTTTGCCGTTTGCCTTGATTGGATTCTCCCCATCGATTTCTTTTACTGGTGTGTGTCCGTTAATAATATGCCCTTGACCTGGATTCAAACCAAATTCCTCCAGAACCTTCTCACACATTTCCACATTTTCACGCAAATAATAATACGGATTTTTTTCCTCTTTATGAGATGCCTTATCGGAAATAAAGTAACGTTCAAAAGTGGTCATGGCCCGTTTTCCAAAGAGCGAAGAATATTCTCCTGTCCATAAGTACCACACCATATCCGTTGCCAGATCATCTGTCGTTTCTTTATGAGCAAAAGCATAGCGTAAATAGGACTCAAATTTATCCAGCAGCTCTCTCCCTTTGTAGGCTTTCCCCTCAATCTCCATCTTTTCCATGCTTCCATTTTCATCAACAGGAATACAGCCATGAATTAATAGATTGCCATTATATTTCAGATACAGACTTCCTTTTTTCATCAAGAAGTTCATATGCCTTTTCAGCTTCTCCGATTGCTGTACAGACAGTAAAAGCTTATCAATGACTTCTTCCTCCTCCGGCAACAGTCTGGCTGGATCAGCAGGATCAACGGTAGAAAAGCATGTATTTTCCAGTGGATACGTCTTTCCATAAATCATGATTTCCTGTTTTTCGTAGTCTGTTTTCTCTAATACCAGTCTCTCTTCCATATTAAAGAAGGAACGCCGTTTAATAATCGGACTTTCCAGCTTAAATTGAATCATGGCAATCGCTTGATGAATCTTCGTAATCTGCAGTTTTTCCTGGTCCGTAATATTCTGATCCGAATGTTTTTTAGGCCGGAAAGCAGGATTATCTCCATAATATTTTTCTGCTAAATTAAGTAAAGGACGCAAATTGATTCCATAAGCATCTTCTATGATATCTAAATTGTCATAACGTGCACAAATTCGAATAATATTGGCAAGGCAAACCTTGGAGCCGGCATATGCACCAATCCACAGAACATCGTGGTTGCCCCATTGGATATCCACCGAATGATAACCGATCAACGTTTCCATAATTTTATCCGGCTCCGGTCCGCGGTCATAGATATCTCCAACAACATGCAGATGATCCACAACAAGACGCTGTGTTGTATAAGATAGGCCAATAATCAGCTTCTCTGCCTGACCAAGCGAGATAATTTTTTGAACAATTTTTTCATAATACGGCTTTTTATTTGTATATTCATCTGTCTTGTACAGAAGCTCTTCAATAATATATACAAACTGTTCCGGTAATGCCTTACGCAGCTTAGAGCGTGTATATTTAGAGGAAGCATAGGAAATTAAGTGAATCATATGATCGATTTTCTCTGCATACCATTCGTCTAATGCCTGTTTGGAATTAAATTGATGTTTCATGAGCTTCAGCTTATCTTCCGGATAATACACGAGCGCCGCAAAATCATTTATCTCCTTCTCTGATAGCTTATCTTTAAAAATATCATTTATCTTTTCTCTTACCTTTCCGGAACCATTTCGTAACACATGCTGAAAAGCCTGGTACTCGCCGTGTAGATCACTTACAAAATGCTCGGTTCCCTTTGGCAGGTCCAAAATCGACTCCAAATTAATAAGCTCTGTCACAACCTTCTCTTCGCTATCAAATTTCTCCGCTAATAAATCAAGGTATTTTGTATTCACTCTCCAGATCCCCCTTTTAAATAAGCCATATCATTTCTAAATAGCATAACACATTGAAGCAAGAATTACAGTAATTATAGGCTCCTGCCACAATAGAAGAGATTGCAGAATATACACATATAGAAGCGAATAGCAGTACGTGAATGTCCGGAGCTGTCCCTAAAATACTATTAGAAAAACTCGTACACTTTCACTTTTTTCAAGCGAATGCACGAGCTTTTCTTATCAGGACTTCCTTGTGCTGTGATTATTCACTTATTTGCAATGCTCTTGATAGGACGGCAATCCACAGCTTCAAAGCTATTCTTTCCGGCTAATCTAAAGAAAAGGTAAACACCTTCACATCATGTATCCCGCTTTTCTTTATATCCAGATTCTATGAATACCTCCTTACCTTCTACATATCTCCATTATCAGACAGCTGTTAACTTGCCAGCTTTTGTTTCTTTTCCTCTTCTTTTTCTTTTTTCCGTACCTCTCTAAATTTGTTTGTTTCAGATACAATAACACCTGATAATAAACAGAGAGCAATTAAATTGGGGATAGCCATTAGCCCATTGAAAATATCTGCAATATCCCAGACTAATTGCACGGATTGACCTGCACCAATCATAACAACGATACAGAAAATTACTTTATAATAGATGGTATTACGATCACCAAAAATATATCCAAAGCATTTCTCTCCGTAGTATGACCAGCCAATAATGGTTGAATACGCAAAAAAGATAATACCAAATACAACAATGTAATTACCTAAGCCCGGTAAGAAAGACTCGAATGCTTCCCCGGTAATAACAGGTGCTGCATCTCCCCCTAATTGTAAATGAAGACCGCTCATCACAATAACAAGACCAGTAATTGTACAAACGATCATTGTATCAAGAAATGTTCCTGTCATGGATACCAAAGCCTGCCGCCCTGGATAATCCGTTTTTGCTGCAGCTGCCGCAATAGGAGCTGATCCAAGACCAGCTTCATTGGAGAAGACCCCACGTGCAATACCATATCGAATTGCAATGCCGATCGCTCCGCCACCAACAGCCTCAGGATTAAATGCTGCTTCAAAGATAACTGCAAATGCAGCAGGAACTTCTGTAATATTTAACAAAATAATGATAAGTCCACCCGACATATAAAACAAAGCCATAAACGGAACAAATATAGCAGTAACTCGTCCAATCCCTTTAATCCCGCCCAATAAAACTAAAGCTGTAAGCACCATCAATACAAAACCAGTAATCCAAGGGTTTACATTAAAAGTAGCTTGTAAAGAACCTGCAACCGTATTGGATTGTGTCATGTTTCCAATTCCAAAGGATGCTAAGAAGCCAAATAATGCAAATAAGAAAGCTAACCACTTCCACCCCAGACCTTTTTCAATATAGTACATCGGTCCACCTGATATTTCGCCCTTATGGTTAACTGTACGATATTTAACAGCAAGAATAGCTTCACCATATTTCGTTGCCATTCCAAAAAATGCCGCCAGCCACATCCATACCAGGGCACCGACTCCACCAAGAAGAATAGCAGAAGCAACCCCGGTCATATTACCAATTCCAAGCGTTGCAGCCATAGCTGTCATCAATGATTGAAAGTGAGATATATCCCCTTTATCATCTTTATCTTTCTTTTTACTTTTAGAAAACGTTAATTTGAGGGCATAAGGCAAATCTCTTAATTGTAAAAAACCCAGACGAAGCGTTAAAAATATCCCCGTCCCTACAATTAATATGAGTGTAATCGGTCCCCAGACTACTCCATTAATAGCATCAACTATACTTTGTATATTTCCCATCCTCTTACCTCCCCCTTTATTTAATGTATGTTTTTTCACAAAAATACAATTAAAGTAATTGTATTTTTTTATTGTATACGAATGTTTATAAAAAATCTATTAGAAAATAAAGAAATATTAAACAATAGATCCAAATAAAATATATGCAATTTGTTATCATAACAAATTGCAGCATAATTATATCCTAGTAAAAGATATTCCTAAATTGCTTTGGGGAGATATCCACATTTTTCTTGAATGTAGTGATAAAATGAGAAGTACTGTTAAAACCGCATTCACCAGCAATTTCTTCCACATTCCCGCCAATCCACGATGTATTAGGCGGTATGACATTCTCGATTTACGGTGCGTTGAGTGTACTTGCTGTCATCTTCATCTGGAAGTTTGTACCGGAGACAAAAGGAAAGACATTGGAAGAGTTAGAAAAAATTTGGCTTGATGATAAAAGTCCAAAGAAAAAAGCGGCACTGTAAATGAATAAATCATTAACCGAAATAAATAGAAAGCAAACATCCTTTATATAGAGGGTGTTTGCTTTCTAAATAAATTATCTAGCCAATACAAGCGGAGAAAAGACAACATAAGATGCTACTACAATCACTAAGATTAAAATACCAACCCATCTAACATGTTTCCACGGGGTAATATCTACTTTGTTTTGATATTTATCGAATTGGAAGTCTTCTTGAGATGGTCTCTTTACGCTATAGAAATATAGAATAGCTAAATCTACCAGGAAGAGGACACTCCAAACATATAGATAATGGATATCCGGAATAACGACTTTAGACAATGCATACACAGCAATGTGGAATATTAAAGTAATCTTCGCGCCAGTTGCTGATGTCTTTTTAGAATAGAAACCTACTAGAATAATTGCCAGGAGCGGCATACTATATAGTCCATTAAATTCTTGAATAACTGCATATAGCCCTTGCGGAAACAGAGAGATTAATGGTGCGACAAGAACAACAATAACACCAATGACAATGGTTAAAACTCTTCCCGCTTTCGCAATTTGACGGTTTGTTGCTTGTTTATTAATGACTGGTTTATAGAAATCTAAGCTGAATAAAGTAACAGTAGCACTTAATGCTCCTACGAAAGAGCTGATAATCGCTCCAAATACCACTGCTCCAAACAGACCGGCTGCCCAGTCAGGTAATACTTCAGCTACTAACGCAGGGTAAGCAAGATCCATTTGCATGCCATCACCAAACATATTGTATGCGATAACACCAGGAATAACTAAGAAGAACATACCGGAGATTTTAAAGAACCCAACAATCATTGCTCCTTTTTGTGCTTCCTTTAAACTTTTTGCAGCTAATGCTTTTTGAACAATCATTTGGTTCGTACACCAAAAATATAAGTTATTAAATAACATTCCTAAGAATAATGTCGGCCATGGTACAATTGGCGAGTCCAGTGCGCCCCAGGCATTTAATTTTTCGGGCGAACTTGTTAAAAATCGATCTAATCCAGTAAAAAAGCTGTTTTCACCCAACGCAATAAGACCTAAAACAGTAATCGTCATACCACCAAGCAATAAACCAATGCCATATAGTGAATCACTATGGGCAATGAGGGAAAGGCCGCCAACGAATAAATAGGTAACACCGACTAAACCAATAATGGTAGAAATAATAATGACAGCTGTTATTCGGCTGACACCTAAATGTTGCTCAATGCCGAATAAATCATTAAAAATTAATGCTCCAGAATATAAAACAACCGGCATAAAGCTGACAACATAGGTAAATATAAAGAGAATGGATACTATTCTTTTTGTAAATGTATCGTAGCGGATTTCAATAAAATCAGAAATGGTGTTTACGCCATATTTAAAATATTTCGGTAAAAACACCCATGCCAGCATTACAATAGCAATAGAAGCGGTTACTTCCCAAGCCATCACTTCCATGCCAGCTACATAGGCCTGACCGTTTTGTCCTACCAGCTGTTCTGTCGATAGGTTAGTCATAATAATGGTCATACCAACAGTTGTTCCAACGAGCGAACGTCCCCCCAAAAAGTAACCCTCTGAATCTTTGTTATCGATACTTCTTGTACGGTAAAAAGCATAGAGATAGATTAATACCAGCACAACAATAAAACTGATAATACTAAATAAATTCAATGTACTCTCCTCCTAAACCATATGCCATTGCCTATAAATATTGAATATCCACTAATTTATTTCTATCAAACGACTCCTGACATGCTAACGCTACTTCTGTTCCGCGTAAACCATCAACAGCAGTCACTTCAGGCTGTTTATTTTCACGAATGCATTGGGCAAAGTCTTTCAATTCATTTACATATGCTTCAGCAAACCGCTCAGGAAAATGCTGAGAAGATGGACGAACCGTGCCGTGCTCATTAAATACAGCTACTTTATTCTTTTCAGGTGATGCAGCAATCCGCAGCATTCCTTTGGTTCCAATGATTTCTGTTTCTACATGATAACCATGTGAAGCGGTCCGTCCGGCAACCAGCAAAGCGGTTACATTATTGTCCAACTTCATTGTAACTGTTCCTAATTCCAGTTCATTTAGATCATTCAGTTCCGGCGCAGCTTTATTGGTTCCTGTTGCCCAAACAGTTGAAATTTCAGATTTTGTTAACCATCTAACCACATCAATATCATGGACACTCATATCAAGGAACAGACCGCCGCTCGGGCTTTTTTTAGCAAAATTAACAAAACTGTCCAATCCTTGAATCGGATCAATACTATACGAACGAATCAAGGAGATATCTCCAATTTGCCCACTATCTATCATTTCTTTCGCATATAAATAATCATCATCAAACCTTCTCATAAATCCTAAATGAAAAATGCGGTCACTTTTCTCTATTTCTTTGATGGTTTGTTTGATATCTTCTACCTCTAAACCAATTGGCTTTTCGCAAAAAATATGCACATTCTTTTTCAGTGCTAAACGAATATGCTCTGTGTGAAACCCAGAAGGTGTTACAATACAAACAGCATCTAACTCCGTTTGTTCCAGCATTTCCTCATAATTTGTATAAACATTTGGGACTTTATATTTTTCTTTTACCTGTTTATTTACTTCCTCATCTAAATTAGAAACCGCTGTCAACTCGACTCCTTTTAGATTATAGATATTTTCTGCATGAATTAAGCCCAATCTCCCTAATCCTGCAACTCCGATTTTAAGCGTTTTCATTTGTTGTTCTCCTTTGTTAAATTTATAGATATAATAACCAGCATTATTTCTATGTTATATACTATTATAAAAAATAATATTTAGTCAAGTTTTTATCAATTTATGATTAATTTATTGTTATTTTTTGTGATTAATTTGATATTGCCTGATTTACTGTACGCGTCTTTTTTTCATAAAAAAATCCCGTACTTGGATATACCAATTACAGGATGATCTTTTACTATTATTTATTAGCTATTTTTTCAAATGAAGCTCTGCTAGCTCCTGCACCATGTCACAAATCATTTGAGCATTTGTCACATGGTCCATCGCATGAATGACATAGATATTAATATCTGTCTGCTGATCACGACTGTTCAATTGCAAAAGCTCCGTCTGTTTTTTATGAGCAGCTATCAAATGCTTTTTAGCACCAGCTATGCCTGTTTCATATCCTTGCACATCTTTTTCCTTTGCTAGGTCTAATGCCTGATAAGCCAATGTTTTTGCTTGAGAGGCTTCTGTAATCAAAGGCATAAATACTTCTACATCAATTGCCATTGTTATGCCTCACTTACTTGTTCAAAAATGCTGTAAACATTCATGGTATTGTAGTCTTCCACTGTAATTTTAGCAACCTTTGCATCCGTTGACGCTTCATATTTCTTAGCAATATGGTGAATTTGCGGCCCCAATAGTACAACATCTACATTATGTTCTTTAATATAGTCTAACCCTTCTTCCAGACTTTTCGATTGAATATCAACTTCCTGTCCTTTTTCTTGGGCAAGATCGTTTAATTTTTTTACCAATAAACTTGTTGTAATCCCCGCTTCACATACTACAATTACTTTTTCCATTATTTACACACACCTCTTTTTTCCACTTATATTCGTCACACTGTTTCGTGCACCTGGAATATGAAAAGAGAACTTTAATGATTGTGTACTTTTTCACAGTGTGAAGTTTTATCTTATATTAAAGATTTTTCCCCAGGAATGCAATTCTTCTGCATACAAAGAAGCATTTAAATCAGGCTTATAAGGTTACCTTGGATAAATTAATTCATATTGATTCTGTTCACTATGTTTTATATATTCTTGTGACGGCTCTTGATTGGTTATCAAATAATCAATGTCCTCAAAGCTGCAGTAAGTTGTTAATGCATATTTATTAAATTTTGTATGGTCTACAAGAATAAACACCTGCTCACTTTTTTTAATCACATTCGATTTAACCTGTGTTTCTAATGGAGAAGAATTGGTTATCCCTTTATCCAGTGAAATTCCGGTAGAAGCCATAAAAGCTTTATTAAAATTATATTTTTGAATAACATCTGCACTTTCTGTTCCAACATATGATCTTGTTGATCTTTCAAAAACCCCTCCCGTTGAATATATATTTAAATTGGGATAGATACTGGCGTCCAAAGTAAAGTCGAGATTATTTGTTACAATAGTAATATTTTTATACTTGATAAAATCCAGCAGTTCTACCGTAGTAGTTCCTGAATCAATAAAAATAATATCTCCATCCTCAATAAATTCCGCCGCTAATTTAGCAAGTGTCTTTTTCTCATGGAATTGCTTTACTTTACGGTCCTGATAAGGAACAGTTAATGGCTTTGAAATAGATACTCCACCATAGACCTTCACCAATTGTTCTTCGTCAACAAGCTCCTGAATATCCCGCCGGATCGTGTTTTTAGACACACCAAAACGATCTACTAGTTCATCAAGTGATACAGATTCTTTTTCTTTCACGTATTCAAGTATTGCAGTTACTCGCTGTGCTTTCATCATAAAAACTGTTCCCCCTTCTAAGAATTACTTACTGTCTGCCTTATTTCACCGTCCCCCGAATCACTAATTTCGGAGCTAATACAATTCGCTGCTTTACTTTTTCCGTTCCGCTTATCTCCTCTACCAGAAGCTGAACAATTTTTTCAGCCATCTCCTCAATCGGCTGTGCAACAGTTGTCAACTGCGGGTAGCACATTTGCGCCAAAATAGAATTATCAAAACCAACAATAGATACATCATCAGGAATCATGAGACCAGCTTCTCGAATCCCTTGCATGGCACCAATTGCCAAAGGTTCTGTGGAAGCAAAAATTGCCGTTGGCGCCTCTGGCATGTTCATCAGCTTTCCAGCTGACTGCGAAGCATCCATAAAGCTAGAATTATCTATTGAAATAAGCGACGTGCTCACTTCCATTTCCTCATCTTCCAGCGCCTGCTTATACCCGTCTACTCTTGCCTTTACAGATGAAAAATACATATCCTCTGTTATCATTGCAATCCGCTTATGGCCTTTTTTTATTAAATAAGATGTTGCTTCATAAGCTCCTAAATAATCATTTACTAACACTGTATTCAAAGGCAGCGAAGGAACTTCCCGGGATAAGAGCGCAACAGGAATATTACTGTGTTTCAACTCCTGTAATGCCTTCGCATTTTTCAAACCGGTCGCAATAATAATACCATCTACATATTTTTTACGCAGAATAGCAATATACTCCTTTTCTTTATCAAGATTATTATCTGTACTGCAAACAATTAAGCTGAACCCATATTTACGTCCATTATCTTCAATTTTCCTGGCAATTTCCGCAGAGAAGGGATCAGCGATTGATGGAATCAATAGTCCAATCGTTTGCAGCCTTTTCTGTAATGCAGGCGCAGCAATGGGCTGATAATTCAGCTTCTGCATACTTGCCTCTACTTTTTTCTTCGTTTTATCTGCAATACTACCCGTACTATTCATCACTTTAGAAACAGTGGAAATGGAAACCCCAGCCTCTTTAGCTACATCATAAATTGTCGGTCGCTTCTCTTTCAAAAACATTTCCCTACTTTCTTATCATGTTCGTTTTTTCTTATATAATAACTTTAATTCTACAGGAAACAACCTAAGTATACCATAGGTGCAAAACGGTTCTTTTTCATTATTCTTTCGGAAAATAAAAACTTGATGTAGTTGTGAACTACACCAAGCTTTTTATCCGCTCTATCTTTTGTTGCGCCTAGACAGCATTTTTCTGCTGAGCATTCAATCGTTTATCTTCCCAGTACTTTTCAATTTCCTCTAGTGTTTTCCCTTTCGTTTCAGGGACAAGTTTTAGAACAAACAATAACGCCAACAGACACATAACACCATAGAAAGTATAAGCAATGCCTGCACCAATTTCTAACAAGGAAGGGAATGTAGAAGAAATTAATAGATTCGAGCTCCAGTTTGCTACGACAGTGATAGCCATAATCTGTCCCCTTACTTTGTTAGGGAATAACTCTGATGCCAATACCCACATTAATGGACCAAATGATAGATTATAAAATGCCACAAAAACTAAGATGAAGATAAGTGCACCAATCCCCATTTGATCAAGATATGCCAGCGCAGCAACACCGAGCATTCCAGCAGCCATACCGATGGAACCTACAATCATTAATAATCTTCTTCCAACCCTGTCCACCAGCAGCATCGCAATTAATACGAAGATAAAATTAACGATTCCAATAATAACTGTTTGGAACATCGAGCCATCTGAACTTGCACCCATCTCCGCAAAAATTCTCGGTGCATAATACAAAATCACATTAATTCCTACAAATTGTTGAAAGGCAGCTAATAAAATACCGACAACAATAACTAATTTGCCGTAAGAAAATACACGAACATCCTTCACATCAACCGTTTGTTTAATTTCTTGATAAATTGCATTCGCCTTTTCCTTTGAATTATTCACTTTTTCAAGAATTGTCAATGCTTCTTGATCTTTATTTTTAGAGATTAAATACCTTGGTGTTTCTGGAACAAGGAATAACAATCCAAAAAATAACAGTGCCGGAATTGCTTCCGAAGCAAACATATATCTCCAGCCTACATCATGAATCCAGCTCAATTCTTGCCCTGCTGCAATTCTCCAGTTAACAAAATACACTAATGACATCCCAAATATGATCGCTAAATTATTTAACGTTACTAATTTCCCTCTAATATTAGCAGGAGATGTTTCACTAATGTATAAGGGGCCAAGCCCCGATGCTAATCCAACACCGATTCCGCCAATAATACGATAAAGATTAAACATAATGAAAAGTCCCATTGTTGGACTATCTTTCGTAAAGAATAAAAATTCAGGATAAGCTGATAATAGCGCAGAAACGAAGAACAATACCGCAGCTACTAAAAGCGAATTTTTCCGTCCAATTCGATTAGAAAGAAATCCACTGATTAAACCTCCAATAATACACCCAATCAGTGCACTAGAAACCGTTAATCCGTGTGCAAATGTTCCTAAGCCGAGGTTTTCCATAAAATATACCTGTAAGGATTGCTCGGCTCCAGAAATAACTGCTGTATCATAACCAAACAATAATCCTCCTAAAGCAGCAATTAAAGTTAATGTAACAATATACCTTGTATTTTTCTTCATGTATTTACCCCTTTCCCCTTTTTAAACCCCTTAACAGAAAGCGCTATCATTAATACAGATGGAATAGCGCCTCATAGCGCTGAAACCTTAGTATTCCTCCCATTCTTTCAACTGCTTTAATGACTGACGATAATACGTTGTAATAACATCTAAGTAGTCCCCTTCTTTCACTGGAGTAAAAGGATTAGGACCGGCAGCAGTCATTTCCATAATAAGCGGACCTGTATAAGCGATTTCTTCTAAAACAGCTACCTGTTCTTTTAAATTTGCATGTCCATTTCCAATAGCTTGTCTATTGGAGTCAGCAATATGATAAACGCCCAAATTTTCTCCAACATTCTTCAACGCTTGAACAGGTGAACTTTCTTCAATATTCATATGATAAGCATCTAATAAAATAGTAAGATATTTACTTTGAACCTCATTTATTAATTTTTTTGCTTCTTTTGACGTTACTATTTGATGGTTTTCATAACGATTAAGCACCTCATAAACAATCGGCATTTCAAGCTCTTCTGCTTTTTCTACTATTTGCTTTGTACTTTTCACAAGTAATTCCCAGTCTTTATCCGTGTTACCTGATCCTGTTATTTTCCCAACTTCACCATGAAGACAGATCCTATCTGCTCCCAGCTCTTTTGCCCAGGTTAATAATTTCAGAAAGTAATTAACAGCATCCGTTCTAACTCTTTCATCAACACTTGAAATATCAACATTATCCGGTGTGACAGATAAAGCCTTTAAGTTATATTCTTTCAGTAATATTTTTAGTTCTTTTGGGTCATCCTCCAGATTTCCTTGCACTTCTACACCATCCACACCAATCTCTTTCGCAATCTTTACCTTTTTCTGTGTATTTAAATCTCCAAATGTCCATAAGCATAGCCCATACTCTCTCATTACATTACTTCCTCCTTTGATTGTAATGTAATAACATCTTCTACTTTGACAGGAAGTCCTGTTTTAACAGACTCCATACTTGCCAATGCCAAATACAATGCCCATTCCGCATCTTCAATAGATACTTTGGGCAATACTTCTTCATTTTGTACCGCTTTCACAAAATGCTTTAATTCTTCAACATATGCGTCAAATAAAAGATCCTGATCATATCTGGTAGTTTGATAGCTTGCTCCATCTGCATTAAATTTTTGCATACTGGATGTTTTGATATCTCCTAACGTGATCATTCCTTCCGAACCGAATACTTCTGCACGAACATCGTACCCATATTTAGCCTGGAAGCTGGCATCTGCTACAGCAATACATCCATTATCAAATGTTATCGTTACGACAGAAGTATCCAATAATCCATTTTCCTTCAAATCCGGACGTATAAGTGCATCTGCTTTCGCATATACCTCTACCGGTTTCGCTCCTGGATTTAAGTACATCAACGTATCAAAATCATGAATCAATGTTTCTAAAAATATCGTCCATTCCGGTCTCTTTTCTGGATTAGAAAGCTCTGGATCTCTTGTATTTGAACGTAGCAGCTGTATATTCCCTAACTGTCCATCAGAAATTTCTTGATGCGCTTGTTTAAAACCTTTTTCAAAACGACGATTAAAACCAACTTGAACCGGTACAGGATTTTTCTTTACAGCTTTTTTGATTGCTTCCATCTCTTCTATTGAAACTGCCATTGGTTTTTCACAGAAAACGGGCTTCCCATACTCAATCGCTTGAATGACATTTTCCGAATGTGTTCTTGCTGGAGAAACAATAACAATAGCCTCTACTTCTGAATCCTGGATTAAATCTAAAGGATTTGTATAAATTTTAGCTTCTCCTCCTATATGTTGTAATACGTTTTCTGCAGATTGCGGAAAAGGATCTGCAATCGCATACAATTTTGCCCCAGGAATACGTTGCGCAATTGTTTGACCATGGAATGCTCCCATTCTCCCAGCACCTATCAATCCTATATTTAATGTTTTCATAAAAATCCATCCTCTCTTTAGGAAAGTGTTTTCCTTATGACGATGATTATAAACAGGCTTTTAATTCATGTCAATATTAATTTATTTAGGATAATACAGAAAAACATATAGCAATTAAAGGAAAATACTTTCCTAAAACTATTTATTACTATCATTAACAAAGGATTCGTATTAGCTCTTCAAATGACCAAAAATAAGACAAATCAAAGCCGGAATTTCTATTTAAATATTTCACTTCTGCTCTAACTAATTTCATAAGCACAATCTAACACTCTTCTGCGGAGTAAATCCCCAAAAATATTAAAATACCTACCCCCAAAAGAAAACGCACCCAAAATCACTGTCACATCAATCAAACAATAATGTGCTCAAATAAATTATAAACTTTTGGTTATTTATTGTTAACTTTTTGGATTCCTTGTGTTATACTCGATTCAAGAAAAGAGGTGATCAACATCAAATCAAAGCGTATCGCTGCGTTACAAGAATATATTACACTCAAACAAAGAGCTTCTTATGATGAACTTGTTAACAAATTTGCTGTTTCTAAAAATACCATCCGTAATGATGTTCAGGAATTGTGTAAGTCTGGTGATATTATCAAAGTTCACGGTGGAGCAGCAGTCAATCAGCCTGCCGAAGATCAACAACTGAACAAAGATATCACCAAGCCTTTAACATCCTTCACTTACCGGCAGACAAAGAATCAGCCAAGTAAACAAAGAATTGCGGAACAAGCTGCTGGTTATATTCAAAATGGAGACATTATTTTTATAGATACGGGAACAACCGTTTTAGAGCTCATTGAATATATTCGGGAAAAACAAATTACAATTGTAACCAATAATATTGATTTTATCTTGAAAACCTTGCCTTATAATAACCTTACTGTTTATAGTCTAGGAGGCGTACTTGACCGCAGAACGCAATCATTTACCACGATTCAGGCACAGAAAATTCTTAAGAATTACAATATTAACAAAGCATTTTTAGCAGCTACCGCTATTTCTATCAAGAATGGCGTAACAAGTTCGATTCCTGTGGAAAGCGAATTGAAATCTTATATAGCGGGGCAAATCGAGCAGAAGTTTTTGTTAGTTGATCATCAAAAATTCGATAAGGTTGCATTAACGACCTATTGCGACCTGAACCAGTTAGACTATTTGATTACGGATCAAAGCCCTGATCAAACGTATATTGACTATTGTAAGAAATACAATGTCGAGCTTGTCATTGCAAAACAAAATGAAGGAGTGTAGAAATGCCCCTAATCAAAGTTGATTTAATCAAAGGTAGAAAGCCTGAAGAAATTAAACAAATTTTGGATGCAGCGCACCAGGTTGTTTTGGAAGCGTTTCAAGTCCCTGAAGGTGATCGCTATCAAGTTGTGACACAGCATGAGCCATATGAAATGATTATGGAGGATACTGGTCTGGGCTTTGAGAGAAGCCATAATGTCATCCTTTTTACTGTCGTCAGCACACAGCGGACAGACAAAATGAAAAAAGACTTCTACCGCCTTCTAACAGAGAAGTTAGAAAAACAATGCCGGATTGATCCAAAGGATGTCATGATTACCTTTGTCACGAATGGTGCCGGGGAGTGGAGTTTTGGATTTGGAAAAGCTCAATTTTTAACCGGTGACTTATAGATTTTTTGCACAAGTTATCTAATTTCTCTAATATTTGGAGAATAAAATATAAATCTATTAAAATTAAAGGAGGACATACCTTATGTCTAAAAAATTAAAAAACTTTATTAACGGAGAATGGGTTGAAAGTAAGACAGACAAGTATGAAGAAGTTTACAATCCAGCAACCAAAGAAGTATTAGCACAAGTACCAATTTCCACTTCGGAGGATTTTGAAGACGCTGTACAAGCTGCTCAGGCAGCGCAAGATAAATGGAAAAAGGTATCCGTAGCAAAACGTGCCCGTATCTTATTCAAATATCAAAACCTATTAGAAGAGCATAAAGAAGAACTGGCAAAATTAATTACGCAGGAAAACGGAAAAAGCGTCGGTGAAGCATTAGGAGAAGTTGGACGCGGAATTGAAAACGTAGAATTCGCTGCCGGTGCGCCGACATTAATGATGGGTGATTCTCTTGCAACAATCGCAACAGATGTAGAAGCGACAAACTATCGTTATCCTGTAGGTGTTGTCGGCGGGATCGCTCCATTTAACTTCCCGATGATGGTTCCTTGCTGGATGTTCCCAATGGCAATCGCTTTAGGCAACTCCTTTATCTTAAAGCCATCTGAAAAAACACCGATTCTTGCAGCCAGACTTGCAGAATTACTGGACGAAGCTGGTCTTCCTAAAGGGGTATTCAGCATTGTTAACGGTGCACATGATGTGGTTAACGGAATCCTGGATCATCCTTTAGTAAAAGCTGTATCCTTCGTAGGCTCTAAGCCTGTTGGAGAATATGTATACAAACGCGGAAGTGAGAACCTGAAACGTGTGCAGGCATTAACTGGTGCGAAAAACCACTCTACTGTACTGGCAGATGCTGACCTGGACTTAGCAACTAAAGAAGTTATCAGTGCAGCATTCGGCTCAGCTGGAGAGCGTTGCATGGCTTGTGCGGTTGTAACGGTTGAAGATTCGATTGCAGATGAATTTATTGCTAAATTAAAAGAAGCATCTGATAACATTAAAATGGGTAATGGGCTCGATGAAGGTGTCTTCTTAGGACCAGTTATCCGCGATGAAGCAAAGCAACGTACATTAGGCTATATCGAAAAAGGGATTGAAGAAGGAGCTGCATTAGTTCGTGATGGCCGCGATGAACAATTAGAAGACGGTTACTTTGTTGGACCAACTATTTTTGACGGTGTAACTCAGGATATGTCCATCTGGAAAGATGAAATTTTTGCTCCAGTACTATCTATCGTACGTGTAAAAAACTTGAAAGAAGCTGTGGAATTTGCGAACCAATCTGAATTCGCTAACGGCGCTTGCCTATTCACCACAAGTGCGTTATCCGTACGCTACTTCCGTGAAAACATCGATGCAGGTATGTTAGGAATCAACTTAGGTGTGCCGGCTCCGATGGCATTCTTCCCGTTTTCTGGCTGGAAGTCTTCCTTCTATGGTACATTGCATGCTAATGGCAAAGACAGTGTCGATTTCTATACTCGTAAAAAAGTAGTAACAGCTCGTTATCTGGAGCCTGATTTTTCATAATAAGATAAATAAAATACCAACTTTACAGTAATAACATGAGGTTGGGAGCCTGTTATCCCACTGCCCCGGCCTCATCCCACATGGAAAGGAGTCCATTATGAGTCATTTACTAAGAAAACCAGAAAATAATAAACTCGCTGACGGTGTAACACTTGTTCATGAAGTGACAGAAGAAAATTCTGACCTTCATTATGTCGGCTTTAAAGTAATAGATTTAGAACCAAATACGAGCTATGATGAAAAGCTGATCAACTTAGAGCTTTGTGTTGTTGCATTGACTGGGAAAATTACCGTAACAGACGGATATCAAAGCTTCTCGGAAATCGGTACGCGCGATAGTGTATTTGAACGTAAACCGACAGACAGTGTTTATGTTTCCCATAATAAAACCGTTACCATTACAGCGAATACCCAAGCCCGCGTGGCATTATGCTTTGCGCCATCTGACGAAGAACTTCCGACCAGACTGATCAAAGCAGAGGATAACGGTGTAGAGCATCGTGGAAAGTATAATAATAAGCGTCAAGTTCACAATATTTTACCAGACTCTGACCCTTCTGCAAACAGCTTACTTGTTGTAGAAGTGTTTACAGAAACAGCTAACTGGTCAAGCTATCCGCCGCATAAGCATGACCAGAACAATCTTCCGGAAGAATCATTCTTAGAAGAAAGCTATTATCACGAAATGGATCCTCCACAAGGATTTGTTTTCCAGCGTGTGTATACAGAGGATCGTTCTTTAGATGAAACAATGGCTGTAGAAAACGCAAATGTTGTTCTTGTTCCGAAAGGCTATCATCCGGTAGGCGTGCCTGATGGCTATGCTTCCTACTATTTGAATGTCATGGCCGGGCCAGAACGCATTTGGAAATTCCATAATGAAAAAGATCATGAATGGATTATTGATAGAGATTAATAGATATTGAATCGTCCTCCCCTATTCTATTTTCCTAAAATAGAACAGGGACGGTTCCTCTATGAAAATTCACAATTTAAGGAGCGAAAATCATGTCACTTACATTTAATCAGGATAGAGAATTCGATATTATCGCAATTGGCCGTGCTGCTATTGACTTGAATGCAAACGAATACAACCGTCCAATGGAAGAAACAATGACTTTTACAAAGTACGTTGGCGGTTCACCTGCAAATATAGCTATCGGCAGCTCAAAATTAGGTCTGAAAGCTGGATTTATCGGCAAAATTTCACAAGATCAGCATGGAAACTTTATTAAGCAATATATGGAGGAAAAAGGCATCGACACTTCAAATATTGTTTATGATACAGAAGGCCATAAATCCGGACTTACCTTCACAGAAATTTTAAGCCCGGAAGAATGCAGCATCTTAATGTATCGTGATGAAGTAGCTGATCTTTACTTAGATTCTACCGAAGTAAGTGAAGATTATATTAAAAGAGCAAAGATTCTTCTTGTTTCCGGTACTGCGCTTGCACAAAGTCCTTCTCGTGAAGCTGTCCTGCAAGCAATTCAATACGCTAAAAAGAATGGTGTAAAAGTCATTTTTGAATTAGACTACCGTCCATATACCTGGAAATCTGCTGAAGAAACAGCTGTTTACTATTCTCTTGTTGCAGAGCTTTCTGATGTCGTTATCGGCACACGTGACGAATATGATGTAATGGAAAACCTGGATTCTGAAGGCGATAATGAGAAAACAGTCCAGCATTTATTCCAGCACAATACGGAGCTTGTTGTTATCAAGCATGGTGTGGACGGCTCCTATGCATATGAGCCAGATGGAACGATTCATAAGGGAGAAGCATACAAAACAAAAGTGTTAAAAACATTTGGTGCAGGCGACTCCTATGCATCTGCATTCCTCTATGCATTGGTAACCGGAAAAGATTATGAAACTGCGCTGAAATTCGGCAGTGCCTCTGCTTCCATTGTTGTCAGCAAGCATAGCTCATCAGAAGCGATGCCGACTGTTGGAGAAATTGAACAGCTTATTCGCGAGCGTTCTTAAATTCAAAAAGGAAAGGTAGGTTGAATAAAATGGGTGAAAAAATCCGTTTAACTACTGCGCAGGCATTAGTAAAATTTTTAAATCAGCAATATATTTCTATAGATGGTGTGGAGACACCTTTTGTGGAAGGGGTTTTCCATATTTATGGACACGGAAATGTTTTAGGTTTGGGAGAAGCACTTGAAAATAATCCCGGTCATCTGAAAAGCTATCAGGGCAAGAACGAACAAGGGATGGCTCATGCAGCAACCGCTTTTGCCAGACAGAACCTTCGTCAAAAGATTTTTGCTGTTTCTGCATCCGCAGGACCGGGTTCAGCAAATATGGTAACGGCAGCTGGAACTGCTTTCGCAAATAATATCCCAGTATTATTCTTGCCGGCTGATACGTTTGCAACAAGACAGCCGGACCCTGTTTTACAGCAGTTAGAGCATGAACACAGCACGGATTTAACCACGAATGAAGCATTCAAAGCTGTTTCAAGATATTGGGACCGTATTGATCGTCCAGAACAGCTGATGAGCGCATTATTACGAGCATTTGAAGTATTAACGAATCCAGCAACAACCGGACCGGCAACCATTTGCCTGCCTCAAGACGTGGAAGCAATGGCTTATGATTATCCAGCCAGCTTTTTCACTAAACGTATTCATTATTTAGATCGTAAATTACCGACTCAGCGGGAATTAGACGGAGCAATTGCTTCTATTAAAGAAAGCAAACGTCCTGTCCTATTAGTCGGCGGCGGCGCTAAATATTCTGAGGCAAGAGACGAAATAGTAGCACTCTCTGAAAAAGCGAATATTCCAATTGTAGAAACCCATGCCGGAAAATCAACTGTTGAGTTTACGCATCAAAATAATCTTGGCGGAAATGGTATTTTAGGTACTTCCGCTGCCAACAAAGCCGTAATGAACGCCGATTTAATTATCGGAATTGGTACAAGATATACAGACTTTACGACGTCATCAAGAACGTTGTTTGATTTTGACCATACAACATTTTTAAATATCAATGTAAACCGCGGACAGGCATATAAATTTGATGGCTTCCAGGTTGTAGCGGATGCCAAAGCAGCGCTGCAATTGATTAACAAAAATATTGGGAACTATCAATCAAGCTACGGTGAAGAAATGATTTCATTGAAACAGGAATGGGAGAAAGAACGGAACCGCCTGTCTGCAACTAAATTCAATCGCAATGATTTCAGACCAGAAATCGCAGATCATTTCAATCAAGAGGTTTTAAATGATTATGCAGATGCGCTTCAAACAGAATTAACACAAACGGAAGCATTAATTAAAATCAATGATGTGGTCGATAGCGACGCCATTGTGATTTCTTCAGCAGGATCGCTGCCAGGAGATATGCAGCGGATCTGGAATGCCAATGTGGCAAATACGTTCCATTTAGAGTATGGCTATTCCTGTATGGGATATGAAATTGCAGGAGCTTTGGGTACGAAATTAGCCAGGCCTGAACAGGAATCGTATGCTGTTGTCGGAGATGGAAGCTTCTTAATGCTTCATTCTGAAATTGTCACAGCTCTTCAGTATGATAAGAAAATTAACCTGCTGCTATTCGATAATTCCGGATTTGGCTGCATCAATAATTTACAGATGGATCACGGAAATGGAAGCACAGGAACAGAATTCCGCACTGTGAATAACGAGATCATGAATATTGATTATAAAAAAATTGGTGAAGGTTATGGCTTAAAAACCTATTCTGTCAATAACCTGGAGGATTTAGCAGCAGCTGTTGAGGATGCTAAAAATCAGCGCGTATCCACGCTGATTGAAATAAAAGTACTGCCAAAAACAATGACAGACGGCTACGATGGCAGCTGGTGGAATGTAGGTGTAGCAGAAGTTTCCGAAAAGGAAAGTGTACAAAAAGCCGCTGCAGAAAGACAACAAATTCTTGATAATGCAAGACAATATTAATCTATAAGCTGGACGTGATAAATAATGGAAAAACAGAATATCCAATGGGGAATTGCCCCGATCGGCTGGCGTAATGACGATATGCCCGAAATCGGAAAAAATAATACACTATCGCATCTATTAAGCGATATTGTTGTAGCAGGGTTTGAAGGCACAGAAGTCGGCGGCTTCTTCCCTGATGCAAAAACCTTAAAAAAAGAAATGAATCTTCGTAACTTAAAAATTGCCGGACAATGGTTCTCCAGCTTTATTGTTCAGGATGGAATCGAGAAAGCAGCTGAAGCTTTTCATCAGCACTGTGCCTATTTAAAAGAAGTGGATGCTGCCGTTGCTGTCGTTTCCGAGCA
The DNA here is from genome assembly GCF_009389585.1 of Oceanobacillus sp. CFH 90083. Classification (GTDB taxonomy): domain Bacteria; phylum Bacillota; class Bacilli; order Bacillales; family Amphibacillaceae; genus Oceanobacillus. The sequence continues at coordinate 44,461 of NZ_VIYG01000004.1, read as the reverse complement.
AACTTACAGCATTCAAGGATTGTCGAAAAATGTTTTTGCTGATAAGCCAACCTTTACAGATGAAGAATGGGAACAGTTTACGAATGGTCTTAATACCCTTGGTAAAATAGCTGACAGCTACGACTTGAAGCTTGTTTATCATCATCATCTTGGTACGGTTGTGCAAACATTAGAGGAAGTTGACCGCTTAATGGAACATACAAATCCAAACCTGGTCCACTTACTCTATGATACCGGTCATATCTATGCCTCCGATAAAGAATATATGCCGTTATTAGAAAAGCACATCAACCGGATTAAACATGTACATTTTAAAGATATTCGGGATAATGTCATGAAAACAAGTGAAGAAAATGGTGTATCCTTTCGTTCCGCTTTTCTTGCTGGCATGTTTACGGTTCCAGGAGATGGCGGCATCAACTTTAAAAAGGTATATGATAAGCTGCAGGAAAATAACTATCAGGGCTGGATTGTGATTGAAGCAGAACAGGACCCGGAAATTGCTCACCCGCTTGAATATGCCTTAATGGCCCGCAAGTACATTGATGAAAAGATACTGAGCTAAGCAATGATTATTTTTAAAGAAGATGGTCACTTTAAAATACATATTCTGGAGTGAACATCTTAATAACTTATATAGAGAATAGAGGTGAAAGAATGACATTTGTATCATTAAAAGAACTGATGCCCGAAGCAAAGAAAAATCGCTATGCTGTCGGTCAATTTAACATAAATACATTCCAATGGGTGGAAGCGACATTACGCATAGCAGAAAAAGAAAAGTCTCCCGTTATTCTAGCTTCTACCGATCGGATTGTTGATTATCTTGGCGGATTTAAGCTGATTGCTGCAACCATTAAAAAAATGGTGGAAGAAATGGGAATCACTGTACCTGTTGTGCTGCATCTCGACCACGGATTGTCCGTAGAACGCTGTAAAGAAGCCGTTGATGCAGGCTACAGCTCGGTTATGTATGATGGCTCGAAGCTGTCTCTGGACGAAAACATTGCCAACACTAAAGAGGTTGTCGCATATGCAAACAAACAGCATGTCTCGGTGGAAGCAGAGATCGGTTCTGTAGGGGGTACAGAGGATGGCATTACTTCCGGTATCAAATACGCTGCCCCAAATGAATGCTATCGGCTGGTAGAAGAAACAGGGGTAGACCTGCTTGCCGCCGCACTTGGATCTGTGCATGGCGTTTACCAGGGCGAACCAAAGCTGGCATTTGACTTAATGCAGGAGATTTCTGCAAATCTGAATGAGGTTCCATTAGCTCTGCATGGCGGTTCCGGAATACCTGCTCATCAAATTGTAAAAGCCATTGAATATGGTCATGCCAAAATCAATGTCAATACAGAATGCAATCAGGCATGGGTAAAAGCAGTACGTGAATACGTAGAGCAGCATCCGGATTCACATAATATCCCGGAAATCATGCAAACAGGGATGCATGCCATTGAAAAAGTAGTAACCGAAAAAATGCATTTATTCGGCTCTTCCAATAAAGCATAAAACATTTTTACTTAATAAGTATAACTGCCTCTAAATATAAGCAGTTACAGAATTGGAGGAATTGTGATGACAAAAGTTGTTGTTGGAATCATTGGTGCAGGCCGTATCGGGCAGCTGCATGCCAAAAATATTCTGCTATCCGATAACTACCGGCTAAAAGCGATTTCTGATGTATACACAGAGCACTTAAAGGATATAGATTATTTAAAAGCAGTTCCAGTAATTACACAGAATGCGGATGATATTCTTCATGATCCAGAGATTGACGCTGTTTTTATCTGCTCAAGCACAGACACACATATTGATTTTATTACCAAAGCAGCCAAAAACAATAAACATATTTTCTGCGAGAAGCCTATCAGCTTTGATATTGAGAAAACAAAAGATACCTTGCAAGTAATCCAGGAAACAGGCGTGAAATTCCAGGTAGGCTTTAACCGCCGCTTTGATACTCATTTCAGAAAAGCACATGATGTTGTCCGCAATGGTGATATTGGGACACCACATGTTATTAAAATTACCTCCCGTGATCCAGAGGCGCCACCAGAAGAATATGTAAAACGCTCCGGCGGTCTATTTATCGATATGGCAATCCATGATTTCGATATGATTCGTTACTTATCCGGACAGGATGTGAAAAACATCACCGTAAAAGCTTCTTCTCTGGTAGATGATCGCTTTGCACGTAATGATGATGTAGATACAGCCATTATTACACTTACCTTTGCAGATGATTCATTGGGAGTGATTGATAACAGCCGTCAAGCAGTATATGGTTATGACCAGCGTATCGAAGTATTTGGCAATAACGGCATGGTTCAAGTGGAAAATCAAAAGCCAACCAATGTAAAAGTAAGCACAAATACTGCGGTTACAGAGGATAAACCGATGTATTTCTTCCTGGAGCGCTATAATGAAGGATATATCGCTGAAATCCATGATTTTGCCCAGTCTATTTTAGAGGATAAACCTGTCGTGGCAAAATTCGAGGATGGATTACAGGCAGAGCTCTTAGCAAAGGCTGCGAAAATATCCTGGCAGGAAAATCGTACCGTGGAATTGAGTGAGCTTCGTTAAGTTTGAAGAGGTTGTTCACAACTCCAATAAAAATAAAGCATCCTGATACCATTTTTCCAGCAGGCGGTGTCAGGATGTTTCCTTTTTTCATAACCTCAATCCTTACTGTTTTACATGTTTTTTAAATTTAGAAATTGGAAGTGATTTCTCATGACAAGAGCGATCAACAAAAATAAAAATCTTTTTATGGCAGTTTCTTTCTTACTATGGCTTCCTCAGTTTATGTATGTACCCATTTTGTCTCCGTATATGGAGTATAAAGGAATTCCATATTCATTTATAGGGATTGTTCTGGGGAGCTATGGATTAACACAATTACTATTTAGACTACCAATTGGAATAACATCCGATATAAAGAAGCTGCGCAAGCCTTTTATCATTTTTGGTATGTTTAGCAGTATGCTCAGCTGCTTTATCTTCCTGACGATGGACGGACCCGGCTGGTTATTGTTTGCACGTGCATTAGCAGGACTTGCCGCTGCTTCCTGGGTTGCATTTACCGTTTTATATCCAATTTATTTTTCTGAAGACAAAGTCCATGCAGCGATGGGAAGTATTACTTTTATTGTTGTTTTAGCGCAATTATTAGGAATGAGTTTTAGCGGTTATATTGTTGACGTATGGGGATGGACAGCTCCCTTTTGGATTGGTGCTGTGTTCAGTATCATTGGGTTGATCCTTTCCTTCTTTATTTATGAACCAAAAGATAAGCGGGCTTCTGAACCAATAAGATTAAAAGGGTTGGTACAAGTTATTCGTGAAGCCTCGCTATGGAAAGTATCCTTATTATCCATCTTAGCCCATAGTGTTATTTTCTCAACGATGTTTGGCTTCACCTCCACTTTTGCGTTGCAGATTGGCTTTGAAACGAATGAACTGACATGGATTGTGCTTGCATTTATGATTCCCCATGCTATTGCTACATTATTTATGGGGAACGTCCTTGTCCCCCGTTTAGGAGAAGGAAGATCCTTAATGGCTGCTTTTTTGTTAACAAGCATCTTTACAGCTATCATTCCATTTGTACAAATCAAAAGTCTCTTTCTGATCACACAAGGGTTTCAAGGATTTGTCCTAGGTTTGACTTTCCCGTTGCTGCTGGGTATGTCTATCAAATCGATTCGTTCTGAAAAAAGAGCAACAGCCATGGGTGCCTATCAATCTATCTATGCGCTGGGTATTGTGATTGGCCCGCTTTTAGCAGGAATCGTTAATTCACAATTCGGTATTGCATCAGGATTTTATTTTGTTGGCGGTTTAGCTTTGATAGCTGCTTTACTTATTGTTATTTGGTTTAAAGAAGAAATATTTACCTATCCTTCATTTAAAAATAAAGAAGCAAAAAAACATGATATTGTCTAAAAAGGACACGATGAGGTAAGAAAAAAACATTCCCAATCAACATATCAATTGGACAAGCTAGTCCGCACTATACCTTAAATCGATATCCAACCATATGTTTTAAGTATTTTACAGACTTTTAGCATTTAACTTATAATAGATATATTACCAAGAATCGATATAAAAAAAAGGAGATGCAACGATGCTGAATATAAAATATGATATTGTAGGTTCTTTTTTAAGACCTGAAGAGATTAAAAATGCCCGTGCAGCCTATTTCAATGGTGAAATTGATTTAAAAGCTTTGAGAGAAGTGGAAGACCAGGCAATTGCAAATCTGGTGGAAAAGCAAGTGGCACATGGTCTCAGGTTTGTTACAGATGGTGAATTCAGACGCAGATGGTGGCATCTGGACTGGCTGAAAGAATTTGACGGATTTTCCACAAAGCATTTTGAAAAGGTCATTAATGGTGTAACTAACCAGATTGAATTAGGATGTATTGAAGGAAAAATTTCTTATGATAAAAACAAAAACCATCCGGAAATAGAAGCCTGGGATTATTTACATAGCCTTGCTAAGAAATATGATGGCGTGGAGGCGAAGAAATCCATCTCCGGACCGAATATGATTCTGGTTGATCATTTCCTTCAGCTCGGTATCAAGGATACACCTTATTATGGAACCGATATAGATTTGGTTATTGAGGATATTGGAACAGCGTTTCAAGCGGCAATTCAGGATTTATATGATCACGGATGCCGTTACTTACAGATTGATGATACATCATGGACCTATATGATTGATGAAAGATTTACCGAAAAAGTTGCCGCTCTTGGCTATAACAAAGAAGAAGTTCTGGAATGGTTCAGCCGCGTATCCACAAAAGCTCTGGAGCATAAACCAGACGGAATGACCATTGCAACTCATTTCTGTAAAGGAAACTTTAAAGGGAATCCGCTTTTTTCAGGTTTTTATGACTCCATTGCAGAAGTTATCAGCAAGCTTCCTTATGATGGCTTCTTTGTGGAATATGATGATGCCCGCTCCGGTTCCTTTGCACCTTGGGCAGTGCTGAAAGAGACAGATGCTACATTTGTGGTAGGTCTTATTTCCACCAAAAATCCTGAGCTGGAAACGTATGATAACATTAAGAAAAGATATCAGGAAGCTAAATCGGTGGTCGGCAATAATATTGCCCTATCTCCACAGTGTGGTTTTGCTTCCGTTGAAGAAGGAAACTCCATTGATGAGGAAATACAATGGAAAAAGATCGACCTCTTAGTTTCCTGTCAGGATTTTCTCTAAAATGAAAGAAAATCTCCTAAGCTAAAAAAGAGCGTGAGAAGCGTATAAACTGGGCCATTTCCCCAAAAAAGTTTATACGCTTTTTATTATCTCACACCTTGATTCTCTTATCTTTATTTGCTAGTATTATATGCAAGTAACTTATTAAAGAAGTTTAATAAGTTTCACATTCACTTTTTAAACCTCTTTAATAAGTGGATGCAGGAGGTATCTGAATTTGGAAACGACACCAAAAACGATGAAGAAGGCCATTTATGTGAGTATTCGTAAAGCTCTTTTAGAATTAGAGAGCTCCACAAAAGCAGAGCTTAGCGAATATTTAAAAATAAGCTTCCCAACGATAAGCAAGTTTCTTACTCAAATGGAGAAAGAGGGTGAGATTTTATCAGCAGGACTCGATCATTCAAGCGGCGGAAGAAGAGCGAAACGCTATAAATACAATCCGGATCATATGTCAGGACTGGCTATCTTTTTAGAGAAACAAGAAATCAATTATATCGTTTTTAATTGCTATGGAGAATTAAAAGATGAAGGAACATATCCTGATATTGTTGATGTAAATTCACTTACTGCATGCATGAAAGAGATCATAAGCCAATATCCAAAAATCAGTTCTTTATCCATCGGTGTACCAGGCTCTGTGGATAGCAAACAAATTTTCCATATTCCAGGTTATGAGCATCTCCAAAACGTTGACTTGAAGGGGTACCTGGAGGATTATTTCTCTATCCCTGTTGTTGTAGAGAACGATATGAATGCAGCAGTATTAGGATATCATCATGCAATGAAATTCAAAGAAAAGAAATCACTTGTCTATTTATATTTAGGTAAAAATGGTCCCGGGGCTGGAATTATAGTCAATAACAGTGTGGTGCATGGCAGCACCAATTTTTCCGGAGAGGTCTCCTTTATCCCACAATATAATGACCGGAATTTCTGGCAAACCTTCATAAAAAAGAAGGAGCTTGATCAATTACCAGTACATGAGGAGGAAATGATTGATGTAATAAGCAGATTAATAGCATCCTTTGTAGCTATTATTAACCCTCATATGATTATTTTTTGTAATGAAGAAGCAGACCAAAAAACATTACATCAAATTGCGCAGTGCAGCTCCAGATATGTTCCATCAGAGCATATTCCAGAGCTTACTATAAGTGACTGGAAGCAGGATTATTTATATGGCTTACAAACAATCGGACTTGACCTCATGATAAAGAAAACCATCTAAAAAACAAATTCAAAAAGGAGAGAAAAGATATGAAAATAGAACATGTGGCCATTTGGGTCCAGGATTTAGAAAAGATGAAGACATTTTATGAAACATATTTTAATGGCAATGCAAGTGCAAAGTATCATAATAAGGAGAAGGAATTTGAATCTTATTTCCTAACATTTGATGAATCTGCACGTTTAGAAATCATGCGAAAATCAGGTATTGATCAATCACATTCAACAGAGCAGCTCGGCTGGGCTCATATCGCTATTTCATTAGGCAGTAAAGAACACGTTGATCAAATGACAAAGCGATTAAAAACGGATGGCTACCCTCTCTTAAATGGTCCCCGTATCACGGGAGACGGCTATTATGAAAGTGTCGTAGAAGACCCGGAAGGCAATCTATTAGAGCTGACTGTGTAGCTGAAGTACATTTAAAGTATGCAATAGTACTTACTTACAGCAATCGAGCCTTAATAATCGAATTCATCTGATAGGGAGAAAAGAAAATGAAGACAGAAAAAGAAAAAATGTTGAGTGGAGAGCTTTATAATGCTGCCGAATCGGAATTACGTGCCGAAAGACAATACGCAAGGAGAATGACCAGATTTTTCAATGACTCACACGAAGAAAGTGGAAATATAAAAAGTTCATTATTAAAAAATATATTTGGCAGTACTGGAAGCAATCTGAGTATACGCCCTCCCTTCCGATGCGATTATGGCTATAATATACATGTCGGCGAAAATTTTTATGCGAATTATGACTGTGTATTCTTGGATGTATGTGACATCCGGATAGGAGATAACTGCTTTATTGCACCGGGAGTTCATATCTATACAGCAACTCATCCATTGGACGCTAAAGAAAGAATATCCGGTGCTGAATATGGCATTCCAGTATCTATTGGCAACAACGTATGGATCGGCGGAAGATCGATTATAAATCCAGGTGTCCACATAGGAAATAATGTGGTGGTTGCTTCAGGTTCCGTCGTTACAAAGGATATCCCTGATAATGCTTTGGTTGGCGGGAATCCGGCAAGAATAATAAGATGGTTGGAAGACTAGGTTTTTGTATCAGATAATGAGATTAAATAAATCATCATTACTTATTCAACAGAAGAAATTGTGTTCTTTCTTTAGTAAGACCTAAAAAGTGACTCCTATCCTTATGAGAGTCACTTTTTAGGTCTTAATTATAATCGTATCCGCGCCCTTTTTGTCAAGTAGAAAAAGAGCTACTACGTTTTACTACTTCATCCTTTGACTAAAAATGATTCATTCTGTTCTTACTAAAAACTCAATGTTTGTCTAAGCGCATCAACAGATGTCCGTACCCCTGCTTCAGGCGACATTGTTAAATCTTCCATTTCTAAGGAAACATATCCATCGTATCCCATCATTTTAACGACAGAGAAAAATTCTTTCCACCATTGTAAATCCTGTCCGCATCCTACAGCTACGTAATTCCAGGCTCTATTTGCTACATCATCTATTTCTTTCGTCTCTAACAAACCATTTACACCAGATAAGTGTCGCTCTAAGCGCACATCTTTACCATGGACATGATGAATTGCTTCTCCTAATTCTCTCGCCGCTAATATCGGATCTGCTCCCATCCAAATTAAATGACTTGGGTCTAAATTCAAGCCCACCATTGGTCCAACTGCATCACGTAATCTAAATAATGTTTCTGGATTATAGACCAGTTGCGCACTGAAGTTCTCAAGTGCGATTTTCTCGATACCACACTCTTCTGCTTTTTTCACTAGCTCCTTCCAATAAGGAATCGCCACTTCATTCCACTGATAATCTAAAATATCCTTTAAAACCGGCGGCCAGCTAACAGTATAAGTAATCCAGTTAGGTACTTTATCTTCAGGAGCTGCAGCCGGAAGACCACTCATCATAATAATTTTCTTAACACCTAGCAGCTTGGCTAATTCAAATGTTTTTCCCGTTACTTCTCGATGCTCCTCTCCCAGTTCACCCGGATGTAATGGATTCCCTGAGCAATTTAAAGCACAAAGTTTTATATTTCTTTTATCCAGAGCAGCTATAAATTCTTTTCTTTTATCTGCATCCTCCACCAGTTCATTTAAATTCAAATGTGGTGCAGGAGACCAGCCTCCTGTTGCCATTTCAACGGTGTCTATCCCCATTTCACTAATGACGTCTAACATTTCTTCAAAAGGTAAATGCCCTAAACTGTCTGTTACGTATGATAAATGCATGGTTTTCCTCCTTAAAAATTCCTAAAACATGAACATCTTCTTTGGAATGTATTTGAAAATATCCTGACGTATATCATTGTTTCACTATTTCTAAACTTATTTTAACTAATATTATTAATGATACGCTTATCCTTATATGTTTGGGCTTGGTATCATATCATTTAACACTCACACTATAGCTCTTTAACAAACACCTGATACAATTAAAGATTTAAACCTTCTTTAATAGATTTCAAGGTTAGTTCATTAGACCACTCTGGTCGATCCGGATATGCAAATACTGCATTTGTCACGATACCGTCAAACTTCATTTCTCTTAATTTCTTATATAATGCATCAAAATTGATCTCCCCTTCACCAGGATTCAAGTGCTGGTGAATTGTTACATTTGCACCTGGCGGGTTTATAATATAGCGTAAGCCAAACGCTGCTTTATGATTAAGGGTATCTGCAATCAGAACATGCGCCAGCAAATCACCCGCTTCCTCCAAATGTTTTTCCACATCACCAATACCATCATCATAGAAGAAAGCATGCGGTACAGAGTATACCAGCTTAATCCAATCTTTATCTAAAGCACGAATCATGCGAATCGCCTCTGTATTCAATTCAATAAAATCATGCGGATGCGATTGAATATTTAATTTAATCCCTTCCCTTTCAAAAATCGGTAGCAGTTCATCCATCGATTTTACAAATGCTGCTTCACTTTCTATTGGACGGGTTTTATCACCAGCAAATTCAGTATTCATTAAATCTACACCCAATTCTGATGTAATCTCAATACAGCGTTTCCAATTTCTAACTGCTGCTTCTCTTACTTCTTCAACTGGAGAAGACCACTGTTGAACAGGAAGTACTGATGAAATTTTCACTCCGGCATCTGAGCAATATCTTTTTAAATCTTTAATTAGCTGCTTATCTACTTTTGGGTATTGGTTAAACCAGATAAAATCCTCACGCGGGGAAAGTTCTACATATTCATAACCTAATCTGGCAACATTTTCAATCGTATCTCTCAAGTTCGTATTATCACGGTAATGTGATGGATCATATGCTAATCGCATGTTATTCATCTCCTTTTATGAAAATTTGTATTTTAAAACCATTTATTACGCCTCTATTTTCGCTTTCTTGTAAAAACTTGGACATTCAGGTAAATTAACAGGAATAACTTTTCCTGACTCTTTCGCTTCCACACAAGCATCCATCGTTACCGAAACAACATAACCATCCCAAGCCGATGGACCAGCCATTTCACCTTTTAGAGTTGCATCTATCCACTCTTGTATTTCTACATCATAGGCATCAATAAAACGAGTCCTCCAATCTGTTAAAATTTCAGATGAAAGCTTAGCATCTTTACGTACGACTACACTGGCAGGCTCCGGCAAGTTAGCAATTCCCGTGTCTCCAACTACTTGACATTGAATATCATAGCCATATTGACAATTAACGAATACTTCTACATCAATTCGAATGCCTTCTTTTGTTTCCAACAATATAATGTGAGGATCTTGCAGCCCTTCATTTGCAAAACGTGTTCTTCTTGGCTGGATAACCTGAGCAGATACATAATCATCTTGAAGCAGCCATCTTAGAACATCAATTTCATGTACAAACGAATCTGTAATTGGCATATCTCCATGAAATCCTGGTGCATTTGGGTTCCTATGAGCACAGTGAAGCATCAACGGACTACCAACCTGACTCTCCTCAACAACTTTTTTCAAAGAACGATAACCTTGATCATATCTGCGCATAAAACCTACTTGTACTAATTGCTTTCCATGTTCAAGCTCAGCATCTACAATACGCTTACATCCCTCAGCAGTAGTAGCAAGCGGTTTCTCGCAAAATACAGGTTTTCCAGCTGCAATAGAAGCTAAAACATATTCTTCATGAGTTGGTCCCCAGGATGTTACGATTACAGCATCCACATTAGAAGATTGAATTAATGCATGCCCATCTTCAAAGATTTCTGCATTTAGATTTTCCGACTCTATAACTGCTTCTGCCTGCTCTCTACTTACATCCGTTACAGCAACAATTTCACCACCAATCAATGTATTTGTAATTCGATGAATATGATCCTTTCCGATTGCTCCTGTACCGATAACACCTATTTTTAATACCATCATAATTCCTCCTGCTAAACAAATTTCTTATTAAAATTTTTATTTTAAAAAACCTCTTTATTTCACATCACTAGCCGACTTAACACTTTCATTTGATTTAAGCTCTTGGAAATATGCCTCAATTTGCTCCAGTGTATACCCTTTTGTTTCCGGCAGATATTTGTTCATAAACCAGATGGAAAATACACCAATGACTGCAAAGACCAAAAAGGTACCTGATAAACCAATAGCAGATATTGCGATTGGGAATAGAAAACCAATAAAGAAATTTGTCATCCATAAACAAAATACACTAATTCCCATTGTTAGCCCCCGAAGTCTTAAAGGGAAAATCTCGGATAATGTTACCCATAATACCGGAGCGATTCCTCCTTGCATAAATGCCAGGAATAGAACCATTAAACCGATCATAATAAATGGAAGGAAGTCAGCACCTGCAAATACATTCGTTAGAATAACAATTAAAAAATGTACTGTAGTTGTTCCAATTAACCCGATAATCATCATTGGACGTCTGCCTACTTTATCTAACAACCATAATCCGAGGAATGTTGCCAAAACAGATATTACTCCATTTGCAATATTTCCAATTAAAGCCGCATTTGTCTCAAATCCAGCATTTCTCAAGATTTCTGTCCCATAATACATGACAGAGTTAACGCCAGTTGCCTGAGAAAGAACTGCAACCGCAATACCAATCATTAAGATATGACGTACCCAGGGAATCTTTAAATCTTTAAAACTAGCTCTTTGAACCTTCATCTCTTCTTTCTTAAATTGTTCAATTTGTTTAAATTCAGCATCTGCTTCTTGTTTTGATCTAATTTTCTCAAGAATAGTTGAAGCCTCTTTATTCCTGTTCTTATCCAGTAACCAGCGAGGACTTTCTGGTGCGAATAACATCCCTATTAATAAAAAGATAGCCGGGATACCTGCAATAGCCAGCATGTATCTCCAAATAGCTTCATTTTCACTAATGTTACCTAAGATAGCATTCATAACAAATGCCATTAATTGACCTGAAACAATCATTAATTCGTTCCATGTCACCACTCGTCCACGACTTTCTGCCGGTGCCATTTCTGCCAAATATGTTGGAACAATTACAGAAGCTCCACCGACAGCACACCCCAGTGCAAACCGAAATATAACCATTGTGATAATATTTGGAGCAAGCGAAACTCCTGCCGTTGCTACTAAGAAAACAATAGCCAAGATAATAATACTCTTACGTCTTCCGATTGCATCTGATATTCTCCCTCCAGAGATAGCACCAAACGCAGCTCCAATTAATAATGCACTTGTTACTATACCTTCTGTGACAGCGTTTAAGTTTAATTGATTCTCAGCTGACATAAATGGAAGTGCTCCATTGATGACTCCAGTATCATAACCAAATAATAGACCGCCTAGTGTAGCTAGTGATATTACTAATCCAAGAAATAGTTTAGGATTCTTTGATTTACTCAAATTACATCGACTCCATTTCATATTCATTTTTAAAAGCAGCTTTCGCACACTGCTTCAGAAAATCAAAAAAATCACGGCTTTCTCAAATTAAAACGCTTTCTTTTTAAGATAAAAAACTATAGGAAGAGTGCACTTCTTCCTTTCTATAAAAAGAAAATAAAGATATTAGTACTAACACCCAGGCATTTAACCAAAACATATCCATAAAGTAACCATTTACATTTGTAATTATAGAGAAGTGATTAATAAATGTATTTGTATTATTCAGCCAAACCCTTGTAACTGAGAGACATAGACACACTAAAATTTCCTAATTAAATATTGACTTATTTATTTTATTGCTGTTTGATATGACGTGTATTTCCATATTTTTAGCTCTAAAATAAAAAAATAAAGATAAGATAGCCTCCAAGTATCTATCTTATCTTTATTAAAGGTATATAGTATAAAATCTAATTTGCTTTGTATATATGGATATACAATAAAAATAACGACGTCATTAAATAAAATTTCATTTATTGCTGCTAACGATCTTTAAACTCCGACTCCATTGTATCCTGATACATCTTCCTATATTTCGTTGGCGGATAACGCATCGTGCGTGTAAATAATTTCGTAAAATAAGATACATCTAAAAAACCACACTCTATAGCAATATTCTTAACCGATTTATCTGTTGTTCGTAAATATTCTGTAGCTAAACTAAGACGCTCATCTTGTAAAACTTCCGTAAAAGTCTTTCCAGTTTCTTCTCTCATAAGACGCGATAAATGACGTTTAGAAACATATAGATCATCCGCAATATCTGATATTTTTATATTTTTATGAAGATTATCCTTTATATACAAATTAACCCTATAAATCAACTCTTTATGCTCATCAAGCGACTGATCTGTTATAAGAGACTCTTGTTTTGGCAATGGGTAAAAACAATCAAATGTGGCAATAAGCAGCTGAGGAGCAAGCTGCTTAAGCATCTTTGCTTTCTTCGTATGTTCCATTTCTATTGCAGACTGGTAGAGAGCTTTCCACAGGTTAGAATAAATGTTTTCTTTTGGAGAAGGGAATACCGGATTTAATTTTTGCTTTAAGCATTGTATGTAATGCCTCCATTCATCATCTGACTCACTTTCCTTTAGATCAAATGCAAAATATAAAGTCTTCATCCCATGTTCGCTAAAAAGCTGATGTTCATAATTAGGCCGTGATAATATGAGGGAATGTGGAGCTAATGGATAACAAACATTTCCTTCGTGGTATTCTCCTGTTCCATTTAACACATAAGTCATCTCGAAAAAACTGTGTACATGTTCTTTCGTACCAAAATAGCGTTCCCATCCACCCCAATAATAAATTCGAAATTCTGCTCCATATAATGAGACAGAGGTTACATATTTATTTAAATCCTTTTTCCCTTCAAATAGATTTTTCATTGTTTTTAAACAACCTTTCCATTACAAACAAGAGAGCAAATACCAACCCTATAGTCTATAGTATATGCTCATTCAATAACCCTGAAAACTTTTTAACAGCAGACAGCCAGTAACGGCCCGATTAGCTAATCTACCAACTCGTTATGATAGGATTGGTAATCGCAAAAGTTTCACTTTATATATGCTGTACTGCAATATAGGTCGTTATCTTGTAATATCCCGTATCTTCATCGGATTCGTATCCTCAGGTGTAAAAGCTTAATTGTATCAATATTTATTTTTGAAATCCTATTAGTTAGTTATGATTTTAAAGCGTTTACATTTTAAATATTATATCTATCTTTTACAAGATAATTATGTTGACTAGTGATGTTATGCCGTTAGTATATCTCAACCGTGAAATTCATTACTATGTTTTTCAGTGTATAAAGAGATGTGATAAATATTTATAATTTGATGCCTCCTTCTGGTATTACAGAGCCAAAACTATAAAATAAATTACACACAGTATTATAAATTCATTTCAATAGAAAAACGTATAAACTTGAATATCCTTTCAAGTTCATACGTTTTTCTATTACTTTAAACATTGATCTGAGCTTCCAGCATTTCATTCAGTGCGTGTAGGAAATATTTGAAGATAAACTAAATCCAAAAACAATGAAAAAAGCATTAAAAATACAAAGCTGTATTTGTTGGGTACCTGAGTCATCTAAAAATATAGTCAAGTATTTCAATATAGGGAAATACTTGACTATATTTCTCCATGACCTTAACAGATTACCTTAAGCATTTTGCTTATCATACTTCCGGAAGCGCTGTTCCAGCTGTTCTAATGTCAATCCTTTGGTTTCCGGCAAATATCTCGCTGCAAAAGTAATCAATAAAATTCCCAAAGCAACAAATACTAGGAATGTGAAAGATAAACCTGTTTTATCCAGCAATACAGGGAACCCTAAGCTAATTAAGAAATTAAAAATCCACATAAAGAATACCGCTGTTCCCATCCCTATACCCCGGAACCGGGTTGGGAATACTTCTGAAAGCATCAGCCATGTTACTGGTGAAATAGCCCCCTGCTGGAAGGCAAGGAATGTCACCGTCAATGTCAGCACTACGTATGGAAGAGCTGAAGAATCAGCAAGCGTATTCCCGAAAATAGCAATAAGAAGCAATGCACTGGTGGTTCCTATTTGTCCTGCTATAAGCATTGGTCGACGCCCTATTTTTCCAAGAAGCCAAATTCCGACAAAAGTTGCTAATACCGAAATAACGCCATTGGCAATATTAGCTACTAAAGCTGCCTGTGTCGCAAATCCTGCATCCCGGAGAATTTGTGTCCCGTAATACATAATCGAGTTTACACCGGTACCTTGCTGCACAAGTGAAATTCCAATACCTAGAAATAGGATCCGGCGCACCCATTTTATTTGCAACATATTCTTAAAAGTTGTTTTTTCTTGCTCTTTTTCTTTAGCGAAGGATGCTTTAATTTCATTTAGCTCCTGTTGCGCTTCTTTCTCACTGCGAACTCTGCGAAGTACCTCCAGCGCTTCATCTGTTCTATTCTTTGATACAAGCCACCGCGGACTTTCTGGCATTTTCATCATCCCAAAGAATAATAGTACTGCCGGGATAGCTGCAATAACCAGCATATAGCGCCATACTTCCGGAATAACATCTGCCATATTACCCAGTACAGCATTCACAATAAAAGCTAAAAGCTGCCCTGATACAATCATTAATTCATTGATGGTTACTAATTTTCCCCTTCTGTTAGCAGGTGACATCTCTGCTAAGTACCCAGGGACTGCTACCGAGGCTCCTCCTACAGCAAGTCCCAATGCAAAACGGGAAATAACCATAATCGTTAGGTTTGGAGCCAGTGTACATCCAAGCGTGGCAAAAAAGAATAGAATAGCCAAATAGATAATATTTTTACGACGACCTAAATAATCTGCTAACCGTCCACCAGTCACAGCCCCTACTGCTGCCCCAAGAAGCAGGGAACTTGCCACCAGACCTTGTGTAAATGCATTTAAATCTAGTGATTCAGCCATGAAAGGCAGTGCACCGTTTACAACACCTGTATCGTATCCGAAAAGAAGCCCACCTAATGTGGATATCATAATAACTTTCATTAAAAATGAGTTTTGCTCTGTATTCACTATATTTTCCTCCCTAGAAAACTGCCCCTTTTAAACGCACCCTTAATAAAGCGCTTTCAACAATTAAAACGCTTATAACATGGATGTTTAAGGTGAATATTTCAAACTTCCCCTTTATAGTTATTGCTTTTGTTTTAATGAAGACGATATCAAGCATACAAACGATTAGGTATGCTTGATATCACAAACATTTAAACTCTAAATACTGCTATTTTATTGCTATATACTGCTCATGAATCTATATTCAATCCTTCTTTAATCGACTTCAACGTTATTTCATTGGACCATTCCGGACGATCTGGATATGCAAACACTGCATTGGTTACAATCCCATCAAACTTCATCTCTCTTAATTTCTTATACAGTGCATCAAAATTAATTTCTCCTTCACCGGGATTTAAATGCTGATGAATCGTTACATTGGCACCTGGCGGATTGATAATATAACGTAAGCCAAATGCTGCTTTATGATTAAGCGTATCTGCAATCAGTACATGGTCAAGCAAGTCACCGGCTTCCTCCAGATGTTTTTCTACATCCCCAATACCATCATCATAGAAGAAAGCATGTGGTACGGAATATACGAGCTTAATCCACTCTTTATCCAATGCACGAATCATCTGGATGGCTTCTGTATTTAATTCAATAAAATCATGCGGATGTGACTGAATATTTAATTTGATTCCTTCTTTTTCAAAAATCGGCATCAGCTCATCCATTGATTTTACGAATGCAGCTTCACTTTCCGTCGGGCGTGTTTTATCGCCGGCAAATTCAGTGTTCATTAAATCAACGCCCAGCTCAGAAGTGATTTCAATACAGCGTTTCCAATTTCGAACAGCAGCTTCACGAACCTCCTCAATGGGAGAAGACCATTGTTGAACCGGAAGTACCGATGAAATCTTCACTCCAGCATCAGAGCAATACCTTTTTAAATCTTTGATTAACTGCTTATCTACTTTCGGGTATTGATTGAACCAGATAAAATCTTCCCGCGGAGAAAGCTCCACATACTCGTAACCTAATCTGGCAACATTCTCAATCGTATCTCTTAAATTAGTATTATCACGATAATGTGATGGATCATATGCTAAACGCATGCTATTCATCTCCTTTTAAAAATATAGTTTTATTTCATCATTCTTACACAGTATGTTTGGCACTAGCTCCTTTATAAAAATCCGGCTGCTCAGGCATTTCTATTGGCACAATCTGTCCTGTCTGCTTTGCTTCAATACTTGCATCTGTTGTCACTGCTACAACATAACCATCCCATGCTGATGGACCATGTACTTCACCTTTAACTGTAGAATTAATCCACTCCTGTAATTCGATATCATACGCTTCCACAAAACGCTGTTTCCAATCTACTAAAATATCCGTAGAAAGTTTTGCTTCACTGCGCATTTGAACGCTGGACGGCTCTGGTAAATTAGCGATACCTGTCTCACCGACCACCTGACATTGGATATCATACCCATACTGACAATTAACAAAAATCTCTGTATCAATTCGAATTCCCTTTTTTGTTTCTAATAAAATAATAATTGGATCTTGAAGCCCCTCTTCTGCAAGATGTGTCCTTCTCGGTTGAATCACTTGAGTAGACACATAATCGTCCTGAATTAACCATCTCAGAACATCGATTTCATGTACAAAGGAATCTGTAATAGCCATATCACCATTAAAATTCGTAACAGCAGGTGCTCTATGTGCACAATGCAGCATCAATGGTTCACCAATCTTATCCTGATCGACAGCCTGCTTCAATGCACGATATCCTTTATCATATCGCCTCATAAAGCCTACCTGTACCAGCTGCTTTCCATGCTCTATTTCCGCTTCAACAATTTTCTTACATCCTTCAGCCGTTGTAGCAAGCGGCTTTTCGCAAAACACTGGTTTCCCGGCCGCAATGGAAGCAAGTACAAATTCTTCATGGGTCGGTCCCCAGGATGTAACAATGACTGCATCTACTCCGTCTGCCTGAATTAACTCATGACCATTATCGTACACTTTTGCACGAAGACTTTCGCGTTCTACAACTGCATGTGCCTGCTCACTATTCACATCGGTTACAGCAACAATTTCTCCACCTGTTAAAGAATACGTAATTCGATGAATATGATCCTGTCCAATTGCTCCTGTTCCTATAACACCTATTCTTAAAACCATAACGCTTCCTGCCCTTCCATTCATGAAGATTACATACCGATTACTTCTTAGGCACTCCAGCTAGCCATCTTTTTATAAGGATAAAACAATACATTGAATGCGTTTTCTTTTTCTGTTAAAAAATTCGATATATCCGTACCTGCAAACAGAATGAATACCCTTCCATTTTAAAAGATATAAAAGGAGATAATCTTAGATTAGTCAGTAGTCTGTTTCTTTTACTTAAGGTATATCGCACCTTATTTAATATCAACAACCACCAAAAAAATATAATCAAAATATAACCAAAAAGTAATCATTTATATTTGTATATTATAGAGAAAGATATTGTTATTGTATTTGTATAATTCAGCCATATTTTTGCATTTTCAGGACACCGAAGACAATACTTCCTATATTATAGAAGGAGGAAAAACGTTGATGATTATTTATCACATCAGGCTGGTGGGCTAGTTAAACAAATATACATTTCACAAAGGGGAGATTAAACGGTATAAAAAAACGCCTTTCCAATACAACTGGAAAAACGTTTTTACTTAAATATTCATTTTTTCAGAACAGGATTACCTCATTACTTTTTGGTAAGCCTTCCTTGCTTAGTTCTGTGATTTCTGCTATGGAACTGCAATAAAGCCTCTATTTTGCATTACTATCATATGTACTGCAAAATAAAGGCTTCACAATGAAACGATTTAGGTCTCTTTAAACTCTGATTCTACCGTATCCTGATATATTTTTCTATATTTAGCCGGAGGAGTCCGTATAATGCGTGTAAATACTTTCGTAAAATAATGCAGGCTGGAAAAGCCGCATTCTGTTGCAATATCCTTAATCGACATATTTGTTCCCCGCAAATATTCCGTAGCTAAATCAAGACGTTCTTCCTGTAAAACTTCTGTAAATGTCTTTCCGGTTTCCTCTCTAATCAGACGGGAAAGGTGGCGCTTAGAAACATAGAAATCATCTGCAACTTCTGATATTTTAAGATTCTTATGCAAATTATCTTTTATATATAAATTTACACGATAGATTAATATTTTACGCTCATCAAAAGCATCATCTTTTAAACCAGATTCTTGTTTAGGTAATGGGTAAAAGGTATCGAGTATAGCCGGAAGTAAATTAGAAGCAAGCTGTTTTAGCGTTTCTTCCTTCCATCTATGCTCCACTTCTATCGCAGACTGATAGAGTGCTTTCCATAAATAAGACTGTACCGTTTCTTTTTGAGATTGAAGGACAGGCTGTGCTTTTCGTTCCAAGTCTTGAATGTAATATTTCCATTCATTAGCTGATTCATTTTCTTTTAACTCAAATGCAAAATACAAATAATACATTCCTTTTGTACTGGAAATTTTATGCTCATAATCAGGCCTCGTTAAAATAACGGAATGTGGTACCAGCGGATAACTCACATTGCTCTCTTGGTATTCCCCAGTCCCTCCAAGAACATAAGATACCTCAAAAAAGCTGTGTACATGCTCTTTTGTACCAAAATGACGCTTCCACCCACCCCAATAATAGATGCGAAACGCTGCTCCATACAATGAAATAGAAGTAACATATTTATTTAAATCTTTTTTTCCTTCAAATAGGTTTGTCATCCTTCTGTACAACCTTTCCATTCTGTTAAAAAGTTCCAGGGAACATTATAAAAAGGAAAGAAACTTCTCAACAGCAGCCGAACTAAAGAGTTGTTAAGCATATTCAGGAGTTTTCCTGTTCATTTTCATAACAAATAAAAATCAGCTCTTTCTCACAGACAAATAAAGGCTGTCACCTAATCATTAATTGACAACTCCCATCTCAAAGCAGTGGACTTTCTGTAACAGCCCTCCATTTCATCAAACAATACTATAACTAAGCAAAAATATCGCTAATCGCTTTATATTCCTCATCTGAAATTGCAACATCTAACGTTTGTAAATTATTTTGCACTTGAGAGCCATTCTTTGCTCCAGGGATAACAACATCTATTGCATCATTTGCCAAATACCAGGCCAATACTAAATGAGGAATTTCCACCTGTTTAGCCACCGCAATTTCTCGCAGCTTTTCTACTTTTGCAAGGTTTTTACGGAATGCCTCTCCTTGAAAATGGTCATGACCATTGCGTAAATCCCCTTCTGGAAAAGTAGTATTTTCATCGTACTTACCAGCCAGCAATCCGGAAGCAAGAGGGAAAAACGGGATAAAGGAGATATTATTTTCTTTTGTATAATTAAAAAATGTTTGCTCTGCATCTCGTTGCACCAAATTATATAGGCCTTGTAAAACATCAACATATCCGTCTTTATTCGCCTCTTTTAATTGATCCGGAGAAAAATTCGAAACACCGATAGAACGGATTTTCCCAGCATCCTTCAATTCTTTTAATGCACCAACAGCTTCATCTTTTGGCGTATCTTCATCTGGAAAGTGGATATAGAATAAATCAATATAATCGGTTTGCAAGCGTTTTAATGCATCATCAACAGCTTGCTTTAAAAATGCCGGAGAATTATCAAACTGCATCTCTCCATCTACAAACTTATGGGCAGCCTTTGTCGCAATTACAATCTCCTGGCGTTTTCCCATCTCTTTTACTACTTTCCCAACCAGTTCTTCTGAATAGCGTGGTCCATAAATAAAAGCCGTATCCAGAAAATCTACGCCATGATTTATCGCATCACGAACCATATCCATTCCCTGTTGTTCGTTAAGATTCGGGTATAGGTTATGACCGCCAACCGCATTTGTACCTAATCCAATTGGGTTAACTATTAAATCTGTTTTGGCAATTTGTACTTTACGCTCCATCTAGTCTACGCCTCCCATAATCTATTTATTTAATTACATTTGCGATAGATTGCAGTGTCGTTTCCTTTGCCGTTCGAATCACTTCCTCTGCAGGCAGCTTATAGTATTCTGGACGGAACAGTTCAACAGACACAATATCTTCTTTGTAGCCAATATCCTTTACGGTCTGTAATAATTTCTCCAAATCAAGGATACCTTCCCCCGGCCAGACACGATGTTCGTCCCGAAGTGCGCCAGCTGGATAATCATCTGTATCATCAATATGCAGAATAAAGATTTTCTTGCCATCTGCCTTCTTCAAAAATTCAACATCTGAATTCATCGCATGGAAGTGAAAACAGTCAAAAACTAAACCGACACTTTCTCTATCTACAGTTTCAATAATATTATAAGCTTGTTCAAAGGTATTAATCGTACACTCCGGATGGCCGACAAATTCCAATGCTACTTTTATCTGCTGTGCCTCTGCTATTTCAGCGAATTGATGCAGCATTTTTACTGCACTCGCTTTAATATCCCTCTTAAGAAGTGTCTGATCAGTTACTAATGGAACCACGACAACATAAACAGCACCTAACTTACTTGCATTCCCCACCATTGTTTTAAATTCTTCAAGGACTTGTTCCTCATCTTCACGATTATTGAAATATACCAACGCATTTAAAGCGATTGGCTTAATATGATGGGTCTGGAAATAATCTTGTAATTCTTCCATAGAATGATCCCGTAAGTATTCAGGCAATTTATCCATCGTACGTATTTCAATATAATCGTAGCCATGCTTCTCACAATATTCGAGATCTTTTACAAGGTTTGAATTCTCTAATGTTGTTGCTTGATTATAGCAAAGCTTCATTTTCTTCGTCCTCCTTGTAGATAATAGGCTTAATATCACATGTTTGCTTTGTATTTGTTATATACCTTTCATTAAAGCGCTTGCATTCCTTTCAAAACATATTCACAAACTTACGAATAATGATATGAAGCCACTATGTCACTATCATCTTACTATTAACTTATTGGTATATTTTTCAGTTTAAATCAAGAAATAGGATAAATATTTATAATTTGACGCCTTATTTTTGTATTATAGTGCCAACATTTCTTTTATTTATTAGCATAATAATCAATCAGGAACCAAAAGCGTAAAGCCCTCCCCTTACAGGCTAAGAACGCGACATCATGTCGCAACGCCTGAATCGCTAAATCTTTCTTATCGCAGAGCGGCTCGTGTTAGCTCTAAAGCTTGGCACTTGGAGCTGGATGCGCCTGTTATTCTATAAATAGCTATCCACATGAAACAATTTTATACTTTCCTGATCAGCAAAAAAAAAGCGTATAAACTTAAACAGGTTCCAGTTCATACGCTCTCATCAGGCTAATTGAAATAATTATTTAAACGTCATCGTATACCCCTTCTGAAATACTTCATCCGTTCCTAGTCGATTAATACCAAACTTCTCTTTTAAATCTCCTGTTGTATCATGCATATCTGCTACACCATACCAAGGCTCGATACAAACAAATGGCGCCATCGCATGATTTTCTTCATTGTATTTAGACCAAATTCCAACAAAAGGAAAGTCTGTAAATACGACCTCTACACCATGATTTGATTTTGCAGAGACAAGCTCTAATGCGTTGATATGGCTATAAATCATCGCATCCTTTGCAAATAGATCTGATTGCAATGTTATATCAGGAAGATTTTTACGAACTCCATTCTCATGTATCAGTGCATTTTCTAAACCATATTCCATGACTTCCTTGTCCGGAGCAGGTGTAAATATCAATTGGTAATCTTCTAACCCTTCATTTTCAAACAGCGGGACTCGAAAAGCAGGGTGTGCTCCGATTGAAAAGTACATTTCCCCGCTATTCTTATTTTCTATTTTCCAATCAACCGAAAGCGTATTTTGATTTAGGGAATAGGTTATGGTTGCTTTAAATTCATATGGATAGACATCTTTAAAACGTCCATCCGAGATTATTTCAAATGAAGCATGCTCTGCTGAATGGGAGCTTAGTTCGAATTCAACATCTCTTAAGAAGCCATGCTGGGACATTTCATAGGTTTTTCCTTCCAGCTGATAATTGTCTCCTTTCAAACGGCCGACAATTGGAAACAGCACCGGTGAAACACGTCCCCAATAGGTGCTGTCTCCGGTCCACATATAATCTATTTTATTTTTCTTATTCTTTACCGCACGTATTTCTGCACCTTTACTTTCTATTTCAACTTTTAACCAATCATTTTCCATTGTCTGTTTCACTTTGGTTCATCCTTTCTGAGATTAAGGGTTAGGTAGAGAAGTTATTCTATACTTCATCTTAATGTGTAGGAGATATACTGTCTAGTACGGTTTTTAATATGGTTATTATAGCTGGAGAGATTATTGGAATTGAAAGGTACTTTTTCTGTTAATAGACTCAAAAGCATAATTAAATAATTCCATATTGACAATGAAATTTAAACCAACATAAATGTAATCGTTTTAATTTTAAAGCCATTATTTGGAACAAAACTGAAAATAGCCATTATCGGCTGTGGGGAATTGCAAATGGAAAACATCATCATTTCTACCGTATAATTAGAGCGGATAACTCTCCAGTTATCCGCTCTAATTATGTTTTCTTCTACTCTTTTACAGACCCCGATGTTAAACCGGAAACAATTCGTCTTTGGAAAATTAACACTAAAACAACAATTGGAATGGTTACAATAACTGTTGCAGCACTGATATCCCCCCACGGGACAGAGTATTCACTCTGGTACATAGAAATCCCTACTGGCACTGTTCTCCATTCATCATCACTATTAATTGTTAAGGCAAATAAATATTCATTCCATGCCGCAATGAATACAAGAATTGCAGTTGTAAAAATACCAGGTGTCGCCAGTGGTAAGATAATCTTGCGGAATGTTTGAAATGGGCTGGCTCCATCAAGCTTTGCAGATTCCTCCAATTCGAATGGTATTTTTTGAAAAAAAGTTGATAGAATCCAGATTGATAATGGTAAGCTGATTGTCATATAAGGGATGACTAATCCTGTATAACTATTACGTAATCCTAACTCTGTTACAATGTTAAAGATTGGCGAAATAACTGCAACTTGCGGAAACATAGAAGCAGCTAAAACAACTCCAAGGAATAAACCTTTCCCTTTAATCGGCAATCTGGTTACCGCATAAGCCGCAAAAGCAGCACAGCCTACCGACAAAACGGTTGTTACGGATGAAACAACAAAGCTATTTAACATATATCGCATCAGCGGGCGATTCGTTAACGCAGCATCATAAGAGTCCAGTGTAGGGTTGGTCGTAAACCATCTAAATGATGTAAATATTTCTCCTACAGGCTTAATCGATGTTAAGAACACCCAAATAAACGGAAACATTACCAAAAATACAAAGATAACCAGAAATATATAGAAACCAATACCTGCACGTTTATTCATATTATTTCTCCTTCCTATTTCGTACGTCCTGCGAATAGATCTGAACCAATCAAGCGTACATAGATAAAGCTAATCAATGCTACACTTAAGAATACAATAACCGATAATACAGAACCTTCTCCAAAGTTCTGTTGTGAGAACAAGGTTATGTATGCGTATATCGAAATAGATTCAGTAGCATTCGCCGGTCCACCGCCAGTTAGTACATAGATAAGGTCGAACACCCGGAAGGCATCTAGTGTCCTAAATAATAATGCAACTAAAATAGCAGATTTCAACAATGGCAGTGTAATCTTAAAGAACTGCTGAAATTTGTTGGCACCATCTACATCACTTGCTTCGTATAAGGAATTTGGTATGGTCTGGAGTCCAGCTAATAGTAATAATGCCATGTAAGGTGTCGTTTTCCACACATCGGCAAAAATAATCGAGAACATTCCACCAGTTGATGTAGACAACAGCCAAGATGAATCAGGTATCAGGTTCCATTCATTAAAGTAATGCGCCACAATCCCTGTTTGACCGTCATATAAGAAGCCCCACATCATAGCAGCTACAGCCGTCGGGATAGCCCATGGAATTAACACCGAGGCACGGACAATACCACGCCCGCTGAAGGCACGATTGATTAATAAGGCAATAGCTAAACCTAATACAAGCTCAACAGCAACGGAAGCAATGGTAAATATCATCGTATTAGCTAGAGACTGCCACATACGACTGTCTTTAAAATATTTCACATAGTTAGAGAAACCAATAAAGTTAGATTCTAATATATTCGTACTTGTAGCTTCCAGTAATGAACTTGCCTGTTCATAATTTTGTGCCAGCTCATCATTGTCTGTGGTGGCAGCCATCTCTTGTAAGTCTTCTGAGATAGAAATCAAAGCTGCGCGATAATCTTCCGCAAAGTCATTGTCCAGCTTTGAATATTTTAAATCAGTATCAGAAACCGGCTCGAAATTCATCAGCATTTCATCAATCTGCTCCATTTTAGCATTGATTTCACTATCTGATGCCAACTCACTATGGAAGCCTTCAATTGTTTCTCTTGCCTGCTTAATCGTCGCTATGTCATCACCAACGGCACTGCCTTCCAGATTGTCCAGCTGACCGTCAATATAAAAGTAATTATCCACATAACGTTCCAAATCCATATTAGCACTTAGCATCCGCTCCGATCTCGTTGGATCATTTAAGCGATAATCAAATAAACTATTATAAAATGACTGGGCAACAGGCCATAATGTTACTAATACTACAAGTATGATAGATGGAAGTATCATCAGATAACCCAGTTGTTTTTCACTGAAATGAAATTTCTTCACATTTCTTTCCCTCCCTTTCTGCTAAGTACATTTAGACGTACTTAATAGAAAGAGCAAGATGAAATTCAAAGCGTCCCATCTTGCCCATCTCTTTAGAAATCCTTTAATCTTCCATAGCATTTTCGATCTGTGTCTGCATATTTTCTGCAGCTTGCTCAGCTGTTTGATCACCAGTCAGCACCTGTGAAACCTGAATCTGAATAATATCGGAAATTTCAGGGTAGATCGGTGATACTGGACGAGGAACAGCTGCGCTCAGTCCCTCAACAAATTCTGGATTTTGGAATAAAGGTGCCGCTTCCTGCACTTCTGGATCATCATAAAGTGCTTCGATAGTTGGAGCATGATTCCCCACAATTGCTCCTGTCTTTTGCCCTTGTTCACCAGCTAAATATTTTACTAATTCCCAAGACTCTTCCGGATGCTCTGTATAACGATTAATCATTGCCATCCAGCCGCCTAATGCGGAAGCACTTCCCTCATCACCAGCAGGTAATGGAGCAATTTGTACGTTGTCTACAACTTCAGAACGCTCTTCATCACTGGAAGAAGATTGCATATATGGCCAGTTACGTGCAAATACAGAATTTCCTGCAATCCATGCATTTTCTGTTTCAATTTCTTGGAAATTCAAGATGTTACCTGGTACAAAATCAGATTGTACAATTTCTGCTAGTTTCTCTAAACCTTTAATCGTTTCCGGGCTGTTTACTACTACTTCGTTATTTTCATTAATAACTTCACCACCATAAGAAGCAATGATTTCAACAAAGTTTGTCACCAAACCTTCATATTGAGAGGCTTGTAATAGATAACCAAACTCCGTACCTTCTTCACCTTGCAATTCTCCAGCTTGTTCAATTAATTCATCCCAAGTAGTTGGCGGTTCCTCTGTTATATCAGTACGATAATAAAGGAATGAAGCGTCGATAAACAATGGAAGTGCCCATTGTCTGCCATTAAAATTACCTGCTTGAATCGGTCCATCAAAGTGCGCATCTAAATCTATACCATCCGCTTCAATAAAACGATCTAATTCTAATGCATAGTTGGCTTGAGCAAATTCAGCCGGCCAAATGCTGTCACCGTTAAAAACGTCGATCTCGGAGCTTTGCGAGCTAAACATAGTTACATATTGATCATGCTGCTGCCCCGTATCTGAAGGCATCTCACGATAATCCACTTTAATATGTGGATTTAACTCCTCAAATTCTGCAATTTGCGCTTCTACTTTGCCGGTAGTATCAACACCTGTGGCATAAACAATAGTTACTTGCTCCTGTTCTTCGGAAGCGTTTTCATTTCCTCCACTGCTTTCTGTGCCTGAATCATCTGTCTCCGCTCCATCATCTCCACCACACGCAACCATAAAAGTAACTAATAAAAAGAATACTCCAAACAACACTAATTTCTTTAGCTGTGACATAACAAACCCTCCTCTATTTGTTGGTCGATCCTCTCTTTGAAATCGATTACAATTATTATAGCAGATAGTTTTATTCAGTCAATTATTTTTCTGAATTTTTCAGTCTGCCTTTATGTCCACTGTATTTTCTCAACTAAATAATTCAATCCAATTATTTCAGTATCTTTACGCGGCATTTTATCATATTAGTTTGTTCAAAACCATATATCCAACATGCCAATTATAGAATGAAAAATTTTACTCTTTTATGTAATTCATTTGTATGTCTTCTAGAAGTAATAATTATGATACATATAAAAAAGCCAGATGAACAAGCTACTGTCCACCTGACTTTTTTTATTAATCTGCCAGAGCTTCTTTCAATTGTGATTCCATATTTTCTACCGCTTGTTCAGCTGTTTGTTCTCCAGTTAACACTCGGGAAACCTCAATTTGAATAATTTCAGAAATCTCTGGATAAATAGGTGATACCGGACGAGGAACAGCTACACTCAAGCCCTCTACAAAACTTGGATTGGAGAATAACGGACCAGCACTTTGCACCTCTGAATCATCATATAATGATTCTATCGTAGGGGCACGTGCACCTTGTATTGCTCCAATTTTTTGACCTTCTTCACCAGCTAAAAATTTCACTAATTCCCATGACTCTTCCGGGTGTTCAGAATAGCGGTTAATCATCGCCATCCAACCGCCTAAGGCAGAGCTGCTTCCCTCATCACCTGCAGGAATAGGTGCAATTTCTACATTGCCTGCAACTTCTGAGCGTTCCTCGTCATTGGATGAGGACTGCATATATGTCCAATTGCGGGCAAATACAGAATCTCCTGCAATCCATGCATTTTCTGTTTCAATTTCTTGGAAATTCAAGATGTTACCCGGTACAAAATCAGATTGTACAATTTCAGCAAATTTTTCTAATCCCTTAATGGTTTCAGGGCTATTAATTACTACATTATTATCTTCATCAATAACACTTCCCCCATAAGAAGCGATAATTTCAATAAAATTGGTTACCATTCCTTCGTACTGAGAGCCTTGCAGTAAATACCCAAATTCTGTTCCTTCTTCTCCTTGCATCTTTTCAGCTTGCTTAATCAATTCGTCCCAAGTCGCAGGTGGCGTGTCTGTTATATCCGTACGATAATAAAGAAATGAAGCATTCATATATACCGGTAACGCCCATTGCCTGCCATTGTAATTACCCGCTTGAATCGGGCCTTCAAAGTGACTGTCCAAATCTATACTGTCTGCTTCAATAAAACGATCTAACTCCAAAGCATAGTTGGCTTGAGCAAACTCCGCCGTCCAGATAATATCTCCATTATATACATCCACTTCCGAACTTTGAGAACTGAACATCGTTACATATTGATCATGCTGCTGACCTGTATCAGCCGGCATTTCACGATACTCCACGTTAATGTGTGGATGAGCTTGTTCAAATGCTTCAATTTGACTTTGCGTAGCACCCGTTGTATCTACACCTGTCGCATAGACAATGGTTACTTGTTCCTCCTCAGAAGCATCATTATTGTTTTCGTTTTCTGTAGTTTCCGAGTCTGATTTTCCACTGCAAGCAGTAATTATTAGAGCTGACAGGATCAAGAAGCTCACTAATAACACTCTTTTCATTTGTTCCATAGTTTACTCCTCCCATTTCATAAAAATGATTACACCAAAACGCACACATTCAAACCATTCCAAAAGAAAAAGTTACATGGAATGAATTCCTCTCCTTTTATGACTATGACAACAGGTAACTTTCCAATCAGGTCGACTCTCTTAAAATAAGCTCATGATCTAAGATTATATCCTCTACTTCTTCCCCCTGTATTTTTCTAATCAGCATATCCACTGATATTTCTCCCATTTTATACATTGGCTGTGCAACGGTAGTTAAAGATGGATAAGTCATATTGGTAAATTCAATCTTATCAAACCCGACTATTGCCATTTCATTGGGAACATCAATTTTTCTGGTATTTAATTCTTTCAATGCTCCAATAGCTAACATATCTGAAACAGCAAACACCGCTGTAAGCCCTTTCTTTTTATTCAGCAAAGAACGCATAGCCTGCTGTCCTGATTCGAGTGACACAGTATCCGCCGAATAAAACCAATCTTTTTCCGGTTCAATATGAAATTCCTTCAACGCCCGAAGATACCCTTTTCTCCTGTCTCTTGCATATAAAAAATACTCGCTGACATTTATGAGTCCTATACGCTGATGCCCCTGCTTTAATAAATATTTTGTTACCTGGTAAGCTGCTAATTCGCTGTCTATTGTTACATAAGACAAATTCTCCGCTTTTATATATTCACTGCATTGTACAAATGGAAAACGTTTTGCCATGTCAATCAATATCTGATGGTCAATCGTTGGATCCATCGTAATAGCACCTGCTGCTAATTGATTTTTTAATAAATCAAAATATACCTTCGCCCTTTCCATTTTAGAATGGGTTTGACAAAGCAGAATATGGTAACCGTGTTCAAGTGCTTTTTCTTCTATCCCTTCTACAATTTTCAAATAAAATTGGTTAGATATCTTCGGCAATAATACTAATAACATCCTGCTTTCTGCGTTCCGTAAGTTTCGTCCTAAGCTACTTGGTGAATAATCCAATTCCCGAATCGCTTGCTTGACTTTCTCGCGTGTTAATTCCGCAACCGATGAAGGATTGTTTAATACTCGTGACACAGTAGCAACTGACACTCCCGCACGTCTGGCAACATCCTGAATTGTCGGCAATATAATCCCCCCTCAACTTGTAAATATCCCTTTTTTATATGCTGTATCTTCTCTCAAAAAAGTAATTGAACTGAATGTAATCCTTTACATTGTATTTTCATCATAATATATAATCTGATAAAAGCAATAGGTAACCGTTTTACATCCGTGAGGAATCAGTTATAAAGCCTTATAGAAACTAGTATTTTCCTGTACAACTAATTTATTTTAATTTCTGTTGTTGAGGTGTTACCTGTTGATAAATACGTTAATAGTAATAAGAACAGACTCATAGTGGTCGTCTGTTTTTTGTATTAACCAAAAAGCTGTTGCCCAATCAGTTACCTGATCGTGCAACAGCTCCCCGCCTCCTATATTCCCAAAGTATTTCCTCCATTTACAGATAACGATTGTCCTGTAATAAATCCTCCTGCATCTGACGCAAGAAATAAGACCGTATTCCCTATATCTTGCGGGACTCCCATTCTACCAAGAGGAACTCCTCTCAGGTACTCACTCATGTCTTCTCCCTCGTGCCTTTCGACTGGTATAAATCCTGGATTAATCATGTTAACACTAATCCCAAAAGACCCAAGCTCATTTGCCCAAGAACGCGTCAATCCGAGTTGGGCAGCTTTAGCCATGACATAGTTTGAATGATTAGGGGTACCTAATTGAACCACTTCACTTCCGATATTTATAATACGTCCAGCCATCTTTCTCTTCATTCCAGGCAGGACAGCCTTTGTTAATAATAATGGCGCTTTCACAAAAAAGTCGAGCTGGTCTAAATAATCTTGCCATACAAGCTCTTCTATTGATAATACAGGATGAGGACCAGCAGCATTATTAACCAATATATCAATACTTCCTTCTGTTTCCTTTTCCGCCTGTTTGATAAGCCTTTCTACCGATGCTTCATCTCGGACATCCCCTTGAATAGCTACGGCTTTTCCTCCATCAGATACAATAAAATTAACAGTATTTTGCGCATTTTCTTGATTATTAGCATAGTTTACGATAACGATAGCCCCTGCCTCTGCCAAAGTTTTACTTATATGCTTCCCAAGTCCCCTTGAAGCTCCTGTAACTAATGCTACTTTTCCATTTAAATGATGAGGCATACTATCATTCTCCTTCATTTATTTTTAGTATCAAGCTGTTCGTACTTTCTATCTAAAACTCTACGCAACCCGCCCCGTTTGCAGGAAGTTCACTGTAAAAAGAATTTCCCCCCAGAGATCTGGAAAAAGCTACAGGAGTTCGTTCACCAATATTTAGTACCTTGAAAAGCCAACAAAACAGCTTTTTCGAAATAGGAAAAAAGGGATGAAAAATCCGCATGAACACTGGTTTTTTGGTATAATTAATCTACTTAACCAAATCATCCCAAAATGGCATTTTATCATGCGGAAATAGGAGAAGAAATCAAAAATATTTATCAATCTCCCGAATTTTCAATTGATTCTATTATATAAAAAGGAATGAAGAAGTTCAAATTGCGATTGCAGTGTCATCAGACGGAATTTAAAAAGGATTTTCCATCACCGATATTTTGTCATTGCTGCTCTTATTTCCACTCAAGATAGCTTTCAATATAATCCAATATATCCTGTAAAAATGCCCTGATTATGGAGAGGAGTAAATATGTTTAAAAGAATTAACAGTTACCTTATTTTCTTATTGTTAACATTTTTAGTTTTAGGAGCACAAACTGGAGTATGGGCAATTCTATTAGCAGATGTAGTAGCAGCTATTCAGATAAGTGAAAGTCAAATAGGTATAGGTTTAATGATTCATTCTTTAGTAGGTCTTCTCAGTATTTACATCGGTGGTAAGATAGCAGATAAATTTAGCAGAAAAGTTGTTTTGATTTTTGCTTTTTTTGGAACTGGAATGTTTTATTACGCTTTAACGTTCATAGATAGTTTTTATCTATTAATAATTATTTTTGCTGTAGGCGGTATTTTTGTCAGTTTTTATGATCTCATTGCGAATACGCTTGGTGGGGACTATGAAAACTACCATAATAAGCCTGTATTGACCCCTTTGCATGCAAGCTTTAGTGTTGGTGCTGCAATTGGTTCAATTATCACTGGAATATTGATAAGTAAAGATATAGATTACACGAGTATTTATATTAGTATAGCTGTACTGCTTTTGGTGATGGGTATCATATCTTTATTTATAAAAACAGAGTATAGAGTTAATGATCAAATGAGTAATGAAATTTCTGAAGATAGAAAAAAAAACAAGCAAAAAACGCTTCATTTCGGTAAGTATTTTAATTCCGAGTTTATTGATTTTGTTTACTTTTTTCATAGAGAATTCTCTTGAGAGTTTTTTATCAATATATTTAAGAGAGACTTTAGATTTTTCTTCAACCATGGGAGGAACTGCTATCGGAACTTTTCATATAGCTTCATTAGCTGGTTTATTAGTTAGTACCTTTTTAATCGTAAAACTGAAGGAAAATAAAGTATTACTCTGTTGTGGTGTAGTTGCTTTTATCGGTTTACTCACACTAATCGTAATACCAGCTCCACTTTTAACAACCCTTGGACTTTTTTTAATCGGTTTTTCCTTAGCACCGATTACGCCTATTGCTTTCTCAATAGCATCAAAAATATCAAATGAAAGGCGAAGTGAGGCTGTATCTATAGTTACTATATTTGGCTATACTGCTTTTCTATTTGCCCCATTAACCGTTGGTATTTTAGGTGATATCTTCTCTCTAAGAGTTGCATTTGTACTTCTTATACTATGTTCTATTTTAATAATCATGCTGTCCTTATTTATATATAAAAGAAAGAAGTTAGAAGGTGAATAATATGTCAACGTGATATAAAACGTTTTTTGATAAAATACATGATTTTATATTCATACAGCTGTTTCTAAAGGATGTCGTTGTAATTTTTAGGAAAGCCTGCATTCGCTCATATTTTAGCGAATGCAGGCTTTTCCCATACTCCACATATTACAATGGCACAGTGTATCTTTTCTTCTTTATGAAATAAACCATTTCCTTGAAACCAATTTGTCTTAATGTGTCCTGTACCTCTTTATAATCATCGCCAATTCGGGAAGCAACATGTGAGTCAGAGCCAAACGAAATATCCACTCCATAATGATACGCTCTTTCCAATATTTCATGAGAAGGATACCAGCCGCCGCAATCTTTATTTTTACCAGATGTATTTACTTCAATTGCCACATTCTCATCAGCAATTATCTTTAATGTCTCATCTATCATTGGTGTCTTTTCATCATGAAAATCTAATAGATATCCCTTCATCGCATCAATATGACCCAGAATCTGAAACATTCCGCTCTTTGCAGACTGCTGTATCAAACGGTAGTAGGATTCTTTTTCCTCTAAACGTTCTTGTTTTGACAAGTTATCCCATCTGCCTCGTTGAAAAATACTTTTTCCATGAACATAATGTACAGAACCAATAATATAGTCAAAAGGATACTGGTTATATTTTTCTTTATACAGGGCTTCATGCTCCCGAAAGTAATCACTTTCCATTCCTAATAGGACATGGATTTTATCCTGATACTTTTCCTTCAGAGATAATACTTCCTTTACGTAGTTGTCCAGCTCACTCTTCGCCATAGTTATTCCGGGATAAAGCCGGTCTTCCTCTGCATAAAAATGTGGAGAGTGATCGGAAATCCCTATGTAATGAAGTCCTCTTTCGATGGCAGCCTGAATATAATCTTCTAT
Source organism: Oceanobacillus sp. CFH 90083 (assembly GCF_009389585.1). Classification (GTDB taxonomy): domain Bacteria; phylum Bacillota; class Bacilli; order Bacillales; family Amphibacillaceae; genus Oceanobacillus. Next base: position 10,911 of record NZ_VIYG01000004.1, on the reverse strand, counting down.
CTTTCCTTCTGCGTGTCCGCAACGGTCATGATGTGAGTGTAAATCAAAGATAATATTTGTCATAAACGTGTTCCCCTCCCTGTTCTTTTAATTTGATTATACCCTATTGGAGCCTTTTTTTGATATGTCCGTGTCTACTGAATTATCATAATGTTTTGGCTCTTACTTACTTCTTACACAAAAAGCTGCTGCACGATCAGTTACCTAATTGTACAGCAGCCCCTTTCTATTTCAAGTATTGTTTGACATCTTCTATTGTTTCCAATTCATCGATATGCTCCATCATTGTTTCTAACGTACTAATTTCCTGTTCGTGTATCTTTTTCTTTATATCTTCTGAAAGTGGAGCTACAAATTTTGTGATTAATCGAATTGCAGTATTAGCCAGCACTGCTTTAGCTTCAGCTCTACCTTCTTCTTTTCCTTCATTCAGAAAAATTTCTGCTAAAGTCATTATCAATTTGCTCCCTTCTTGATAAGTGTTTCCGATATGGTTAATTATATCATAATAATGTTTTTTTGTGAGTCGCTGGTTGACACGGAATACATAATAAAACAGTGTTTCAAGGAACTGGGTTACTGTTTTCTGATCCTGTACCTGCTGCAGATACTCGATGGATCGATAAATGGTGTCCAGGACAACTTGTATATCATCTTTACGGATGTCCCGAAATACCATCAGAACAATTCGCAGGAACACATTGAATTGTACTTCTTTATCCTCATAATCCGATACATCGTATAGAAAGAATTCAGAAGGTTAGGCTAAGAAGCTTTCATACAAAAAGAGCCCCCCTTGGACATTCATTAGTAAAATCGATTATGAAAAAAGTAGTGAAATGGAAAATCACCCTTTCTACTTCACTACTTTTCTGTTATAAAATATTTTCACTTACTTCTCCAACTCAAACAAAACCTTCATCGCTTTCTCTTTACCGCCAGTTATTTTTCGAAAAATATCCGGCCCTTCTTTCAAAGGTAAATAATGAGATATCATCGGCTTTATTTTTAACTTTCCTTCTTTAAGAAATTGAAGTGTGGTTGTAAACTCTCTGCCTGGAAACGGTGCAGATACCGCATTCCATGACCCTCGTACCGTTAATTCCTGTCTGACAATCCGTTCAAAATAAAATCTTTTTAACGTAATATCACTATACGGAATTCCAAGGAATAAAACTTCTCCACCTTTTTTGGGAGCTGCAAATACCTCTTCTGAAGTTTGCACGGAACCAGCAGCTTCAATAGCTAAGTCTACGCCATCGTCATCCGTCAATTGCATTAATTTTGAATATGTGGAAGCATTTTTGTCCGGTTTAATAACCTCATCTGCTCCCAGCTCTTTAGCCAGTTCAAGCTTATCTGCATCGATATCAATGACTATAACTCTATCTGCCCCAAACAATTTAGCCCACTGACAGGCAAGTAAACCAATGGTGCCGCAGCCAAACACAGCAACTGTTTTTCCAGGCTGCAGCTGCGTTTGGAAAAGACCATGCAGTACAACGGAGGATGGCTCTATCAAAGCGGCTTCCTCAAAAGTAATGTTATCCGGTAATTTTAACAGGTTTTCTGCCGGCACTTTTGTATAGGATGCAAAACAGCCCGGCTGTTTAGCTCCTATTACGAGCAGATTTGGACATGCTGCGAAGTATCCTGATTTACAGGCTTCACATTCCCCGCATGTTAATTGCGGACATACCGCAACACGATCTCCTGCTCGTACATTCGTTACCTTGCTTCCCATTTCCTTCACTACGCCTGAACATTCATGTCCAAAAATATTCCCGGGAGTCAGTGGACCTATCTTTTTATATCGGGATAAATCTGATCCGCAAATTCCTGCATACTTTACTTCTATAATCACTTCATCATCTTTTTGCAGCTCCGGTTTTTCCTTTTGCTCATAACGAAGATCTTCCATACCATAAAAAGTTAAAGCTTCCATTGAATCATTCCTTATCTTCAAAATGATTTTTTAAGTGATAGAGTGGTAAATAAAACTTTTTGTAAAAATCGTCAAGCACTTCTGCCCGATCCTTATTCGGTGTATATATTTTTATCTCTGGTTCTGGCAACGTATCAACCAGCCCCTGCTTGGACGCGCTTAACATTGCTCCACCCTTGGCAACAGCTTCTTCTATTTCATATGCAAGGATATCCGATTGAAGAATATCTGCCTTCAGCTGCAGCCAAAGCGGATTTTTCACCGCAGGTCCAATCACCTTTATACGCTGAATGTTGGATTCTACATACGTTTCATATACATTTTTTAATTGCTTTAACTCAAAACAGAGTCCTGCTATCATGGAGAAGAGCATATCATGGTCTGTTGACTGATCCGTAGCTCCATAAATCATTACTTTGGAAGCACTGTTTCGGATTGGCGGACCGCTTCCTCTTAAATGCGGAATAAAAACCTGCATTCTATCCATTATGGAAGCAAAATCGCTTACATATTCCTCATGAACCTGATGACACATCTCAGCAATATCTGTTAAATCCCGATTAAATGCTTTCGCTATCCAGTTGAAGCTTTGTCCAGCTGTTGGCATCGATCCATAGAGTGTATATTCTGAATCTATCACGTAACATCCATTAGATATTGCAAACTTCCGAAACGTATCTGATAAATTTGGTTTCTCTCCAAGTAGCAGGAGCCCTTCTGTTGTTCCAGTTGAGTTTAATATCTCTGTTTTCTTCTTTAGCCCAGTACTAATCGATCCAGCCATATGATCATGACCGGAGATAGAAATAGTAACATCTTTGGATAACCCCGTCTCCTTTGAAACAGAGTCCTTTACAGCAGCAATCGCTGCGCCCGATTCTACCAGCTCAGGAAATGTTTTTTTATCCAGATCAAATGTTTTTATAAGCTTTGCTGCCCATTTTTTCTTTCCAATATCGAAAAGCAGTGTTCTGGAAGCTAAGCTCCAATCTGTGGCATAAATACCTGTTAATCGAGATGCAATAAAGCCTGACATACATGTCCATTTATGCATCCTTTGAAAAGCAGATTTCTTATAACGCCTTAACCATAATAACTTGGTTAAACTTTGATTGGAATGTGCATTAATTCCCGTCCGATGATACAGCTTTTCTTCCCCGAAGCTGTCATTAACTTCCTCAGCTTCCCTTTTGGTTCGGGGATCAAACCAGGCAATGGTTGGCGTAATGACCTCCCCTTGACTGTCTTGCAGTACAATTGTTTGGGCAAAGCTTGAAACCGTAATCTGTTTAATCTGCTGAGAATCCTCCAGCCTGTTACATATATTTTTTAATGCTTGAAGCACTTCTCTCCAAATTTGTTCAGCATCTATATCTGTTTTGCCATTTTCAAACGTCTGAGGTGTGGCAAATTTCTCTATTTCTATCAAACGAAACGCTGGTAGTTCATATAAACAAACTTTTGTATTGGTTGTCCCAACATCAATGCTGACAATATACATTTCTTTACCCATTCAAAGCCTTAAATTTAAGTGCTGCTGTTTCTTTTACAGCTTTTTGAGCATCTAATAAAACAGAAATTAAATTATACTCATTATTATTTTCCTCATAGCGCTTCCCGACAGCGGTAATAAATGCTTTTCGTAAATCACTTGCCAGATTTACCTTCCTTACGCCATAGCTTTTCAATTTAGCAAGCGCTTTATCCGGTATTCCTGAACCGCCATGGATAACTAAAGGTACTTGGACATTTTCATTTATTTCCTGTAATAGTTCAAAATTCAAATCTGGAGCCTGATCAATGCCATGTATATTTCCAATAGAAACAGCCAGTAGATCAATACCCGTTCTCTCCACAAAATCTTTACATAATGAAGCATCTGTCTGCGCTGCATCTTCAGCTACATGGTCATCTTCTTTCCCGCTCAGCTCTCCCAGCTCCGCTTCTACAAGAACTCCTCTTTCATGACAGTATTCCACGACTTCTCTTGTTAATGTTATATTCTCTTCATAGTCTAAAGTAGAAGCATCAATCATGACGGAAGCAAATCCAGCATCTACAGCTTTCTTAACATCCTCAAAGCTCATGCCATGATCTAAATGCAATGTAACTGGAACCGATACTTTTTCTGCTGCCCTTTTTACAATTTCTGCAATATAGTCATAACCTGAAAGTTTTACATTAGTAGGAGCAATCTGAACCATGACAGGACAGCCTGCTTCTTCCGCTGCTTCCACAATAGCGATTGTCATTTCTAAATTGGTCGTATTCATTGCCGGAGCAACATAGTTACCTTCCTCCAATGCTTCTAAAAACGCATCCATTGCTTTATATGTCATATACATTCCCCCATCTATTCATTTTTTAAAACAATTTTTAATACATTTTCTGTCTTCTCTTGTGTCAATGCAATCGCCTTATCTAAATCAGATAAAGACATTTCATGTGTGATTAATGCTTCTGTATTGATGACACCATTTTGAATTGCCAATATCGCTTCTTCAAACTCGTATGGTGAAACACTATATGTTCCTACAATCGATTTCTCATCATGGAAAAACATACCTGCATCAATTTCCACGGTTGGTTTAATGGTAAACGGTGAGAAGCAGACCACAGTTCCACCTCTTTTGAGCACGTTCATTGCTTGAGGAAGCAATGCAGATACACCAGCAGCAATAATAACGATATTAAATCCCGGGTGTCCCTGCTCCTGTAAATACGTTTCCAGATCATTTTCCCCGGTATTAATGGTTACATCCGCACCAAACTCATGTGCTTGATTCAAGCGATGATCAGACACATCTGTTACAACAACCTCTTTCACTAATTTCGTTTTCAAAAGCTGCGAATGGATTAAACCAATTGGACCTGCTCCCATCACAAGCACTCGATCTCCAGCATGAATATCGACTGCCTTCTGTCCGTGAATACAGCAGGCAACCGGCTCTGTAAGGGAAGCTTCGGCATAGCTCATTTCATCTGGAATCTTATACAGTAAATGCTTCACATGTTCTTCTGGAAGCTTTACATATTCTGCAAATCCGCCCGGGTGAATATTCGTCTTTTTGAATTCCGGACATAAGGTATAATGCTCTCTGGAACACTGCTCACAGGTGAAGCACGGAACATGAATTCCGCCTGTAACCCGATCACCCAGACTGAAATTAGCAACTTCTTTCCCAACCGCAACGACTTCCCCGGCATATTCATGCCCCAGCACAGAACCTGCAGGAACTAATTCTTCTATTACTTTATGAATATCTGTTCCGCAAAGGCCACATGCCTTCATCTTGATTAATATTTCTTTATCGCTTATATCCGGTTTATCTACTTCTTCAAAACGAATATCATTTTTCCCATAAAAAACAGATGCTTTCATAGTAAAGTCTCCTTCCCTCTTTAAATCACTTCCATGCTGCGAATATTTTGTTATTCTTTCAGCTGACCGTTTTCATCAAAATCTCTTCTGCTGAGTTTATATATATACCAAACGGCGATTAAGACAACAGGGATAGCTGCAATAGCAATCCAATTTCCTTGAGCTAACATAACGAGCCAGTACCTGACCGGGTTTCCTCCATCTAAAAAGCTATTAATCATCGATGTAGCTCCCTCTGGAAACTCATATTGAATGCTTTCTGCTACATTCGTTACAAGCGGGGCTAAATTGGAAGCTAGATATAAAGAGACGATAATCATTGGTATACCAATAATCGCCGACCGTACAATGTTTTTATTGGTAGCAACCAGAACCATTGCTAATGGAACGACAATGAATGGTAAATCTCCTAATGGCATGATAATAACACCTGGAAGAATAACGGCTAATAATATCGTAACCGGCACCAGTAAAAGAGCTGTAGAAACAACGGCAGGGTTACCAATAATAACTGCTATATCCAGACCAATATTCAAATCTTTACGATCAGGGAATCTTTTCTGTAAAAGACTGCGTATAGCGTCTGATAGCGGCATTAAACCTTCCATAAGAATTTTAACCATCCGTGGCATAATAAACATAACCGCTCCTAAAGAGATTCCTAGTTCGATGATATTTCTTATTTCAAAGCGGGCAATAATTCCAATAACAATACCTAAGATTACCCCAATCATCATTGGTTCTCCAAATACACCAAAACGTTTTTTGATCGAATCCGGATCAGCATTCAATTTGTTAAGACCAGGAATTAAATTAATGATTTTATCTCCTAAAATGCCAACAGGGAAATAGATAACTGATGATAATGTCGGCAGGGAAATTCCGGGCAGACCCATTCTTTTATGAATATATGGAGCAGACCAGTCAGCAAGCTTAAAGGTTATAATTGTAGCAATTGCGGCACCAATCAATCCAATGATGAAATTTCCAGTAGCTATATAGACTAACGAACCCGCAAATGCAAAATGCCAATAGTTCCACAAATCAACATCAATTGTTTTTGTCAGCTTAAATACCAGCATCACGATGTTTATAACAATCGTCAATATGATGACAACCGGAGCAATTGGTGAGGCAAAAGCTATCGCTGCCAGAGGTGGCCACCCGGTATCCATGACAGGAAGATTTACCCCTGAGTTGTCTATCATTGCTTCGATTGCAGGACCAAGACTTCCCGTCAGCAAATCCAATACTAAAAATATACCTACAAAACCAAATCCAATCGTTAAAGCAGATTTTAGTGCTTTACCGAAACTGATCCGAAAAGCCAAAGCCATGATGAGTATGATAATCGGCAGCATAACTTCTGGTCCGAAACTCAGAATGTATTGAAACCCATCTACTATTGTTTGTCCCATTATTTTCATCTCCTTCTTTTAAATATTGCCCACTGATAATAAATTGAATTTTTACCTTTAATTACCAAATAAATCAATAACATATCCTTCAATGATATATTTCTGGATATTTCAGGCTTCTACTAAAATCTATGACCAGCCAGTTGAACTGTGCTTATACGGTTATTTCAATCATAGATTTTAGTGTTGACCCTTATTTGCATGCTTCTATTGTTCCTTTAGGATAGAAACAATTTTCTCTAATATTTCTTGTTCCCCGATTCCAGTAAGAATAGGCAATGCATTCACAACTGGTGTTTTATAACCGCTGCCCACATCTGATGTCACCACAAATAAATCAACAGATCCCTCTAATCCAGTTAATTCACCTACTGTTGCCTGACGGGCATTCACTTCAATCCCATTTTCCTGACAATACTCGCTCACTTTCTCTGCCACTACTGTTGATGTTGCAATCCCGCTTGAACACGCAAAAATAATTTCTTTTTTCATTTGTAATTCCTCCAATTTTATTCTGATTTTAAATTATTTTTTAAATAGTCATAAAGCTTATCGTGAGACATGGTGGCTATTTTCTTCAGCACGCCCTCCTCTTTGATTAAATCCATAATTTGACGCAGTATATTTAAATGCTTTGTACTTTTTGATAAACCTAATAAGAATATCACTTTAACCTCAATCGTTTCTTTTGCATTGATCATGCTGTTAAAAATGACAGGTTCTTTTAAAACTGCTACTCCTAAAGAATCATTATTGACAAATTTGGGGTCTGTATGTGGTATCGCAATACCAAAATCATAGGCTTCTATCCCGGTTGGAGCATGTTTTTCTCTCTCTAAAATACTCTCGTAATATCCTTCATTTACATACCCGTTCTCCGAAAAAGCCTGTGACATGAATTTTAAAGCTTCTTCTTTATCAGATGCTTCCAGATTCGTAAAAACAGCATCCTCTGAAATAATTACTTTATTTGTCAAACTACATCACCTCGTCTACAAAATCTCTAATAATCTTTTCCATTTTTTCTACAGAGCCGGCCTTTTTAATTTGATCGACTAGGTGCTCATCCTCTGCAAGTCTTCTAAGTTGAAGTAATGGATTAATATGTTTTTCTTTATCCTCTGCGGCAATAAAGCAAATCAAATTCATACGCTGACCATTTGGAAATTCTACTGGCTCTTTCAGATTTAACAGGCTCATTCCGAGCTTCAGCACACCCTCTTCAGGTTTTGCATGGGGGATTGCTATTCGACTGGCAAGCATAATATAGTCTGAATTTCTTCTGCAGTTCTCCATAACAGCTTCCACATAGGATTCTTTTATATTCCCGCTGTCCAGCAGAGGCTGAGCAGCCTGCCTGATTGCTTCTTCCCAAGCTTTCACTCTGTCAACCAGCCGGATTGTATCGCTAGTTAAAAAATCATCTAATGTTCTTTCTATATCATACGGATTGGATGGAGCAGCAGTCGGATTTTGATCCAGTAGATATTTATTTAAACTGTCCATTAGTTTTATTCGATTTTTTATATCTGCATACTCTTCAATAATGGCCATAATCGAATCCATATCAATACTTGAAAAGGAGAAACCATATAGCTCGGTAAAAACAATTGACTGCAATTTTCTAATCTCAGCCTCACTCATAATTGGTTCAACCAGGAATTGTTTTACATCGGTATCCAATTTATCCGTTGTAAAAACAATATCCACTTCCCCTTCATAATTAGAGAATTCCCGAATCGACATAGGATTCAAAAATAAAAACTCTTTAAATATCGACGTTAACGTTACATGAATCATAACGGATACAGAGTGACCATTCGGACAAACTACTGCTGCCAGAATCTTTTTGTTAAAGTCAATACCATGCTGTCTCAGCCAGCCGCCTATAATAATAGTTATATAGACCAGTTCACTTTCTGGAACTTTTTTATTTAAAGCGTTTTCAATCGGTTCAACAATTAATTTAATTACCCGATGAAGGTTTGTAAGCTTTTGATCAAAATTTAAAGCTAACGATGAATTATCAATAAGGTCAAATTTAATCCGGTAATACGCAGGCTTCATATGCATATATAATTTTTCTATTAATAATTCCTTTTGCGGAATATCAATCACACTTACTCTTTCAAACCGATCAAGCATTTCCTGCAATGCCTTTTTGATTGTATTCATCGATTCGCTGATATAAAAATTTTTTGTAGAAAATACATTCATAATCATTAGCTGCAGTGTTACGTAATGTAATTCACTTTCATTAATAAAACGCAGCTCATGAAATACTTTTTTTACGGTATAAAACTCTTTCTTATCTGCTAAATCAAACTTACTCATTTCATTTTCTTCTACTGTTTTTCCTTGCTTTACACGGTTTTGCCAAACTGCTAAGCAATATGCCACTGTAGTAATCATATTGTCCGAAAAAGTGTAACCGAGTGTTTTTTCACATTGCTCTAACTTGTGATAAAATCCTTTCAAATCTTCTGAATCAATATTTCCATACTTCTCTAACAATTCTCTGTCTTTCCTGCTTTTCACGTATTGTTGAATAATATCAAATAGTAACCTTCTTTTTTCATACTCACCTCCTAAAAGCTGATAGCCCTCTACCCTCGAATAATTTAATTCAATGGAATAAGGTTTAAGTTTTTCTTTGGCTTGCTTAATCACTTTTGTTATTGTATTCCTGCTGAAATCCAATAACTCTGTTAAATGAATAAGTGACAAATCCTGTGACCGGTTTAAAATGATAATCAGCAGGATATCAACTCTTTCAGTTTCTGATAACACATAGGAATGTCCATTAGCCGCTGAGAACATTTCTGTAATTTTCCCTGGTATGATAAATTGCCCTTTAGGAGTACGTTCAATCTGCACATGGTGAATATCCATTAAATGACTATTAATTTTTTCAAGACTATACTTTATTTGTCGTTGATTAATACCCATTTTGGATTCAAGTGACTTTAATGTTGCATTCGGATTGTTAATTAATTCTTGCAGCAGTTGATTACTTCTTTCATCAATATGCATTACTGCTCGCCTCCTGATATATATCATTTTAGATTGCGCCAACTTCAAAGTAAATTCAATTTCAGCCCAACCTTTATTATGCTCGTTGTTTCACAAGAGTATGTGAATTTTATTACAGTTATTTAATATACTAATTCCGTAGAAGAAATGCCAGACGTTCTGACAACCCCATTAAGAGTGTCCATGGACACACTTTTTCTATTGACTAATTAATTCTTTTCCCGTTATAATAAAACCAAATCGTTATAACAGTTAATACAACCATTATAAGTTATAATCTTTACCGTTTTAGATAAAGATAGGAGGAGAAGAAATGGTGGTGAAACAAGTGGAGAGAAAAATAACAAAAATCGGTAATAGCCTTGGAGTAACACTTCCACAGGAAGTATTACATCACTTAAAGGCGCAGCAAGGTGATGATATAAGGTTTAAATTAGAAGAAGACGGCAGCGTTTCAGTAAAAAAATTCAAAGAATTGAATTTAGATGTTCTAACAGACATCGATCAAGATTTTTTAGACGGCTTACAGGATCTATTCGAGAATTATGATGATACATTAAGGAATCTTGCGGATAGATAATGACAGAACAATTAAACCCTCGATATTTAACGGAAAAAGAAGCTATCATATTAAATGCTGCCGTGATAAAAAAATATACTCCTAAAGAGCAAGTGGGGGTCAAAGATACAAGTTTGTTGTTAAGTGCATTGGGAAGACCTCAACAAACGGTTTTTGGCGATGATGCATATCCAACAATTTTCGGTAAAGCCGCGGCCTTATATGCCAGCATATCTCAAAATCATGCTTTTCATAATGGTAACAAAAGGACCGGTTTCGCTTGTATGAAACAATTTTTATGGTTAAATGGATATCAATTTCTTGTGAATCAAAAAGAAGCAGAAGATTACACTGTGTTTATAGTGGAAGAAAAGCCGTCTATTGAAGACATTGCAAAATGGTTAAAAGATTATTCAACAAAACGGTGAGGAATACTAACGACCAGTGCTAATACTGTGATAAGAAATGTATGCCCTGGTTCACTCATTAGTGAAATCGATTTTGAAAAAAAAGGCTGTCGCAAAATACATGATCTGTATTTGGTGACAGCTCCTTTTCTTACCTCCAGTCAAGC
>NZ_VIYG01000039.1 GCF_009389585.1 Oceanobacillus sp. CFH 90083 | reverse complement strand
GGTACATTGTGTTGGATAAGGTGAAAGACTAATTTCAGAAACTTATTCATACACGCGATAATGGCAACCTTATGAGGCTTTCTCTGAGGTTGCGTTTTTAATTTGTCATAATATTCGACTAGGTGATTATTTGTCTTTTTACGTAGTGTAATCATTGTTTTGATCATAAAAAATAGGATTTTCCGTAGCTTTTTATTTCCTCGCTTGTTAATGCGATCCTGATAATGCGTATTGCCTGATTGATAACGCATAATATCAATTCCTGCATATGCATTTAATTGTTTATGGTTTTTAAAACGACGAATATCTCCTATCTCCCCAATAATACGTACTGCTGTCACATCTCCAATCCCAGGGAAGGACATAAGCACTTGAAATTCAGGGCGATCTTCTGAAATGGCAACCATTTGTTTAACAAGACTTTCCTTTTTCTCTTTTAAATCTGCAATGCGCTTTGCATAGTCCTTTACTTGTTCACACCTGATATCCTTTGTGGAAATTGCTGGATAGGATTCTTTTGCGGCTTCTAATAAAACAATTGCTTTTTCTTCTGCACGTTTTAATGAAAGATTTTTTCGTGTATTATCTTTTAGCCGGTTACGTATCACCGTTTTGGAATGTGCCAGCAGATTCTCAGGGTGAGGATAAAGCTGTACAATGTTTAGAAACAATGCAGAACGTGGTGTAATAACCTTCTCCAACTCTGGAAAGCTTAGCTGCAGAACAGCATGTATCCGGCTCCATAAATGAGTGATTTCTGTATCTACCTCATCATAATATCTCGTTGATGCACGCATCTGCTCGTAATATTCATCCTGTTGGTATGTATAATTCCTTTCCATTTTAAAATGAGTTTTCGCCAGTTCATGTGCATCACTTTTATCTGTTTTATGACGGCGCATGGAAGTCATTTGAAGGTTCGCCTCTAATGGATTCATTCGCGTATACCGATACCCATGATCGCATAAAAACTTTTCCAAACCTTTTGAATAAATGCCTGTCGCTTCAAATATAATTTCAGGTTCTTCCCCATCAAGAAGCGTTAATTGATGTAATCGCTCATAAAGCAATTGAAAGCTAGAGCGTTTATGTTCAATCTCACCTTCATACTCGCAACATTTATAACGATTATATACCGTCATCATACTTTTCCCCATACTCACATCAAAAGCTACAACATGTTTCACATTTTCTACTCCCTGTTAGCCAATTATAGAAGTCTTCACAGTGCCTTATCGATTCCATTTTCTTATACACGATCTCTAGGACCCAACATACTAAACTGATTCAAATAAGGGTGTGAAGTTAGTCGGTTTTATATACGGATTCTAAGATCCAAGGAGCTGTTCGACTTTCCTTCACTTCTACTATAAAAAATAGTAGCACAAACCATGGCCTTGGTCTGCACTACTAATGTTAGTATGTTT
>NZ_VIYG01000038.1 GCF_009389585.1 Oceanobacillus sp. CFH 90083 | reverse complement strand
GTTTACGAATAAACATCAACATTCCCATGGATTATAACAAAACAGCACCTGACCTATAACATCAAGTGCTGCTATCTTTGTATTTTACTATTTTTTATCCATTAAATCGGATTGTCTGGAAAGTCGCGGAAATACCTTTCAAGCACTTTTTTTGCTTTTTCATCTGTCCGTTCTTCCCCCAAATATTTATATTTCCATATAATCATTTGATCTCCAAAATGATAATCTGTTGCGAACCAATCTGTATAATCATAGTGTATTTTTAGTTTTCCTGTCTTCTCTAAAGACATTGTAAAGGAATACCATAAATCTTGTTCATTTTCTTTAAAAATTCTTCTCAGATCCTTACAAAGTCTATATAACTTTCTTTTCTTTTCTTTAAATTCCTGATTGTTAACGGCAAAATAAGATGGTATATCTAAACTATAATAAAAACTATTTGATTCTTTAGATGTGTTATAAAAAAAATACGTCCCTCCCCCTGTTTCTGAAACCTGTCCATAGAAATAAAATTTCTCCCATTCTTCTGGAATCATCTCATTCACTGTATCAGCTATTTCTCTATAAATCTGATTCATTTCTTTTTCCATATTTAATTACCTCCTGCAGAATTTTCTATTAATCTTTTAAACGTTCCTTCACCTTCTATAGTATACTCTACCTTAAAACGACTTGGTCTTAAAGAGTCGTCTTGATAAACTGGTTTAAACTTACCGATACGTTCTTCGGCGGTGTCTCCTATAATACCTGTGCCCACTGTAGCTCCATCTGCTACCATTCTCCGCCAGCACGATTAAACTGGCTATTTTGTGCAACAAGATTATCAATATCTCCCGGTCCATTAAACTGCGTCCCTATCAAATGTCCTCCGTCATCATCTGGGGGACGGTCTTTTCCTCCTACTTTTAGCTGCATCCATTCTTTTCTCGTTCCCTGCTTCAATACCAGATTATTAGCTTTCACATCTACTATTCTTCCTAATTCATTCGTTGTATATGTAACGTTTAAACCCTTTAGCTTGTTTAATCTTGTCATCTCTTAATTGTTAAAATAGCACTCCTTGATGGTTCAGTCTTCATGAGTTTTCGATTCTCAAACAAATTATTTTCTTATTGTCTCACTCAATATCGGTTGATTTAATATAAAGTAAAAAACCTTGAAAGGCATTTAGCCAATCAAGGTACTTATTATTAACTATTCATATTATCCAAATATTTACTTGCTAAATCAAGGGCAACTCCTAATTTAATTTGATTCTGCTTACTTAAACCTTGTAAATATTGAGGAATAGATTTAGATTCTATAATTGGTTCAATCTCTGCACTATATCGGTCTAATTCAATCTCCAGAATAATGTTTTCATTAATTAATAACTTATATATATCCTCACCTTGTTCAGGTATCCAATCAATAATATAAGCTACTTTCATTTCTGGATATAAACTTCTTATCACTTCAAGTAATCTTTTATTCTCTTCACTTTTGAAAAGTGATTCATTAGATTTTACAAGTTGCTTTCTTATATCTTGTTCCGTCTTACTACCAATTAGTTTCACGTTTTTCATTCCCTTTATTAACTATTTTATTACCCCATAAAGTGGACCCCATTGTCAAGACACCAATTTTATTTTAATCCTATTCTTACTTCACCATCATGAAATATCTCAATAACATATCCTGAAGATGGTGAAAATATCCATGTATCAAAACTTACAGCAGTAACATCATCTATAACTTTAAATACTTTATCTAAAGGAGATTGAATAATAGGTAAAGTTCCTTCGTCCCAAATTACATAAACAACATTACTGTATTCATCCACTTTTTGGTCTAAAAAGGAGATTATCTCATCGACTGTATTCACTTCAGCATGATTAGACACTTTCTCCCATTCAATACGCCTCCACTTAAACGGAAATGAACTTTCAAAATTACTTAATATTTGCTCTCTATTATTATCAGAAAAGACATGTACATCCTCACCTAGTGCTTCAATACACTCATCAAATAAACTCATCTAAAGTCCCCTTATCTATTCAAATGTTTTAATAAAGATTTAAAGGTGATTTCGTTACCCTCAAACGGTTTTATTATCTACTTTACGGTTAGGAGGTTTAGCAATTTGGAGGATAAAGCGACAGGCAAAAAATCAGGGACAGTGAACCTGTCCCTGTGGACCATTGTTTTTCCACCTTGATGATGCCAAGCTTTTTACTCAGATTCATATAAACTATTTAAAAATTTATTAATATTTTCGCCTAAATAATGCATACTTTCCATAAGTTCATCCGTTTCTTGTTCATGGTTCCAAAAATAAACTTGTTCAAAATATTTTTCATTTACTCCTAAACAAATCTGATTGCCTCCTGAATCACTTGCAATGGGAATGAATCCTATATCGATTAAATCATCAAAGAGATCCAATTTTTTCTCTAAATTATTATACATATTACCAATGCCGTAGAATATATTTATAGCGCTCTCACCTTCTTCAGAAGAGATATAAAACACATTTGGATTTACGTATCCTCCGTTATATTTCAGTAAAAAATCCCTATACGATTCCGGGAAATTCAATCCCTGCTCTATTTCAAAATCCTCTAATTCATTTAATGAAAGTTTATCATGTATTAATTCCATTTCTGCCATAATCATTTTCCTCCTATTTTTTATTTTTCCCATTTACAAAGGATTGTCCCCCGATGTGTCTAAATTCATCATGAATATCCGCTTCAACTAACATCATAGTGGTTCCATCTTCATGATGATGCCAAGTATAACCTTCTGGTGGTTGATTTTTTTTAGGTACCGATGGATGAGAATCCTTATTTAACCCAGCTGCTCTATTTGCTGCTTCAAAATCTTTTTGATTATTTTTGGGGATGTGTATCTCGATATTAACAGGTTTAACATCTGGATGTAAAAAGGGTCTAAAGTCTGGATATCCATTTGGATAACTTACAGAAGTCCCTGATCTATTTGTATAAGTCCAAGTACCATTATTATCGATGGAGATACTTCCCCCTTTCCTATACCATCTTTCGGGTATTGGAGAGTTCAAAGGTTTTGTTTCTAAAATATTTTTAGTAAAATCTTCTAATTCCAGCTTGCCATTAACAGTACCCTTATCTCCACTTCCACTATCCTTAG
>NZ_VIYG01000037.1 GCF_009389585.1 Oceanobacillus sp. CFH 90083 | reverse complement strand
AAAATCTATCAATTCCTACAGAGGTGATAAAGCATGAGAGACTTGAAGCAAATAAACAAAGTTTTAGTTGCAAACAGAGGAGAAATCGCGATACGTGTCTTTCGGGCCTGTACCGAGTTAAATGTTCGTACAGTAGCTGTTTACTCCAGCGAAGATTCGACGTCCTTCCATCGATTTAAAGCAGACGAAGCGTATTTAATCGGGGAAGGGAAAAAGCCAATCGACGCTTACTTGGATATGGAAGGAATCATCGCTTTAGCAAAAGAAGTGGATGTGGATGCGATTCATCCGGGATATGGATTCCTTTCTGAAAACATTGCATTTGCCAAGCGCTGTGAAGAAGAGGGCATTATTTTTATCGGTCCAACCAGTGAGCATTTAAATATGTTTGGAGACAAGGTAAAAGCGAGAGAGCAGGCTCTGGCTGCCAACCTGCCAATTATTCCGGGCAGTGACGGTCCGGTTCATTCTTTAGAAGAAGTAAAAGCATTTGGAGAGAAGCACGGCTATCCCATTATTATAAAAGCCTCGCTTGGCGGCGGCGGAAGAGGGATGCGTGTTGTCGGGGCTGTAAATGAAGTGGAGAATGCCTATGACCGTGCAAAATCCGAAGCAAAGGCTGCCTTCGGGAATGATGACATTTATGTTGAAAAATTAATTGAAAATCCGAAGCATATTGAAGTGCAGATTATTGGTGATAACCAGGGGAATATAGTTCATTTATATGAACGGGATTGTTCGGTACAGCGCCGCCATCAAAAATTAATCGAGGTTGCGCCAAGCTTATCTCTAAGTGAAGAGCTGAGAGAAGCCATCTGTCAGGCAGCTGTGGATTTAATGAAAAATGTGGACTATGTCAATGCAGGAACCGTCGAGTTTCTTGTCACAGAAAATGATTTTTACTTTATCGAAGTAAATCCGCGTGTGCAGGTAGAGCATACGATTACAGAGATGATTACCGGTGTGGATATTGTGCAGACGCAAATCAAAATTGCAGATGGCTTTGGATTGCACGATAAAGAGGTAGGTATTCCGGCACAGGATAAAATAACAACGCAAGGGTATGCCATTCAGTCCCGTGTCACATCGGAGGATCCATTAAATGATTTTATGCCGGATACAGGAAAAATCAATGCGTACCGCAGCGGCGGCGGATTTGGTGTCCGTCTTGATGCTGGAAACGCCTATCAGGGAGCGGTTATTTCCCCGCACTATGATTCCTTATTAGTGAAAGTGTCTACGTGGGCGCTGGACTTTGAACAGGCTACCATTAAAATGGTGCGGAACTTAAAAGAATTCCGGATCAGAGGAATTAAGACCAATATTCCATTTTTGGAAAACGTGATGCTGCACGAGCAATTTTTATCCGGCGCATATGATACGACTTTTGTAGACAAGACACCGGAATTATTTATTTTCCCTGTCCGTCGGGACCGCGGAACAAAAATGCTGACCTATATTGCGAATACAACGATAAATGGGGTAGACGGTGCAGAAAAGCAGGAAAAGCCGGATTTTGATCCATTAATGATTCCAAATACAGAAAATATCGACATCCAGCCGGGAACCAAGCAGATTTTAGATGAACGTGGTCCAGAAGGGCTGGCAACGTGGCTGAAGGAACAGAAAAAGGTATTACTGACCGATACAACCTTCCGTGATGCCCATCAGTCTTTATTAGCGACACGTGTCCGTACAAACGACTTACTGCATATTGCAGAGCCGACCGCAAAATTACTCCCAAATCTATTTTCGGTGGAAATGTGGGGCGGGGCAACCTATGATGTCGCGTACCGTTTCTTAAAAGAGGACCCTTGGGAAAGATTACTGCAGCTGAGAAAACGTATGCCAAATGTGTTATTCCAGATGCTGCTCCGCGCGAGTAATGCCGTTGGCTATAAAAACTATCCGGATAATGTGATCGAATTATTTGTGAAGAAAAGTGCGGAAGCGGGGATCGATGTCTTCCGGATTTTCGACAGCCTGAACTGGGTGGAAGGGATGCAGGTAGCCATTGAAAATGTCCGTAAAACAGATAAAATCGCAGAAGCAGCGATGTGTTATACGGGTGATATCTTAGATACAGGCAGATCCAAATATGATCTGGCATACTATAAAAATATGGCAACCGAATTAGAAGCTGCCGGCGCTCATATTCTGGGGATCAAAGATATGGCGGGCTTACTGAAGCCGGAAGCAGCCTATCAGCTGATCAGCACCTTAAAGGAAACCGTAGATATTCCGATTCACCTGCACACACATGATACAAGCGGAAATGGTGTGTACACGTATGCCAGAGCCGTGGAAGCCGGTGTCGATGTGGTCGATGTTGCAGTCGGTTCGATGGCAGGAATGACCTCCCAGCCAAGTGCACAGTCTCTGTATCATGCTTTGGATGGAACGAAACATCAGCCGGAACTGCCTATCGACAAATTTGAAGAAATTGGGCAGTACTGGGAGGGAGTCCGTCATTACTACAAAGATTTTGAAAGTGGGATGATAGCACCGCATACCGAAATTTATCATCATGAAATGCCGGGCGGACAATACAGTAATCTGCAGCAGCAGGCAAAAGCGGTTGGATTAGGAGATCGCTGGAATGAAGTCAAAGCGATGTTCCGTCGTGTGAATGATCTGTTTGGGGATATTGTAAAGGTAACCCCCTCTTCCAAAGTGGTAGGAGATATGGCCCTCTTTATGGTGCAAAATGATTTAACCGAGGAAAGCCTTTATGAAAAAGGCGAATCAATAGATTTCCCTGATTCGGTGATTGAATTTGCGCAAGGATATATCGGTCAGCCGTATCAGGGCTTCCCGGAAAAGCTGCAAAAGCTGATCTTAAAGGATAAAAAGCCAATTACTGTGCGGCCTGGGGAATTGTTAGAGGATATCGATTTTAAAGAAATGCGTGATACGCTGTATAAAGAACTGCATCGCCCGGTGAACAGCCATGATTTGCTTGCGAATGCCCTTTACCCGAAAGTATTCAAAGATTACCAGGATTTTCTGCATACGTATGGGGATATGTCTGTATTAGACACACCTACGTTCTTCTATGGGATGAAGCTTGGTGAAGTGATTGAAGTAGAAATTGAAAAAGGAAAAACACTGATTGTGAAATTAGTCTCGATTTCGGAACCGAAGGAAGATGGGACACGCGTGGTGTATTTCCAATTGAATGGACAGTCCCGCGAAATAACCGTTCGGGATAATAGTGTCGAGTCTGCGATTGCAGCGAATCCGAAAGCAGATAAATCCAATCCAAAACATGTAGGCGCAACGATGCCGGGAACCGTTCTGGAAGTACATTGTGCGAAAGGGGATACGGTTCAAAAAGGCCAGCATGTGATGACGAATGAAGCCATGAAGATGGAAACCTCGGTACAGGCTCCATTGGACGGGGTGATTAAGGAAATCCATGTGCAGGCAGGCAGCTCGATTGCGGTAAATGATTTATTAATTGAATTTGAATAAGT
>NZ_VIYG01000036.1 GCF_009389585.1 Oceanobacillus sp. CFH 90083 | reverse complement strand
TGGAGAGCCAGGTCAAACAATTCCAAAGAGACCATGGCTTACGAGTCAATGGGATCGTAGATGAACGTACACTGGCGAAGCTAAATGAATTAGTACCGCCGCCAAGAGATACATATCAAAAAGGAAACAGCCATCCAGAAATCGCAGGTTATAAGAGACAATTAAATGCGATCGGATTTGGCGGGATCACAGTAACAAACTACTATGGGGCCTTCTTTGAGAAGCGTGTCAGAGAATTTCAAAGCTATTATGGACTGACGGTAAATGGGAATATGAATCCAGCAACCAAGAATAAATTGAATAGCGTCTACAATAGTCCATTCCAAGTAGGAAAACGGCATAACGACGTTAGAGAGATTAAGAGACAATTAAATAGTCTTGGTTATGGAAGAATCACAGTAACAAATTATTATGGAAGCTATATGGAAAGCCAGGTAAAACAATTCCAAAGAGATCATGGCTTACGAGTTAATGGGATCGTTGATGAAGTAACCTTAAGCCGGATTAATCAAGCGTTTGATCAGCAATCCATTGTTAAAATCTTTCTTGACCCGGGTCATGGTGGAAGTGATGCAGGTGGAATAGGCTATGGCTTAAGAGAAAAAGATATTGTTTTAGACATTGCATTGCAGACAGAAAGAATACTTACTAATAATTATCAAGGTGTAGAGGTAGAATTATCTAGAAGAACAGATACCTTTATTCCATTAACAGAACGGGCAAACCATGCAAATAGATGGGAAGCTGACTATTTTGTAAGTCTTCATACGAACGCCTTTAATGGCTCAACAAGAGGCTTTGAAACATTTATTTATAATGGAAATGTATCCCAGGAAACGAGAAACAGACAGCACGATATTCATACGTATATTTCTTCACGCTTAAACGTTCCAGATAGAGGACAAAAAACAGCAAACTTTAATGTTCTGCGTAACACAGATATGCCTTCTATTCTTCTTGAATATTTGTTTATCGATAATTTTACTGAAAATGCATTGTTAAGGAGTGCAAGCTATAGGCAGCAGCTGGCACAACATACAGCTAATGCTATTGCCCAATCCTATAACCTGCAAAGAAGGTAAGTAATTTTGTATTGTACAAAATAATAAAGAAGAGGTTTTTTCCACATGATTCAAATGGGAGAAATCCTCTTCTTTGTTCTATTAATTGTAATATCGTATATATTGCGAGTTAGTAGTAATACATATATACTCTGTCAACTGCGAATCTGCTTGACTACAGTAAAAATCTCACCTTTGCTGACGATAACAGCTTTATCCTCCCAATTAGCAGTGTTGTAAGCCCATAGAGATGGTGTGATAATTTCGACAAACCCTTGTCTGTCAGAATCTCCACAATTAGATTTTTTCTTCAATATTTAGAATATCCGTTGTTTTTATAGCGATCGCCAAGGTGGCATTTTTCTTCAGAAGACCATTCCCGCCTGCTCCCGGGTCTGCACCACCATGTCCTGGGTCTAAATAAATTTTTTTCATCAAAATCCCTCCATCCCATAGTTTGATACTTACGTAAGAAACCTTGTCTTCTAATGAAATAATCAAAAAGAGGGGGCTTCCACAGGAGCATATCATGATGCAGATGGAAACCCCCTCTTGTTTACTTTGTTTTCTTCGGAATGGAGATCGAGTAGATGGACTCAATTAACTGATTCAGCTTTCCCTCAACCCGGTGTAACAAGTAGAAGGTCACCGCAGCAGGAAATCCAATATCTGTAAAAAGAGAAATCCATGCTTCCATGGTTTATTCACCACCTTTCATTTTTGTACTAGCAATTTTTCAAGAGTAAGCCTTTAGACGAATAATTTAGAATCAAAGACAATACCGTGAGGAGAGCCTCCTCACGGGTCAGAGTCTTATATAAAGGAAGAATTATAATTCAATTTCTTCCACAATACGTTCTACGATACGGGCGCTGTGGATTTCAATTAAGTCACCGCCTGTGGAATATAAGGCATTTTCACGAAGGATAGTATCCATTGCCTCCTGTATAGTTTTAGGATTAACCGGCTCTACAGGATGATCCAGCGTATAAGTGACCACTTTACTTTCCTTATTTAGAAACTTCAATTCAAGTTTTCGCACGTCTTCTCACCTCCTTTCTCATATAGACATAGATTCAGGACTTAGACCTCCTCTTCGTTGATGTCTGAAACATCACGACGACTGATACCGTGAAGCTCGTGCTGCTGAACAGAAGCGAATGCGTTCGCTGTAAGAAAGAGCTGTTCAGCAGTAGCCTCGGTTTTAACATTATTGAATCGTTTTTGCTTCAGGATAAAGTCACCAGAAACAGGATCGGTGCCTTCGTTAAATGTAAGCTGCAAAACAGATTCAGTTAATTGAGCAACTGCCATTGTTTATCACCTCCTTTCATACCTATAGTTCGTTTCTCATTCAAAAAAAGGGGCATAATTGAAAAAGATTTTATGTTTTTTCGAAAGTAAACTTATATTAAGAAGAGAATAACCTCTCTAAAGTGGCCCTATTTAGGGCCTCTAATCCGGGATTATGCAGAAAATATGTCTTCAAAAAGTTCAAAAAAACATTAAACCGTAAAAGGAAGCTTAGAATAGTAGCGGAAAATATCGAAAATCTCACGTTTACTAAAGGAAACTGCAGTTTTATTAAGAAAAACTGTTACTTTGGTAATATGACAGAGGTTTTGTATTCTGATTGATTAAAATCAATCTAATCGAAAGGAGATTTGAAAATGAATGATAAGAAGTGGGAATTGGAAGATTTTATCGAACAGAATCGGCGGAGAGTATATTATCAAATGGCAAGATTACAAATTGATGACAAGGAAGGAGATTACTTCCAAGAAGGGCTGGTAGCCATGTGGAGAGCTTATGAAAACTATAATCCAGATAAAGGACCGTTAACGACATACGTTAACGACATACATGAATTTTCAAATCCGTAACCGTTTAGTTGATGTGCTCCGTAAAGCCATAATAGAAAGAAAATACTTTGAGCAGCTGGGGTATCAGCAGAAAGTAGAATCTCAAACAGGCAATTATATAGATAAGAAAAAAATACCTTCTAAAAATGAAGGGGGAACGAATCCACAGGAAATACTGGATCAAATAAATGAAAATGATTTCTCTGAGTTCATATCGGAATTAAGTGAAAAACAAAAGGTTTGGTTCCACCATGCCATTATAGAAGGTCTATCCAATCAGGAAATTGCGGAAAAAGAACAGGTAAGCATAGAAGCAGTAAAAAGCTGGGCGAAAAGTGCAAAACGGAAGCTTCGTAAGAGAGAGTGGGAGAGATTATAAAAGCAATACGTATTCATTTAAATATTACTTTGCCCGAATAGGATGGAAAGACTATAATTATCATTTTGATAGTTATAGTTTTTCCATAGAGTGAGGATATGTGTATGAAGGTTTTATAAAATTTTTTATAAAAAATAATTAAATAAATGATTAGCTATTGCCGATAGATAAATAGAAAGATACAAT
>NZ_VIYG01000035.1 GCF_009389585.1 Oceanobacillus sp. CFH 90083 | reverse complement strand
CTGTGAAGAAAAAGAATTAGCAGGAGTGTAGTTAGAAAAAACGAGGTACTGATTTTGACAATGTCATTAACTTAAGCATATTGACAAAGCAGGCGGATGAAGTAATGGAGGCCTTGTAAGTACATGAATTTACTATTTTTAATATATTTTCCAATTTAGAAAAATAAGTATCCAAAAACAATAAAACATCGAAACTAAAAGAGACAAATAACGTTCTAATTTTGAATAATATTATTAAGAAATAGTAATTTGTATCAAGTCTTAAAAAAGTTTATATAAAAGTAATAAAAAGGTCAAAATCCCATTTAATATGTAAAAAATACAAACTCTCTTTTTTGATATGCTCCCTTCATATCATAGTAGGCAGAGAAATAATAAAATCTTTCCTGTTACGAAGGGGGGATTTATAATGTCTAAAAGGTTGTCCAAACATTAGCTGGATGACAGGGCCCTAAAATCAAAAACCACTCTTAGTTATTCTAAAAGCTATTATTTTCTAAGTTTGAGTTGCATTATAATCATATCCTATGTTCTAAATAAAGTGTACAAAAACGCGTGTGTCTCTTTGTAAGAAATCTCCGTTTTCAACGTTGGCTATCTGATTTTCTTGAAAATCCTAAAATATAAAAAACAAGCCCAGAGTTTCCAATAAAAAATCCTCAACAATTTTATTTATTATCACATATCGCTAATTAAGCAAGATAGAATTTCCTTTTTATGGTCGCCATTGGATGTGTTTTAAAAAATCTCTACCCTATAAATTACAATATTGATAGAGTTATAGTCCTCTGATACCTCTATCTTTAGTATTTGATTATCTGTAACTCTTTAATTAGGCGACTGTAGTGTAAACAAACGGGCGTTTTGTTTTATTTTTTTACCTCTAAAATGTGAAATAAAAAAGAGTACCGTAGGGTATAATAATAAAGAAGTATTAAAATAATTTGAAAGAGAGTTGATTTTGTTATGAATACTCAAGTAACTACAAAATTTAAAATACATAAGCCAGCTAATGAGGTGTTCGAAGCAATAGTAGACCCTATGAAAATCGGAAATTTCTGGTTCTCATCGAGTTCCGAAAGATGGGAACAAGGCAAGTCCATTACTTTGAGATATGATGAATATAAAGCAGAAGATATAATAAATATATTAAAAGTCGAGGAAAATAAAAAAATCAAATTTTCATGGGGTGAAGAATCTAACGAAGAAACAGTTGTTACAATTACACTAAAAGAGCTCGATAATACGAGTACAATTATTGAAGTGAACGAATCAGGTCTTAAAGAACATGATCCTGAAATAGTAAACAAAATGCTAGGACAAAAAGAAGGTTGGGTATACATGTTAACTTGTTTAAAGGGTTACTTGGAAAATGGAATTCGTGATTTGAGAGCATCATTAATTCATTAGTTAAGGATATCACAAATAAACATAAATCTTTCCTTACTAAACTAATTGATGCGCTAGCTTGTATTCTATAAACAGCAATTCTGAAAATTTAAGAATTGTACTATTATGCTTAGCGTGGATGGTTATTATAAGTGTCGTAAAGTAAAAATAAAACCTAGCCAAAAAACTTAGGCAGGGTCATTAGAATAATAATCCCTTACTGTTTTTAAATGCACAGAAGGGATTATTTTTAATTGGCTTTCTAAAATGTATAAAAACTTGTGTAAATCTAATAATATTTCCGTCTTTAGCAATGGCTCTCTCTAAGTCTCATATTTTATCCAATCGAACCCTTCCATTTCAATGAAAAAAGACTATAAAATCAATATTTTTGATAGAATAAATAGCGTCAAATCAACGGTTTTCTAATTTTTCATATTTAGTAATTAGTGGTATCACGATAAAATGGTATAAGTTTTTTAATTTTAAATACGTTCGTTTTTAAAGTATTTCCTTTTTACCTACTTACAATCAAGTAAGTACCCCAAAAAAAAGTGCGTACTTTTTTCATCCTTGATTTCTATTTATAATTAAAATTATTAATAAGGAGGCGTACAAATGAAAACATTAATTGTTGTTGGACATCCTAATCTGAGTTCTTCTGTAATAAATAAAAAATGGATTGAGGAACTAAAAAAATATCCTGATTTATTTACAGTTCATGAGTTATCTACAATATATCCAGATGAAAAATTTGATGTGAAAAAAGAGCAAAATCTCATAATGGAACATGAAAATTTAATATTACAGTTCCCAATTTATTGGTTTAATGGTCCTTCTATTTTAAAGAAATGGTTAGATGAAGTCTTAACTGAAGGATGGGCTTTCGGTAATACCGGAGATAATCTAACTAGAAAGAAAATTGCATTAGCAGTATCCGTAGGTAGCAAGAATAGTGATTATAGAAAAGGAGGAAGATATAAATATACAATGAAAGATATTTTAGCTCCATTTGAAATTACTATAAAGTACTGCAAAGCAGATTATAAATCTTATTATTCTTTTTACGGAACTGAATTCAGTACTCAAAATGAAATAAATAAAAGTGCTAAAGATTATGTTGAATTTTTAAAAAATATAATATAAATAAATAGATGAAGCGATTATTTATATTGCTTCATCTATTTATAATTATTAAGGTGTTTCTGATTTTCTCCCCATTCACACATTGCATCTAAAACTGGAATTAGTGAGTATCCTCGCTTTGTTAGTGAATATTCAACTTTAGGGGGAATTTGTGGGTACTCAACTCTTTTTATTAAACCATCTCTTTCTAAGTCTTTTAGCATAATACTCAAGGTTTTATATGAAATATCTTCTATTTGCCTTTTCAGCTCATTGTGCCTTATTACATTTTTTTCGTATAGAATATATAGAATTAACATCTTAAACTTTCCGTTTATTAAAGATAAGGTTAGTCCAAAACCTGTACTTCTTAAGTCATACTTAGCATGAACTTTTTCATTCAAATATATTACCTCCTAGTAGCTTCATCATCATTATACATACAATCATATAATAAGTTAAAGATAAGATGAAATATTATGATTAGAGAAAAATAACATACATTAAATTTTTTGTCTTTTATTAAGGATTTAGATAAGGGTTTTATTATGGAAATATGAAACTATACTAGCATCAATCAAGTAAACGAATGCATTACGCTTGATAACCTTGGTTTGATTATTGATTCCTCTACATAAGCGTTATGTAGCCCAAACGCAAAGCTGTTCATAATTTCTTTTTGCCAATTACGGAACGCTTCCATCGCTTTTTGAAACTTTTTTAACCGGAAGCCTTTACGACATCATAGAATTGATAAAGTCTTTCTTTTGTGTCTAACAGGTTGTTCTCCCTATTTGCTTTCGCTATTTCAAACCATACGTTACAAGCTTCTTTTAACTCGTGTGCCCGTTTTAAATCCTTCGATAACCGTTGATAACGCTCCAAATACGAGCGCTGATGCTCCGTCATATCTTTTTCCCGGTTTGGAAGGATATCTAATGGTTCATGACGGAGGGTCTCCATTTAGAGAACAAAGAATACTATAATATCAATACTTGCGGGGGCGTATGATATTTTTGAATACGTATTTGACTACGTTTAAGCTTTATTGTAATTAATTAAGGAAATATATTAATAATAAATCATACAAAATAGAATGACAAAACTAATTAAATTTATACTCTTAATCCTGTTTAGTTTAATTAGACCTATGCAGATAAAGAAAAGGAAATACTTATCTAGGTCATTAGAATAATAATCCCTTGCTGTTTAGATACGTACAGAAGGGACTATTTTTTATTGGATTTTTAAAATGTACAAAAACGCGTGTAAATCAAAAATAGAGAGGATTACCGGTACATCCATTTATCATTTTCGG
>NZ_VIYG01000034.1 GCF_009389585.1 Oceanobacillus sp. CFH 90083 | reverse complement strand
TTCCCCCTGCGAGAGTAGGACGCCGCCAGGCTTATTTTTTTATCTGCATGTAATTTGCATTCCACAGTAGCTCAGTGGTAGAGCAATCGGCTGGTAACCGATCGGTCGTAGGTTCGAATCCTACCTGTGGAGCCATCTGCTTCCATAGCTCAGCCGGTAGAGCACTTCCATGGTAAGGAAGGGGTCAGCGGTTCAAGTCCGCTTGGAAGCTTATATGTGAAACGCTTTGTCCTATGATGGATAGAGCGTTTTTTGTTTTTGTAATTATTGTAAAGCGGAAAGAAATCAGATAAATCGGTATCAAGTATAGAGTAAAACTATTAAAATAAAGATCTAAAACCAAATTTATTGAAACTTATGATTGTTTGAAAAGGCAATGAGATGAATGATATAATAGTATGAAAAATGATAAAATTTTCTAATGGCATAAAGCATTTTTTAGAAAATGTTTTATTGAAGGGAGCTTATTGTATCTTTATGAATGAAAGTCGTACTAAAGACATTGCAGTGTTAACATTTTCAAAAAATCAACTGTTTGCAGCAAAGCCTCAAGGAAATCGGATTTCCCCTTGGGGAACAGGACATTTATTGCTCTACTTGTCTATAATACTTGATTTACAAGAAGGTGTTTTTTCTCCTTCTCAAACGATTGTATTCTCAAAACGGGCTGCCAGTCAAAAGAAAGCTCTTCGCTCTACAAAGGGAGATCAAGAGGAATCTCGAATTTTATTAGATGTATTAAATCAAGCAATTTCTTTGAATGCTCCGGATTGTATTCTAGCATTGTGTATGCTGTACGGAGGAGAAAAGAAAGCACAGGAAAAAATTAATAAATTGGGAAGGGAATTGAATATTTCCAAAAATTCTCGCTTGAACATTACTGGAAGATTAGTAAAAAATCAAATGTCTAATTTATTTGATTATTACAAAATTGGTATGGCGTTTTTGAATCTTGCTCGAAGCAGCTTCAATTATATTCGAAACCGGCCACATGTAATAAAAGGTGAAATGTACAAACCTCAATCAACTCTTGATTTAAAAGGAGACACAATTGCAAGTATTTTTTGGGGAACAACACAGAATGATTGTTTGATTTTTAGAGAGATTAACAATGAAATTTGCTGTTCTGTAGTTATTAATGGGCTGAGTTATATACATACTGCTGAAGTGGCATTAGCCTCGTCCGTTCTAGAAAAAGCAAGAATTAAACAAGTTTCATTGGAAAGCCCAATTATAAACATATTAGCAGATACTTATTTTGGAGAATTCTATACTGAAAAAAGAATCAAGAAAAATAGAACGGATGCATTGCAGAAATATGGTTATGAATATACGCTTGAGAAGTTGTCCGAGAAGTTCTCTACTGAGGATTTTAACATTGTAACGTATGAAGGAGTTTTAATCAATCCTGAAGAACCTTGCTACAATAAGAGGAAAGTTTTTTATTTAGGTGGAGATAAAAAGAAGACAATCAATGAATTTAAAAACAGAAATATCCGTTTGGTTAACCTTGGAAATAATCATGCAAAAGATTATGGAGAAGAAGCGTTAGCAGATACGGTTCGAGCATTTAATCAGGCTAACATGGCTACAGTTGGAGCTGGTAATGATTTAATAGATGCAGTAAAGCCTGTGGTACTCTCTTATAAAAATAAAAAAATAGCTGTTTTTTCAGGCTATTGGCATCGTAATGGAAAAGATGCAGATTTTGATTTTTACGCAACAACTCGTGAAGGTGTTTCCAGTTTAGATGGTCTTCTGCTAGAAGAAATAGAGACATTTAAGAAAGACAATCCGTCTGTGTTTACTGTTGTCCTTGCCCATTGGGGCGTTGACTTTAAAAATATTCTTCCACATCAAAGAAAGTTAGCGAAATTATTAGTAAAAAAAGGAGCAGATTTAATTATTGGTAGCGGTCCGCATAAAGTACAGCCTGTTGAAGAAATAGACGGTGTAAAAGTATTTTATAGCTTAGGAAATGGTGCTTTTAATAGTGATGGATGGGATTTGAAAAAAGAAGGGAACTTTCCTTATGGCTATTTTTTAAAATGGGATATTTCGGAAAATGAAATATTAGTTTACCCATTTTGGAATTATAATCCAGATACTTTCTGGCAGCCCAGGTTTATAGAAGGTGGGGAACAAGAAGAAGTCCTGAAAGATATCTCCACAATCAATTCTCATCAATTATTAGAAAATCCAACTACCGATGCTGAGGGACATCTATATTATTCAATTAAAGCAGATCCCGTAAAGAAGAAGCCTATTGAAAACTGGAAGGAGTGGTTTACTCGCAATTTACAAGGGGAATTTCTTGAACCGGACCTTGTACCATCGCTTGAATTTGATTTTGCCACTATTTATCCAGAGCGAATGAAACAATCAGATTGTCAGCAAGCTTTAGTTGTATCATTAGCTGCTGAGAATTTAAAAAGTATGTATAATGATGCTTCTTGGAATCCTAAACATAGAAATGAAATTTTAGCCTATGCTGATTATTTAGAGAAAATAGCCCTTATAGTTACTGACTCACCTATTGAATCGTTAAGAAAGACTGTTCCTCAATTTATAGTTGAAAATTCGTTGCAAGCAGCTTCATTCTTAGCAGATTTTATGGTGGAAAATTATAAAGGCAAGATGGTTACTATTACTGGAAGTGTTGGAAAATCTTCAACAAGGATGCTATTGGAGCAATTATTTGAAGAAGAAGAACAGGTGAGTAATAGAGGGAACTCGAACTTGCATTTAGCCAATTTAGAGCTGGCATTAAATTTAATCAAGCAGCCAGAAAAAGCATTTTTTGAAATTGCAATAGGTGGTCTGAATGCGTTAGCTTATGGTAATGAAGCTTCTCGTTATCGAAGTGATGTGGCGATTATGAGTTCTTATGGAATTGCTCATGCGATGTGGGGCGTAGATAGCAATTTAAGTAGAAAAGCAGAATTGTTCTTTTGTACAAAAGATGGAGGAACGGCAATTATCAATGGAGACATTGAAGAGAAATATCTATGGAAAATTTTAAAGCAGGCCAGGCTTCAAAACTTAAATATCAAAATGTATAGCTTAGTTGATGAAAAAGCTTTTTGCTATTTAATCCATAAAAAAGTTAGAAGAGATAATGTGGAAGTAAGCATTTCTTTCAATGGAAGTGAAATAAGTATTCCATTGAAAGTAGGCAGTAATGGACAGGTTCAAAATATTATGTCTGCATTGATTGTTTTGGATGATTTGGGTTATGATATAACTGAATATATTCATAAATTCTGGGATTATAGAAATCTCCCGCGTAATTTGGAAGAGATAGAGATTATAACAGAGAGTAATTACTTTACAGTTATAGATGATACGCATAATAGTTCAGTACCAGCTCTAAAAAATGGACTGCAATATTTTAAAGAAAAGAAAAACTTTTATAAAGGAAATAAACTGTTAGTTGTTGGTGAAGTAGCTGAGCTGGGGTTATATAGTTTGGAAGAGCATCAAAAATTAAAAGTAGATTTAGAAAAAACAGAGGCAACGCAAATATTTTTGTGGGGAGACTCATTTAAACAAGTATCAGAAGAGCTAGCTAATGCACAGTGGTTTGCAAACAAAGATGAAATTATTACTGCTGTTAAAAATCATATGAATCATGATACACTTATTTTTATTAAAGGATCTTCTTATAGTAAATTTTATACAGTAGCTGATCAAATTAGAACTCTTAAGTAGGCGACTTCATGGAAAAATATATGAACAAGTTTATATTATAATAGAAAAGGTATTTATAAAAGGACGTTTTCTCAAATAACTTAGCATATGACATCTATCAATGTAAAAAGGCAAATCCTAATTAAAGAGGATGTGCTTTTTTACATTAACTTTTATTCTCTCGCATTAGATTTTATCGAAAATTCAACCGCGAAAAAACCCTATGGAGCAACTAATTCTACTTTCACTCTATCCGGATCTTCAAAGTAAACAGCATAATGATTATCCCCGCCCGCAAATGGGTGAAGGTGCTGATAAAGAATAGTTATCCCTTTTTGCTGAAGCTTCTTCGTCATCTCATCGACAAATTCCCGGGAGCCTGCATGGAAGGCTAAGTGATTTAAACCGACACGGCATCGATGATAGGGAATATCCAAAAATCTTTCCTCTGCTTGGACAAATACAAGATATGTATCTTCCAGTTTCCAGCTCTGCCCGCCTTCCCATTTTTGAAAATATGTATATCCCAGCTCCTTTAAGAACCAGTCCCAGAAATGAATCGTTTTATTTAAATCAGAAACATAGAGTTCAATATGATGAATGAGACCATGAGTCAAAGAAATCCCTCCTTAAAGTATAACTATTATTGCTTTACTAAGTCATTTACGAATTAGGCTGATAAAATAGTTTTGAAAAAGTTTACAAAGTACCAGATGAATGAGAAAATAAGTAGTATGTATCTTAATTATAATCGGTGCGCTAAACTCTATTATAGAACAGTAAGATGATAAAGCAAAGTATTGGAGGAGGAGTTCGATGATTGAACGCTATGTGAAATTAGAAAAAATTAATGATGTAAAAGATTTTGTAGAAAGAGTATCAACGTTTGAATATAAGGTAGAGGTTATTTCTGACACATATATATTAAGTGCGAAATCAATTATGGGAATATTCAGCTTGGATTTGACAAAGCCTTTGAAAATCAGAGTGCATGCAGATAGTTGTGATGATTTATTAGAAAGCATTTCAATTTATCTTGTTGACAGTGAATAAAGTAATGAGGGGTATTCAGGGATAAAATAACGCTGACTGCCCTTTTTTATGTGCGTGAAGTGAAGTAGAAGTATCTATTAGACATCTCCGTGAAGTACTGTCCCACTAAAAATTTCACCTTTATGAATGTTTCTATATAGCAGCTCGTTTTTCCTCAGTAATTTGAATATATCCATATAGATCTCATAATATTTTCCTTTCTTTAAAGAATACTCCTTTCGCTTATTTTCACTTATTTTCATTTGATATAAAAATTAATAATTATAAATCCTGTCTCTTGTTGTGAATTAAACAAACAGATAGGTGCAAAAACTCAGGATTTAAAGACATAAATTTCAAGTTTCTATTGTGAATAGTAGCCTTAAATACATTTTTAAGTATTATTCTATGTATTTTAAATTAAAGATATTAACAATAAAAAAATAATGTCAATAATATTTGTTAACAAAAACAAATACAATATTGACAAATCGAAAATAAATGATAATATTTACTTAAAGGAATTTGAAACCGATTTCAAATGACTGTTTAAAGTTTTATTCATTTATACAGATGGGGAGGTCACAAATGAGTATTAAATTTGGTTGTCATACAT
>NZ_VIYG01000033.1 GCF_009389585.1 Oceanobacillus sp. CFH 90083 | reverse complement strand
GTCAACCGGTTGACACAACTATGAGAATATTTTTTACTAAGGGCACTCTGGTCTAAAAAAGTTGAGAGTAGAGCTAGATGTGAATTTTTTAAGTAACGCTACAGCTGCATTATTTTATAACCTCTTTATCAACAAACGAAACTGTGTGACACCGAGCTTCAAACCCTGATTTCACACAGTTTATTCATTCATTTTCAACCGTTTATTCCAGCTCATTCTTATTATTTAATCCCTGTTCCAGACCCGCCAAGACCTTGCAAAATATATTTTTGTGCCAGGATATATACAATGATTAGCGGAATCGTGGAAATCGTTAAAATCGACATAATCTGATTTGTAAAGACAGGCTCGGTGGTGTTAATGTTTGTTATTGCTACCTGTAACGGGAATTTTGTTGTATCCGTCAATACCATCAGCGGCCATAGATAGTCATTCCAGCTGGCGATAAAAGAAAGTGTACCTACTGTTGCAATGGCTGGCTTAGACATGGGAAGCATAATTCTCCAAAAAATAGTCCAGCTATTTCCGCCATCAATTTTAACAGATTCAATCACCTCTTCAGGCACAGACTTGAAGAAATTCCTAAATAAGTAGATAAAGAAAATATTTGCAAGCAACGGCAAAATTACTGCTAACCGTGTATTTAAAATGCCTAAACTGTGAGCTACGGTAAACTGTGTAATGATGATAGTTTCCACCGGTACAATTAATAGTGCAAGCATTAACGCAAAGAGAATTTTCTTCCCGCGAAAATGGAACCGGGCAAAAGCATATCCAGCCATAGCATTAACAATAATGGAACCGCCTGTAATCACTACTGCATAGATAATACTGTTAAAAATATACTGTGCAATATCAAATCTGCTAAACAGCTCTTGATAAGACTGCAGCCAATCAGATGGATTCAGTGATGGAAGCAATACTTTAATTCCGTTCATATCTGTATAAATACTGGCTTCCGGCTTCATCGAGGAGACGATCATCCAAATTAAAGGAAATACAAAGATACATGCTATTAATATAAGGACTGTATACTCAATAATTTTTCTAACTGGTTTTTTCATTAGTTATCGTCCTCCCTGGAAACCCTGCTCTGGATAATAGCAACAATTCCAATTATAATGCCAAAGATAACTGTCATCGCACTGGCATAACCTATCATCCGATCAGAGAAGCCAGATTGATAGATATAGTAAACAGGCGTCATTGTTGCGTTCATTGGTCCGCCTTGAGTCATTACCATCGGCTGTATAATCAGCTTAAAGGCGGAAATTAACGTGGTAATCATAATTAAGATAGATGTCGGCTTCAATAGAGGCAGGGTGATATAGTAAAATTTCTGCCATTTATTAACTCCATCTATTTTTCCAGCCTCATAAACTTCTCCAGGAATATTCTGAAGTCCAGCTAAGAAAATAAGCATTTGGTAACCAGCCCCCTGCCAGGCAGATACAAAAACAATCGTAACCATTGCTTGGGTTGGACTGCTTAAAAACGGTTGTGGATCAATTCCAACATTAACAAGTATATTATTAATCAAACCTTCAGAAGGATTTAATAAATATAACCAAAGGACAGAAATAACAACGAGCGACAAAACCACTGGCGAGAAATAAGCAACTTTAAAGAAAATATTCCCTTTACGCTGCTTATTAATCAATAAAGCAAGGCCTAGCGCTGCTCCAACTTGAATTGGGATAACAAGTACAACAAACAATGCTATGTTTTTTAAACTTTGGATGAAAATAGGATCTTTAAATATAGCTATAAAATTTTCAAGCCAAACAAAATTTATATCATTTGGAGTTAATAAATAGTAATCTGTAAATGAATAATAGATTGCTAACAACGATGGATAAACTAGAAATAATCCAAGTAATATAAGTGCCGGAGCCAAAAAAATATATGCTGCTATATTCTCCTTTTTGTTTATATTCATTTCCTAAACCCCTTTTAAAGATTTCTGGCTTAGCTTTCTGCTAAGCCAGAAATCTTCATAGTATAATTTTCCTTTAAACGACTTGATTGAATAGATCAATCTAATACACTCTGAATCTGTGCTGCCTTATCATCAAGTAACGCCTGAATATCGCTGTTCTCTTCATAATAAGTTGCGTCACTTATTGTATCCTGGAAAATACGGCTTACTTGCGGATAACTCGGCAGAAGCGGGCGGGCTTGTGCCGATGCTGCATTTTGTTCAATTAACACATTCATTTCGTCACTTACTTGATCTGTAATTTCATCAATTGCTGAATAAGATGCCGGCAGAACACTATTTGCTAATGACATTTCAGATAATGATTCCGTAGATACCATAAAATCGATTAACGCTCCTGCTGCTTCCTGCTTTTCTGAAGAAGCAGACATGGCATATTGCCAGCTTCCTGATGGCGATACCAGCTCACCTGTATCTGGAGATGTTGGATATGGCATAACACCATACTCAATATCTGGATATTCTTCAAGCTCTGCAATCGTCCATGATCCGCCAAACTTCATTGCGTATTCTCCAGTATGAAACCCTTTATCCACCGGTGTAATGGTACTGTAACCATTTTTCACCATATCTTGAATAAACGTAATTGCTTTAACACTATTTTCATCATTTAGAATACCTTCAGCTGTTGTACCGTCTTCAGAAACGACATCCCCGCCTTGTGACCATAAGAAAGGTGTAAAGGCATACATTAACCATTCACTCTTATCATCAAATCCCATATCAATGACCGGTTTGTCAAATTCATTATGCAATGTTTCATTCAGCTCTAAGAATTGATTCCAATCCCAAGGCTCGTCCACTGTCGGTAAAGAATCTAAATCTACTCCTGCTTCTTCAAACATTTGTTTGTTGTAGAAAATACCAACACCAGATTCAGAAAAACCTACTGCGTACATCTGATCATCGTACGTACCTTGTTCAATAATACTTGGAAGTAAGTCATCTTTGTTTGTGAGGTATTCATCTACCGGAGCAATAATTCCAGACTCTGCATAGGCTGCTGTATTTGGACCATCCAATGTTAAGACATCAGGTAAAGTACCTGTCGTCAAGGCTGCATTAACTTTATCTTCATAACCTCCTCCACTGCCGCTGCGGGGAACAAATTCCGCTGTTGCTACATATTCACCTTCATATGCTTCATTGAAACGGTCAATTGTATTTTGCATTGCTTCTCCTTCAGGTGTTTCTAAAGAAGTATGAAACCAGACAACGACCTCATTATCATTTGCACTGGAGTTTCCTCCACTGCCACAAGCTGTTAAGACTAAAACTGCACACATCATAGCGATAAATACAGATAACTTTTTCATTATTAAACCCCTTCCAATTTTCAGTTTATTGAAACTGCTTACAAAGGATTATATGACAACCGGTTTCATATGTCAACCGGTTGTCATATACTTTTTTAAAATTTTTTGATAAACTCAGCATATTGTTCAATCCTTGCTACGATGCGCCTGGATGTATGCAGATACTAAACTTATCTTCACTGTACAAAAAGGGATGAACCCAGACACGTCTTGGATTCATCCCTTTTTGTATTTATTCTTTTATCGCTAAAGCAATACAGCCCTTGACTCCTTGATCATCATTTAATCCTGGAGCAACAATCAAATCATCCACATTCTCTACTTCGATATAACCATTTAATAACTCCATAAATTTTTCACGGATCATTGGATAGAGCTTTTCCTGCTTCATCACGCCTCCTCCAAGAATAATTTTTTCTGGAGAAAGGATAACAAAGTAATCCAATATTGCCTGTGCAAGATAATATGCTTCTATTTCCCAAACATGCTCCTCATCAGCCAATTCCGCTCCTTTTCGGCCATAACGTGCTTCAATTGCCGGCCCTGCAGCTAATCCTTCCAGACATGCACCATGACTGGGACATGCTCCTTCAAAATCATCATTTGGATGTTTTTTTAATAAAATATGCCCCATTTCTGAATGGTTTTTCCCCTGAAACGGCTTCCCGTCTTGAACAAGTCCTGCCCCAATACCTGTACCTACTGTTATGTAAAGACTGCTGGAGGCATCTTTTCCAACACCATATTCATATTCTCCCAAACAAGCTACAACAACATCTGTATTGATTGCTACCGGAATGTTAAAACGTTTTTTAAGCTCTTCCAAAAGCGGATAATAACGCCAGGGAACTTTGGGAGTATTCTCAATCGCACCATAATTTTCACTGCCAGCACGTAAATTGATTGGCCCAAAAGCTCCTACTCCCAATTTTTCAATTTTATGCTTTGAAAAGAACTCTTCCACTTTTGCTAATGTCTCTTCAGGTGTTGTTGTTGGAAAAGCCGTTCGATCTAGAATGGTTCCATCCGGGTTACCTACTGCACATACAAACTTTGTGCCACCTGCTTCAATTGCTCCTATCATCTTGGATAACACTCCTTCTCTCTTCTATTGTTTGATTATTATAGCAGATTTTTCTCACTGGGATATTATTTCATCTTTTTTCTTAATCTAAATTTGAATAAACATACTTACCTTTCTTCAAGTTACATGACCTGTTGTTTTCCCTTTCCAAATGGAAACTGGGAATGTTTTTTCTTTCATATCAAGCGTTTTACCATCAATCTCTTGAATCAATGTCTCCACAGCGCTTTCTGCAATTTGATATGTCGGCTGAACAATCGTCGATAACTCAGGATAAATCGAACGAACTAGATCTGTTCCATCATAACCAATAATTTTTAAATCCTCCGGGACTCGATAACCCAAACTTTCAGCATACTGTAAGGTACGAATAGCTAATAAATCATCACTGGCAAAGATACCATCCACATCTGGATTTTCCTTAAAAAGCTGTTTTATCACATCAATATTGCTTTCTAAATAAGCTACATTTGGCACATGATACGTTAATGGCATTCTTCCAGCATCTTTCATTACTTTTTCATAAGCATATTGTCTTTCAT
The DNA here is from genome assembly GCF_009389585.1 of Oceanobacillus sp. CFH 90083. Classification (GTDB taxonomy): domain Bacteria; phylum Bacillota; class Bacilli; order Bacillales; family Amphibacillaceae; genus Oceanobacillus. The sequence goes on along the minus strand of NZ_VIYG01000033.1, from coordinate 3,623 downwards.
TCGCTGGCGTTTCCAAATTCACGTCTCCATTAATATGAATGATATTTTCACATCCAACATCCAGCAGTTCTTTACTGGCAAGTTCACCGCCTTGAAAATTATCTGAGCTGACAACATGAATATTCTCCGATAGGTAATGGTCAATTACAACTGCAGGAAATTGCTGCTCCTTATCCACTAATCCGCGGTTATAGGTGACGACAATTACTCCATCCACCTGATTACGCTGCAGCATATCCCAATATTTTTTTTCTTTTTCTGCCTCTTGCAAACTGTTGCATAATAAAACTTTATATCCTTTGTCATTACAGATTCTCTCAATACTGTCCACCAGTGCACCAAAAAAAGGATGATTGGTAGAAGGTACGATGACCCCAATCAAATAGGTACGTTTATTATACAGAGAACGCGCAAGGTCATTCGGTATATAGTTAATTTCCTTCATCGCCGCAAACACTTTTTCTTTCGTTTTGCTGCTGATATACCCCCTGTCATTCAATACCCGGGAAACCGTTGTTGGAGACACACCAGCAACCTTTGCGACATCTTGGATTTTAGGTTTCATATAAAATCTTCTCCTTTTAAACCCGCTTTCCACTTTCACATATATTCTTATATCATATAAGCTTTCCTTCATGACGTAAAGCGTTGTTGTATGATTGTATTAGTTTAAAGAACACTGCTCTAAAATATAAGAAATTATTTACAGCAATGTAACTGGCTGACCGGCTCCCGCTTCAAGAATAGAGAAAAATCAAAAATTTGAAGTGGGAGTCGGTCAGCCAATAACGGTCCGGTTGGTTTAGTCTTCTTTGATGCAGGTTACAAAGGAGTTGCGACGGCGCTGCCAACCTTAGTTCTCTCCTTGCTTCGATTTTCCAGTCTGATAATAGTCCCAAAAACAATGTATCCTCTTTATTCCTGTAAATCTTATAAACCCCGTCAGCATTTAACAAACGTTGACGGGGTTTATAGTACCAAGTGTTTTATACTTTTTAATTTATATAGCGGTTCATATTTCACGTTGATTAAAGCACATAGATTCTATTAGGAATGCACCCTATTCTTGCTACACCTCTGAGGACATTCTCACCTTTGAAGCTACCGGACAGCGATATCATACTTTGCTGTATCCAGCGCAAGTTCCGTTTCTAATGCATAACCTACACGGTATAAAGTAGCCTCATCATATTCTTTTCCGATGAATTGAATGCCGACTGGTAACCCATCCGCAGAAAAACCACACGGAACAGATATGCTTGGAAAGCCATTCAAATTAGTCGGTGATGTCAGCTTAATAATCGACCAGCGAATATGCTGCCCTGCGTATTTCTCAATATCTACATGACGTTCATTAATATTCGGAGGCAGTATAGGTAACGTCGGTGTCAAAATGATATCCACCTCTTCCAATACTTGATTAAATTCTTCTTTAGCAAACTGGCGAGTTTGTAATGCCTGGACATACTCGAACCCTTTTGTATCCAATGCTGTTAAGAGCCTCTCTTTCACCTCATCATCCCACTTATCAGGAAAATCACTTAAATTTTGTTCGTGAACCGCATAAGCCTCACTGCTTAAAATCACTTTGTACGCTTCGGAAAAATTTTTTATGTTCGGTAAATAAATGTCACTGACAATAGCTCCCATATGCTTCAAAACTTCAATCGTTTCATCCATAACCTCTCTGACGTCTGCATTCATATCTTCAAAATAGAAACTGGCTGGCACACCGATTTTCATGCTTTCTATCCCTTTACCAATATCTCGTAAAAAATCTTCTTGCCCATTTTGAGTTAAATTTAAATCCATGGAAGCATAATCAACCAGAGCGTTTAAAAGAAGCGCATTATCCTTTACAGTCCTTGTTAAAGGACCTACATGATCCAGTGTCGATGAAAGAGGAAATACGCCATGGTTACTGATACGTCCATATGTCGGTTTCATCCCGACTACGCCACAAAATGAAGCAGGGATTCTGACGGAGCCTCCGGTATCCGTCCCCAGCGACCCATAACAGAGACAGGCAGAAACAGCAGCAGCAGACCCACTGCTTGAGCCCCCCGTCATTTTCTTGATATCGTGGGGATTCCGAACAGGACCAAAATAAGAACGGTCTCCTGTTGGGCCATAAGCAAATTGATGCGTATTTAATTTACCAATGATAATGGCTCCAGCCTCTTTCAGCTTATCTACCACGGTTGCATTATATTCGGGAAGATAATCCTTAAAAATCTCAGAACCCATTGTCGTCTTTAGATTTTTAGTATAAATTAAATCTTTTAAGCCTATAGGTATACCGTGTAAAGGACCTTTATACTCTCCAGCTTCTATCTCTTGCTCAGCTTGTTTCGCTTGTTCTAATACATCTTCACGATTAACAGTAATAAAAGAATTAATAACTGAATCCACGGTGTCAATTCTTTCTAAGAGCTGTAAAGCTATTTCTGCCGGAGAAATTTTTTTCTCTTTGATTAGAGCAGATATGCTTGCTATATCATAGGTTAATATCTCTTGTTCAGTAATCATTTCTTCATCCCCTTTCTTCCTATGCTTTATTACATTTTATCGAATTAACCAAAGGGAAATCGCCGGGAAAATAATAATCGCAACAAGCCCTATTATTAAAACAACATAAAACGGTAAAACACCCATAACAACATTACCCACTTTCTCCCTTGTAATGCCGCTTACCACGAATAAATTCAGACCTACTGGTGGTGTAATCAGTGCTAGCTCCAAATTCACAATCATAATAATCGCAAAATGAATTAAGTTAAAATCAAAAAATGCTAATATTGGTAACAGAATTGGAAGCGCAATCAAAATAACAGACACTAGATCCAGAAACATCCCTAGGACAAAAAACATCAGATTGACAGCAATTAAAAAGATCCAAATATTTGCAGAGCTTGTTTCTATCCATTGCGATAACTGCTGTGGTATTTGCTCCGTTGTTAATACCATACCAAAAATATGAGCTGAAGCAATAATTAAAAAGATCATTGATGTCATATTTATAGAGTCTTTCACAATACTATTAAATAAAGAAATACTCATTATTTGGACAACTATCTCTATTGGTTCCATTGGCTCGAATTAGGCAAGGATTTAGCATTTGATAAACTAGTAGAGCAAATGCTTATTTCAGCGTGTCAAAAATCCAATTATATTACAGTTAAAAATCTAAGAATAACAAATTGACAAATAACTCAATTACTTTACAATATAAGAGAACACACATTCTGTCAGGGAGGGTATTCTTTGAACAGTTATTTAGTAATATTAAAGGATAAAAGAAATGGAGAATTAAGTAATGATTTACTAACAAATCACGTTACTTACTTAAAGAGGCTAAGACAGCAAGGTTCATTAATGTTATGTGGTCCATTTGTAGATGATGATGGTGCTGTTATGGTTTTTCAATCTGAAAGCGTTGAAAGTGTTGAGGAATTGTTGAATAACGACCCGTTTGTTTATGAGAAATACTATCAATCATACGAAATAAAAGAATTCTTAGAAGCAAATGACGGGAATAATTGGCTGGTTGGAGTACCGCAAACAAAAGGAAATTTAATTGACTAAGAAAACTATGAGGCTGGGACATAACTAGCCAATAATAA
>NZ_VIYG01000032.1 GCF_009389585.1 Oceanobacillus sp. CFH 90083 | reverse complement strand
GTCAACCGGTTGACACAACTATGAGAATATTAGATAATAGTACATATACATAACTGATACCGTTTTCTATGGTTTTCATTAAACATAAAATAATTTCAAAGAGAGGGAGATTTCAATGTTATATCAAGAAAAACATCGTCCGCAGCTTCATTTCACACCAAAGGAAAACTGGATTAATGACCCGAATGGACTCGTTTACTATGAGGGAGAGTATCATTTATTTTACCAGCGTAATCCGCATTCCAATGATCATGCAGATATGCACTGGGGTCACGCAACAAGCACGGATCTGTATCATTGGGAAGAGCATGGTATTGCGTTAGCTCCAGATGAATTGGGAACGATTTTCTCAGGCTCAGCAGTAGTCGATAAAAATAATACGAGCGGCTTGTTTGAAAGCGCTTCTGGTGGTCTGGTTGCTATCTTCACCCATGATGGGGAGAGCCAGCAGCAAAGTATTGCCTACAGTGAAGATAAAGGAAGAACATGGATAAAGTATGAAGGAAATCCAGTTATTCCAAATACAAAAATAAAAGATTTTCGTGATCCAAAGGTTTCCTGGCATGAAGACAGTAAAAAGTGGGTGATGGCGTTAGCCTGCGGAGATCATATTCAGTTTTATAACTCACCAAATCTTATTGATTGGACGTACCTCTCCTCATTTGGCAAAGAATACCCTTCCCATATTGGCGTTTGGGAGTGTCCGGATCTTCTTTATTTACCAGTAGAAGGCAGTTCCAAAAAAGAATGGGTTCTGATTGTAAGTATTAATGCGGACGGACCTAATGGCGGTTCAGCAGTTTACTACTTTACGGGAAGCTTCGATGGTAAAGTGTTTCATCCGAATGAAAAACCGGAAGATGCATTAAAATGGGCAGATGCAGGAAAAGATTTTTATGCAGCAGTCAGCTGGGATAATACAGAAGATACGTACTGGATCGGCTGGATGAGTAATTGGCAATATGCAGGGGTTATGCCTGTGTCACCATGGCGCAGTGCTATGAGCCTGGCACGGAAGATATCGTTATATGAAAAAGACGGAAATCTTTTATTAAAGCAGACGCCTGTTATTGCAGACAATCGTAAAGAAGCAGCTTCTTATCAGGATGTAACCATTCAACCAGATACAGCAGAAAGCTATGCGATTAGTGATACGGCTCAGATAGATTTACGGATTTCAGAAGCATCCAGCAGCACAAAATGGGGTGTGAAATTTGTTACCGATCAAGAAGAGGTATTCCAATTAGCAATTGATACACAGGAAAACACATACACGTTCTATCGCACAGAAGGAATGATTGATTTTTCAGAGGAGTTCCCGGAAGAGATAAAAGGCACCTTGAATGGATTGGATGTTCAGAACCTGACAGCAATTGTTGACAGATCCTCTGTTGAGTTATTTTTAAACAACGGATTAACTGTATCAACGAACCTGATTTATCCACAAGGAACAGTGACACAGCTGGAAGTATTTGCAGTAAATGATGTATTGCAGATAGATAATGTATCCTGGACACAGCTAAAGTCTATTTGGAATTAATGATTAATGGGTGGAGGGGGTTCTGCTCCCTCCGCGTCATCTGAAAGAAAGGATTTAATAAACATGGATTTTTTAAAGAATAACAAGTACTGGTTCTCGTCTGGATATCTATTTTTCTTCTTTATTACCTGGTCTATCTGGTGGTCTTTTTATGCAATTTGGCTGAATAACAGCCTTGAACTGACTGGTGCGCAAGTAGGAACGATTTATTCGTTCAACTCATTTTTTTCTTTATTCTTTATGATCCTTTATGGATATATGCAGGATAAATTAGGTACGAAGAAAAATCTTGTCTGGTTACAGAGTGTGGTACTGGTTTTTATCGCACCATTCGTCATTTATGTATATGAACCGCTGCTTTTAAATAATTTTTACCTGGGAGCAGCTCTCGGAGCCATTTATTTAGGCGCAGGTTTTATCGCTGGCGCAGGATTTTTGGAATCCTTTACAGAAAAGCTCAGCCGTAAATATGATTTTGAATTTGGTAAAGCACGTATGTGGGGATCGCTTGGCTATGCCGTTGCTGCAATTGGTGCAGGGGCGCTGATGAGCATTAACCCGCACATAAATTTCTGGATTGCATCAGGGACAGGGATTATCTTCCTTTTAATTAATGTATTTTTTAAGGTGGAAGTTTCCAAAACAGAAGAAAAAAGTGTATCCAATATATCTATGAAGGATATCCGCTTCCTATTTTCAAATAAGATATTCTGGTTTTTAATTATTTACCTGTTTGGTACAGTCTGTATTTATACAGTGTACGATCAGCAGCTTTTCCCGGTTTACTTTGTAAGCCTATTCTCGGAGAGCGGCGCAGATGGAAATACGGTCTATGGAATCCTTAATTCTATACAAGTATTTGTGGAAGCTATTTTCCTATTTTTAGCACCATTTATCGTCAATAAAGTTGGAATTAAGCGTTCTCTTGTATTGGCAGGAGGTATCATGGCGTTCCGTATTATCGGTTCAGCAATGGTAACAGGCGGATTTGGTATTTCATTTATGAAAATGCTTCATGCAGTAGAATTACCGATCTTATTGATTGCAGTGTTTAAATATATTGCTGCGAACTTTGATGTACGGCTTTCTGCAACCGTTTATCTAATCGGGTTTAAGGTATCGAGTGAAATCGGAGTTATTGTCTTTTCTGCATTAGTCGGCTGGATTTATGACCAGACCAGCTATGAGACAACATTTTATATTTTGGGTGCGATTGTAGTACTCTTTGTTATTTTCTCGATCTTTGCACTCAATAACAATAATAACGAACAAAAATTAGATGAGCATGAATTTGCGATGGCAAAAGATTAAAATAAAAAGCGATGAACTGTTTATTTACGCAGTTCACCGCTTTTATTTTTTAGCCAATTTTAAGATGAAGATGCTTATAAAAGAAAAAATATTAAACATTTTTGTGGAAAAAGAAGGAGTTTACGAATAAAAGGCGAATTTAATTACTTGGAAGGGTTTTCAAAAACAAAAGAATCATTTACATGCTGTTCTCTTGGAAGAACTTTTTTTATAAAACAATACATTATAACGTTATGATTTAAGGGAACAGCATATATTAAGAAGGGGTGAAGACATTTGGATATTCTGTTTAAGGGCGATGTGGAGAACCTGCGCTCGGGAATTGAGGAATTGCAGGAGGCTTATGGATTTACTGTAGCGGAAAAAGGAGCTGCAGTACTGACGGGCAAGCAGGATAAGCTTGTCAAAGGGTTAATGGTAGAGTTTGATGAGGAAACTGGAACGATTACCTATCAGCAGCCATGTCATTTTTTCAGGGCACTTGGTCTGCTTTTAGAGCAATTAAACAAAGGAGATAAGCAGATTCATATTCAAGAGACCATGCAGTTTTCCAGTATAGGCCCCATGTTTGATTTATCGCGTAATATGACAATGAAGCTGTCCACTTTAAAGGATTTTATCCGGAAATTAGCGGTGATGGGTCATAATTCGGCCATGCTGTATATGGAGGATACATATGAAGTCGAAGGAGAACCATATTTTGGTTATATGCGCGGACGCTATAGTGAAAAAGAACTGCGGGAGCTGGATGATTATGCAAATCAATTTGGGATTGAGCTGATTCCTTGTATCCAGACATTGGCGCATTTAGAGGAATTTCTAAAATGGGATGCAGCTTATAAATATAAGGATACACGCGGGGCACTGTTATTAGAGAGTGACGATACGTATGATTTGCTGGACCGGATGATTGCAGCAGCAACAAGGCCTTTCCGGAGCAGCCGCATTCATATCGGCATGGATGAAGCAGAAGAGGTAGGACGTGGAAGATATTTAAATATCAATGGCTTTAAAGAACGCTTTGATTTAATGAAGGCCCATCTGGATAAGATTGTTGAAATAACAGATAAATATCATCTGCATGCCGTGATGTGGAGTGATATGTTTTTAAAGCTGGCTTCTGAAACAGGGGACCGCTATGACAAAACGACAGACTTACCGGAGTATATTGTTAATCAGCTGCCGGATAATGTGCAGTATATGTACTGGCAATACGCTCAAGCAGATAAGGAGCACTATAAACGGATGCTGCAGCAATTGAAGCGTTTTGGCAGTACACCGGCATTTGCCGGCGGAATGTGGGTATGGAATACCTTTGCCCCGAATTATCAAATTTCCCTGACTGCCAGTGAACCGGCACTTACTGTCTGTAAGCAGGAGGGCATTGAAGATGTGTTTGTGACGCTTTGGGGAGATGACGGCTATGAAAACAATGTGTACAATGCTCTTTTTGGATTGCAATATTATGCTGAACATGCCTACCATGCAGAAATAGATATAAACCGTGTCAAGGAACGTGCACTGTTTTGTACGGGGGTTGATCCAGATGCACTCCTGGCATTAAATAAAATGGATCAGCCGCCGGGTGTGGACGAAGGAAATACACTGCAGACAAATCCTTCTAAATTTTTATTATGGCAGGATGTGCTGCTGGGCTTGTTTGATAAGCATGTTGAAAATCATGATGTCGGGATTTTTTATGAGCAGCTGGCAGAGGAGATTCAGCAGCATAATCAGCAGGCTCCGGATCGCTTTTTTGATGTGCAGGAAAAGCTTTGCCGGGTCCTTGCGAAAAAAGGAAATTTAGGTGTGGAATTGAAAACAGCTTATGATGCAGCGGATAAAGAAAAGCTGCAGGATATTGCCGAGGAAGTTATACCAGAAGTAATAGAGCGGGTGAAGGCACTGCAGGCAGCTCATCGAAAGCAATGGCTGTCATTAAATAAACCTTTTGGCTGGGAAGTAATGGATATCCGCTATGGAGGGGTATTACAGCGGTTAGATACAGCTTGCATACGAATTAATGATTATGTAAAGGGCAATGTGGATAAAATTGATGAGCTGGAGCAAGAGAGATTGTATTTTTCTCCAAATGTAGAGGAATCCAGCGGTTTAGGCTGGTGCAGCTATTATTACCGGATGGCTTCACCTAATGTATTCTTTCATGTGTTGCCGATTTATTAATCAGCCGGGAATGAGCTGTGAGAATTTCAGTAAGGAGGAGAGCGGATGGATAAGCAGTATACAGAAGTACTTGTTGGCTGTTACGGGGAGGAGGATTCGGCATGTATTCACTGGTTAAAAATAGATGCCGGATCTGGTGATATTGAACGCCTGGGAAAACAAGATGGAATCATTAATCCATCCTTTTTAGCAAAGCATCCGGTGAAAAATTACGTGTATGCTGTCAGTGAGACAGAGGCCGGAGAAGTTGTTTGCTATGAAATAGACTATGAAAATCATCGTCTGAAAGAAGAGAGCCGATTACCGACGCATGGCGGGCCATGCTATGCAGAGGTAAGTGCCTGTGGGAATTATTTATTCGTCAGCAATTATTCGAAAGCCGGTGCTGTTGTTTATGCACTGAATGAGATAGGCGGTTTGCAGGAGGAGGTGGAGCATATTGCTTTCACCTCTGAAGATAATCAAATCTCTCATATACACACAATCCGGCAAATTCCGGGCACTTCTTTTGTAATTATGACGGATATTGGCAGAAGTAAAATATATATCTATCAATGGGATGAAAATCAAAAACATCTGCTTCTATCCCAAAGCATGACGATACCGGAAAAAGCGGGACCAAGGCATATTGCTTTTCACCCTGATAAGCCGGTGCTGTATGTAGTCAATGAGTATCAATCAAGTGTATTTGTGTATCAGTATACTGATCGGGCAGCTTCCATGCAGTGTATTCAGGAAGTGGAAACAGTACATGAATGGAAGAATTATGGTGCAGAAATTCAATACGTCGCCGGCAAAGTGATTACCTCTAACAGAGGAGCAGATTCATTGACTCTTTTTCATGTGAGAGAAGGTGGCAGGCTTGAAAAAGAGATTTCTATTCCTGTAGAAGGAGAATGGCCCAGGCATTTTTGTAGTAACCAATCAATAAATAAGCAATTATTTGTTTGCAATCAGAATAGTGATAATATAACAGTGTTCAGACAAATGAATAATACATATTCAATGATAAGTGATACATTTCCTATTCAAAAACCTGTATGTATCGTTGGTATATAGCATTTATATTCCTTTTAGAATATGATATTTAGGAGAATACAGCAGTTTCTACAAAATAATACAAAAGAATATATTAATCATTATAATGTTATGTTGACACTTTAATGAAATAGTGATACTATTTTGAATAAGCAAAATAATACGCATCTCAGATGATTCATTTGATAAGGGAGTGGTAGATTAAAATAGTAAAATAAAGAAGGTATATCTGACTGTCAAAGGAACTTCTGCTAAAATTGCCCACACTGTGTGGCTGGGGTAGAAGCCACCGCATTGTGCGGAAGCTCGTCTTACATTTTTTCCTACTTAAAAGGGGGTCATTATGTTGAAGAAATTGTTTTTCTTAATAGCAACAATTACTTTTGTAAGCGCTTTATATGCGTGCAGCAATGGAGATGATGGCGGTAGTAATGAGGGAGAAGCAGCAAGCGGTGATAATGTCAACGCGACTGGCTTTCCGATTGTTGAAGAGGAATTAGAGCTTACTTTCTTTGCGAACAAGCCCGCACAAAATGAAAACAATGACTGGAATGATATTTTAATTTGGAATGAGTACAGAGATTTAACAAATGTTAATGTGAATTGGAATCTGGTCAGTCCGGATGCTTTAGAGGAAAATCGGAACTTGGCATTAGGAAGCGGTGACCTGCCGGATGCTTTCTTTTTAGCGCAGCTGACGAATACAGACTTATTACGATATGGTTCCCAGGGTTCTTTTTTAGCATTAAATGATTTAATTGATGAATATGCACCGAATTTAAAAGAACTCATGGAAAATGATCCGACCATTGAAAAAGCAATTACTTTCCCGGATGGCAATATGTATTCTATGCCAGCATTAATTGAAGAGGATTTTCTTTCTTTACGGCTTAGTGCAAGACCTTGGATTAATGAAGATTGGCTGGAAGAGCTGGATATGGATATTCCGGAAACAACAGGTGAATTCTATGAATATTTAAAAGCGGTAAAAGAGCTTGATCCAGCAGGAAATGGAAATACGATTCCTTATGGCGGAACAGCAATTGTAGAGCTGGTTCAATGGCTGTCCGGATCATTTGGAGTGATGAATCATGGTCCATCAAATACCAATCTGGACCTAGATCCAAATGACGATTCCAAAGTCCGTTACTATGCAACAACAGATGAATATAGAGATATGCTGGAATATATTAATATGCTTTATGAAGAAGGGTTAATTGATCAAAGTATTTTCACAATTGAATGGGGACAATTCCTTGCCAATGCATCAGATAATCTATATGGAAGTATGATTTTCTATGATCCGATTGAATTATTCGGTGAAGAAGTTGGTTCACAATATAATAGTCTGGCAGCATTAGAAGGTCCTAATGGGTATCAGTCTTATAATAAGCTGTCATCCTCTGTATGGGATCCTTCCAACCTGGTTATTTCGAGTGATAACCCGAATCCGGAGGCAACTGTACGCTGGATGGATCACTTCTATGGTGATGAAGGTGCAGAGCTTTACTACATGGGAGTAGAAGGAGAAACGTTTGAAGTAGAAGATGGAGAAGCTGTTTATAGTGATCATATTTTAAATCCGGAAGGTGATATGACATTTGAACAAGCAATTGCCCAGGATTTAACATGGCTTGGTTCCATCAGCGGTATTATTAAAGAAGATTACTTCCAAGGCGGTGAAACAGCACCACAATCATTGGCAGCTGCTGAAAAAATTGCACCACAGGTAATTGATGAGGTGTGGCCAAGATTTACTTTCACAGAAGAAGAAAACCGTATTCTGCAATCAACAGGTGAGGATATTAACAAGTATGTAGAAGAAATGCGCGACAAATTTATTACAGGCGATGAAGATTTAGATGGCTGGGATAACTATGTCCAGACGATTGAGCAGATGGGAATGGAAGAATTGCTGGAAGTTTACCAGGCTGCATATGATCGCTATCAATCAAATTAAAGTGTATGTTCCCAAAGGTTCGTTAACAGCGAGAGGGCAGTATATCTCATGCCCTCTCTTTTTTACAAGCCGGGTACTTTAACAGATTGATTACATAACTCATAAACATGGAGTTTTGCTGTGACAGCGCTTTATTTGTCAGAGCTGTTCCATAGGAAGAAGGAGGTCTACCGAAAGATGGCAAAGGATCAATCCATACAAAAGGGCAGAGGAGCCACTATCAAGAAGAATTTTCTGCGTAACTGGCAGCTTTACCTTTTCATGATGCCAGTCTTTTTGTACTTTTTTATATTTCATTATATACCGATGTACGGTGTGCAGATTGCCTTTAAGGATTATTATGCAACGCTTGGTATCTGGGGAAGTCAGTGGGTCGGGTTTGAGCATTTTGAACGTTTCTTCAGCTCCTATTACTTTTGGAGATTACTCAAAAATACCATTATTTTAAACCTATATATGCTTGTTCTGTTCCCATTACCAATTATTTTAGCTTTAGCATTTAATGAGCTTCGGAACGGTGCATTTAAAAAATGGACACAAACATTAACTTATGCGCCACATTTTATCTCTGTTGTTGTCGTTGTAGGAATGCTTGTAGCTTTTCTGGATCCCAATACAGGACTGATCAATCACTTATTAAGATTACTTGGCATGGATACAATCCCGTTTTTAACAAGCCCGGACTGGTTCCGCCATATCTTTGTATGGTCAGGCCAATGGCAGACATTGGGGTGGAGCACAATTATTTACCTTGCTGCACTGGCAGGAGTGAATCCAGAGCTGCACGAGGCTGCTAAGGTGGATGGTGCAACGAGGGTGCAGCGCATTTTACGTATTAATATCCCAAGTATTATGCCGACGATCGTCATTTTATTTATCTTAAATATAGGTAATTTCATGCAAATTGGTTTTGAAAAAGTTCTTTTAATGCAGAATACATTAAATTCGGAGACTTCCGATGTTATTCAAACGTTTGTGTATCAAACCGGTATTTTAGAGGGGCAGTATAGCTTTGCAGCAGCGGTAGGATTATTTGAATCAGCCATTAATATTGTATTGTTAATTACCGTGAACCAAATTGCACGAAAAGTTAGCGAGAACAGCTTATGGTAGTAGGGAGGGAGATGCATTATGTCAAGATTCAGTTTGTCGGATAAAGCCTTTGATCGACTCAATTTTCTATTCGTCCTGCTAATCACGTTAATCATTATTTATCCACTCATATTTGTAATTAGTGCGTCCATTAGTGATCCTCATGCCGTAAACACAGGGAGGATGTGGCTTTGGCCGGTAGATGTGACGTTCGAAGGTTTTCAACGCGTTTTTCAGAATGATGCGATTTGGACAGGGTATAAAAATACCATTCTTTACACAGCAGTCGGTGTCATTATTCATTTGTTTGTCCTCTTGCCAGCGTCGTATGCATTATCGCGGAAAGAATTAATGGGCAAGAAAGCCTGGCTTTGGTTTATCCTGTTTACAATGTTATTCAACGGCGGATTAATTCCTACGTATCTGGTAGTCCGTAACCTGCAAATGCTGGATACGATGTGGGCAATTGTAATACCGGGAGTGGTTGGTGCCTGGTCTATCCTGGTTGCGAGGACTTTCTTTCAGCAGACAATACCTGACCAGCTTGTGGAAGCAGCCAAAATTGATGGCGCCAGTGATATCTATTTATTTTTTAAGGTTGTTTTACCATTATCCATGCCCATCATAGCCGTAATGGCACTATTCCATGGTGTCGCATTATGGAATCAATATTTTAACGCTTTGATTTATCTACGGAGTGAAGATAAGTTCCCGCTCCAGCTCATATTGCGGCAGATTCTCATTCTAAATGAAGTAAGTGCAGACAGTGCATCCAGTGCCGCCGGGAGTGCTCAATCCTTTGCAGATCAAATTAAGACAGCATCTCTTGTGAAATATGCGGTTATTATCGTATCAGCACTGCCGCTGCTTATTGTATATCCATTCTTACAGCGCTTCTTTGTAAAAGGTGTATTGATAGGGTCCGTGAAGGAGTAGAAGTAAACAAAGTAAAGGAGAGATAATGATGGCAGAGGTAGCTCGTGGATATTATACATTTGCAATTTGGATAACGCGTTTTGCCTACTTGAATATACTATGGATTCTATTTGCAATAGCAGGTCTTCTTTTCTTTGGAGTCATGCCTGCGACTGTTGCGATGTTTGCTATTATCCGCAAGTGGCAGAGAGGAGAGGATGAGGTTCGGATTTTTGCAGCTTTTTGGGAAATTTATCGCCAGGAATTTTGGAAAGCAAACCGTATTGGTATGATTTTGTTTGCGCTTGGCTACTTGTTCTCGATTCAATTTCAAATTCTCGGGGCACAGACCGCATTAGTTTATCAGATGGCGCAATTTTCTATTGTTCTTGCTTTTGCTTTACTCGCTATATTTGTCGTTTATTTGTTTCCGGTGTATGTTCATTTTGAGCTGAAAACAAAAGAGTGCTTGAAGTGGCCGCTGATTGTTGCGATTGTACATCCGATACTCACTGTATTCTTACTGGCTTGTATCGGTTTAGCAGGTTATTTCATCTTTCATGCATTCCCGGCTGTGCTTTTCTTTTTCGGAGGCAGCCTTTCTGCTTACTTTATTACTTGGGGTGTATCCAAGACATTTTCCAAGTATGAAGCGGCTGTATAGGGATAGTATGTACAAAATAGATAAAAGAGGCAGCATTATTCATTATGAATGATAGAAGAAAAGGCGTATTTTCGGGTTGACTATAAAGTTCACTATGCGTATGATTGCTGGTACAATGAAAGAATAGAAAAAAATATATTGGGAATATGGCAGCTTTCAGCTTTGGATATAGAAGGGTAGAGATGACAATGAAGCTAAATTTAAGACAGGGATCTTTATACTTGCAGGTAAAGGATATATTGAAGGAAAGAATTATTAACGGTCAATATCCTAAAAATAGCTTAATTCCTTCCGAGCCGGAATTAGAAAAGGAATTCGAAGTAAGTAAAATTACAATTCGCCGGGCGGTGGAACAATTGGCTCAGGAAGGCTATGTGGAGAAAAGAAGCGGGATTGGTACGACTGTGCTGGCGAACCAGGCTGTTTCGAAGCTTTCCAAAGGACAGCGTTTTTCTGAATACCTGATTGGAGAAGGGCATCAATTAGGCAAACAGCTGATTGAGGTAACCAAAGTAGAGGATATTCTGCCTTCTATCAGTGATTTGGCTGGAGATGGTGCTTATTGTGTAGAACGCCTTTATACATTAAATGAGGAGCCGTATATCCACTTTAGACATTATATTCCATCCTCTATTTCCTTGCCGGATGATCCCAATGTATTTGTCAATTCATTATACGATATGCTCTATAAACAAGGGATTCGCTTTTTTCGGTTCAAGGATGAATTTAGTGTAGCCATTCCGGAACCAGCTATTGCAGAGATGCTGGAAATTGAGCTGCAGCCGTTATTACAGCGTGAACGTTTTTCGTATGATGAGCGGGACAAGCTGGTAGAATACTCAGTTGCTTATTATCGTACGGATCTTCATAAATATATTGTTAATTTTAATGTGTAGACAAAAGCGTACCTTGTTATGAACTGCACCCAGTCAAGTAGACAGGTACGCTTTTGCTGTTATTTAAGTCTGGATGGTACGAATATAATTATTTAGGCAGCCGGCTTTCCAGAACTTCCTTTAAAATAAGGGCGTGATTATGCTTTTTATCCTTGGCAGCATACAGTAAGATAAGCGGTTGTTGTTTTTGCAGCTCTTGCAGCTCCGCCAATTTCTTTAACTTCGCGTCATCATGAAGCAATTCTTTTTTATATGCTGCTTTAAAATCTGCAAATTTTTCAGGGTCATGGTTAAACCATTTTCGTAATGCCGATGTAGGGGTTATTTCTTTAGCCCAATCATCCAGCTCCGCCGCTTTTTTTGAAATTCCCCGCGGCCAGACTAAATCAACTAAAACACGATATCCCGGTTCGTCCGACTTTTCATAGATACGTTGCAGTATGATAGACAATGGGAATTCCGCCTTTCCAATCATTTATTCCTGTTTCAATATAGCATGTACATATTCAGAATTCTATTGATTGGTTTTAAGGTCTTGGAAAAGCTGAAAATGAATTGATATTATGCTGCATGCTTTCTTTTTCTTGTTAAGAACAGCAATACCCCGCCTGCAATAATAAATACGAGACCCCAAATACCTTTTTCAGCATAATTCGAAGCGGTATCAGGCAGCTTTTCTCCTTTTTCCGTTTCGGAAGCTGCTTGTGATATGATTTCAACTTCAGCAGCTTTTGGTGACACAGACTTAGTTGATGACACAGGCTTAAATGAAGCTTTGTTTTCCGCTGGAGCTTCTTTGTCGTTTCTTTCAATAACGATAGTTTCTGGTTTCTTGGAAGCTTCTTTTTGAATCGCATTTCCAGTATCTATAATTGTATCTGAATCTACTATTTCCCCGGAAATAATTAAATCGGCAAGAAAGTCTCCCTGAAGGTTATAAATATTTACCTTTAAATCGGCATTTTCAAGCTTTGTTAAGCTGAATAAGGCTTGCAGAGAGAGCGGTTCTTCTCCTTGATCTGTAACAAGTACAAATTCTACATGGAACTGGAAGATATCAATAAATTCTTGGAAAATAGACATTAATTCGGCAATTTGTCCAGGTGTTAGCTCTTTAGCTGTTTCAAAGTCAGAAAATGCCATCATCCGATCAGCTAAATGCAGCATTCTTTCAATGGATTCATCGCTGGTGATACCAGGAATATTTCGAATATGCTCTTCCAGACGAAGCAGCTCTTCCTCTGTTAAATCAAATTCCTGCATAAAAAAGCTTAAATCAAAGAAATCATCCTCTTCCCAAATGATTTCCTCATCTAAATCGTAGGATAAATCATCTAAGAAAACATAGTTATTGATGTCTAATCCATTATCAGAAACAAGCTGAAGCACATCTTCTTTATTCATCCCAAAATAAGGACCGACATTACTCAGGTCTCGATGGATTATTTCTCCTAAAAATCCAGATAATTCATCAACTGTTTTAAAATCATTTAAATGGCTTCCATAAAGAGCTAAGGAATTTTCAATATGATTTTGAGTGACTTGAAAACCGCGAATATTTGTTGCTTCTGCTAAGTAATCTGTCAGCTTTTGGTCAAAATCAGGATCTCTTGGTATGAGTGTGTATAAATAAAAATCTATTTCCATCTCGAGATCATCTAAGAAAATATAATCATCCAGGGTTTTCCCAAATTCAGCCAGGGTTGCTTCAAGTATTTCCCGGTCAATTTCATAATCATCATAAATTTGTTTTAAATTACTTCCATCTGCACGGATGACTTCTCCTAAGAAATCCTTTAATTCTTCAACGGTATCAAATTCCTCCAGGTAGAAGTCATAGAGAGACAGAGATAATTCAATATCTGTTTTTGTGATCGGAAAGCCGCGTTCTGTACTAATTTCCGTTAAATAAACCTCTAAATCTTTTTGGAAGCTGTTTGCTTGTGCACCGGCAGCTCCAGGTAA
>NZ_VIYG01000031.1 GCF_009389585.1 Oceanobacillus sp. CFH 90083 | reverse complement strand
TTGTTTTGTTCAGTTTTCAAAGAGCAATTTTATTGCCTCGCCTCAAAGCAGCGACCTTATCAATATAACATATTAGCAAGTTTGTTGTCAACAACTTTTTTAAGTTATATTTACTGAGCGCTTGCTCAAATCAGCAACGAAATTAACTTTACCATGGTGGAAATATAAAGTCAACGATTATTTTAAAATTTATTGAAAGCAAATTTAAAAATGATAGACTCACACTATGTGACAGCCGACAAACAATACAGTATATAACAATGCAAAACATTGATAATCCAATACTTTCTGAGGTTTTTACATCATATATACACAGGGAATATCTTTTTATAAAAGCGCCTGCTGTTTTTCTTCTTACTTCGAGCCCCACTCATCTTTCACATCATTTCTATAAGAAAAATAATTAACACCAATTCCAATTGTCTTATCTTATTTTTGAAAAAGCTTGCCACAAGCAAACAGCCGTAAAACTTGCACCTCTCATCAATAAAAAGGGAGTCCTGCCTATATTCTCGACAGGAGCAAATAATCACAATGATTTTCTGTAAGTCGATCCATTGCAGTTCACCACCTGGTAATAAATAAACAGCGGCTCCATTGAATGAAATGTTGTTTTATAAAACTTGGCAAGCCTAGCCTGAAAAGCACAGGATTGCCTTAGTTGAGGCTGGGGTTGCGATTAAGCGTTGGACTTATACTTTATTCCTTAGATTCTTTATACTTAAAAGTGTAAAAAAAGAGTAGATTTATATTTTTACCTTCATAATAAAATATAAATAGCTACCTATTCATTCTTCCAGAAAATTTCTTTTAAATATAAATAATTCTGAAGCCCCCTGTCAACCACATTAAACAACCTATCATATAATTTTAAGCTAAAATGAAAAAAATAATCATCCTCTTCACGAAATTATTATCAGCATAAAATTTTATTTTGCTTTTTCTCATCACCTATATTAAGACCTGATTTTCTGAGCATACTTTAAACTAGCTGATTATTCTCTATTTTAAAAAAGAGATAATCCCCCCCTTTTTATATATCATCATCAATCTGAAATACACTTTTGTAATCACAGCTAACCATTTTAACTGAAACGAAATAACATATTGCCGCAAAACCAAAAATTACTTACTCCGCAACCTTATAAAAATTGCAAAATAAGTCGCTGGTTTTCATTTTAAACCTTCATTACATCTCCTCTAGCTCCTTTACCTTATATACTCTCTGAAACACTTCCGGATTTTTCGTAGCCACAAGCTTCATCTCAATAATATCCTTCTCTTCTAAATAAGAAATAATCGCATGTAAATCCAATGTATAGTATTCAATCTCCGGTAGAGCTGTAATAGAAGCATAAGACCAATAACCGTCTTTTTTATTTAATAAATTTAAAAGATGTATAGAGGCAGACTCTGCTTTATTTAACATGACAAAATCCATTGCAATCAGCATCAGTTCAATTCTTTTTTCCAAGTTTTCTGTACTGTCCATTAATTTTTCATATAGCTTGTAGACTTCTAAATCAATATTTTTTACCTGATTCCAGACAGTTACTTCCGGATAATAGCCTTGATCAATAACAGATAGCCTTGCCAAATAATGAAGTGCATTTAAAATCTTGCTGTAAGAGTCCATGACTTCTTTTGATTCATATAATGCTTTTCCTTCACTAAAATTTTTCAGCAGCTTTCCAAAGTCAATCATTTTTCTAAGCATTCGTTTATCCTCAGGAAAAGATTGAAGCTCCTCTTTTAATTCTTTCACGAATTCATTCCTGTCATAGGCTTTTCTTCCGTAAATAACCCATTCTGCTGCACGCCGGTATCCGCTTGTATCAAGCCAATCCATCAAAAGCAGTTTCGTAACAATATGCATCGCCACAGTCTGGCCATTTACTTCATAATGCTTTACAAACCAGTCCACTTCCTGGTTTTCGACAATAATCAATAAAATACTATCAAACCCATCTGTGATCGGATGATCGAATTGTGTCTTCTCCACAATAAGTATTCCTAATGTATTTGGATTACTCGCATGTTCCTGATAAATCATTCTTTGAAAATTCTCCATTTAACAGTTGCCTCCCTGTCTTTCCTCTCATAACACATAATTCGATATATACTTATAAAAATCCTTTTTTTACATGATAGGAAAGAGGAAAATTTAAAAACTATCCTATCCTTTCATATTAAACTGTAAACTCTTTAGTGACATAATCTTTGCACACATGTTACAAGTTCAGTATGGAAAGTCTCCTTTTTTAGGCTTCATTTGCTTCGTTTTCTTAAGAATTCATTCTTCCAATATTCTATGATATACTGAATTTGTAGCTTAAGGGGGATTTAAATGGCGAAACAATTAACTTATTCAAGTAAAATAAATAAAATTCGCACCTTTGCCTTAATCCTTGTCTTTGCCGGTATCTTAATAATGTATGGCGGTCTCATGGTTCGTAACATTGAGTGGTTAATGCTCAGTCTATTTATATTGGGTGTACTGATGATTGTGCTCAGCTGTGTTGTATACATATGGATTGGCACCTTGTCTTTAAGGGCTGTTCCCGTTACCTGTCCAAATTGTGAGAAGCCGACAAAAATGTTAGGACGCGTAGATGCCTGTATGCATTGTAAAGAACCGCTGACATTGGATAAGAGCTTAGAAGGTAAAGAATTTGACGAACGGTATAACCAGCGTAAATTCCGTGAAGAGAATGAAAAATAAAGAAAACTTGGCAAGCCGAGTCTTGAAAAGGCTCAGGATTGCGTTGGGGTCTGGGGCTGCGGCTATTCATCCATTAAAAAACGCCGCTAAAAATTTTCCCTTTCCACGCATAAAAAGCACAATGCTTATGAGGATATCCTTACAAGAGATATTCCCAAAGCATTGTGCTTTTTACATAGAGATAAAAAATGAACCTGCTTCTCACCGGAACAGCCGATTTTTTCTGAATTCTTTACATTTAATTCGCTTCCTGATGCTCCTTACAGGCATTGCAAGTGCCATAAACCTCTAAGCGATGATGGCTTACATCAAAGCCTGTCACCTGCTCAGCCAGCGACTCCACTTCCTCTAATGAAGGATAATGAAAATCAACAATCTTTCCACATTGATTGCAAATGATATGGTAATGATCTGATGTGTTGCAGTCAAACCGGCTCGAAGAATCTCCATAGGTAAGCTCTCTGACCAGTCCAATATCCTTTAATACACGTAAATTATTATAAACCGTCGCAACACTCATATTTGGAAATTTTCCTTCAAGTGCTTTATATATATCATCCGCAGTCGGGTGAACCATTGAATTAAGCAAATACTCCAATACGGCGTGTCGTTGTGGTGTAATCCGGACGCCTGACTTTTTCAAAGTATCAATTGCCTGCCGTAATTTATCTTCAGACACCCTAAACACCTCTCTTCCCAATTAATAAAATTATTAGATTATAATTCTTATAATTAGTTTATCGCCCTGTGTGGATAATGTCAATTAATTCAGGCTATATCAGACATCCACGTGGAGAGGCTGCTCTTCTCCTCCCAATTGCTTATTTACATATCTGGCAGCAACAAATAAATAATCTGATAATCGGTTTAAATAACTGAAAACAAGCTTATTTTCCACTTCATCTTCCAGCCCTACAGTTAACCGTTCCGCCCGTCTTGCTACGGTACGTGCATGATGGAGTGCACTAGCCGCTTTATGACCTGATGGCAAAATAAAATTTTTTAAAGGTTCAAGTGATTGATCCCATTCATCAATTTGCTTTTCCATCTCATCAATATGCTTCTGTTCAAGCTTCCAATAAACTTCTTTATCCTTGGGCGTGGACAATTCTGCACCAACATGGAAAAGAATTGTCTGTACACGATGCAGCTGGTCAAGAAATGCGGTCTTTCCATCCCAATCCGTTTCTTCTATATAGCTTGCTGCCAGGCCAATACTGGAATTCACCTCATCACATGTTCCATAAGCTTCTACTCTTAAATGATTTTTCGGTACTCGCTGTCCATAAACTAACGATGTTTGTCCTTTGTCCCCGGATCTGGTATAGATTCGCATACGGCTCCACTCCGATTCTAATATTCTTAATTAGCTTTCTTTTCCTTCAAAAAGTTTAAAGCATCAGTCACATGATCTTTTACCCGGACTTTACGGTATTCTTTCATCAGCTTTCCTTCTTTATCTAAGATAAATGTGGAGCGCTCAATACCATAATATTCCTTGCCAAAATTTTTCTTCAGCTTCCACACCCCAAATTGATCAGCTACCTGGTGACCTTCGTCTGAAAGTAAAGTAAATGGCAGCTCATGCTTGGTGATAAATTTTTGATGACGTGCTTCCGGATCTGGGCTTACGCCAATAATTACTGCATCCAATTCCTTGAAGCTTTCATGATGATCCCGGAAATCACATGCTTCTGTGGTGCATCCTGGTGTCATATCTTTTGGATAAAAGTATAAAACAACATATTTTCCTTGAAAATCAGATAAGCTTACTTTCTCCCCATCCTGATTGGGTAATGTAAAATCATTTATTTTTGTCCCTAATTCCATTTGCATCGAATCCCTCCATTTAATCATTCCTTCTTCTCTCTTCAATATAGCATATTGCAGGATGAGATTCATTTATCACTGTCTCTGCTGTTGATTTGTACTACTTTTAAGACAAAGGCTGCCGGAAGTATGTATCCGATCAGAGCTTCGGAAATAGCAATGATTCTGCCAATACCGACTGGTGCCAAATCACCATAGCCCAGGGTCAATAAAGTGACACCGCTAAAATAGATAGAATGGACAACAGATCCCCATATCGTAACTTCTCTCAATTCCCCATGCTCCACAATAACAATCCCCTGAAAGGATAAAATAAAATAAACTAAACCATAGCCAACCATGGTGATGCAATAAACAATCAGCATAGCAATAAAAATTTCTAATGAGAAATGCCCTTCTTTCATTTTTATACGGGCATGAATGGATTTATATTGAATAAAATCATAAATACTTTTACCAATTATAATAATAATCAAAATAAAGAATATCCAGGGGATACCCATGCCTTTTGCTCCTCCCAAAATACATTTGCTGATGTTTCGCTTTACGCGCCAAGCTTTAGAAACACCCCGTTACACTCTCCTCTTTTCTTATATATATGCAGAAATCAAAACAGTTTGTACAAGTTTTCCATTCATTTTTTTGTTATATTAATAACTGGGTGAAATCAAGCAGAAAGGATATCTAGATTTTACCTCTTAAATGGACTTGTAAATGGGCAAGAAAGCTTTTTACAGGTCGGGAAGAATGAGGAGGAAACGAAATAATGAAGTTTACAAATTCTGAAAAGCTGCATCAGGAAGCTTTACAACATATTGTCGGCGGGGTAAATTCTCCTTCCCGCTCCTATAAAGCTGTCGGCGGAGGTTCTCCTGTCTATATGAAAAGAGGGCAAGGAGCTTATTTCTGGGATGTAGATGATAATAAGTATATTGATTATTTAGCTGCTTATGGACCAATCATAACTGGTCACGCACATCCGCATATTGCCAAAGCGATTGCTGAGGCAGCAACAACCGGTGTGCTTTACGGAACACCGACAGAACTGGAAAACACCTTTGCAAAAATGTTAAAAGAGGCGATGCCTTCCTTAGAAAAAGTTCGTTTTAATAATTCAGGTACAGAGGCTGTCATGACTACCATCCGTGTAGCCCGTGCTTATACAAACCGGACAAAAATCATCAAATTCGCCGGGTGCTATCATGGACATTTTGATGCTGTATTAGTTGAAGCAGGGTCCGGCCCTTCTACACTTGGTACACCTGATTCAGCGGGGGTTCCTGCTTCCAGCGCTGCAGAGGTAATTACTGTTCCATTTAATGATTTAGCTGCCTTTAAAGAAGCCTTAAGCCATTGGAAGGATGAAATTGCAGCTGTACTCGTTGAACCAATAGTAGGTAACTTCGGGATTGTTGAGCCATTTGAAGGATTTTTACAGGAAGTGAATGAGCTTACCCACCGCGCTGGAGCGCTTGTCATTTATGATGAGGTCATAACTGCATTTCGTTTCACCTATGGAAGTGCTCAGCAGCTCTACCATATCGAGCCAGATTTAACAGCAATGGGGAAAATCATTGGCGGCGGCCTTCCAATCGGCGCTTACGGCGGACGTAAAGATATTATGGAGCAGGTTGCACCGCTTGGTCCGGCTTATCAGGCTGGAACCATGTCTGGAAATCCAGCTTCAATGGCTGCTGGTATTGCTTGCTTAGAGGTATTAAAAGAAGATGGTGTGTATGAAGAGTTAGAGCGTCTCGGAAAACGTCTGGAAGAGGGCATTTTAGAAAAAGCAAAAGAAAATAATATCCACCTCACCGTAAATCGTCTTCGCGGAGCCTTGACGGTATACTTTGGAGTCGACCAGGTAACAAATTATGCGGAGGCAGAAGCTTCCGATGGAGAAGCCTTTGCGACATTCTTCCAGCTTATGCTGAGGGAAGGCATTAACTTAGCTCCTTCTAAATACGAAGCATGGTTCTTAACAACAGAGCACACTGATTCGGATATCGAAAATACGATTGATGCTGTCGGTCGTGTGTTTAGGAAAATGGCAGAAGATCAATAATTTAATTTTATATGCAAAAAGGCATTTCCAGGAGAAGTTTATCCCCTGGAAATGCCTTTTTTACTCCTATTCCTCTAAATTCTGAATCTGATACAAATCATAATAATGGCCACGGAGCTGCATTAATTCTTCATGAGACCCAATTTCTACGATTTCTCCGTTTTCCACTACAACAATACGGTTTGCATGGGTGATTGTCGCTAACCGATGGGCAACTATAAATGTGGTCCGGTCAGAAGCAAGCTTCTCCAGTGTTTCCTGAATAAGATGCTCGCTTTCTAAATCCAGTGCAGATGTTGCTTCATCAAAAATAAGTAATGGCGGATTTTTCAAGAAGACACGGGCAATGGCAATCCGCTGCTTCTGTCCGCCGGATAATTTCACGCCACGCTCTCCAACCATTGTTTTATACCCTTCCGGTGTTGATTCAATAAAGCTATGGGCATTTGCTGCTTTTGCTGCCCGCACAACCTCCTCATCTGTTGCTTCCGGGTTCCCCATCCGGATATTTGTCTCAATGGATTCAGAGAATAGAATATTGTCCTGAAGTACCATTCCAATATTATCCCGAAGCGCACGAGCTTTCATATCACGCAAATCCATCCCGTCAATTTTAATTGATCCGTCTGTCACATCATAAAAGCGGGGAATTAAACTAATTAAAGTTGACTTCCCTCCCCCGCTCATTCCGACAAAGGCCACTGTTTCTCCTTTTTCAATATGGAGGTCAATGTCTTTGAGTACAGGCTCTTCTTCCTCATCATATTGGAAAGAGACATGATTAAAAGTTACTTTCCCTTGCAGCCTTCCCGGATCAACTGCATCCTTTTTGTCTGTAATATCATAAGGCTCATTCATCAATTCAAATACGCGGTCAATTGACGCAATAGACTGCACTAAGGTTGTCGATGAATTAATCAGTCTGCGTAACGGACTGTACACCCGCTCCATATATCCGACAAAGGCTACCATCGTACCAAGTGATGTATTACCCATAACGACCTGATAGCCCGCAAAAGCGATAACTAATAACGGTGCTAAATCGGTAATTGTATTTGTCACTGCAAAGGTTCTGGCATTCCAATCCGTATGCTTTAATGCCCGGTTGAGGAAATGGCTGTTTCTTTTTTCAAACTGCTCGTCCTCATAATCCTCAAGTGCAAAGCTTCTCGTTACCGGGACACCTTGAATGCGTTCGTGTAAATGCCCCTGTACTTCTGCCAATGCTTGAGACCTTTCTCTTGTCAGACGGCGCAAACGCCCAAAGAAGTATTTCACGGAAATACCAAAGAGCGGGAATAAAATAATCGATACAAATGTAAGCGGCACATCCATCGTAAACATAATAATAATTGCTATTAAAATGGTTGTAACATCCAGCCAGATATTCATTAATCCTGTAATAACAAAATTTTTCGTCTGCTCTACGTCATGTATTACCCGGGAGATGATTTCGCCTGTTTTTGTCTGTGAATAAAACTTCAGGCTTAACCTTTGCAGGTGATCGAATAATTTTCCCCGGATATCAAAAAGAATTTTGTTTCCAACCCACTGTGCCAAGTATTGACGAATATATTCAACCGGCGGACGGATAATTAAAAATACGATAAAAGAAATCCCCATTATCCAGAATAAGCGCGCTACCTTTTCAGATTGGGTAAGGTCCTCTACCGTGATAATATCATCAATAACAAATTTTAAAATTAAAGGCATTAATAATGGAATACCGAATTTAATTACACCAATAAATAGTGTCCAAATTATTTTCCATTTATATGGTTTTACAAATTGCATATACTGCTTTATACTGCTCATTTATCAACTTCCTCTGCTTGAAAAGGTATTATGGAATATGCTCGCTATTTCACTTCCTCTTAAACTAAAGTATAAAAAGGTATCCCTGCCGCTACTTCACTCCGTAACAAGGATACCCTTTTATATACTCTAATTGCAATTAAATCGCTCTAAAAACCTTTTTTGCTGTCTCCTATCAAGTTTAATGATATGTTAAGTACATTTCGTACCAATCATCAACGAACCCCGGAGAAAATGGTCCCTTTCCCTGGCGAATCCAATGAATTAATACTTCTAATTGCTGATAAAGAATACGGTGAATATCTTCCGGATAATTCATCAAAGCTTTATTCTCTTCATATTCATCTTCATCAAGGAGATTGAACGTCATATCAGGAAATACCTTTACATCTAAATCATAATCAATATATTTCAGTGACTCAGCTTCAACATCATAAACAAATGGCGAGCTGAGATTACAATAATAGTGAATCCCGTCATCCCGAAGCATACCAATAATATTAAACCAGTGCCTCGCATCAAAATAACAAATGGCAGGTTCTCTCGTCATCCAGGAATGACCATCGCTTTCAATAACCTTTGTCCGATCATTCGCTCCGATGATTATACTTTCCGTTCCTTTTAATACGACACTATTTTTCCAGACTCTGTGAAGTTGTCCATTATGTTTATAACTTTGTATCATCATTTTTGAACCAGCATTTGGAGAAACCATCCAAAATCTCCCTCTCCATTTTCATACAGTGATTTATGAATTATCTTTTATTATAAGCCTTCATTTATAAAAGTTAAAGGATAAGTCCTTATTAATTCCGGAATGGTTTCTTCACTTAAAGAAAACTTGATACGCGGGTGCTGAATTGCCCTTGTTTGGGTTGAGATGGCGGTCGGAGCCGAGAATGTGATTACTCGACCCCACCGAAAAGAGTTACAATTACTCTCTTCCTTAAAACCGCCGGGATTGCGATTACTCACAAAGCGCAAAAAAGGGTTCCCACAGTTGGAAACCCTTTTTTTAGTAAAACAGATGTTATTGCTTGTTTTGTTGAGATTGTTGGTTTTGCTTTTTCACTTCTTGTACATCTGTTTCTGAAGCAAACTCAGTACCATATTGTCCTTGAGCTGCCTGTTGATTTTGCTTTCTTACTTCAGCTGCGTTTGTTTTTGCAGAATTTTGTTGGTTTTGTTGATTTTGTTTTTTAGCCATCAATATCACCTCCGCAATAATTAATGTATCCCGAAGCTCATTTCTTTATCCAACTTTTTTTAAGAAATATTTTTTATCATTTTTTATCCGCAGAACAAAAGGAATTGCAGCTGTTATTTGATGATGAAAATTATTAACAGGGTTAACAATTATCCTTTCCTTTTTGTAATATTTCATTTTTCTTCTAAAAAAGGTATCATTTTTTGATGTGGAACTGGAAAAGGATATTGTTCCATTTCTTCTAAAGAAACCAATTTTAATCGATTATCCTCAATCGCTTCCTGATTTGTCATCGCTTTTCGTACATCTACGTTCCAAATAATATGAGAAAAAACATGCTTAATGGCAGTGCATGACTCTTCTATGTCTACTTCCAGTCCATAATTTTCTTTCAGCCAGGACTGCCAATCTTTTTTCATAATGTCATCTGCAGGAATCATTGGAAATTGCCATAATCCAGCCAGCAGCCCAGAATCTGGTCTTTTTTCAATAACATATTTACCTTCCTGATTTTGGATTAGCAACGCAATATATTTTTTCTTTTGCTGCTTCTTCGCTTTCTTTTTAACAGGTAGTCTCTCTTGAATCCCTTCCACATACGCCTGACAATGCTCCATCACCGGACAAAACATACATAAAGGCTGTTTTGGTGTACACACCGTTGCTCCTAAGTCCATAATAGCCTGATTAAAGGAGGATGGGTCTTCCTTTGAAATCATTTCTTCTACATAATGTTCAAATAATTTTTTTGTAGAACTCTGCGAAATATCTTCTTCAATATGTAAGACCCGGGAGAAAACACGCATTACATTGCCATCTACTGCTGGAATCGGCTGATTATACGCAATGGAAAGGATCGCCCCTTTAGTATACGGTCCTATCCCCTTTAAACTGCCAAGCTGCTTAGGGTCATCAGGAACTTTTCCGTCATACGTTTCTACGACTTCACGTACTGCTGTTTGTAAATTTCTTGCACGGGAATAATAACCCAGCCCTTCCCATTGTTTTAAAACATCCTGCTGCTCTGCTTCTGCCAATTCATAAACAGTTGGATATTTCTCCATAAAACGATTAAAATAAGGTATAACCGTATCTACTTTCGTTTGCTGCAGCATAATTTCTGATACCCAAACGCGATAAGCGTCATTATTTTCACGCCAGGGCAAATTTCGCTTGTTTTCTTCGTACCACTTAAGTAAATCATCTTGAAAAGCGGAAATATTTATATGTTCTAATCTTTTATCGTTCATGTTTTCACGTCCTATGTGTTAAAATAATATTGGATTGCTTTGATAAAAGCAACATGAGGAGGATATATAGCTATGGATACTGGTACGCATATAGTTATGGGTGTTGCACTGGGCGGTTTGGCCACATTGGATCCTGCCGTGCAAAGTAATCCCGCATTATTTCATGCTGTATTAGTTGGAACAGTTGTGGGATCACACGCTCCTGATTTTGATACAATATTTAAATTAAAAAATAATGCAACGTATATAAGGCAGCACCGCGGAGCATCTCATTCTCTCCCTGCCATTCTCATGTGGAGTCTGCTTGTGTCTGGAGCTATTTATTTATTTGTTCCAGAGGTTAGCTATCTGACACTTTGGTTATGGACATTGTTAGCTGTATCCATTCATGTATTTGTCGATTTATTTAATGCATATGGAACCCAGGCTTTTCGTCCGTTCACTAAAAAATGGATTGCAAAAGGGTTTATTAATACATTCGACCCGTACATTTTTTTCCTGAATGTTGCCGGTATTATAGCTTGGGCATTAGGTGCCAATCCAGGCTACACATGGCTGATTATTTATACAGTCATTGTATTATATTACATCAAACGCTACATGGACAAAAGGGAAATTGTTCAGAAAATCAAAGAATATTTTCCGGATACAGAGGTTGTCGCTACGTCTCCTACGCTCAAACAAAATTACTGGCGTGTCGCCATCACAACCAGCGACCGTTACTATGTAGGCAGTGTTGAAAACCGGCATATTGAGATCGTCGATGAATTTTACCGCGTACCATTGCCCGATACGGATGTCATGAAAGCTGCAAAAAACGATAAAAATATCTCTTCATTTTTAAACTTCTCTCCCGTGTACCGCTGGGAAATAAATACGAATGAAGATGATGTGACA
The DNA here is from genome assembly GCF_009389585.1 of Oceanobacillus sp. CFH 90083. GTDB lineage: Bacteria > Bacillota > Bacilli > Bacillales > Amphibacillaceae > Oceanobacillus. The sequence goes on along the minus strand of NZ_VIYG01000031.1, from coordinate 2,904 downwards.
GAGGTTCGTTTTATTGATTTACGCTATCGCAGCAAAGGATATTATCCCTTTGTAGCCGTTGTGAAGCTGGACAAAAATCTGAAAGTAATCACTTCCTACACAGGCTGGATTTTCTCTGAACAGAAGCTTCAAAACAAATTAGTTCCGAGTGACTCTACCCCTTAGCATATTGATAGTTAAAAGATAAACAACAAGGCAGAAGATTTACTTCTTCTGCCTTGTTGTTTTATACTCAGCCTACCTTTTTTCCCAATAAAGAAATAGGCAAGGCTTCTATATTTTCACTTGCTTCATCTAATAAATCAATCCGATAGCCCCATGCAAATACCCCATTAATATAAGATATTCTAAATTTATAGCCTGTCTCCATTTTAAGCTGATAAATAGCCTCTTTTTCAAAATCATCCGGACTCATGGTGTAAGCAAGGGCGACTTGCATCTTCCGTTCACAAATTTGCACCTCGGAAACATTCCCAAGCTGTTCTGCCTTTTGAGCCTGCTCTTTTAATTTACCGATTTCTTGATGTAACTGCTCAATGGAATAATCACTGTATCGAAATTTCATCCTTCTTCCCCCTCATCGATTTCTATTGTACCAAAATAATGTCAAAGCAACCTGAATTTATTCTTGATTATCTATATGCTCATTAACGAATTCTTGAATCATATCAAAATGGAAGCCTTTTCGATACAAGCCTTCTGTTACCTTTTGCTTTAATTGGAAGCCTTCATATTTTTTTACTTGCTTCTGATAAAGCTTTTCCCCCTGGTATTTCAACGCTTCCCATTCCTGATCTGTATCCTCTTCTTGATTCATACTTTGAATTGCTGCAAGGATAAGCTGCTGATCAAAGCCTTTTTGTAAAATCATATTTTTTGCTTTATTTATCTGTTTTTGAAACGAATCTTTGGAGGTTTGCTTTATTTTTTTTTCAAGCAGCTTTTGAATTTTTTCTCTCTGCAATGCGGGTGTATACTGCTCTAGAGCATTCCCGGCAATTTGTCCGCCAATTCCCTTTTCAAATAATTCCTGCTCAATTATTTTAGGACCTTTTGAGCTGGTATTCATACGTGAACGTACAAACATATCAGCAAATTGCTGATCATCAAGGAGCTTTTCCTTCCTCAATCGCTGCATAATAACAGCAATTTGTTCTTCCTCCACTTCTTTTTTCTGCAAATACATGACAACTTCTTTTTCTGAACGTATCCGATAGCTTAAAAAGTGTATAGTAAGGGTATATACTTTATGGAGGTTATCCTGTTCCTTAAGTGTTTCGATGCGGTCTTCACTCAATTCCATCCCTTTTTCCAGCCGGAACTTAATAAGGATATCCTCATCAACACTAAATCCATACTCATCACCAGTTGGTGTGTTTAAAAATATATTAAAGCGGTGCTTCTGCTTTTTTTGCATTGTAATCCGAGTAATTTTTCGCAACGTCATTCACCTCTCTTTTCATCATAGCAAAAAATGAAACAAGGAGATAATATTAGAATATACACTCTAAAATATTTAAAGGGGGTTTCCGTATTATGAACATACTAATAACCGGGGCTACAGGCTTTTTAGGTAGTACCTTAGCTGCACACCTTACCAGCCTCAACCATAAATTATATATTCTGACCCGTTCTCCGGAGAAAAGATCAAATACATCGCATCTGACTTTTATGGATTATAATACGACTGCAAATGCGCTTCCAAAGATTGATGCTGTCATTAATCTGGCTGGTGAATCATTGTTTGGATATTGGAAAAAAAAGAAGAAGGCAGCCATTCTCACCAGCCGCCTCCGTGTCACTAAATATCTTGTCCAATTAATAAAAGATATGAAGGAAAAACCAGGGGTATTTATCAGCGGTTCCGCGGTAGGATACTATGGCATGTCAGAAGATTTCATCTACACAGAAGCAACAACGCAGCCGGGCAATGATTATCTTGCATCCGTCACAAGACAATGGGAAGCAGAAGCTGGTCAAGCTGAAAAATTGGGTATCAGAACAATTTATGCACGATTTGGGGTGCTGCTCGGCAATAATGGCGGTGCATTTCCACTGATGTCATTGCCGGTAAAATTATATGCAGGCGGACATATCAATGACGGTGAACAGTGGCTCTCCTGGATTCACGTAAAAGATGCCGTAAAATTAATCACCTTTTGCTTAGAAAATCATAGCATAAAAGGGCCGGTTAATGTCACTGCACCGACTCCTAAACGAAATAAAGACTTTATGAAAAAAGCAGCACAGATTTACGGGCGGCCGTATTGGCTTCATATACCAGCTGTGTTCTTCTATCTTACTTTGGGAGAAATGGCACATCTCCTGACAAAAGGACAGTACGCATATCCACAGAAAGTACTTGAACACGGTTTCGCGTATGATTTCCCCTCCCTTGAACTGGCCTTATTAGATCTGAAAGATAATTAAATCATGCATGCAATAATCTCTTCTGCTAAAAATAAGGAAAGCGAAATGCTGTCTTCTGTATAAAGGAGCATGCTATTTCTTTAATTACCAGCATGCTCCCTATTATTTTCTATTTTGTCAGGGTACACTTTACATTCTACTTATCATTATTCTCCGATTCCTGCTGAATAATGTCTAATTGCTCTGGATTTAAACCGGTCACCTGTATAATAGTCATTTGGCCTATCCCTTGTTCTAACATTTTTACTGCCGTCTGTTTTGTAGATTCTTCCAGTGCAGACTCAGCTTCGAACCTTTTACGCTCTTCTTCTTTTCTTTTGATTTCTGCCTCTTTTTTCTGCTTTTGCAGCTCCTTTTTCTCTGCTTTCAGTTCCTCATTCTGCTTTTCAGCCTTTTCTTTCTGCTTTTCAGCTTCTTCTTTTTGCTTTTCAACTTCTTCTTTTTGCTCTTTCATCTCTTCCATTTCCTGTTCCA
>NZ_VIYG01000030.1 GCF_009389585.1 Oceanobacillus sp. CFH 90083 | reverse complement strand
TTGCTTCGTGAATTGGTTCCGCTTTTAAGCGTTTCATTTTTTCCCTGCAATCCCCCTTTTTTACTTAAGCATTTCAATGCCTTTTGCTGCCTGCCGCTCTTTTTCTTCTAAGCTATCCAGTGCTGCCTCGCTTAATGCAAGATGCTGATTGACGACATCTTGATAAGATGTCATTACTTGCTGCCACTCGGCAGCGATGTTTTGCATTTTTTCTGCCATCTCCATCGCTTTCTGTGCATCTATCGGCTGACTTTCCAGGGCTTCTATCTGATTGACAGCCGCTGTAATCTGCCGGTGTTTTCCTTCTACAGCTGGACGGTTCAGCTTTATTTCCCCCATCATTCCTCCTCCACTTCTCTGTATAGTTTCATTTAAAAGACTGGAATACACTATAAATTTTTCTTGTTTTCCAATATAATAGATTCAATTTATAAATTCCATTTTTTTCTGATAAAAGAAAATAATCAAAGGATGGGGGTTATCTAATGGATTCTGCACTTCANGCGTTTCATAGATAATCAAGGGAAATTACAGCGTTTAGAAAAGGCTTTAATGGAATTAACAGAAACAAAAACGGCATTGGACACTATGAAAAGTGCTTATCTACAGCCCGAATTTACTTCAGAAACATTCGCAGGAAAAAACAGCAATCAGTTGAATGATTTCCGGCATGATACTTTAGCAGACAGCTTTAAACAGTTGACGGAAACCCAGATGGAGCAAAACATAGAGGTTATCCAGCGGCAAATCACGATCTATCAGGGAGAGATCAGCAATATAGAGACCACTATTTCTTCTTTGGAAATGCAACAAAAAGAGCTTAGAATAGAGAGGGAACAGAAATTGGCCAATAAATAACGCACGACTATGAATAATTAGAGCTGTAATGATTTTCTGTCCAGGACATATGTTTAACAAAACCACATGACGGGATGCTGATAAAATGATGAAAAGGTTGCTTTGTCTTTGTATAGTTCTTTTGTTAACCGCTTGCAATTCCTCTACTTCTGAGGAAAATCCTCCTTCTGTCAATATCAAACCTCCGGACACTGCATCCAAAGAAACCGTACAGTCAGGTTTAAATCGGCTTGGATTTAAAGCGCTGTCCGGATTAGACAAGAATGAGAATGGCAATTTATTTATCTCTCCTATCAGTATTTGGACAGCATTGAATATGACCTATCATGGTGCTGACGGAGAGACAAAAGCAGAAATGGTGGAAGCTCTTGGAATAGAAAATATGGATTCGGATGCCTTACTTTCTGCCAATCATGCACTATTGACACAGCAGACAGAAGACAATCAAGAGCTCGAGCTTTATCTTGCAAATGCAGTCTGGTTCAGAGAGGACATGGAAATTGACTCTACTTATCAGGAAACGCTGGAGACGTATTATCTTGCTCAGATAGAACCTTTGACAACAGCTGATGCCATCAATGATTGGGTTGCTGAACAGACAAATGACCGGATTGATCAGATGATGGATGAAATTGACCCTGATCTGGTGCTGTTCTTGCTTAATGCTGTTTATTTTCAAGGGAATTGGACACATCCCTTTAATAAAAATTTAACGGAAGAGAAGGCATTTCATTTTACAGACGGCTCTGTCATAGAAACACCGACAATGGTATTGTACGAGGAAGACTTGCATTATTGGGAAGACGATGATGTTCAAGCTGTTTCTCTGCCTTATGAAGAGGAAGAAAAGATACAAATGCAGATTTTCCTCCCAAGCGAGGACACCAGCTTTTCCGATTTCCGGGAAGACTTTTCTTTAGAAAAATGGCAGGAAGGTACAGATGCGATGGAGAAACAAACTGGAACCGTATTACTTCCCTCCTTCACGCTGGAATATGAATCGGAACTAAATGATTTTTTTATTGACCTCGGTATGGAGCAGGCATTTGATCCTGATCAGGCGGATTTTTCCAATCTGTTTGAGGGAACAGAAAATCCAGGCGCTTATATCAGCAGCATTTTTCACAAAACATTCATCGATGTAAATGAGGAAGATACAGAAGCAGCAGGGGCAACCTCTGTGGATGTAGCGGTTACTTCAGCTCCGTTGGAAGAAACGTTTACAATGGCGATTAACCGTCCGTTTCTGTTTACCATTACGAATACAGAAGAGGATATTATTTTGTTTATGGGAAGTATTGAGCAGCCAGTACACAAAAATGAATAAGGAACTGTCCATTCACCTGATCTGTTTGATTCAAGGGAATGGACAGTTTTATTTTGTTTATTACCTCTTTACATTTCATAAACGGTTTATTTCACGAAATTTTCGTTCCATTCGTCACTTGCTCATCCGGACGAAGCAAAACGACATCGCCCTCCTCCTCTACTCCGCCAACAACAAGTACCTCCGATTTAAAACCGGCAATTCTACGGGGCGGAAAATTAACGACAGCGACAACCTGACGTCCTATCAAATCCTCCGGTGTATAGCGTTTGGTAATTTGTGCAGAGGATTGTTTCTCACCAATCTCTTCTCCAAAATCAATCCTTAACTTCATTGCAGGAACACGCGCTTTTGCAAGCGGCTCTGCATGTAATACGGTACCTACACGTAAATCAAGCTTCATAAAATCATCAAACGTTGCCATCCTATCTGCCCTCCTTATGTAATAATTTTCAAATTATTTTTATCATCTCTATCTTAGTAGATATGCATACCTAAAGGCAACTAATAACCTTAAGGTGAAACACATGATCCTCTATAAAAAATGCTGGCTGGAGATGTAAAAATCACACTCGAAACTCTAACACTCGATTTCAATTGCTAAGATTTCATCTAATAATCGTATGTTATAACGTAGTTGACATCAAGAAATTCTCACAATAAAATATAACTAATTAGTTAGTTATATAAATAAAAGGAGAGATATCATGCCGAAACGAAAAGGTGAAATCAGTAAAGAAAAAATAATTTCTTCTGCTGAATACTTGTTTGCTGCTAATGGTTATCACGGAACAACTGTTAATCAGATTGTCGGTGAAGCCGGTCTGACACAAGCAGCATTCTATCTTTATTTTAAAAGTAAAGAAGAGATACTTAATGAAATATTTCTTAACTTTGAGAAACAACTGGATCAATTTGTAGAAACAGGGCGGCAGCTTAGTCCGAATAATTTTTCTGAAGTGGAAAAACACTTAACACAAACTTATATAGGTTTGTTTCAATTGTTCCGTGCTAATCAAAACGTCATCAAAATTGTATTTAATGAAGGAGAGAAAGGAGAGAAATTACGCAGAAAAATGGTGAACCAGATTCATGTAAATATGAAGCAAAACCAATCGCTTGGAATTTTAAAGTCTGAAATTAATACAGAGGTTTTTGCAGAATTATTAGTTGCAGCTATTGAACGCATTGCAATACGCTATGGAATAAATGAAAGCTATTCATCTGAATATTTAGGGCATTCTCTGAGAAATATCCTCTTCCAGGGTGTATTAATTAAAAACGATCATATTTGAAAAAAGAGCAAAATTGATTTTTCAGCAAAATATTATACATTTTATTGTTGAGGTGAATGATGTCTACAATATTTTTACGGAAAAGACATTTACATATAAAGTTCCTGCTTCATATTACCATCGCTGTCATAGGAATGATTAGTGTGCCATTACATATACTTTTTTCTCCCAATCCAAGTATATCTATTACAAAATTCACCATTCATTCTAACATCATTGTTATCATTGTATTTATCGTCAGTGCTTTTATTCTTTTAACAAAGAAAAAAGAAAACCGGATATTAGACTTATGTAAAAATGCAGCACTTATATATATGATTGTTGTTTTAACAACTTACCACTTTATCCTTTCCAGTGGCGGAGAATACAGTGGAATTCGGATTATGACAAATTTCACTTTACACTACTTCATTCCAATGCTGATTCTACTAAACTGGATCATATTTGAAGAGAAAAAATGGTATAGCTTCAAAACAATCGCTTTTTGGTTAGCTTTTCCGATAATTTATGGTGCCATATCATTACTCAGAGGGATGTATGATGGTTTTTATCCTTATTTCTTCCTGAATCCAAATAGCCCTATCCCAGATGGAGTTGGCAGCTATCTAAATGTTAGTTTTGTTATAGCAGGGTTCACTTTTGTCTATTGCACGATCGGTTTTCTGCTAATCATCATCAATAGAGGTATTCTTCGGCTTCAACGTACAAAGCAGCTGCGAGGGTCGAAAAGATAATATGTCAGGCATGAAATAAGTGTATATAAGAAAACCATCTATCCTATTTTTGATTCCCCACAATAAACAGGACAGCTATTTTTTCAAGTTTATCCTATCGAAACTTTTTATCCAATCAATCGTATATAAACTATCTAATCATAACCCGGATAAACATTTTCCAGCACACACGGAGGGGGATCTCATGCTACAGGTACATATCGATGCAGCTGGCTACCAGCAAAAAGAGCTTTACTTAAAAGAAATTGATTTCACCATCTATCCCGGCGAAATCGTCGGTCTGATAAAAAATTCTCCCTGACTGGCAAAGAGCATGAGCTGCCAATCCATTTTTCCAAAGGCATGCGGCAAAAAACATTGATTTGCCTCAGCTTTATGACACAGGCTGATATCTATATCATTGATGAACCCTTTATCGGCTTAGATCCAATCGCAACAAAGCACCTGCTTACCCTGCTGCATGCTGCATCAAGAGAAAGAGCGTGGAGCAGCTTTATTAATGTCTACACATGTACTTGATTCTGCTGAAAAGCTATGTGACCGTTTTATTCTTTTAAATGAGGGACAGACTATTTTTCAAGGGGCATTACAAAAATTACAGGAAGAAACCAATCAGCCTGGTGGTACTTCTCTATTAGACTGTTTTTATGCGTTATTAGAGGAGGATGCGTCATGAATGGACCTGCACGCACGCTGTTCTTTAAACGGCTCCAGTCAGATTATCAAAATGGATGGGGGGCCGGCAAGCTGGTACTGGATTGGACATTATTTATCTATTTATTAATTCCCGGGATTGCCATTGGAGCATTTTTCTATATGGAATGGCTGCAGGATATCCCCTTTATTTTAGGTTTAATCGGCTGGTACGGCTGGATGATCCTATTGGCGATAAGCCTTTTCTTCCATAATATCAAGTTATTCACCTATCCGGCTGATCAGCTTTTTTTAAGCAGAAATATTCCCTTATTACGGCGCATATCTCAATATGGAATTATCTATTCCATCAGTATTGTATTACTTATTGCAACACTATTATTTTTAGTGGCTGCACCTTTTCTAAGCAAATTATTCTCGTTGGCCTTACTTTCATCAGCATATCTGTGGCTCTACTATCTCACTGGTGTGTGCCTGATGACAGTGTGGAAAAAATATGCACAACTTCATATCCCGTCTCTTCTTTTACGCACGATATCTTACATGATATTTTTTGTGTTGTGGATAAGTTTAGCGCTGATAATCATAACCCATTTTCACCTGTGGATATTGTGGATAATGATTAGTTTTGCAGGTATTATCATTATTGCAAAAAAACTCGCTTATAACGGAGCCCATTTTTTAAAAATTGCCGCAATGGACGAACAGGCAAGGGGTAAATGGGGGAACCTGTTATTTACTAATGTCAGGCAGCAGGGGTACAAACTGCCTTCCCCAAAACCGATATGGCTCTGGAAAAACTCACAGGTTATGTTTCAAAAGCAAAGCAGTGAGATGATATTCACCGATGCCTATTTTAAATCTTTCTTTCGCAATTTACCGGTGCTGATGCCGCTTGTTCAGCTTACAGCACTTCTAATTGCAGTGCTGATTTTATCTGCACCGTATTGGACAGGCTATCTATTTTGGCTCGCTTCTATCTATATCATTGTCGATATTACCAAAACAGGCTGGCTGGGCTTCTGGTTTAATTCCTTTATCGAACTTTTCCCATGGAGGGAATCAATGCTGTGAAGCTCCCTCGAGACAAGTGTGCTGCGCTTAAGCTCACCCATTCTTTTGGTTATCGGACTTCTCTTTGGATACTTGAAATTTGGACTATTAGGCATGCTGATTTTCTCTATTATCAGTGTACTGCTGGGAATAGGACTGATTTATTGGCATATTCGTTATGTACCCGTTAAAAAGGGGACAACTGCCGAATAATTTGGCAGTTTCCTCTGATTTGCAGTAAGCTTAGGTCAAGTAATATTTAATGTGAATGGAGATTACCTACATGCAAAGAATATTAATTGTTGATGATGATACCTATATTTTAAACCTTGTCCGCATGCAGCTGGAAAAAGAAGGATTCCTCATTTCCGAAGCAAAGGATGGTACCGACGCTTTATCCCTCTTAAAAAAGAAAACCTGTGCCTTAGCAGTAGTTGATGTCATGATGCCGTTTATGGATGGCTTTCAGCTGACCAAACAAATTCGCAAACAATATGATATACCGATCATTTTGCTCACAGCCAAAGGACAAATTGAGGATAAAGAGGAAGGCTTTCGGGCGGGAACAGATGATTATGTAGTGAAGCCATTTGAACCAAGGGAACTCAGCTTCCGTATTCATGCATTATTACGCCGATACAGTCAACAAGAGATAAATCACTTGCTCCGCTTCGGAGATACTACTATTGATTTAAACAGCTATGAGGTGACAATTGGGGATAAAACCCTTTTGCTGCCTTTAAAGGAATTTGAATTACTAACCTTATTGGCGACTTATCCACAGCAAGTTTTTTCCCGGCCACAGCTGATCGAAAAGGTATGGGGGATAGATTATGAAGGAGATGAGCGGACTGTCGATGTGCATATCAAACGATTAAGACAGCGTTTTGCTTCTCTGACAAATGCCATTTCTATTAAAACCGTCCGTGGAGTTGGATATTGTCTGGAGCCGGGAGAGCAATGATAAGATCCCTTTATGTTAAATTCGCAGCTGTCACTATCGGCATTATGCTGCTTAGCGGTGTTATTGCCTTTTTTATATCGAATACCTATTATCAGCATTCTCTCAAGCCCCAAAATGATGAGAAAAATACGGCTATTGCTTTACAAATGGCTGCTTTTATTGAAAATAACCCTGATATATCAATAAATGACTACTTAACCAATATGGCAGATGCCGGTTATCAACTGTACCTTGTGGATAACAACGGGAAGGATCAATTTTTTGGTGCCGCCTTTCGTGAAAATAATTTAGACATTGCTGTTGCGGAAAATGTGTTGAACGGAGAAATTTACCACGGCATGCTGCATTTCCCACAAGAGACCTTTGTAACAGGTTTCTTTACCAATGAATTAAAAAATTCCATTGGTGTTCCGCTTACGTATCAGGGAGAAACCTATGCATTGTTTATCCGGCCGGATATTAAGCTTTTATTTAATGAAATGCATTTATTATTTGGGGTTCTGTTTATATTAACAATTATATTAAGTATTTTATTTGTTCTTCTAAGCACAAATTATCTTGTCAAGCCTATTTCCCGGCTTAGCAATGCAACAAAGCAGCTGGCTAAAGGAAATTTTCAAGTGAATACTTTACATACGAAGCGAAAAGATGAGCTGGGAGAGTTATCCACAAGCTTCACGCGAATGGCTAAACAAATTGAGCAAAATGAGCAGGTTCGCAAGGAATTTGTTTCCAATATTTCACATGATATTCAATCGCCATTATCTAATATTAAGGGGTATACGAATTTATTGGAGGGGAAAGAGTTAACACAAACAGATAAACAGCACTATATTTCGATTATCAATGAAGAAACCGAACGATTATCCACCATGACGGATCAACTGCTGCTGCTTGCTTCGCTTGATCATGAACAGCATCTTGTGAAAAAGAAGCACTTTAACGTCAGCAAGCAATTAAAGAATGTATTGAAAAGCTACCAATGGCGGATTCATGAAAAAGAAATCGTGCTAAGCTACACACTCCCTGATTTGGAAATTTACGGTGATCCCTCTTTGTTAAACACAGTCTGGGATAATCTGCTTTCCAATGCATTAAAATATAATCAGCCGGGCGGCAGTATTGATATTCAGCTTGCTTACGAAAATGACAAGTGTTCGATTTCTCTTATAGATACAGGAATTGGCATATCTGACAAGGATTCAGAGCGTATTTTTGACCGGTTTTATCGGGCAGATGCTTCTCGTACAAGGAGTGTAAAAGGAACAGGGCTGGGCTTGTCTATCGTAGCAACGATTGTAGAATTACATGGTGGCACAGTTACCGCCCGACCTGCTGAAGCAGCCGGAACTATTTTCACTGTTACATTACCAATTTCTGAGGAAGTATTTACATCGTGAAACGCTCTTTGATAGCCAATCATTCATTCCACAGCTTACATTAGGGAAAAAGGCTCTATGTTCAGCAAATTTCCGAATTAGATCTAGAGAGTCAAGACGATATAACTTTTTCAACATCTTCTCTAATTAAATTTTCTAATCATATTTCTCCTTGTTCACACAGCGTTCATATTTATTTATTAATATGATGTAAAAGAAATAAGGAGGACATTCTTATGATAAAAGATCCAAGTCGTTTATTATTAATTCTGGCAGGATGCTTCGGTCTCATCGGCGCTGTTCTGGGTGCACATATGGCCGGCTCAGGCTCTTATGCATTCCGCCCTGTTCATGCACACAGTTTAGTTGTTGGATGGCTTTCCCTGTTTGCCTGGGCTGTTTTCTATAAAGTCTTTTCTCCTAAGCCATCTCTATTAACAAGCATCCATGTATGGAGCGCAGCCATTGGCTCTATTGGTTTGACTTTGGGTATGTGGCTATATATGGTGCAGCCGTTCGAACTGCCACAGGCACTTACCCTTATTCTTTATATTGGCGGCGGGATTACGCTGTTGATCAGTTTTGTCTGCTTTTTCATTCTTACCCTTTTCACTAAAACCAGTGAATAATTCATGAAAAGAACCTGCTTTCCTCTCAAACGAGGTCAAGCAGGTTCTTTTCATGTTAATAAAGTTAAGTTTATTTATTCAATTGCAACAAATCGTCACCTTCAGCAATTTCTTTCTGATCTACTGCAGATACTTCTGCATAATCGCCGGTATTGGTTATAATGACCATTACGGTTGGATCATAACCTGCCTCTTTAATCAAATCTATATCAAAGGTTCCTAAAACATCCCCTTTTTTAACCTGCTGTTCCTGACTTACTTCAGGAACAAAGCCTTTCCCACTCAAGTTTACGGTATCAATACCAATATGAATCAAAATTTCAGCTCCTTGATCGGTACGAATGCCAAAAGCATGTCCGGAATCATAAGTGACTGTAATTGTCCCATCTGCCGGAGCTGCAATTTGCTCATTTTCCGGATAAATTGCTATCCCTTTCCCCATCATCTCCGAAGAAAATACCTGGTCATTCACATCCTGCAACGGAATAAGTTTTCCAGTAAGCGGAGAGCTGATTATCACCTTATCCGCTTTGGCAGATGGAGCTGCTGCATTTGTTTCATTGACTGGTTCTTCCAGGCTTTGATCATTTTCTGAAACAGCTAATTTACGCTTCCCATAGATAAAGGTTAACGTAAAGGCAATGACCATACTGATGACTATACCAACCAGAAATATTGGAATCGAGTCAGGTGCAATGGAAATGAAACCAATTACACTTGCCGGCCCCATTGCCACTGCGAGTACATGGAAGAAACCGATAAATGCAGAGGCAATTCCAGCCCCGATCATCCCGCAGATAAACGGGAATTTCAGTTTTAAGTTCACACCAAAAATCGCCGGTTCTGTAATGCCAAGCATGGCAGAGACACTTGCAGAAGATGCCAGACCTTTTTGCTTTTGATTTTTTGTAACAAAGAAAATCGCCAGACATGCCGCACCCTGTGCTACGTTTGCCATGGAAGCAACCGGGAAGATAAAAGACCCGCCCGTTGCAGCTATATCGGCAAGCAGCATCGTTTCAATGGCTGGGAAGCTTTGATGCAGTCCGGTAATAACAATGGCAGAATAGAACGTACCAAATATGCCTAAGCCGAATCCTCCCGTTGTCTGGTATAGCCAAACAAGGCTGTCTGTTAACCCGTCTGATAAGGAGCGCATCATTGGACCTACAAAAATAAACGTTAAAAATCCGGTAATAATTACTGCAAACATAGGTGTAAACGTGAAATCGAATGCATTAGCAAGCCGCTTGTGAAAGAATTTCTCTATGTTAGCTAAAATCCATGATACGGCCAATACTGGCAATACAGACCCTTGATAACCTGCCTGTGCCACATCCAATCCAAAAATATTCCAGTAGCTCATTGTACCGTCTTCAATTGCATTTGCGACTGCATAGCCATTAACTAAGTCAGGCATAACCATTGCCATCGCCATGGCAGCACCTAAGTATGGATTACCGCCAAATCGTTTCGTAGCGGAGTAACCAATCAGAATCGGTAAAAAAGCAAACGGTGCAGAAGACAGCAGGTTAATAATACCAGCTACATCCTCTATAGCAGGAAACATTTCTACAACAGACTTTGGACCGAATAAATCCGGTGATGTTAACACATTATTTAAAGCCATCAATAAACCGCCGGCTACTAACGCCGGAATAATCGGAACGAAAATATCCGACAGTAATTTAATAAATGCCATAATCGGATTGGGCTTTTTCTCTCCTTCCGATATCGCTTTCAAATCATCCTTAGAAACCTCTTGAATCCCTGTCGCATCCGTTAATTCTTTATAAACCTTATTGACATCACCGGGTCCGATAATAATTTGAAATTGACCGTTCTGTTTAAAGGTTCCTTTAATATCCGGGTGATTATCTAATCCTTGCTGGTCAATATTTTTATCATCTTTTAAAACCAGACGTAAACGAGTGGCACAGTGAGCAGCAGCCTGTATATTATCTTCGCCAAGCATCTTCAGGATATCTTCTGCAACCTGCTTGTGATCCATGATGAAGTCCTCCCTTGTAATCGTTTTTTACATCATACAAATAAAAACATAATGTGTCAATCGATTATCATAGTTTTAATTTAAATTTCATAAATTCACATTTTATCAATATATCTTCTATGTTATTCGTTTGACATATTGTTTATTTTTGCATATGTTTTATATAAGGAATTTCATGAATATAGAGGAGCTGAGCACGTATGAAATTAATAACAGAATGGACAACACCTTTACGTTATAAACCTTATCATCAATGGTCAAAAGCCTATCAGGATAGGCTTGCTTCCATCATTCAAAAATCAGACTGGAAACAGGCGTTTCACATTCAGCCGAAGACAGGTCTATTAAATGATCCCAATGGCTTCTCCTTCTATAATGGAAAGTGGCATTTATTTTATCAGGCTTATCCATTCGGACCTGTGCATGGCGTGAAGTCCTGGTATCATATGGTATCGGATAACTTAGTTGATTGGGAGCAGCTTGATTATGCTTTATTACCTGATTCTCCCTATGATAGTCATGGCGTCTATTCAGGTTCTGCAATTACGGTGGAAGACAAGCTGTTTCTGATGTACACAGGAAATGTACGAAATGAGAAATGGGAGCGCCACTCCTATCAGCTCGGAGCCTGGATGGATTCAGAAATGCAAATAGAAAAGATGACGGAGCCATTAATAGAGAACCCTCCAAAAGGATATACCCATGAATTTCGTGATCCACAGGTATTTCGTGATCAGGATCAATATCTGATGGCAATTGGAGCGCAAACAGAAAAGGAAAAAGGCGCTGTATTAGTTTATCAAAGCAGCCAGCTGACAGATTGGGAATTGCTTGGCGAGCTGGATTACACCACGGAAGAAATGGGATTTATGGTGGAATGCCCCAATCTAGTCTTTGTGGATAATCAGCCAGTACTGCTGTTTTGTCCACAGGGGCTTGATAAAAGGATTACACCTTATCAAAATATATATCCTAATATGTACATCATTGGTTCATCGTTTAATAAAGAAGCGGTTGCTATCGAGAATGCTTCCGATTTAGTAAATCTGGATGAAGGCTTTGATATTTATGCGACACAGGCTTTTCATGCGCCGGATGGCCGTGTCCTGAGTGTCGGCTGGATCGGACTGCCGGAAATCGATTATCCGAGTTTTGAAGAAGGCTGGGCGCATTGTCTCAGTATAGTGAAAGAATTATCAGTCAAAGATCAGCATTTGTATCAAAAACCGGTTGCAGAAATACAGGAATTACGTCAGAATCACGAAGTATTGCAAGGGGTTGTACAAGAATCGGATATCTTATTAACCTCTCCGGGCAGAAATGTTTACGAATTAAAGCTTGAATTAGATGCCAGTACATCAGGTTCATTATATTTATTTGCTGATAAGCAGAACAAAGAAGGACTGAAGCTCTCCTTCGATGCAAAACATGATACAATAAGCATGGATCGCAGTAAGGCGGGTATCCCTTTTGGAGAATCCTATGGTTCCATCAGAACGGCTGCATTAAAAAGACAGGAGAAGCTGTCATTGCATATTTTTGTTGATCGTTCTGTCTGTGAAGTTTTTATTAACGATGGCTATTGTGTCATGACCAGCCGTGTCTTTTTAAAAGACCCGCAGCAAACCGCTATTTTTCTTGAAGGATTTGCTGGAGACTATACAGGAGATTTCTGGACCTTACGCGAAATGAACGAGTAATGGGTTAAAGGAGAGAGCATCATGGGAGTTAAATTGACAGATGTGGCGAAAAAAGCAGGTGTTTCAGCAACGACAGTTTCACGGGTAATTAATAATTATGGCTACCTTAGTCAGAAAACCATTGATAAGGTGCACAAAGCGATGGAAGAATTAAATTACCAGCCTAATTCAATGGCCCGCTCGCTGCAAGGAAAAAGTACACAATTGATTGGTCTGATATTCCCTACTGTATCTCATCCTTTTTTTGGAGAATTAGTATCGAAAATGGAGACAAAGCTATTTGAAAAAGGCTATAAAACAATTCTCTGTGACAGCGCCAATAACAAGGAAAAAGAGCGGGACTACCTAAAGATGCTGGCCGCAAATAAAGTAGACGGTATAATTGCCGGAGCTCATAATCTGGGAATCCCAGAATACGAAAATGTAGAATTGCCTATTATTTCATTTGACCGTCATCTGGCAGAGAGAATCCCGATCGTCTCCAGCGACAGCTATCAGGGCGGCCGTCTGGCAACAGAGCATCTATATCAAAGAGGGGGAAGAAGGATCGCGATACTCACGGGTACGAATGAGTCTGATTCGCCGACTAACCAGCGTTTGGAAGGCTATTTGTCTGTCGTAAAAGAGCATCAGCTGGAGCCAATGGTTTATCACTTTCCTTTGGAGCACTCTCCATTTCTAAAAGCAACGGAGATTCGTCAGATTTTGTCCAAAGAGGGCATAGACAGCGTTTTTTGTACAGATGATTTAACAGCCATTTTAGTTATCAATACAGCACGAGAATTAGGACTCGAAATTCCGGGAAATTTAAAAGTTATCGGTTATGACGGAACTGAATTTGTCCAAAATTATCATCCACAGCTGTCGACCGTATTACAGCCAATCGATCAATTTGTCGACCTGTTAATTGATTTGCTCATGAAGCGGATAAATAATCCTGATATAGAGCTGGACAACCTTTATCAATTACCCGTAAAGTTTGTTCAGGGACAAACCAGCTGATCGCTGTTATAAATACACATATTGATAAAATAGCCGAAATTATTCACCTGCACAATGCAAATCTCCAGACTCCAAGCAGGTTGGATAAATCGGCTTTTATTTTTCTCCTGATAAATGACATTATGAGAAAGATATTCAAATCCATTTACTTTGAAACACCATCCTATTTGTAAACGGAAATTCCCTTCCACGGGCACTTTACAGACAACTTTCCATAATAAAAATTTTAATAAAATCTCATTTGAAATTCCCTGTTCATCCTGCGTTCATATTTCTCCTTTAAACTTCTGGATATACCAAAGATTCAGGAGGTTAAAGCAGGATGAACATGGCATGGAAAGAAATAAAGAAAAACAAATTACGTTATACCATATTAGGCTCGATTGTTTTCCTGATCAGCTTATTAACATTTATTATATCTGGCTTGGCAAATGGGCTCTCGCAGGATAATGCCTCGCTGATTAAAAATTTGCCGAATGGAATATTTTATATGGAAGAGGAAGCAGATGAAACCTACAGCTTCTCCAGCCTCTCAAAGCAACAGCAGCAAGAAATAACTGAAGAAGAGTCTGAAGCAGCTTTTTTCTCGATTCAGATGGGGAATTTTATCGACACATCTGATAAGCAGCGCAGCATTGCTTATGTAGCAGCAGACAGTGCGTATTTCCCGGAGGTTAACCCTGGTGAAGTTATTTTAGATGCATCTCTTGAAGATGAAGGAATAGCGGTTGGGGACGAAATAACGAATGAACAATGGAATCAGTCATTAACCGTAGCAGGATTTGCCGAACATGAAAAATACAGCCACTCTCCTGCCGCATTTATAAATCCAGATGATTTTCAAACATTATTCCATACGGATTCCATGCAAATCGCATTTATTGCTGATTCAGCAATACAAAATGCAGATGACGCACCAATTTTTGAAGGATTACAAGCCTTCTCGAATAATGAATTCTTAAATACTATCCCAAGCTATAATGCGGAACAGATGTCTTTGAATATGATTGTTATTTTTCTGCTCGTTATCAGCGGAATGCTGTTTGCTATCTTCTTCTATATGATTAATGTTCAGAAGCTTGGTATTTACGGTATTTTAAAAGCAATTGGTATGAAAACAGGAGCTTTATTTCAAATGATGTGGGCGCAAATGTTCCTCATCTCAGCCTTTTCACTGATATTATCTATACTAATCAGCCAGGTCTTTCAATCGTTGGCTCCAAGCGGAATGCCTTTTCACTTAACATGGCAGGCAACAGGACTGCTCTCTCTTGTTTTTATCATTATTGGATTTATCGGAGCAACATTATCAGGCATTCAAATTAAACGTGTAGAACCAATGCAGGCTATACAACAAGGAGAGATGTAAAATGAGTTTATTTACGATAAAGCATGTTCGAAAAACATTTGCTCACGGAGAGGTCAAAGAAGAGATATTAAAAGGCATTGATGTCACATTATCAGAAGGGAAAATCACTGCCTTAACAGGTGCTTCCGGGTCAGGTAAAAGTACCTTGCTGACTATTGCAGCCGGGTTGCAGACAGCTTCCGATGGACAGATTTTCTTTGAGCAGCAGGAGCTGACATCTATGCGAAAAGAAGAACTTCGCCAAATTCGGGCAAAGCAGTTTGGTTTTATATTTCAATCCGCACACTTAGTACCCTTTTTAACGGTGGAGGAGCAGCTTGCTCTAATGCTGGAGACCGCCGAATCGTCCCTTTCCAAGCAAGAGCAGAAAAAGGAAATCAGGCAGGTGTTAGAGCTTGTCGATATGTGGAAAAGAAAAGACGCTTACCCCCCTTCTTTATCTGGCGGGGAGAAGCAGCGCGTTGCTGTAGCAAGAGCAATTATTCATAGTCCCAAGGTTCTTTTTGCGGATGAACCCACTGCCAGTCTTGATTCAAAACGTTCTCAGGAAGTGATGAAACTGATTCAGAAGCTTTCCAAAGAGCGGCAAATTACAGTCTTAATGGTCACCCATGACATGGAAATGCTGCCCTTTGTGGATCATGTGATTAAAATGAAGGATGGAATAATTATTAATGATATAACAGCATAAAGATAACGGTAATAAGCTATTTACACACAAAAATAGCTTATTACTTATTTTTTCACACTATACTCTCTGACCACCTTCATCATCTCTTCATCTGTCCAAATTGGTTCAACTTGATTATGCACATCATGAAAGTTTCTTTCAAAAGCTAAATCCACCATTTGCTTCTCTTTTTTATCAATTGCTTCCACAATCAGTTCATGATTATTGAGAATACGTTCAAAATCTTTTTCATTCGTCATCATCCGGTAGCGCATCGACAAGATAATCAGACATTCTAATACAGGCTTTAAATTATTCCACAGCATCATAATATGGTGGTGATTAATCGATTGAATAATTGTTTCATGAAATTCAAGATCCAGGAAGGAAAATTGATCAACATCTTTATATTTAATCGCAATTTTCATCATTTCCAGCATCTTTCTCAGCTCCAGAACCAGTGCATCTGTCTGCATCTTTAAAAGACGCTCAAAGGTAAAGGACTCTACCATCAAGCGAACATCATAAATCTCTTCAATATTTTTCTCGGAGATACCGACAACCACTGCTCCCATCCGCTCTGACCGGACAAGATTTTCATTAGCTAATACACGCAGAGCTTCTCTGACCGGGGAACGGCTGACATCAAATAAAGCTCCTAATTGATTCTCTGAAAGAACTGTTCCCGCCTTCACTTCACGTGAGATAATTCTCATCCTCAGCTCTGCCAGCACCTGCTCTCCTTTTGATTCCTTGCTTAGCTGCTTCTTCGGGTAAAATGTCTCCATGCTGCATATCTCCTTTATCAATCGGTGAATACTTGTATACTAATATAGTGACATAACCTTTATGGTTTGTAAACGTTTGCTGTCAAAAGCACGAATCATTCCATTTTCATCGGTTAAAAGCGGGCAACAGCATAAAGATCCCCTTCCCTTCCTGTCATACTTTACTCTTTTAATCCTTTATATCTCTTAAAATGCAAAAAAACAAATTGCCATAATAGGAATTTAAGGCTATAATTTTCTCATTAAGCTAGTTATTTTAATAGAAAAGAGGAGAATAAATGAGGAAATCGGCACAAATTATTGTATTATTCTTATTTTTATTTGTCGTTTTACCTGGAGCTGCCGGTGCACAAGCAAACA
>NZ_VIYG01000003.1 GCF_009389585.1 Oceanobacillus sp. CFH 90083 | reverse complement strand
CTTGGTCTGCACTACTAATGTTAGTATGTTTGCTATGTTGGATAGCTTACTATAAGGTTGATCATTCTTGTTTCCGGTAATAACAGGATAAGGAATCAATTTTTGACACAATTAAATAAACCTCTCATTTTTTAAGCTGTCTTTAATGGCTGTTAATAGAGGTTTAAACAATCCGCTTGGATTTTCGTATGTTTTTTATTTTGGATTGCATTACCTTATTGATAGCCCTAGCCCTGTTTAGAATAATGCTTGAAATTCCTCTTGATTTACCAGTATATCAGCTCCAACTCTGTCGAACTACAGAATGTTAAAATAATACTGGTATCCTAAATAACGGATACCAGCACTATGTTATATTATAACCCTGTTTTAAAATCAATTCCCGAAAGATCCGCTTCTTCCTCTTCTTCTACTTTATTTTCTTCATGCTCTTTTACCGCCGGTTTCCATACAGATAAAGTAATACCCGTCACAATAATTCCAACTCCTAAACAAAGCAGGAAATACATTGGCTGAATCATCAACGGAACCACCAGTAATCCGCCGTGAGGAACGGTGCTTCCTACTCCGAGTGTCATGGATAACCCGCCGCCAACTGCTGATCCTAATGAGCAAGAAGCAACAACACGAATGATATCTCTTGCAGCAATAGGAATAACACCTTCTGTAATCATGCATATCCCCATCGGAACCGCCGCCTTCAGTGCTTCTTTTTCCGTTTTTGTGTACTTATAGCGTGTTAACAAAAAGGACAAGGCAATACCAAACGGAGGTACCATGGAACCAATAAACTTAACCGCCTGTGGTCCATAAACACCATCAACCAGCAGCCCATCTGCAAAGAGAGACATTGTTTTGTTTACAGGACCTCCAAAGTCAAAACTTGCCATAGCTCCGAGGATCGAACCCATAATAAAATTAGAGCCGCCCTCCATATTCTCAAGCATGGTTAATAAAGTTCCCTGCAAAGCAGATATAGGCTGTCCAATGATGGTAATCATCAGAAGCCCGCTGATAACGGTTGCAATTACCGGAATAATCATTACCGGCATCAGCCCCAGCATGCTTTTTGGCACTTTGATATATTTTTTTACCAGAAGAACAACATATCCCACCAGGAATCCGCCGATAATGCCGCCGATAAAACCGCTTTCGATCTCATTCGCGATAAAACCGATAACAAACCCCGGTGCGAGCCCGGGTCTATCCGAAATAGACATAGCAATGGCTGCTGAAATCAGTGGAACCACCAGCGACATACCCCAACCGCCGATTTGATTTAAATAAAAAGGAATGGTTCCTTCTTTCTCTGCAACATCAATGCCTCCAAATATTTGCCCTAATGCAATACATATCCCCGCCGCAACGATAAGCGGAATCATATAAGATATTCCGGTAAGCAAGTGTTTCTTAATTACAAAACCAACCTTTTTCACCAGTTACCCTCCTATTCACTTGCAGCATTTAATTCCGCTTCTATTTTTTTCACAAGCGCTTTGGGCGATTTCATAGCAATATGCGTAGGGATCTGAATTACTTTTTTATCTTTAAATCTTTCCCTCCCTGATATGCTGATATCGGCCGCTATAATTACAACATCTGCATCTGTAATTTCTTTTGCTGTTAATTCATCTTCAGTCCCAATTGTTCCCTGCGTTTCAATTTTCACGATATGTCCAGCTTCCTGTGCAGCTTTCACCAGCTTTTCTTTTGCTAAATAAGTGTGTGCTATTCCTGCCGTACAAGCTGCTACTCCCACAATTTTCATACATATGCCTCCTTGGAAATAAACCACTTTTTATTGACTGCCTAAAACTTTTTCTACTTTTCTTCTTGCAAGGCTCGAATAATCTCCTCTACACTGCCTGCATTTTTCACCTGATGACAAACTTCCTCATCTGCCAGTGCCCCGGCAATTTTAGCTAAAAGCTTTAAGTGAAAATTATTTTTATCACTTTCTTTTACCGCGAACAAGATAATTGTCTGAACAGGCTCTTCATCCAACGTTTCCCATTCCAAACCGTTCTTTGATCTTCCAATAGCTATAGACGTTTTTTGGACTCCCGCTGATTTTCCATGAGGAATAGCGATGCCGTTACCAATCCCTGTTAATCCTTGTGCTTCACGCTCATAAACATCCTCTAAAAAAGTTGCCTTCGATTCAATCACTCCATTGAAAACCAACAAATCTGTCAGCCTTTCAATCGCTTCATGCTTTGACTGCACATCCATTTCTAAGTCGATCGCTGTTTCATCAAGCAGCTCAGACAGCTTCACTTCCAATTCTTCCATTGCACATAGCTCCTTTATAATTCGTTAGAATAAAATAAAAAAGAATTTTTTATACTATTTTGTTCCTAAATTGTAAAGAGACGCCTTGTCAGAGGAACCGAATAAATCCATTTTATTTCTCAATACTTCCTTCGCCGCCTCATTTGCTTCCGGGAACAGAATATCCGGTTCAAAATCATCTGGTTTTTCGGCTAGGGTTGCACGCAGTTGATTGAAAAATGCCCGTTTCATATCACTGGATAAATTAATTTTAGCAATTCCATACTTTGTCGAATTGCGGATATCCTCGTCCGGATTATCAGAACCTCCGTGCAGAACAAGCGGAATATCCAATTTATTATTAATTTTTTCCAAGCGATCCAATTGAATCTCCGGCTTTAAATTTTTCGGATAAAAGCCATGGGAAGTTCCAATAGCAACAGCCAATGTATCGCAATTGGTACGTTCTACAAACTCTTGCGCCTGATCAGGATCTGTATATAAAATTTGAGCGGCTCCACCTTCTGAGCTTCCTTCATTTTCGCCGATAGTTCCTAATTCAGCCTCTACGGAAACACCTACCGCATGAGCAACCTCTACTGCTTTTTTCGTCAGTGTAATGTTTTCTTCAAATGGTAAATGAGATCCATCAATCATTACCGAGGTGTAGCCATTACGAATTGCCCGCAAGGTTCCTTCTATCGTTCCGCAATGATCTTGATGGATGACAACGGGGACTTTTGCTTTATGAGCTGCTTCTCTTGCATAGGCAACAAAGTCATCACCTACCAGATTAAGTTCATTGGGATGAATTTGAATAATCGCCGGTGAATTTTTTTCTTCAGCAGTTTCTATAATCGCTCTTAACAACTCACTGTTGGAAACATTATAAGAACCCACTGCAAATTTATTTTTATACGCCACGTCCAGAATCTCTTTCATTGTCATTAACATATTTATTCCTCCAATATAATTATTGTAAGTTTTCCATAAACGCTTTATATGAATTTGTAGTTAATAGATTTTCAATTGTTGATTTATTTTTCATCAATTGATAGATTTCCCGATAAATATATTCATACCTCAACTTATCTCTTTCACTTAAAATGAGTAAAAACACTAAACGAACAGAGCGTTCTCCCCAAGTCATTCTTTGCTGATTTACTCCAATATAAATGTAAGATTCTTCTTCATTCGTTGAAAAAAGTGGATGCGGTATTGCAATTTCATTACCAATATCCGTAGAGGATAGATTTTCCCGGTCCAGTATGCCATTGAAATAATGCTGCAGATGAAAATAATCAACCATCTTCTCCAAAAAAGCCTCTTTTGTTGACTCATTTAGATAAATTAATTTTTCCTCACTCACGCGATCTTTTAAGATACCAAAAGTGATATTTTGCTTGATCGTTGCCAAGTCATCTACCTGCAGGAATTCATTAACTACAATTACTTTTTTATCGATGTTTTTAATCGGTAACTGTGAAATAACCAATGATACATTCTCAGGCAGTTGTTGCCGTTCATTGATAGAGTACATGCCAACCACTTCAATCTGTCTAAAGTTTTTTTCAATCTTCTGCTTACTAAGTGTGGCCAGCACATGATTTTCTTTGAAAATAACCGCTGCCTTGATTTTTAAATCATTCATCCTTTCTATCGCAGCTTCAATATGAAGTGCAATGTATCCCACCTCATTCTCAGGAATATGGATAGAAACCCGGCTGCTTATTAGCTTTGAAAAAACCACTGCCATTTGATAGGCTTGAATATACTCTGATTTGATAAAGGATAAAAATGGGTTGTTTATTAAAATCCGATATGCCAGCGGATAGATCATTCTTTTTATATGAGCCTGCAAACCATTAACCAGCTGATGATCCTCCAAAAAATCATATCCATACTTTTCACCTAAGATAGATAATGACTCATTAATTTGTAAGTCAATATTTTTAAATAGATAACCATCCTTTACCCCTTTAGAATCAGGGAATACCTTCCAGCCTATTAATTGAACCGCCAGAAATGAAGATTCTCTTAGGAGTAATTCTCCATTTTTAAGACCTTCCTTTTTCAAAATAGCCTGGGCTACCAATTTTTCTCTCAATGGTTTGCCGTATTGACACAGGTCTACGTCAAGTTTAGAAACAGCTGTTTGATTTAAGCGATATGTTTGTATCAAAACCGCCACAACCAGCATAGACTTAACATGCATATTTAAGGAAATGCCATACTGCTCCAGCGATTCGTCTAAACGAGCCATGGTATCGTCAATTTGTCTTCCATCAAACCACCATTTGGTAAAAAGCTCTTTTAATTCATGCCGCAATTCCTCTATTGTCGCAAAATCTCTTTTTACAAAATGAGCTAATAACAGGCGTTTATCTATTTCTTCTCCATTCATACGTATGCCTGAAAACGTCTCTGTTTCAAAAGTAATCTCAAATTGCTGATTGGCAACCAACTCGGTGATTCGATTCAAATCAGAATTAACAGTCTGTGCAGAAACATGTAAAAAATCAGCTATTTCCTGGTAAGACTTCCAAGAATCCGCTTCCATTAGTGATTGAACAATATAAAAAGCACGCTGATTAAATTCGAGATAATCCTGTTTCTTAAAAACCTCCATTCTCCCAACCAACTTATAGCCGAGTCGGTTATTTGAACAGATTTCCGCATCTGCAAGATACTGTTTATTTAAATAACGGATATCGCTTCTGATTGTTCTCGTGCTCACTCCGAGCTTCTCACTCAGTACATCACCACTTACGTATTTCCCCTCCTGTTCATACATTTTTAATAACTGGAGTAAACGGGCATGACGCTCTTTCACTTAGTTCGCCTCCTAAATTCATTATAAGTACACCTTATTTTTCACCGCTATACTGAATCGTTTCCTGACTATTAAGGAAGCGCTTTCAAACAACATGAATGGACGCTTTGCCAGCCGAAATAACAATTCAGCAGTATCGGTAAAGGTTACAATACTTTATTTTGAACTATATAGAAATAAATTGAGAAACAATTCAGGAGCAGAATGGAGATTGCCAGCATTTCTGCATTGCTCACAAAACGCAGAAGGTTATCCGTATTCCTTTTAATTGGCGTGCCTTTGTTAATGGACTTTGGGAATACTCTCCGGAAATAAAAAAGAACATTCCTAGGAATCAGCTTCCTAAGAATGCTCTTTAATTTACTCCAAATGTCATTATGTTTCATTTTAAAGCTTTTCAATACAGCAATTGCTTTCATATTTTTTTACGAATGATTTTATCGGAATCAGCGAAAATACTTTCATCAAAAACCATGTACAGAAGCAAAGGTCTCCTTCCATTCCTTATCAATCCTTCCGTTCGTGCAGGTGAAATGAGGAAAGTCAAATTGAACTTCATGACCATCCAATTGATAGACACTCCCTCCTGCTTCCTCGACAATCAATCTGCCGGCAGCAATATCCCAAATATTTACTCCCCATTCCCAGAATGCATCCAGACGTCCGGAAGCAACATAAGCACAATGTAAGGCTGCTGAGCCGAAAGTACGGACATTCCGAGTCAACGGAGCAATTTTCACATATCCTTCTAAGACATGATTACGGTCACTTTCATATTTAGCAGGGATTCCTGTTGAAACGAGGCTCTCCGCTAAAGAACCCTGTTCACTTACACGTATTGCTTTCCCATTCAAGGCTGCACCTTTTCCTCGTTCAGCAATAAATAATTCTTTTGCGACAGGGTCATAAATAATACCATAAACTGCTTCTCCCTTACAGTACAAGGCTACGGAAATCGTATATCCTGGCAGCCCATGTACATAATTGGTTGTTCCATCAATCGGATCTATTATCCATAGATTGGGATGAGTTGCTAACATTTCGAGCATTTTATCATGTCCAATGTCTTCTACCGTTTCTTCTCCAATAACAGTATGTTTAGGAAAGTTCCCTTTTATTTCTTCTGTAATAAATTTTTCCGTTTTCTTATCCATTTCCGTAACCAAATCTACATCACTGCCCTTTGTTTCAACAGTAAATGTTGAATTCACCTTCTCTACCAGATTTCTTCCCGCTTCTATCACAGCTTCATGTATCTTCTCATACATTACATCACCTTCTCTTTAGAATTGGAGTTTTAATAAACAATCTGCTTTTATCACTTTCAAGAAACAGAATGACTTATCTCTCCGATAATGCTTTGAATAGCATGATGCTCATGATGAACGGTTTCCCGAAAGTTTTGCTGCTTCAATAATGTAATGGCATTTTCAACCACATAAGCTGTATCCGCTATTTGTAACATGCTCAAATCATTTTCATGGTCTCCAACACAGGTGATATGTAAATCTGATCGATTGATATATTTCAGCAGCTCTTTAACAGCATTTCCTTTCGATACATTTTTCGGAAGAATTTCCAGATAGATTTTATCTGAATAGACCGTATCACATGGGACACCACTGCATTGAACCAGTTTTTCACAGTGTTTCAATGCAGCAGGGTCATCCGATATAACAAGAACTTTTGTCACAGCGCTTGTATCAAAATCAGCATCTATTTCTTTTACCTCCACCTTATCTTTTTTCTCATGCTCCTTAATGAATTCATTATAATCTGGAACATAGGCTTGTTCATTTTGGTAGTAATTAATACCAATAGCATGGCTGTCACTAAATGCTTGCAACCGCTTAAACAAAGAGGTAAAATGACTAATCTTCTGCTCAAATAGACGCTTTTGATTCTGATAATCGTATATAACAGCTCCATTATACAGGATGACCGGAAGCGTGATTCCCAATTCCTCCACATAAGGATAGACAGATTTTTCAATTCGTCCTGTTGCAATAGTAAACAACCCGCCATTTTTTATAAACTGCTGGATGGATTTTTTGTTCTCCATACTTATTTCCTGTTTTCCATTAAGTAAAGTACCGTCTAAATCAGAGATTAATAGATGTTTTTTCATTCCATCACGCCCCTTTTTAATACTCGTTCTTAAATCCATTCAGCTTGTAGCATTTTAATAAATGGAATATGAAGTCTTTTGCTTGTATAGCTATTTCTTACATGAATACCAATCTAATATGAGAAAAATTCGCATTCGCTATGGATCGACGAATACTTTATTTTCCCCATACGCTGTACATTATAATGGCACAGCATGCCTTTTCTTTTCTACAAAATAAACCATTTCCTTAAAGCCGATCTGCCTTAATGTCTCTTGGACTTCCAGGTAATCATCAGCTACTCTTGAAGGCACATGGGAATCTGACCCGAAAGATATATCCACACCATAATGATAGGCTCGTTCTAATATTTCATGGGAAGGGTACCATCCTCCACAGTCCTTATTCTTACCAGATGTATTCACTTCCATCGCTACACCTTCTTCGGCAATTACTCGTAGCGTTTCTTCTACCACGGATGTTTCAACATCATGAAAATCCAGCAAATATCCTTTCATCGCATCAATATGCCCCAACACTTGAAACATACCACTTCTGGCAGATTGCTGAATCAAATGGTAATAGGATTCTTTTTCCTTCAGGCGCTCCTGCTCTGACAGCCGATTCCACCTGCCTTTAAGAAAAATACTTTTTTCATGAACATGATGAACAGAGCCAATGATATAATCAAATGGGTATTTCTTACATATGTTACTGTACATGGATGCGTATTCAGGAAAATAATCGCTCTCCATCCCAAGCAGCACATGAATTTTATTCTTGTACTTTTCCTTGAGCTTTAATACTTCATTCACATAATCATCCAGCTCGCTCTTCGCCATTGCAATTCCCGGATGTGGCTGATCTTCCTCCAAATAAAAGTACGGAGAATGATCTGAAATGCCAATATAATGCAATTTGCGCTCTATTGCCGCCTGAATGTAATCCTCTATCTTGCCTTCAGCATGCCCGCACCTGTCATGATGTGTATGTAAATCAAAAATAGTAGCTGTCACAGCGCATCCTCTCCTTTACTCTCTATATTTTATGACCTCTTTAAAATTGGAAATAATATCTGATCGGTTCTCTACGGCTTTTTTCTCATCGACAGGCATAATTAATAGCTCATCCAGCGAAACGGACTGTACCGGATTCACCGCATTTACATTCGTCAGCATATGATAACTCCCTATTCTTTGACCTATTTCCTGCGCTTCCTTTGTTAAAGACCAATCAATAAATTGCTGAGCAGCTTCCTCATTTTGAACAGTTGCCGTCATAGCAATTGCCCCGACTTCATACGTTGTCGGCTCTGTCGGATAAATAATGTTTAGCTCATTAAACCCTTCATTCTTCAAACGCATGGCATCGTGAGCAAACATAATGGTCGCAGCACTTTCTTTATAGCCGATAAATCTTCCCGTCGAATCCTCCGCCAATGTATACTCGGTCACATTTTGATTAATATTTTGCAGTACACTCCTTGTCCGCAATTCACCATATAATTCATTAAAAAGAGCAATTGTAAGATACCCTGCTTCTGTGGACTCCGGACTTGGCAATGTCAGCCAGTTTTTATATTCCACCCGTTGCAGGTCACTCCACCTCCCGGGATTACTGACTCCCTGCTCAAGATGCCACTGGCGATTAATCACAATAGCGAGAACACCGACACTAATTCCTGTCCAATAGCCTTCTTCATCTTTATATTTTTCATCAATTTCCTCTCTTTTTTCCGATATATATGGCAGCAGAAGCTCCTGCTGCTTTGCATCCTCCATTAAAATGGACGACCCGCCGTACCAAATATCAAATGCTTCCTCTCTATCTTCCAACGATTGAAGGATTTCATGATTACTTTTTCTTTGGAAGGAAATACGAATACCTGTATCCCGTTCAAACTGTTCTGCAATTCGAATCATATAAGCCGTATCCATTCCGGTATAGACTAATAATTCTTCTTTTTGACCAGCTTTGCCGCAACCAGAAAAAAGGAGAAGAGCTGCACACAATAAGATAATTATTTTCCGCATATATTCTCCTCCTTTTCTTATTAAACATTATGCTGGTACAACATGCAATGAACGTTGTGAGAACGTCAGGTGAACATCATCTCCGTCATAGTACACTTCTTTTCCGCCTGGATCTGCCACAACAGCATGCAGATGGATACCATTGAAATCAAGCTCGTATTCCTGTATTTGCCCCATAAACACACTTTTCACAACCTTAGCAGGCTCTGTTCCTTCCTTACTGAGATTAATTGCTTCCGGGCGGACAACAACGGAGACAGACTGTCCTTCATCGAATTTGTCTGCATCTTCCTGTTGCACTTCTATTGTCGTTTGTGTTGTTTTTACAAACAGACGGTCCGATTCTTTTTTATCTACTACACCGTCCAAGAAGTTTGCTGTGCCGATAAAGTCGGAAACGAATTTGGTTTTCGGCTTTTGATAGACTTCCATTGGCGGTCCGGCCTGCTCAATACGACCTTCATTCATCACAACAATCCGGTCACTTAAACTCATCGCTTCACTTTGATCATGGGTGACATAAATTGCAGTAATACCCAATTCCTTCTGAATACGGCGAATTTCATCACGCATGGTAATCCGGAGCTTCGCATCTAAATTTGACAATGGTTCATCAAAAAGTAATACTCCCGGCTCCATTACCAATGCCCGGGCAAGGGCAACACGCTGCTGCTGTCCGCCAGATAATTGGTTTGGCATTCTATTTTTGTTGACATGCAGGTTCATAATATCCATGATTGGTGTTACACGCTTTTCAATGTCACTTTTACTTAATTTTTTCAATTTGAGTCCATAGCAAATATTATCATATACTGACATATGCGGAAATAATGCATATGATTGGAATACCATCGTACAATCTCTTTTATTTGCAGGTATGTTCTGGACATTATCTTCCCCAAACATAATCGCACCATTCGATAATTCTTCAAATCCGGCAATCATACGCAATGTCGTTGTCTTCCCGCAACCGGAAGGACCCAATAGTGTGGCAAATTCTCCTTTTTCAATATGCAGGCTGACATCATTCACAGCTGTCATTGTCTTTCCTTCATCATCAGTAAATTGTTTTGTTACATTCTCGAGTTTTACGGATTTTGCTGACATGTATTTATCCCTCCAAGTATTTAAGCATCCTCTTTAAGTCGTTACAGAATCTTTTGAAGCAATTTCTGCACCAGTTTGTTTATCTTTTCCTAATTTCCACTTACCTGTAAATAAAGCGGTTAAACCATTTAAAATTAACATGGCAATAATCATTAAAATAATCAGTAATGTACAGTACGCACTCGCAACACCGATTCTTCCCGACTCCACCTGTGCCAGGATAGAAGCAGTAATCAGATTATATCTGGCTGAAACAAGGAATATTACAGCACTCATTGCTGTCATACTTTTTACGAAGGTGTATACCAGCGAACTGAAAAATGCCGGTCGAATCAACGGTAATACAATAGAAAAGAAAGTTTTAGAACCGCTCGCTCCCAAGTTTGTTGCCGCTTCTTCAATCGAAGGATCTATCTGCTGCAGAGATGTAATTCCGGATCTGATCCCCACCGGCATCGCACGAACAATGAATGCAGCGATAATAATTAATGCTGTTCCTGTAATTGCCAGCGGTGCCTGGTTAAATGCCAAGATGTATGAGATACCAATTACCGTTCCCGGAATAGCAATCGAAAGCATGCTGATGCCTTCCATTAATTTCTTTCCTGCAAATCTTTTGCGGACAATTAAAAAAGCAAGAATCATGGCGAATAATCCACCAATTGGCGTGGCAATAATGGATAGCTGTAACGTATCTAATACTGCTTTTTGTCCGATCGAGAATACATAGCTGTAATGGTCTAAGGTAAAGCTGTAATTCACACCCCATAGTTGAATAAACGAACCAATTGGAACTAAGATATAAAATAAGATAACGGTTGCTGATAAACCGTAGCAAATCCCGATCATGATTCTGCGGAATACACCTGTGGAAACCATTTTCCGTGCTGAGGTTGGTTTTCCTGTCACGGTAACGTAGCTCTTTTTACCAACCCAGAATTTTTGAACAGCATAAAGGATAACTGTTACTGTCAGCAGAACCATGGCCAAAGCAGCTCCAGCTTGCATATTATAGCTTCCGACTGCCTGCATATAAATTTCTCTTGCAACCGTGTTATAATCTCCACCGATGGTCATCGGGTTACCAAAATCAGCCATGGACTGAATAAATACAAGTAAAAAGGCATTCCCTATCCCTGGTACAGATAATGGTAATGTCACTTTTTTAAATGTCTGCCATTTAGTAGAACCAAGGTTATCACTTGCTTCTTCCAGTGCCGGGCTAATTGATCGTAATAAACCAGCTAATACAAGAAAAGCAACCGGGAAATACGTTAATGTCTGCACCAGAATCAGACCATGTAAACCATAAATATTCGCATTCTCGATCCCCAGCAGTGTTTCTGAGATAAAGCCGCCTCTTCCAAAAAGTAAGATTGCGGATAAAGCAATAACAAAAGGCGGGGAAATAACTGGTAAAATAGCAATTCCATTAAATAATTTTTTAAACGGTACATCGATATAAGCAAAGGTATAAGCAAAGAAATAAGCAATAGCTGTTGATAAAATGGAAACAATGATAGCTAAAACCAGTGAATTTGTTAAAGCACTCGTTAACTGCCCTCCAGCGAAAACCCTTTGATAACCTTGCCAATCAAACTCTCCATTAGAAAGAAAACTGGATAGAAAAATTTGAAACATTGGATAAGCAATAAAAATGATTAGTGTCAGCATAACCAATACGACTAATAGAAGAAGTAATGGCTGTTTAAATAAATTACGTATATTCTCCTTCATAGAAAGCTTTCACTCCTTTTATGTTGAAAAAGGGAGCTGACAAGGCTCCCAATTCTCAACGTTTTCTGTCTCTAGTTATTTACTTCATTATCCCAGCGGTCCAGAATTTCCTGACGGCGTTCTCCAGCTTCTTTCGGATCCGAATCCAGCAGATTAATAGCATCTAAGTCCGGCGCTCCTTCAGGTGGAGTAGCGTCTGGATGGGTAAGGCTCTGGAAGTTATCTGTTTCTTGACCAACTTCTTGTGCTTCAGGTCCTGCTGCCCAATCGATAAACTCTTGCGCCAGCTCTTCATTTGGAGCTCCTTCTATAATGGCAACTGCACCAATTTCAAATCCGGTACCATCCTCCGGGAAAGAAAGAACAATATCATCAAATCCTTCTTTTTGATATTTAACAATATCATGTGCAAACAGAATTCCTGCTCCTACTTCATTTAGACCAACCATTCTACCCGGCGCCGAACCGCTTGTTGTATATTGTTGCACTTGCGGGTGAAGTTCCTTGAGATATTCAAATCCTTCTTCATCGCCGCCTTTTGCACGAAGAATGGAATATAATGCTGTATAAGCGGTACCTGATGAACTCGGATGCGCCATAACTAACTGATTCTGATAAGCAGGATCTAACAAGTCATCCCAGCTTGTCGGCGCTTCCAAGCCATTATCATCCAGGAAGTTCTGATTGGTTGCAAAAGCAATCGCTCCTACATATACGCCTGTCCAATAATGATCTGAATCCCTATACTCATCCGGGATGTCTGCTGCTACTGGTGAGTCATAAGCATGTAACAAATCTTCCATTTTAGCAGCTTCAAATGTATCGGCAGGTCCGCCATACCAAATGTCTGCCTGCGGATTATCCTTTTCCGCACGTACCTTGGCCAGAATTTCTCCAGCTGACATCCGAACCATATCGACATTAATTCCTGTATCCTGCTGAAATTTATCGATCGCGGCAATAGCATGATCTTCCTGGAAGCCAACATAAACCGTTAATGTTCCGCTTGGCCGATCTCCAGTATCTGCTCCACCAGAGTCATCTGAATTATTTGATCCACATGCGGCAAGCAGAGAAACAACAAATAATATAAATATTAATTTTATAGATTTCTTCAATGTAATTATCCCCCTTCTTCTTATGTTTTCAGTTTATGTGTATACGCTTCCATATTCAACACCAAATGAATTCCTTTTGAAACGGTATAGAATTGGTGTGGAGAAATTACACGCATGATCCATATTTTATGTAATCTAATAAAGTGGAATAGTAATATATTAGTTAAAGAGAAATTCGAACTGCCTTCAAAAATTTTTCATAGAATTTGAAGGAGTTCGGATTTCTCTTTTTTGTTCATTTTTTCTTCTATAAATCAAGTGGGTTTTGAATCGGTTCTTTATTTATACCTCCATTTTTCATTATTTGTGCTATTTTATATTTTAATTATTCACTTCATTATCCCAGCGATCCAGAATTTCCTGACGGCGCTCCCCTGCCTCTTTCGGATCTGAATTTAATAAATTAATTTCATCTAAATTTGGAGCTTCTTCAGGTTGATTTGCATCGGGATGTACGGGACTTTGGAAATTATTTGTCTCTTGCCCTACTTCTTGTGCTCCTGGACCTGCCGCCCAATCAATAAACTCTTGTGCCAATGCTTCATTTGGAGCCCCTTCTATAATAGCGACTGCTCCAACTTCAAAACCGGTACCATCCTCTGGGAATGAGATAACAATATCGTCAAATCCTTCTTCTTGAAATTTAACAAGTTCGTGTGCAAATGTAATCCCTGCTCCTACCTCGTTTAGCCCAACCATTCTTCCTGGTGCTGAACCACTTGTTGTATATTGTTGAACTTGCGGGTGAAGTGCCTTTAAATATTCAAATCCTTCCTCATCTCCACCTTTTGCAAGAAGAACAGAATATAATGCTGTATAAGCTGTACCTGATGAATTTGGATGCGGCATAACTAATTCATTTTCGTAAACAGGATCTAACAGGTCATCCCAGCTTGATGGAGCTTCCAAATTATTCTCATCTAAGAAATTTTGATTCGTCGCAAAACCAATTGCTCCTTCATAAATACCTGTCCAATAATGCTCTGGATCTTTATACCCTTCTGGAATATCTGCTGCTACTGGTGAATCATATGCATGCAATAAGTCTTCCATTTTAGCTGCTTCAAATGTATCTGCTGGACCGCCATACCAAATATCTGCCTGCGGATTATCTCGTTCAGCACGTATCTTAGCTAATATTTCCCCAGCTGACATCCGAACCATATCCACATCAATTCCTGTATCCTCTTGGAACCTGTCAATTGCCGCAATCGCATGATCTTCCTGAAATCCAACATAGACCGTTAATGTTCCGCTTGGACTATCTCCTTCATCTGCCCCGTCTACTTCGTTTGAATCATTTGCTCCACATGCCGCAAGCAGAAAAACAACAAAAAGTATAAATAATAATTGCATAGATTTTTTCAAAGTGATTACCCTCCCCCTTTTTTATGTTTTCAGTTTATTTGTATGCGCTTACATTATCAACACCAAATAAATTCCTTTTAAAACGGCATAGAATTAGTAAGGTAATATAACGCATATTTTTATAATCTGATTTTGTATAATTGTTGACTAATTTTATTCGCTAAATGACTAGATGAAAAGAATGTATTCTAGGTTTTTGATTATAAATATTCAATGAAATCAACAAAAAAGCCGAATAAGTCCAAATTCTAAAATAAGAATGTTGAACCATTCGACTTTTCACATATAAAACGATGATTTGTCTTAATTATTCACTTCATCTTCCCAACGATCCAAAATTTCCTGACGGCGCTGCCCAGCCTCGATAGGATCAGAATCAATTAATTCAATCTCTTCCAAATCAGCTGCTTCCTCCGGCTCAACAGCATCTGGATGCGTTAGATTATTAAATGCATTTGCTTCCTGTCCAACCTCCTGTGCTTTTGCACTTACAGCCCAATCGATAAACTCTTTTGCCAGTTCCTCATTTGGGGCTCCGTTAATAATACCGACACCGCCAATTTCATATCCGGTTCCTTCTTCCGGAAAACTTAAGACGATGTTGTCAAAGCCTTCTTTTTGGAACTTAATAATATTATGCGAGAATAAAATTCCTGTTCCTACTTCATTCATACCTACCATTCGTCCAGGAGCAGATCCGCTTGTTGTGTACTGCTGGACCTGGTCATCGAGCTGTTTCAAATATTCAAAACCGGCATCATCACTGCCCTTTGCTCGAAGAATAGAATAAAGTGCCGTATACGCTGTTCCGGAAGAACCGGGGTGAGCAACTACCGCCATATCCTTATACGCCGGATCTAATAAATCATCCCAGCTCGCTGGTGCTTCCAGGTCATGCTCATCTAAAAAATCCTGGCTTGTGGCAAAGCCGATAAGCCCTAAATAAATCCCTGTCCAATAGCCTTCCTCATCCCGATATTCTTCAGGAATTGCTTCTGCCTCTGGAGATTGATAAGGCTGCAGTAAGTCCTCTTCTTTTGCAGCAACAAATGTATCCGCTGGACCGCCATACCAAATATCTGCCTGTGGATTTTGTTGCTCAGAACGAATTTTAGCTAATATCTCTCCGGTAGACATACGAACCATATCTACATTAATTCCCGTATCCTCCGTAAATTGATTAATTGCTGCAATCGCATGCTCTTCTTCCAGACCGACATAAATAGTTAATGTGCCATCATGTTCAGCCTCAGCTGTCTCTTCTGAATCATCAGAACCGCACGCAGCAAGGGTTAACCCTATAAATAATAAGAGTGGTATTACTTTCATTAAACTTTTCATACGATAACTTCCTTCCCTCTATTATTTGGTAAGCTTCTTCCATGCAACAAAAACAAACCCTTTTATTCGATTTGATAGGTCATTTTTATTTTTTGCCTTCTTTACTCGACAGAAAGGCTTTAATTAACAATACCAAGTCTTTTTAATCCATTAAAAATGCCATCATCCTGAACTGTGGTTGTTTGAAAATCCGCGTAAGGAACAAGCTCCGAATCTGCATTCCCCATAGCAACACCAGCTCCGACAAGTTGCAGCATCTCCTTATCATTCATTCCATCTCCAAAAGCAATCGCTTCTGAAGGGGTTAAGTGAAGGTATGCCAGCATTTTTTTAACTGCTTCTCCTTTATTGACAGACGTACGAATCAGATCATAGGATTGTGTCGTATGCTTGATATTAACCTTAGACAGGTGATAGCCGTCAATTGATTTAAAATCTTCTTTACTATCAAAAACATTAATCGCAGTTGCAGCTACAATCTGATCAGCAATTGCTTCTGTAAACAGCTTAAATTCCTTCATCTGAGAAACTTTACTAAAGTAAATAACATGCGGGTCTTCTAAAGAAGTAAAATAATTAGCTTCTGTTGTATAAAAAGCAAGCTCACTTTCCCCTTGACCGGAGATAGAAACCATCTGCTCAATATCCTGTTTCCGCATCGTTTCTTTAAAAATGGTTTCATTCTGATGTATAGCATAGGACCCCTGATAGGTAATGGATGAGAAAATTCCAAAGTCATTTGCCAAATTATTTATATCCATTAAAGGTCTGCCTGTACATAAAAATACTTCTATACCAGCTGCTTTAGCTTGCTCTATCGCTTCTTTTGTGGAAGCATCGTATGTGTGATCCGGTTTTATAATTGTTCCATCAATATCTAAAAAAATGGCACGATAGCTCATGTTTACCCCCTTTCCCATTACTGTCTCTTCTGAAGACAAATATGTATTTTACTCTCCATTCACATTATTTCTATACTATAAGACTATAATCATTTCATAAGACGCTCCACACCAAATAATTTCCGTTTTAAATGGTAGAAATTTAGCTTCTGCACATAAAAAACACCAAATCAAAAAACCTGGTGTTTTTACGCCATACTATATTTTTTATGAATTCTTAATATTATTTAAAATTTTACTAACCCTTTTTTTATTGCATCAGCCACCCAATCAAAATCCCAATCAGCTGCAAATCCGTATCTCCAAACGTCGTCCGCGTATACCCAAGGTCACGCAAATAAGTTAACAATGGAATCGGCAAAACAGTAATAACCATCCCATGCACAATACTCATACAAATTAACGCCTTGATTCCTCGTAGCTTATAAGCAATAACCCCCGCAGCGCCGCCAGAGAAAAAATGTGGAATAACACCCGGAATAATAATCGTATACTGCACCGCAGCCATGCCAAACATCACACCAAGCCCGCCTAAAAAGCTGAGCGTAAATCCAACCATTGCAGCTAAAGGCGCATAATTAAACAATACCGGTGCATCTAATGCAGGAATAGACCCTTTAATCCATCTGTTTGATACCCCTTCAAAAGCTGGCAGAATTTCCGCAATCATCATCCGGACACCGGTCAGAATACAGTACATTCCCGCTGTAAACCACAGAGATTGTACAATGACAAATATAATAAAGTTCTGTTCGTTAAATAAATATTGAACCGCTTCTCTTTGCGCGAAAATAGCGGCAACAAAAAAAAGAAGAAATGAAAATATGCTAATAATCAAAACATGGTCGTACATAAAAGGTTCCAGTTTCCGAATAAATTTCGGGAAATTTGCTTTTTCTTCTTTTCTTTTAAAAAGGCTTGTGCTTAAAATAGCTGTCAAAAAATAACCGATACTATTAAAATGACCGATAGCAAAGGACGCATCACCTGTCACACGCTGTATAAACGGCTGAATCAGCGCCGGCATCAATGACATTGTAAGTGCCAGCACAATACCGCCTATTCCATAAACCCACCAGCCGTAATGAGAAGCGTATAAAACAGCAACAATAACAGCGGACATAAAAAGGACCTGGTGTCCTGATAAAAATACATATTTTAATTTCGTAAAACGTGCAATTAGTAAATGCCCTACCATCCCGATCGATATGGTAATGGCAATTTCCCTGCCGTAATTAATCTGCACCAATGCCGTTATCGCTTCATTATGCGGAATCATCCCAATCATATTAAAGCTGTCCTGAACCATAACTGCTAAATTAGAAAGGGAAACATTCACCGCAGAAGCTCCAATTTGTAATAAGGTAACACCTACCATTACTTTAACTGTCCCACTAAGAACCCGGAATAGCTCCGCCCGCATCAGTAATAAACCAATACATGTAATAACTCCAAGAAGAATTGCCGGCTCTCCTATAAATCCTCCTGTAAAGCTTTCAAAGATAGTCATACCTTCTCCCGCCACTGCCTAATGGTATCTGCATTTTCCAGACTTTCCTTTACTAACGCACGGTCTGCAATAAAGGAGAGTCCAAGGATCTCTGTATCCTTCACCTGCAAATGCTGAACAACCTGCTTTGCCCCGATAATCAAATCTGCTTTCATGAAGGAGGCAGCACTTACATCGGATTGTTCAACAATCACATCATCTAGTTTCCATTCCTGAAAATACTGTTTCACCTGAAGCTTTAAAACAAGACTTGTCCCTAAACCTCCCGAACAAACAACTAATACTTTTTTCATCTGCTACCCTCCTCATACTCCAACATCCAGTTCCATATCACATCCACATTTTGTTCATGGCGTAGCCTGTTTAATAATTCCTCGGAATTTACAACTTCCAGCATCATCTCTACAGCCTTCACATGCTGTACTTTATCTTTCGCTGCAAGTAAGATAATCCACCATACCTTCTCTTCATTTTTTCCAAAAGCAATCGGCTTTTCCAATGTCATAAAAGCAAACCCTGTCTTCTTAATAGAGAGACTGTCTAAATGTGGAAAAGCTATTCCCGGTGCGACAATAAAGTGATGATCCTGCTCACTGATTATCTGTGCCACTTCTGCTTCATATGTATGCTCGACAACATCCTGTTTTACTAAAGATTGATTTAAAATCGATAACGCTTCTCTCCAATCAGAAACTTTTTTTCGCAAATGAACACACGAAGGAGCGGTTAAAAAGGTAACCTCCGAACTCATTGCTCCTTGATTCCCGCTAAAATAACGATATAAATCATTGAACAATGCCCCTTCATTCAACACAATGGTATGCTTTTTAACAGATTGATAGATGGTCATTACCGTATCCACAATCGGTAATTCTGTATTTGCCTGATAGGTGCCCCTGCCAATAATCCGCTCCAGGTTTTGTTGATCAGCTATCGACAATAACGGATTTACCTTCACATAATTTACTTGCAGCTGTTGGGTAAACGGAACTGTTGTAACGATTAAATCAGCATCATTTTCCGTCAGCCCATAGGCCTCCTTTACAGAAAACTGCCCCGCAATAAACACTTGCGGGAACAGTCTTCTTACGGTTCTCTCCAGCAGCCTCGATGTCCCCAGTCCAGAGCTGCAGACAATGGCAATTCTTTTACTTGGAAGCAGCGGCTCCTGCTCCATTCCGGCACATAAGTGCACTACAATAAAACCAATTTCATGTCTATGAAGCCCGGACAGCCCCCAATGCGGATTGTCCTCAATAAATGCCTTTACTTGTTCAATATATTTTCGATACTCCTGCTCCAAATTTTCAAAGTATGGATTATCAATATGAATATGATATTTAATGCGATAGATTGCTGATTGCAAATGCGTAGCAAGACCAATAATAATATTCTCCCGATTGCTTAATCGAAAGCGGTTCTCCTGCTCAAAAGTCTCTACAATCTCCCTGGATAATGCCTGACACTTCAGCCAATCATCTCCTTCACCGCTTAAACGTCTTGCTCCAAGCAGGTGCATCGAGATATAAGCTAATTCATTGGAGAGCCTGTCAGGAGCATTTTCCAGCCCCATTAATTTCATAAAATCTTCCCTGGCCTGCTTAAACTTCCCATTTTCAAAAATCTTCAATTCATCGTCCTGATCAAAATTAGCAATAAATTGTCCCGATTGAATCCTTTTCCATTGTACAGCACAATTTAGAAATAATTCATATTTACTCGCATCAATAAACGCAACACCAGTTAATTCCTCAACCTGCTCAATCCAGGATACAATACCATTAACATCGACATCTGCGATCATATCTTCTAAATCATTTTCATTCATGGAAGCAGGTATTTTTCGCATTGCATAAAGTTCAAGAATTTCTTCCTCTGTCCACTGTTCCTTCAAAAAATCTAAAAATAGCATTCGTTTATTATTTTCTTTGCCGACCAGAGAGATTTGTTTATTTTCTCTGGACAGCTTTAATTTATACTCTTCCATCTCTGTCTTTAAATGATTGTAATCATTTTGCAGGGTGTTCATACTAATTTGGTAGTCATCACATAACCCATCGACATGAATAAATGGATTTAATAATAAAAGCTTTTGCATGTCCAGCCGGCGTTGTACGGCACTTAAATAATCCTTCTGCTTGTACATCGCTTCTTGAAGCACCTGCTTCTGCTTCTCCCCTAAAATTAACCGCGCCCCATACTTGCGGTGTCTCTCCAAACTAAACCCCGCACCAATATTCATCAGCCACGTTTCAATTTCAAGTAAATCCTGCCGAATCGTGCGTGGCGAAAGCTGATACGTTTTATTTAAGTCAGCTAAGGAAACAAATGCTTCTTCTTCAATTAATCGTTCTAAAATTTTCTTTTGTCTGGATGAAAGCATTTTATCCCCCCACATAATCTCAGGTCATTCTCGTACAATCTCTGATCTCTGCATTTAAGGGCTTGTTCAAAAGTGGACCTTGAAGTCGAGATGATGCTTCCCATTTGATGACTTTTTGAACAGCCATTTAATTTAAAATTCCGAAAAACTGAAGGAGCCAATCCCCTATCTATTCCCGGAAATAAAATGAAACCCTTATCATTATTTTTGATAGTATATCATTTTTCGATAAGGAAATCTATATGATAGCTTGTTGCTCCCCTCTTCTGGAACCCCTTTATATCCAAATGCTTTCCAATATTTCCGATGTACTTTTTTCTGTCGTCCTTCTTATTTCTTCCATATGTTTTCAAAGAGGGTGATAAACAAATCATGTTACAATGAAGAAAAAAATTTAGGGAGGCGTTATCTTGTACAAAGATATTAAACACAACTCATATGGATTTCGTTTTCAAAGAGCTTATCAAGATAAAGTAGCAGACTTGCATGCTATCGGTTTTGAGCATCATCAAAACCCTGCTGATTACAGCTGGCACGGGTTAGAAAGAGGGGAAAAGGATATTATTATCTTTCAATATACTTTAAATGGGAATGGCGTAATTTCTATTGGTGGTACACTCCATGATTTAAAAAAAGGAGATGCCTTCTTTATAAATGTTCCTAGTGATCATCGATACTATCTCCCTGATGCTGCAGATGAATGGGAATTTATTTTCTTTACCATAACCGGTATAGAAGCCACTATGTTATATCAGCAAATAACAAAAAAACACGGTCACCTATTCAACCTGCCGATTCATTCAGGGCCGATTAATTACATCTTAAATACATTAAAGAGGGTAGAAACGGTCGGAATCAATCATGGTTACGAAGCATCCTCCTGTGCCTATGCTTTCCTTATGGAATTTCTAGGCTACCTGGAATACAGCCAGCACCAATCGAAAGTGATTCCGCCCTCTATTTTAAAAGCAATAAACTTCATCAATAATCATTATCATGAAGATATTACCTTAGATGAAATTGTCAGCGTGTCCGGGTTGTCAAAATATTATTTTACACGCCAATTTACAAAGTCCGTCAACGAAACACCGATCCGCTACTTGACAAAAATTAGAATTAAAAAGGCACTTCACCTATTAATCTTTGAACAGAAAAGTATCGATGACATTGCTAAAGAAGTAGGTTATACATCCAGCAATTATTTTAGTAAAGTTTTCAAGCAAACAGTAGGAGAAACGCCTAGTAACTACCGACAAAATACCGATATTATGCCCGTTAACCAATTATTTACTGATTAAAAAAGAGCAATATTTTACTCTTTTTTAATTAATTTTACGATTGAAAACGCTTAAATCATATATTACCATGTACATAAGCTTTAGCAATTTTATATTAATAAAAAAAGATTCTCGCTTCTTCTTTTACCTTTTTAGTAAAAATAAATTTTTAACTAGGTAAAAAAGAACATCTCACACGAATTGGAGGGAGTCATCCTTAAGATTACATGTCATTTATTTTAATTTAGGAGGAAATGGATTATGTCCAAAATTACATTTTTAGGTGCAGGAAGTACCGTTTTCGCAAAGAATGTATTAGGTGACTGCATGACGGTCGATGCTTTGCAGGATTTTGAATTTGCTTTATTTGATATAGACCAGGAACGGCTTCAGGATTCTGAGATGATGTTAAATAACCTGAAGAAAAATTTACATTCTACCGTCTCAATTAAGGCATATCACGACCGCAAAGAAGCATTACGCGGAGCAAAATATGTTATTAATGCGATTCAAGTAGGCGGCTATGATCCTGGTACGATCACCGATTTTGAAATACCGAAAAAATATGGATTGCGTCAAACCATTGCTGATACATTGGGGATTGGAGGGATTTTCCGCAACTTAAGAACCATACCGGTCATGCAAGAGTTCGCACGTGATATCAAGGAGGTATGTCCAGACGCCTGGTTCCTCAATTATACGAATCCAATGGCTGTTTTAACGAATATTATGCTGAAAGAAGGAATTAAAACCGTCGGGCTTTGTCACAGTGTACAGGTTTGCGCCAGTGAACTGCTGGAATCTTTAGAAATGCCGACAGATGATGTACAATGGAAAATTGCCGGCATCAACCATATGGCCTGGCTTTTAGAAATCACACGTCATGGAGAGGATCTCTACCCTGAAATTAAAAAACGTGCTAAAGAGAAACAGAAAGAAAAGCATGATGATATGGTTCGGTTTGAATTAATGGATAAATTCGGCTATTATATTACAGAATCTTCTGAACATAATGCCGAATACCATCCATATTTTATTAAGAGTCAATACCCTGAGTTAATTGAACAATTTAATATTCCATTAGATGAATATCCACGCCGTTGTATCAAGCAAATAGACGATTGGAAAAAAATGCGTGGCGACTTAGTTAACGATCAAAATCTAAAACATGAGCGTTCTCATGAATATGGCTCCTATATTATTGAAGCAATGGAGACAGACAAGCCATTTAAAATTGGCGGAAATGTATTAAATACAGGACGTTTAATCAGTAACCTTCCGGAAAATGCAGTCGTTGAAGTGCCTTGTTTAGTAGACGCCAGTGGGATATCCCCAACTTATATAGGCGATTTACCGGAACAGCTGGCTGCCTTAAATCGAACAAATATTAATACACAATTGTTAACGGTGGAAGCTGCGTTAACAGGTAAGAAAGAAAAAATCTATCAGGCAGCGATGTTAGATCCGCACACATCAGCAGAACTATCGATGGATGACATTATTTCATTATGTGATGATTTAATAGCAGCTCATGGGGATTGGCTGCCAGCCTATCAGTAAATTCGGTTTCCTCTGCTTACCAAATAGTAAGCAGAGGATTTCATAAAAGCTTTCTGGAGTAAACTGACGTGACGTATTTGCTTTTTCATTCTAATATTTTCGAAGGCAAGTAACGCTCTCCGTTTTATTTATACCCTCTATTATTGAAAGCGTTTTACTCACCTGATAGTCTTTTATATAAAAATATATTTTAGTAAAAGAAGGTGGAGCAGCTATGGCAACGATTAAAGAAATCGCAAGCAAATCAAATGTATCCATTGCTACCGTATCAAGAGTTTTAAACAATGACACATCATTATCTGTAACGAGCGAGACTCGGCAGCGGATAATCAATGTAGCCAATCAATTAAATTATCAAACGGGTCGAGGCAGAAAAAGACAGCCGAAGAAAACAAATCCAACATATAAATTCGGCATACTCATGTGCCAGTCTTTCGAAGAGGAGCTTAGCGATCCTTACTTTCTATCAATTCGACACGGAATTGAAAGCCAATGTAAGAGCCTCCACATCGAAGTTAATGCAGTCTATCGCATCAGTGATTTTGATTTGGATCAATTAAATGTTCATTTGGACGGTCTTATTATTGTTGGAAAAATAGATGAAATCCTTGTAGAAACAATTCATCAGAAAATTAACCAGCTGGTGTTTGTTGACTATTCCCCTGATGAAAATTATTTTGATGCCATTGTCATCGATTTCGAAAAATCAACTTGGCTGGCATTGGATCACCTATTATCTCTAGGTTATAACAATATCGGCTATATCGGTGGGGAGCAGGGTAAACATATCAAAGCGAATGAAAAGTGGGTGATTGATGATGAACGCTATTTATTTTTCACAAAGAAGATGAAGGAATTAGGTAAATATAATGCTTCACATGTGCTTGTAGGAGATTTTACGATGTCTGATGGCTACCGTCTGATGGAAGAAGCAATCAATAAAGGAAGTTTACCGGAGGCCTGTTTTATTGCGAGTGATCCAATGGCAGTAGGGGCATTGAGAGCTTTGCAGGAAGCAGGAATAAAAGTCCCTGAAGATATCGCGATTGTCAGCTTTGACAATGTGGAGATGGCTCAATTTGCCAGCTGCCCACTATCAACCATCCATGTCCCAACCGATCTGATGGGAAAAACAAGTGTAAAACTATTGCTTGACCGATTACAGGGAAGAGACATTCCTTTGAAAGTAACTGTCCCTACTACTTTTGTTCAACGGGAAAGCTGTGGTGCTAAAGCAAAAGAACAGCGTATTCAGAACTAGCTTTCTATATATCCAGCAGAACTGTTTTTCTATTTAAACGTATTTTTCTTAATCTACAAATAAACAATAGACCTAGAATCGTTTTTGGCGGAACAGCTCTAGGTCTATCGATAGCATACCGTTAGCAAGCCGTACGCTATTTCATTTATTATAGTGAAAATTTTGTACTCCTTGCAACTGTACTGATTTCAAATTACTGATAAAAGGAGTATCCTTATGCGATTATGTCTTAAAACATTATTGTTATTGATGCTGACAAGCCTTATTCTGGCAGGCTGTTCTAATGATGATGCTGAAAATAAAACTGACACTGAGGAGAATGAACAACCAGGAAATCAAGTAACGTTAACGCTCTTCTCTACTATGACAAATGAAGCGGAGCAGGAAGCGATGCAAAGTGTTGTCAACGATTTTGAAGCAGAATATCCTGACATCAATATTAATTTAAGCATGCCCGGACAGGACTATGAA
Organism: Oceanobacillus sp. CFH 90083; assembly: GCF_009389585.1. GTDB lineage: Bacteria > Bacillota > Bacilli > Bacillales > Amphibacillaceae > Oceanobacillus. Next base: position 400,155 of record NZ_VIYG01000003.1, on the reverse strand, counting down.
AGTCAGCTTCGTATTCGAATGGCAGCGAATGACTTGCCGGATTTATTTGATACACACGGCTGGGCCCAAAACAGATATGGCGAATATACGATGGATTTACGAGATATGGACTGGGTAGAACATCTCGATCCGACGTTGGAACAAAGCTTTATCGATGAAGACGGCAAAGTTTATGCATATCCATTAAACCAAGCAATGGATGGATTAACCTATAATAAAGAAATTCTTGATAATTACAATATTGAAGTACCGGAAACGTTCGACGAATTTATGGAAGCTTTAAAAATGGTAAAGAAAAAAAGTGAAGGAGAAATTGCACCACTCTGGTTTGAGGGGTCCAATGAAGGTGCTTTTGGCCAGTACTATGATCAATTTGCCAGTCCACTGCTCATCACAGCTTCTGACCATGATTACAGCGAAGAATTATTAGACGGCAGTTTTGATTGGGAGCCTTATGATTATCTTTCAGAAAAATTATTAGAAATGCATGAAAAAGAATTATTAAATGTAGATGTATTGACAGCCAGACCATATGAAAAAAATCAATTACTCGCACAAGGAAAGATTGCTTTTGTCATGCAAACAGTTCCTATTCACGTTATTCAAGAATTAAATCCTGATATTGAACTCGGTATCATGCCTGTACCGGCTATTCATGAAGGAGATGACCCAAGCTGGATTGGCGGCGAACGACATACCGTTGCAATATGGAAGGATACAGCGCACCCCGAGGAAGCAAAAAAGTTTATTGAATTTTTGGCGAGACCCGAGAATGTAAAAGCTGTTGCTGAGGGAACTTCTTTAGCAGCAGGACTTACTAATGCAACTGCTGATATCTACTATCAGGATTACTATGATCAATACGATGACATTATGGTAGAGCCCTATTTTGACCGCATTTATTTACCGAATGGCATGTGGAAACCGATGGGAATGAGTGGACAAGAATTATTATCCGGCGCCCTTTCTCCTGAAGGCGTTTCTCAAAAAATGAAAAATGAATATTTACGTTTATTAGAACAGGCAGGATTTGAGTAAATTAAAATTTCGTTTCTATAGGAGTTGAATATAAATGGCGGTAAGCACGAAGAAAATAGGAAAAACGAAACAAAATTCATCCCTTTGGTGGATGTATTTACCAGCCCTCCTGTTTGTTGTCTTTTTTATTGTATATCCATTTTTAAACGGGATTCGTATTTCATTTACAAACTGGAACGGGTTTTCACAAACCTTTGATTATATCGGATTCAGACAATATATAAGAATGTTCACAGATCCGGATACATGGACGGTTGTCCGTAATACATTAATATATGGCATTGGCAGTACCATTTTCCAAAATATTCTTGGACTTGCCTACGCTCTATTATTAAATCAAAGCATTCATTTTAAAGCTCTGACACGAACCATTGTTTATTTACCAGTTATTATCAGCCCTTTAATTATGGGTTATATATGGTATTTCTTCTTCTCCTATCAAGGTGGGGCTTTAAACGATGTTCTGATCGCATTGGGCTTGGAAAGAATCAATGTGTTAGGAAATATTGACATAAACATATGGATTATTGTTTTCGTTAACACTTTCCAATTCGTAGGTATTGCAATGATTATTTACCTGGCTGGGCTGCAAAGTGTATCAAGAGATTTTTATGAAGCAGCAGAAATTGATGGAGCTTCTTCATTCCAGAAGTTTAAAAATATTACATTTCCATTATTGATGCCGTCTATCACCATTAATATGGTGATTAATATTATCGGTGGTTTAAAACTATTTGACGTCATCATTTCATTAACTGGCGGTGGACCTGGTAATTCCTCTCAATCTATGTCTACTTTTATGTACGATTTATATTTTGCAAGAGAAGATGCAGGCTATGCCGCTACCCAGGGTGTATTAATGATGATCATTATTCTCATCCTGAGTTTATCCGCATTAATCTATTTCCGTCGTAAGGAGGTTGAAGCATAATGGATTATACATCAAGCAGAAAAAAGATAGCATTGTCCACATTCGCTTTATTGATTACAGTGCTTCATTTTCTTCCTTTTTATGTTTTGATTACAACTGCATTGAAAACAAAGAGTGATTTTAGTTCTAAATGGGTTTTCCCATTAGAGATTAGCTGGGCCAACTTTAGCGAAGCCTGGGAAGCGGCAAATTTAGGTAATGCTCTGTTAAATACAGGCATAATCACGTTTTTTGCGGCAGCATTACTTATTATTATCGGTTCTTTAGCTGCTTATCCATTGGCACGCAGGCAAACAAAGCTGAATCGGTTTATGTATATGTTCTTTATCGCTATTATGGTCGTACCACCTCTGGCTGCGCTGGTGCCATTATATCAATTAGTGGTAAACATGGGCTTAATGAATACGTATCAGGTTGCGATATTTAATAATGTTGCTTCTTATCTGCCCTTAACCATCTTTTTATATGCCGGATTTATCCGATCTACCATTCCAAAGTCATTAGAGGAAGCGGCGAGAATTGATGGAGCAGGAACACTTCGGATTTTCTTTCAAATTGTGTTTCCGTTATTAAAGCCGATTACTGCTTCGATTTTAATTATTGCTTGTGTATATATTTGGAATGACTATCAATTTGCGATTTTCTTCCTTCAAGATGAATCCGTACAAACCATGACAGTTGCTTTATCAAGGTTCTTTGGAGAAAATGCAAATAATTTAAACTTAGTTGCAGCTGCTGCAATTATTGCCACATTACCAATGGCAATCCTATTCCTCCTTCTGCAAAAACACTTTGTACAAGGGCTTGCTGCGGGATCTGTAAAAGAATAAGCAGAGCTTCTTACGGTAAATTTGTATCGTAAGAAGCTTTCTTCAGGACAAACATTTGTTTACATTTCATTATAATTTGAATACATCACCTGCTTTCCCCTCTTTATAAAATATTTTTTAGGGAAGGAAATTGCTGGATAAACAGAAAGTGACATTTCATGAATGCATTTAATCATTTAATTGAAATCAGGAGGTACTTATGACAAATTTAACACAGGAATTTCAAAGCATCTTTCATACGACAGCTTCACCTCAGTACTTTTTCGCTCCCGGACGGATTAACCTTATCGGTGAACACACGGATTATAACGGCGGTTATGTCTTCCCCGCTTCTATCTCATTTGGAACATACGCACTCGGGCGAAAAAGAAGTGATCGAACATTCCGTTTCTACTCTTTAAACGCTCCTGAGAGCGGAATAGTAGAATGTGATCTGAATAACCTGTCTTATCAAACGGTGCATGGCTGGGCAAACTACCCAAAGGGAATGATTCAATATATCGAGCAGGAGGGCTACCCTATTGGATTCGGAGCAGATATTTTATTTTATGGTAATATCCCGAACGGTGCAGGTCTTTCTTCATCCGCTTCCTTAGAATTAGTAACTGGTGTTTTATTGGAGGGTATCTTTGATTTAAAAATAGACCGTCTTCAATTGATTCAAATTGGTCAAAAAGTAGAAAATAAGTACATGGGTCTAAACAGCGGGATAATGGACCAGTTTGCTGTGGGGATGGGGAAAGAAAACCATGCTATTCTATTGAACTGCCAAACACTTGTATATGACTATGCACCGCTTGAATTGCAAGATTACGAGATTGTCATTATTAATACGAATAAACAGCGTTCATTAACAACATCGAAATATAATGAACGTTTCCAGCAATGCCAACAGGCGCTCGCAGACTTTCAAAAGGAGCTCTCCATTCATAGTCTTGGTGAATTATCGATAGAACAATTTGAAAAATGGAAGCATCTTATTACAGATCCAACAAACCAAAAACGCGCAAAACATGTTGTATACGAAAATGCACGGACATTAGAAGCACTGGAAGAACTGCGTAATAATGATTTAAAGGCTTTTGGTCAATTAATGAATGCATCTCACCTTTCCCTTCAGTCTGATTATGAAGTCACCGGGATTGAATTAGATACCATTGCAGAAACAGCCTGGCAACAGGAGGGTGTCCTTGGTGCACGCATGACTGGCGCCGGGTTTGGGGGATGTGCAATAGCGATTGTCCATCAGGATGCAGTAACTGCTTTTAAGAAAAATCTAAAGAAGAAATACCAAGATAACATTGGCTATGAACCAACATTTTATACTGCTTCAATTGCTGATGGTGCAAAAGAAATAACGGAGGGAGCTATCAAATGAGCATTTTAGTGTTAGGTGGAGCGGGTTATATAGGCTCCCATGCAGTATATCAATTAATTGACTGCGGAGAGCATGTCGTCGTTGTTGATAATTTGGAAACAGGTCATAGAGAAGCAATTCACCCTGATGCTTCTTTCTACCAGGGGGATATCCAGCATATTGACTTTTTACGAAACGTTTTTGCAAATGAATCGATTGATGCAGTGGTTCATTTTGCGGCAAATTCACTTGTTGGAGAATCGATGGAAAATCCGCTTAAATACTTTGATAACAACGTTTATGGCACACAGGTGTTACTCAAGGTCATGGTAGAATTTGAAGTAAATAAAATCGTATTTTCTTCTACGGCAGCGACGTATGGAGAACCGGAAACCATTCCGATCACGGAAAAATTAGAGGTAAATCCGACTAATGCCTATGGAGAAACTAAACTGACGATGGAAAAGTTAATGAAGTGGACGGAATACGCACATGGTATCCGTTATGTTTCCTTACGCTATTTTAATGTCGCCGGAGCAAGAGAATCAGCTGAAATTGGCGAAGATCACTCTCCAGAGACGCACCTGATACCAATTATTTTAGAGACAGCTCTCGACCAACGCGAAGTAATCACTATATTTGGAGACGACTATGATACACCGGATGGTACCTGCATACGAGATTATATTCATGTGGAGGATCTCATCCAGGCTCACCTTCTGGCATTAGACTATTTAAAAGAAAATGGACAAAGCGATATTTTCAATCTAGGAAGTAATCAAGGGTTTTCTGTGAAGGAAATGATCGAAGCAGCCCGTAAAGTGACCGGAAAAGCAATTCCTTCTCAAATCAGCAGCCGGCGTGCCGGAGATCCGAGTATTCTTATTGCCAGTTCTGAAAAAGCAAAAGAAATATTGCGCTGGCAGCCTTCCCGCACCTCGATTGAGAAAATTATAGCGGACGCATGGAATTGGCACTCCAACAATCCAAACGGTTATTCAGGAGGTGTTTTAAAATGATTTATCATGACATCCAGGGGTTAATCGACAAAGCAATGGAGAAAAATTTAATCGAAGCATCCGATCAAATTTATGCGCGAAATCAAGTTATGGCTTTATTAAGAATAGAGGACTTTCCAGAACAGACATTGGAGCCGACAATAGATTCCATCCCTAATCTAGTGGATAAAATAGTGGATTATGCGGTAGAAAATCACATTATTGAGAATGTTTTTGATGCGAAAGAAATACTAGCAGCTAATGTAATGAATTGCTTTGTTGCCCGCCCCTCTGTTGTGAATGCTATTTTTAATGAAAAATATGCCGAATCACCAAAAGCAGCGACCGATTATTTCTATGCCTTAAGCCAAAATAATAATTATATCCAAATGAATCGCATCAGTAAAAATATTCATTTTCAAGCAGAAACAAACTACGGTAACCTCGATATTACCATTAATCTGTCTAAGCCTGAAAAAGATCCGGAGCAAATCAAAAGGGAAAGAGCGCTCAAGCAGACGATTTCCTACCCTAAATGTCTCTTATGTGTTGAAAATGAGGGATATGCAGGACGAACTGGTTACCCGGCAAGAGCAAATCACCGTGTAATCAAAGTTCCTTTAGTAAATGAAACCTGGTATTTTCAGTATTCACCCTATGTTTATTACAACGAGCATAGTATTTTACTTGCAGAGGTACATCGTGATATGAAAATTGATAAGCAAGCCTTTGAACGTCTGGTTACATTTACTGAAAAGTTTCCACATTATTTTATTGGTTCCAATGCGGATTTACCAATTGTCGGCGGCTCTATTTTAAGTCATGATCATTATCAGGCTGGAAATTATGAATTTGCGATGACCAAGGCAGAGAATGCTTTTTCACTTTCTATTCGAGACTTCGATAATGTCTCAGCTGCCGTTTTAAAATGGCCTTTATCAGTGATTCGATTGCAGAGTGAGGATAAACAATCCCTACTTGATGCTGCTGATCATATTTTGCAAACATGGAAAGGCTATTCTGATGAACAAGCAGAGGTACAAGCATTTTCTGGCGCTACACCGCATAATACCATTACACCGATTGCCAGAATGCGTGAAGGCAGCTATGAACTGGACCTGGTATTACGCAACAACCGCACATCCAGTGAATATCCGCTAGGGATTTTCCATCCTCATGCAGATGTTCATCATATCAAAAAAGAAAATATCGGGCTGATCGAAGTAATGGGTCTTGCTGTTCTGCCAGCAAGATTAAAGGATGAATTGCATGAGATCAGAAAGGATTTATGCGGAAAGCCGAGTAATATCGCTGACTATCATCAGGAATGGACGAATCATATAAAAAATAAATATGGAAATATTTCCAGTGAAGAGCAGGCAGAGGGTGTATTGCAGCAAGAACTCGGCTTGAAATTCAAGCGAGTGCTGGAAGATGCCGGGGTATTTAAAGAAAAAGCTGCGTTTGAAAGATTTATTGATGCATTGAATAAGTGATGGATTTACTAAAATAAAAACGGGCTGATGAAGCACAGTCCGTTTTTTTACATTGGATTAAATAATTCAATTAAAAGAACCTATGTGGATTTACTGTGCAATAGGAAGGTTCATGGTTGTATTCTCTTTATTTACATTTTTTATTTTTATCAGCTTCTGCTAATTTTTTTGCTTTATTCCTGATGGTTTTCTCAATAAATCTTTTTGTGTCTTCGCCTTTAGCTGTTGGAGCATTTCGCATTTTAACTGCCATTTTGATTCAACTCCTTTTTTATAATATATCAAGAACATTTTACTATCGCAATTGATGAATTTTGAAATTGAACTTAGCTTTCTTATACAACAATACATTCCGGTCAAAGTACAACAAAAAACCCGGAAGGTCGTAACTAAACTGCTCCCTTCAAGGTTTCTCTTATCACTACTGTCTTACATCATATAAAAATTTAATCGAATGATTATCCGGATCAATCATTTTTTGAAAAGGTTCTTCTTTGACTTCTAATGGATTTACTTCATGAATTAATGGCTTTACATCAATTTTCCCATCCTTCATATATTGCAAAGCCGCAGTCCATTCAAACCCCGGAAATGGAGCGGAATAGGACATCCAGGAACCGTATACTTTTAATTCTGCTCTTAGAATTCTTTCAAACACATCTGCTGGAAAAGTAATCTCTTTCTTTGCTGTGCCAACATATACTACTTGACCAAGCTTCTCCACTACACTCAGTGACTGAATCTGTGTCTGTGGAACACCAGCTGTTTCTACCACGATTTCCGGTCTTTGATTTTGTTTAAAGTAATCATCCAAATCAACAGACAATGAATTCACAGTTACTGCCGCACCTAATTCTTTCGCCATTTCCAGCTTCGTATTGTCGATATCAATAACTGTGATTTCTCCTGCTCCTTTTGCCCGCAATGCAAGCAGTGACATCATCCCAATTGTTCCTACTCCAAAAACAACCACCCTTGCTCCAGCGTGGATATCAACTTTTTCAATCCCATGGATAGCAACGGTTAATGGCTCAATCAATGCTGCTTCCTGATCTGTAATCTCATCCGGTAAAGGCAGAATATTTTTGGCATTTACAGCAACATATTCAGCCATTGCTCCCTGCTCCCGGGAACCAAATTTCTACCGTGATTTAATTATTTCTTTACAGGCAAAAGGAGCAAAATGCGTGATAGACAGCAGCGGCGAAACTTTATCCAAAAGTATCGAAGCGAATCCATGGTTATTAAAAGTAAATGAATCCGAATATTTAGAGTTAAAAGATAAAACAGCAGATACAACAGAAGGAATCATTACCCTTTTAAAGAATGATACAACGCTGAAAAATATCATTATTACCTTAGGTGGTGATGGTTCCATTGCAAAAATTCACGGAAAATGCTATCGCATTACCTTGCCAAAAATAACAGCAAAAAATGCAACAGCTTCCGGAGATATTTTTCTTGGAAAATTGTTAGAAGCGCTTCAATCGAATAAAGAAATCAAAACCGCTTTAATTGAGGCAAGCAGTTTTGCTGCTTCGAACTGCTTATATTGGTACCCGCATATTGATATGAACGATGTAAATGAAATAAAAGAACAGATTACATTGGAAGAACTATAAAAATAATAAGGAGAGATTTCAATGACTTTATACTCTACGACACCAATGCTAAATCAAGCCAAAAAAGACGGTTATGGTATTGTCGCATTTAACGTCCATTCTTTTGACAGTATCTTTTGGGTGGTGGAAGGAGCAGCCCGGTTACATTCACCTGTTATTTTGCAAACAACGATGGGAACGGTGAAATCATTAGGCGCAAAAAATATTGTGGAAGTTGCAAATGCAGCATCTGATTATTATGAAGTGCCAATCGGCCTACATCTTGATCATTGCACAGATTATGAGCTGATCAAACAATGTGTCCGCGCAGGCTATACTTCTGTTATGATTGATGCTTCTATGCATCCATTTGAAGAAAACATAGCAAGAACGAAAGAAGTTGTTGATTTAGCAAACTCATTGGGGGTTAACATAGAAGCAGAGCTTGGAAAAGTAGGCGGTGTAGAAGATGATATCGTTGTAGACGAGAAAGATGCTCAGAAAGCAATACCTGAGGAATGCGTTGCTTTCGTAGAACAAACAGGGGTACCTACACTCGCTCCGGCTATCGGTACAGCGCATGGAATCTATAAAGGTGACCCAGACATTGATTTCGATCGCATTCAAAAAATTGCCGGGCTTGTCGATGTTCCGCTTGTATTACATGGCGGGTCCGCTGTACCTGATAAGGACGTTCGTAAATGTGTCTCGCTTGGAATGGCGAAAGTAAATGTTTCTACAGAGTTAAAAAATGCTTATTCACAGGCAATTGCCGATCATTTCAAGGAGTATCCTGACCAATTAGATCCAAGACAATATTTACAAAAAGCTAAAGATGCGGCGATTGAAATGGTGGTTTCTAAGATAAAAATGGTTGGCAGTGAAGGGAAATTGGTGAAACCTTTTGTATAATTGCCTGAAAAGTACTGTAATATATACATGATACTCACTTTAAAATGCTAACATTTTAAGTATACAGCTAAATGGCTTGATTCATTTCGGCTCCACATCGAAGTTAATCAAGTCATTTTTTCTTTTTACCAGCTATTATCTCATTAAAAAATACTCGAATTTCCTTAAACACAGGAAATTAGGCCCCCCGTGTTTTTTCTATTTCAAGTATTGTTTGACGTCTTCAATTGTCTCCAATTCATCTATATGCTCCATCATTGTTTCTAACGTACTTATTTCCTGTTTGTGTATCTTTTTCTTTATATCTTCTGAAAGTGGAGCTACAAACTTTGTGATTAATCGAATTGCAGTATTAGCTAATGCTGCTTTCCCCTCAGCTTTGCCTTTTTTTAGACCTTCCTCCATGCCTTCATTCCGAAAAATTTCTGCTAAAGTCATCGCCAGTTCGCTCCCTTCTTTATAAGTATTTCCTGCATGGTTAATTATATCATAATAATGTTTTTTTGTAAGACGGCGATTGACACGGAATACATAATAAAACAGTGTTTCAAGGAACTGTGTTGCTGTTTTCTGGTCCTGTACCTGCTGCAGATACTCGATGGATTGGTAAACAGTGTCCAGAACCACTTGGATATCGTTTTTACGGATGTCCCGAAATACCATTAGAACGATTCGCAGGAACACATTCAATTGTACTTCTTTATCCTCATAATCGGATACATCGTATAGAAAGAATTCATAATCAGGCACATATTTCTGTATTTCTGGCGGGAAATCCTTGTACCCTTCGAGGAGATTACAGAATGAAGTACCTGCATGCCAGGTCTCTTTACCATGGTACAGGACAACTGGCATGATAATGGGTAACATATCTTCTTTGTCATTATCCCGTCTGGTTTCCCAAATTTCAACCATATATCGCAGTAACTGCAGAGAAGTATAGTAATCATGATAGCTTTTATGCTCGAAAAGGAGGTATATATAGGCTAGTTTGTTATGAATTTTCGTCTGGAATAGTAAATCGGAGAAATATTCTTGAAGATCATGATCGATGAAGCTGTCTTTCTGGGGTTGAATCGATGTTACATCAATGATTTTGCGAATGGAAGAGGGGAGAAAGTGCGTAATAAAATCCTTCACTACCTCCACATTAGCAAATGTTGCTTTGAAGAATTTGTCATGTGGATTTTGAATCTCCAATCGTATCAAGTCCTTTCATAGTGCGAATTTGATGACTTAACAAGAATGTATGTTCTGTTATTATATTAGCATAGTCATGTGATAAAATCCAGCATATATTCGTTTATTTTCACTGCTCCTCTATTTGCCAGAAAAAGCAGTCTCCCTTATAAGTCGAACCCGCTTCTCTCTTCCACCATTTGATGAAAACAACCCCACAGAAAAATATCCATAACAATCACAAAACCGCCGTATATTTTTCAATTTTAGTTCCATACTAAGTATCGTTGTTGATTCATATTCTAAATGGATAGGGATGATAATTAATGATGAATAATAAAAAAGGAATGACTACGTCACTAATTGCTGCAGGATTAGCGGGTGCGGCAGCCTATGGTATAAGCATGGGTATGCAAAATGGATCATTCCAAAACATGTCACAAAAGCTTTCCAATTCCATGAATAGCTCCACCATGCAGGATATTGCAAAGCCATTCCAGGATATGCTTTCTGGCGGTGGTCAGGCAATGAATCAGGGTAATAGTGGAGGGCAGAATCAAACACAGTCATCTTAAAATACGAATGCAGGAGCATTTGTTTTTAAGGTGACAACCAGGGATGACTCTATCTGGCGTCATCCCTTAAAATGGTTCATGAAACAGACAATCCATATGGACCTCATGCTTATTCAGCAGCTATGATCAAAAGCCAATAAGTTATCTGCTTTTATCTGTCTCCCACCATGATTTTAATGCATTCAGAGATTTTTCGATAATTATTCCCTGGTCATTATCCAATGTTGCTACATGATAGCTTTCCTTCATTGTGATGATTTCTTTTTGCTCTGAAGCTATTCTGTCCAATATTATTTGGGAATTATCCGGCGGAACAACATGGTCTTCCTCAGAAACAAAAATAAGTGCCGGACAGGTTACTTTTCCTAAATTTGCTTTTGTTTCTTTCATTAATTGCTTTATTTCCCCAATTGATTTTACCGGTGTCCTATCATAAGCTAACTCCGCTACACCTGTTTTTTTTATATCTGACCCAATCGCATCAATAAAGCGTACTTCTTGGTCTGCATTCATCGCAGGAACATCTACAGCTGCGTTGATTAAAATGATTCCTGCCAGCGGATACTTCGCTGCTGAATAAAGCGTCAATGTCCCTCCCATGGATAATCCGCACATGAAAATCGTATCGCATCTTTCTTCAAGCCAGGAATACGCTTCTTCAATAGATTCTATCCAGTCCTGATATGTGCATTTTTCCATATCTTCCGGAGCCGTTCCATGACCTTTTAACCTCGGACCATAAACAGTATAGCCTGCATCTGCAAAAGCTTTTCCAATTGGATACATACTTTGCGTTGTGCCCGTAAAACCATGAGATACAAGTACCCCTGTACGATTTCCTTCAAAGTAAAATGGCTCTGCGTCTTTTAACACTGGATATTGCTCAATCATCTATATATTCCTCCTCCTGAAACTGATTATTGCTATTATATATTTTAGAATAAAACGAATTAGGGAATCCCACAAGTGACAGCGCTTTCCTTTATTTATATGAAACAGCTTCTATTATTTCAAAAGCTCTGTTATTTTTTTCTCCATATCATTTTTGAAGACTGTTAATTCCTGCTTTTCTATCGTCTGTTTATCTGCTTCCTTCGCTTGATAATTATGCAACAAGCTGTAATTTGCCTTATCTCAACCAAAAGATTATCTAAAAGAACTGAACAGGCTTCGCAAATACATCTTCTTTTTCCATGTCACAATACCTCTCCTTCATCATTTATCAGAGATAACCGTCCGTAAAACTCTCACTGATTAAAGTTTCGTTTTATCATTTCTTTATTATTTAGTAAAATAAACGAGAAGCCGTTCCCCAAATTTATTCTTTAAGAAAGAGGGATTCCCGTGAATATAGAGCTTAGACAAGAACAATCAAAAGATTATCCAAAAACAGAAGCACTCATTGAAAAAGCTTTTCGAAACGAAGAAATGAGCGACCAGCAGGAACACTTTCTTGTAAAGCGTATCCGCACATCTAATGCTTTCATTCCTGAGCTATCTATTGTGGCGGTCAATCCACAAGGTGACATTATTGGTCAAATTCTTTTTTCAGAAATAACAATTGAAAACAATGAACAAGTAACAGAAGCTCTTGCTCTTGCACCAGTCTCTGTACATCCAGATTATCAAAAACAAGGCATTGGTTCCAGGTTGATGAAAGAAGGGTTGGAAAAAGCAAAGGCAGCTGGATTTCGTTCTGTAATTGTTCTTGGCCATGCCGATTATTATCCCCGCTTTGGTTTCAAACCAGCTAATCTTTGGGGAATCAAAGCCCCGTTCGATGTTCCAGATGAAGCATTTATGATCTTGGAATTAGAACCAGATGCGTTAAAGCATGTAAATGGCGTCGTTCAATACTCTGACGCATTTTCTGAATAATAAACCTTTCCGACAAAACGGAACTTAGATTGTCGGGAAGCAACCGATATTCATTGTTATTCTTTCATAGAAGAGGAGGTGATCACATGGATACGCTTGATTCCATGAATGCTGCTATCGACTATATCGAAGCACATTTAGATAAGGAAATGAATTATCAGCAGGCAGCCCGAATTGCCTGTTTTTCGGAACATCATTTCAAACGAATGTTTTCCTTTCTTGCCGGCATCCCGTTATCTGAATATGTACGCAGGCGCCGATTAACATTAGCAGCATTGGAATTACGGGACAGCGGCAGGAAGGTGATAGATGTAGCATTAAAATATGGTTACCAATCTCCTGATTCGTTCTCCAGAGCCTTTCAGGAATTGCACCAGGTTCTGCCAAGTATAGTAAAGCAGACAGGAGTTTCGCTCAAAGCATATCCACGAATTACCTTCCATATTTCTGTTAAGGGAGATGTTGAAATGAAATATCGTTTTGTAGAAAAAGCGGCTTTTCAAGTTGTCGGGTACAAGGAAGTGATGCATCCGGAAAATGGAGATTTTAATCCGTCATTATGGAATACGCTCACCGATGAAGATTATGCCAGGCTGGAAATGCTGAGCTCAGAAGATACCGATTTAAACGGGATACTGAATATGACAGTGAATACTTGTCATGGAGAAGAGCCAAATGAAGAGGCGCTGGAATATTATATTGCTGTTGTCACAGAGCAAGCCGCCCCAGCCAATCTTGCTGTGTTAAATGTTCCCAAACAGCAATGGGCAGTATTTGATGCAGAAGGGGATACCCCTGATGCTTTTACAGATACATGGAGCCGGGTTTATACAGAATGGTTCCCGACCTCGGGATATGAGCTTGCTGATGCTCCAGAAATTATAAATAGTGTTCATGATACGAAAACGGAAATTTGGATTCCTGTACACTATAAAGATTAGAGGTTTTCTTCCAATACTTTATTTGCTGCATAGCGGGGCTTTGAAGTTCTTCCATAGGCATCAAATCAGCAAACGCACAGTTACTCTATTTTGATTTATTTAAATATTGTTCAATTGGTTATTGTCCGTTTGCATATTATGAAACAAAACAGAAAAACGAATCGGATTCCCGTGCTCAAAAAGATTATATTTTTTCTAGTGTGTTCAAAAAGGGTACCAATTGACTCGTGCATTAAAGCGTTTATTTTTTTAGGAATGGGCTTTGCGCGTGCAGTGCTGCCTCTATGATGTGGACGGTTTTAGCAGAAGGACCTTACCTCACAGCTTGTCATTTGGCGACTTTTTGAACACCCTTTTCTATTATCTTCAAAAATAATGTAATCATATTCACTGCCAAGCAAATAAAAAAACAATTATGAAATGCATTCATTATATATAGCCTGACAAAGCTAGTAATACAGTAAATTAATCAGGATATATTAATTCTGTTACATTGGCTATTTCCTTGTCGTATTTATTTGATATCAGTGTTACCTCATTTAAATCAAAAGCTTTCACAGTAGAATTAACATGAAATTTTGAGTCATCACAAAGTAAGAAGGTTTTTTTAGAGTTATTAATAACATGTCTTTTTTTATTTGCCTCAACAAGATTTGGTGTACTTGCTCCTTTAAATAAATCTATTCCATTAGCTCCTAAAAATGATTTATCGAAATAAAAATTTTGAATGTTATTATCCGCCAAAGGGCCATTTAACGATGAAATATTTGGATTGTATTTACCGCCCAAAACGATTATTTCTGCCTGAATTTCTTGAGAAATACCCAGTACACTAGCATTAGTAGTAATTATACTAATTTTCTTATCAATAATTTTGTTTAATAGTGCCGTACAGGTGGAGCCAGAATCCAGATAGATTACATCTCCATTATTGATTAGCTTTGCAGCTAATGCAGCAATAGTCTCTTTCTCCTCGGCATGTAATGATTGTTTTGCTGTTATAGATAACTCTGCAGTTGGTGAGGATACTTTCACTGCTCCACCAGTTAGCATAACAACTTTCCCTTTTTTCTCTAATTCCTTCAAATCTCTTCTTAGGGTGGAGATGGATACATTGGGAATCAAATGATGTAATTCTTCCATTTTTAAAATTTCCTCTTTGCTAAGCTTTTCAAGAATTTTTTCCTGTCTCTCATAAGGAATCAAATCTTTTCCTCCTTACATGTAAAAATGATAATTATATTTTATCATTTTTTAGTGATCCATGATAAAAATACATTTATCTTTACAATAAAAATAGCAAGATCAATGAAGTTTGATTTCATCATTGATCTTGCTGCCTTTAAAATAGTATATTTTACTCTTCTAACTTTGCAATTTTCTCAATTCTTTTGGAATGACGGCCGCCTTCAAATTCAGCTCCCAGCCATTCATTTACAATCATTTTTGCTAACTCTTTCCCTACAACTCTGGAACCTAAAGCAAGAATATTCGTATTATTGTGCTCTTTTGATAGCTTGGCAGAATAAGGTTCGCTGCAAACAACTGCCCGAATTCCTTTTATCTTATTAGCTGCAATGGAAATACCTACGCCTGTTCCACATATCAGAATTCCCCGCTCAAATTCTCCAGAAAGAACTGCTTCAGATACTTTTTTGCTATAATCAGGATAATCAACACGTGCATTTGACCTCGTACCAAAATCTTTAACAGAGCACCCAAGATCTTGTAAATATTCTATCATTGCAGGCTTTAATTCATATCCAACATGATCTGATCCAATTGCTATTTTCATTAGTTGCCAGCTCCTTTTTCTATGATTTAAAATTTTTCATTAACTCTGTATACTTTTGCTTCTTTCCGAATAATGCAGAAGTTCCTAATACAAAACCATCAACGCCAATCCCACTTAATTTTTTCATTACAGCTGGTGATACAGCTCCATCTACAATAATTTCAAATGAATTTTCATTTTTTAAATTGACTAATTTTATTATTTTCTCATCTACATAGTTAAGATATTTTTGACCAGAAAACCCTGGATTTACAGTCATCACCAGCACATAATCAACTAATAGAAGAAGCTCCTCAATCTGGTGAATTGAGGTACCAGGATTTATTGCAATCCCTGCCTTTTTGCCTTTTTCTTTTATTTTGTCAAGAGTACGAGTCGGATGATTATCTGATTCGGGATGAATATATATAATATCAACGCCGAAGCCGGCAAATAGCTCTATATAGTCTCCTGGATTCGATATCATTAGATGAACATCGACCTGCTTTTTGGTTGCTTTTTTTATGGCCTCAATATCCTGCAGCCCCATCCCAAAATTAGGGACAAAATGACCATCCATTATATCAATATGGAAAATATCTGCACCAGCAATATCTAATTCTCTTACTTCCTTTTGTAAGCTATCAAAATTTGCACACATCATAGAAGGACAAATAAGCATAACGTCGGCTTCACTCCTCTGATAAAGGTTTAATAAATGTTTTTATCAATTATATCGATTTAAATTATTGTGTTTCTTATACCAGCTTCTCATCTTTTCTTGTAAAGATAAACGACAAGATTGCTGCTACGGCTAACGAAATGAGTAATCCAATCATAGCGTGTAAAAAGTTAGCTCCATTATCTTGTACAAAAGCAGGGAACGTTGTTACACTACCAAAAACAAAAGCATTTGCTACAACTTTCATTAAGCCGAGATAAGCACCCCCAACAGCTCCCCCTATAATCTGAGCTAAAAATAACTTTTTATTTTTAACCAGTAAACCAAATAATGTTGCTTCGATAATAGCTGAAAGTGCAATGGTAACTAAACCTGTTAATGAAAAACTTCTTAGTTTTTTATCCTTTGCTTTAAGGTAGACACCGATAGTTGTTCCAATAACCGCAAAATTACAAGCAAAGGTAAAAGGTACAATATAATCAAATCCATAAGTGGAAACATTATTAATCATAATTGGATTTACAGCCCAGTGAATGCCTAGACTTACTAATACGCTCCAGCCACCGCCAACAAGAATTCCTGTTAAAACACTGCTTCTTTCAATTAACCAGTTAACAACATTCGCGACCGCTTCCCCGCTATATACCCCAATAGGTCCAATAACTATCATTGTCAGCGGAATCATAATTACTAAAGAAATAAGAGGAACAACAACTAATTTCAAGCTTTCTGGAATACGTTTATCTAAAAATTTATACAGATAGGAAAAGGCCCAAATAGATAAAATAATTGGTACGACTGTAGAATTATAATTCATCAAAACAACAGGGATACTAAAAAATTCCGTTGTCGCACCATTTCCTGCACTTCCCATTAATGAAATGAAATCCGGATGAATCAGCGAAGCTCCAATTAGTACTGAAATATAGGGACTGGCCCCGAATCTTCTCGCTGAAGTAAACGCTAACAAAACAGGGAGAAAATAAAATACACTCATGGAAGCTACAAATAAAATAGTATACGTCCCACTGTCTTCACTAATAATTCCTGCTTGTACTGCTAAAATCAGTAACCCTCTCAGAATACCTGATCCAGCTAAAGCTGGCAGTAAGGGGGCAAAAATTGCTGAAATGGCTGAAAACACATTGCTTATGATGCTGCCTGACTTTTCATTCTTCTCCTCTGTCAGATTCATAGAATCCCCTTTTACTAAAGCTTCAAATTCATCATAAAGCTTTGGTACTTCTGTGCCGATTAAAAGCTGATACTGACCTGCTTTATTAACTACATTAATTACCCCATCAATAGCTTCTACAGACTTATTATCTGCTAAGGAGGTGTCTTTTAATGTAAGCCTAAGTCTTGTTGCGCAATGAGTCATGTTGGAAATATTTTCTGTTCCGCCAATTTCATTTAGAATTTCTTGTGCCATTTTTTTGTAATCCATTTTTTAATCCTCCTATTTTATTATTGGCACTGGAAACCTTAAGCTAAGATTTCCAGTACCAATTCACTTACTTTGACACCACTATTTTGTTCAATAATCGATCCGATTTTTTCCATACCAATTTTTTCGATTTTTTCATCAATTCTCTTAATCATTTTTAAATTACTTTCACATTCTTCAACTGGATCTTCAATAACTGGAAAAGTATCAAAATAAATAGCATGATTATAATCGTGTAATTTTGTATAGTATAAAAATTCAAATGTTTTCACTAAACTGCTAGTTCCAATCATTAATCCATCGTCATTAAGCCCATAGCCATCATTCAAATGGACCCCAAATAATTTATTTTTACTTCCCAAAATGCTTGCTCCATAAGCAGGGTTCTCATGTTTCATTAGCATATGGCAGTAGTCTAACGTAATACCTATATTACTTCGATTCACTTCATTGACCATTGTCATCGCAATTCCCAAACTGTCTATAAAAGCGTAAGCTCGAGGTTGGAAAGGCTTATATTCAATACTAATTTTAATGTCTGGTGCATAGTCAGCAATTTCAATCAGGCAGTTTTTAATTTGTTGCCAAACTTTTTCATAATTTATTTGAAATGAATAATCAAAACCATCAAACCCCAACCATATAGTGACTACTTCACCTTGAATTTCCCTGCAATAATCTGCAGCTTTTTTACATAAATTTAAAGCTTCTTGAGAAATGTTAACGTCGGCGTTTCCTAGTTCACCATTGATAAACTCATTTCTAAATCTCAGCGCCACTCCATTTGCTTTAAGATTGTATCTTTCTAAAAGAGCTTTCATTTCCTCAGAAGAAAAACCCATTACATGTTCCGGGTAATTTAAATCTACATGGCTTAGTCCAATACGTTTAAATTCTTCAAAAACTTTCTCTAAATCATTTTCAAATTTGGGTAAAAAGGAATTGATCCTTGTTGCTGTTTTCATTTTTAAATCCTCCTCATTTCTTTTCAGTTTTATAATAACATCATAACTTTCCATTTTCAATCATTATTTTTCTTTTAATTTCATGTTTTTTCAAAGAAAGTGATAAAACATAGATATCTACAGGGGGAATCGATGCATTTCGGTTAATTCAATTGTATAGCACGTTTGTAAGTACATCAGATCGGATTGCAGAAGAAGTATTGGATGTTTAAAAGTTAATACTGGAGCGATAAAGCAGGAGACTACCGGTTATTTGTAAAATTAAAAGCTTTATGCAATGGACCATACTAGTTTTGGATCCTTGCATAAAGCTTTAATCTAAAAACGGACTATTGGGTATTTATTTTTTAAAATAGATAAAACAACGAAAAAATATTTCATTATTTTTCATATAATATCATCATTTAGAAAAGCATAGGGAATCATTGATTGGGATATACTTTGAGAATTGTCACAGATCGGGCTGTATTAGATTATTATACTGTGTGAATATCCTTAGAGGCTATTGGATATAGCAATTAATACGGCATTCTCTTTGACAGCCACATGAAGTCAAGCTTATGGGGTTATACAGACTGTTTTACAACCTTTGGATATGAACTTGCTGATGCTCTAAAGATTATAAAAAGTATAGCTGATAATAAATTAAGATTTGAATTCCTGTGCTAAAAGATAGATTCTCTTTTCCAATAAAAATAGTCATTAAAAAACCTCACAAAGTCAGAAGGAGACGACTCTGTGAGGTTCTATATAAACAATCACATCTTTCACTGCCCAATAACCTGCTTTGTAAATTCAATATCATCTGTAAAAACCCCATCCACTCCATACATTATCACACGCTGCTGTTCAACGAGCTGCGTCCGTTCGTCTGTGAAAAATACATGAACCTCTTTTCCCTGCTGCTGGATCTTATCAACAATATCCTGCGTAATATTTCTTGATTCTATCCCGATCACATCCACGTCAGCATTTAATGCATCCTCTAACTCAAATTTATCTGTGCCATATAAAAGCGTCGTTCGAATTTCCGGTGCTAATTCCTGCATTTTTTGCAAGCTTTCTTTAGAGAATGATTGAAAACTCACATATTCCGGATCTAATAAATCATACTCCTCCAGTAAATGAATAAAAGGCTCTTCCATTTTCGTATCGCCACCCACCAGACGTGTCTCGATATAATAATGCTCTTCTTGCGCAAATGCCGCAAATATTTCATTTAATGTCGGCACAGGTTCCTTATAGACTTTCCCTCCAAATACAGCTACCGTATCTAATTGCTTGATTTCGTTCAGCGTCAATTCTTCCGGGGCGCCTGTTCCTGTCGTTGTACGATCTAATGTCGTGTCATGAAGTGCGATTAATTGATGATCCTTCGTCATTCGTAAATCAATCTCAATCGAATCCACTTCCGCATCAGCAGCAATTTCGTAAGCAGTCAATGTATGCTCATTGAAGATATTATTTGCACCACGATGGGCAATAATTTCTAAATCAGCAGAAGCGGATTCCGATTTGCCGGCTGCCCTTGCATACAATGCCTCTGCTCCATATGCTGATGTCGCCTGCGGTGTCTGCGGCTTTGCTTCAAAAAACCCAGATATCATAAAAATGGCAATCACCGAGCTGAGTAATATTCTACGCCATGGCATAGCGCTCACACCGATAAAAGATAGCACGATCCGGATAATCTGTAATAATTGCTTTCACTTTTATATCCAGTAATTGCTTCAACGTATCTTTATCATTTACAGTCCACACACGCAGCAGTCTCTTCCATTTATGCCAATGATAAATATGTTCAAGAAATGTTTCTACCCCTACGTGTAACGCCTCTAGCCCCAAAATATCAATATAATCCTCCGGGTGGGAAATTGGTTGGTTAACAATCCATGCCAGCCGCGCATCCCGGTCATAATGACGTAAACGAATCAATGTAGGCAAGTGAAAGCTGGAGTATATTACCCGGTGCTTTACCTCAGGAAACTTAGCAACATAGTCTATCAATCTTTCTTCTATATTTTCATAGATATATTCGTACGTTTTTAATTCAATATTCAACGCAACATCCGGATAGGAACTGACTAATTTAAGCACTTCCGCCAAGGAGGGAATTTTCTCTTCCTCCCAGCTGTTGTCATAGGCTGCGAATGATGAAAAATAGGAATGGTTCCATGGTAATTCCCGAATTTCCGAGAATGTATATTCAGAGATTGGTCCAATTCCTTTTGTCGTCCGGTTTAATGTAGCATCATGCATGACAATAAATTCGCTGTCCTTTGTCATGTGTACATCTATTTCTAAACCCTCCACACCAGCTTCCAGTGCCTTTTCAAAACTTAGCAACGTATTTTCTGGATATACTCCCATCATACCGCGGTGTCCATATACTTTTGTCAAAATAATCCCTCCTGGAAATTGAGTTGATATAATGAAATATTGATTGATTCAGCGGGAGTTTCTGCAGCTGATGCCGCAAATGCCACCCCGCTAAATTCATTTCTGCTGCTTCCGCTTGTTTTCTACACTTTATTACTCACCACGAGCTTTATTCGCTGTTTCAATAGCAGTATTTAATTGTTCTACTGCTGTACGATAGGCTTCATCTACATCTCCGCCATTAAAAACTGCTTCTAATGCTGTTTCAATGATCTTTCTCTCTTCCGGAATCATATCCATCACAGCTCCCTGTGTCGCATAAGATGGCGTAGTCGCCTGCAGCTGTTCCACTGTCACCTTTAATTGCGGTTTTTCCTCGTGCATTTCTATAGCCAGATCTTCTTCATAAGCTGCCGGGTTAATGGCAAAATAACCTGTATCTGTATGCCACTGTGCTTGAATTTCCGGCGATTGCAGATATTTCATAAAATCCCAGGCTGCTTTTTGCTCTGCTTCGTCCTTGCCTGCACTCATCCACAGGCTTGCTCCGCCGATAACAACCCCTTCCCAATCCGTATTTTCAGGATGCGGTAAGAATGCTACCCCTACTTCAAATGGCGCGTTATCAATTAAATCACGGGAATTGGCAGAGGATTGCAGAAACATAGCAACATCTTCCGCTAAAAAGCCAGCCAGCATATTATCGCCATTTGTACCATAATTTGCGAAAGTTCCAGCTTCATTCATACGCTCTACCCATTCAAAAATCGATTTTCCTTGTTCTTCTGTGAAGCCGATTTCTGTTGCTGTTCCTGAACGTCCATTGTCTTCATTCAATAGTAACGCTCCTTGGCTTGCCAGTAATTGTTCAAATAACCATCCATATGCCTGCAGCGCAAAACCTTTTATATCAGGATTTGACTCAACAATCGCTTGACTTGCTGCTTCTACCTCTTCATATGTTTGCGGTGGATTCTCCGGATCCAGACCAGCTGCTTCAAAAGCATCTTTATTATAGAACATCACTGGGGTTGATGAATTAAATGGCATCGAATAGAATTGATCGTCTATCTTATAATAGTTGACGATATTCTCTTCCAAATGCCCCATATCATAGCCATCCTCATCAATAAATTTCTGAATCGGCTCAATATGACCGCTGTTCACCATAGACATCGTACCTATCTCAAATACCTGAATCATCGTCGGCGCACTATCAGTTCCTGCTACACTATGAAACTTCGTTAATGCTTCATCATATGTCCCCTGAAATTCAGCACGGACCTCTACCTCATCCTGAGATGCATTATAAGATGCTACAATTTCATCTAAAGCTTCTTGTGCGGCACCTCCCATTGCATGCCAAAAGGTAACGATTTGCTTTCCATCTTCTGTTTCTGTTGCCCCAGATCCCTCAGCATCACTGGAACCGCAGGCAGCTATTAAAATAGCCAAACTAAACATTACAAATAGTAACAGCATTCTCTTCAAAATAATCGACTCCTTTTATAAATTCATCTATTTTAATGCTCCTTCTGTTAAACCGCGCTGGAGCTTTTTTTGACCTAAAAATAAAAGAATCAGCGTTGGAATAATAACAATGACAGCACCTGCCATAATCACGCCCCAATCATTCATTTGTTCTTGTGATTGTAATTGCCGCAAACCGATTTGTACGGTCCTGACATTGTCATTGGTCGTTGCCAGCAGCGGCCACAGGTACATATTCCATGAAGTTAAAAATCCATAAACTCCTAAGGTGATTAAGCTTGTTTTTGCCACTGGCAATACTACTGTCAAATAAAACTTCACATCCCCCATACCGGCAATCTGGCTTGCTTCACGCAGCTCTTTAGGAATCTGCTTGAAATTCTGCCTTAACAGGAATGTTCCAAAAGCCATCGCGAAAAATGGAACCGTCAGTCCAGTATACTGATCAATCCAGCCAAGGTCGCGAATCGTATGGAAGTTTGGAATAATCGAAGCTTCAAATGGTACCATCATGGTCGCAATAAAAAGATAGAATAAGAAATCACGACCTTTAAATTCTAAAAAGACAAAGGCATAAGCTGCTAAACTGGCTAAAACCAGCTGACCAATCATGATAATAATCGAAATCAAAAAGCTATTTATTAAATAATGCAACAGTGGAAACTGCTCAAATGCCCGGCGATAATTATCGAGTGAAAATGCAGAGGGCAAGCTTCCCGTCATAATATCCTGATTTGTCATAAAGCTCATTACCACAGCCATCAGTGTTGGCGTGAAAATAAGAAATGCTGCCAGTATTAATAAAAGATAGGTTATTACTTTTCGCCCTATAGGAATCCTCATTGGTAATGAACCTTCCTTTCTCCCAGCTTAAATTGGATTATCGTCATAAACAGGATAATAATGAACAAAATAATCGCCTGCGCACTTGCCGAACCAAATTGATAATTGGTAAAAGCCTCCCGATAAATAGAATAAACAATTAAATTGGTTGCATTCTGCGGACCGCCCTGTGTTAAAATATCGACCTGACCAAATGTTTGAAAGGCATTAATAATCGTTACTGTCACAACGAAAAACAAAGTAGGAGACAGCATCGGGATCGTAATTCTTCTTAATTTATAAAAGTACCCTGCCCCATCCACATCTGCACTTTCATAGAGGTATTTATCAATTGATTGCAGCCCGCCCAATAATATCAAAAAAGTAAAACCAATATTCATCCATATTGTTGTTGCAGACACAGCAATTAATGCCCAGGAAGGATCTGTCAACCAGCCAATCTTTTCTAACCCAAAGACTTCCATGATGATATTTAAAAAACCGATCGTCGGATGAAATAAGTACAGCCAAAACACCGATGCCGCTGCTACGGAAATTCCCATGGTAGAGGAAAATATTGTCCGGAAGAAGCCGATTCCTTTCAGCTTCTCGTTCGCGATAACAGCTAAAAACAAACTGACAATAATCGTCAATGGCACCGTATAGAGAACAAATAGAAAGGTAGACTTGACACTCTGCTGAAAAATGGTTGATTGAAATAGTGTCACAAAATTATCCCAGCCAACAAATACCGTCGTCGCCCCGCTCGCATCTGTCAGAAAGAAGCTCAGATAAATTGTCCGGAGTAACGGATAAAACAGAAAAACTGAAAAGAGTACAATAGATGGCAGCAAAAAGAGTACACCTTTGATAAATTGCCTGTAACGCTGTTTTCGCTTCGTCTGCTCAAACAGAATCTGCTCTTCCTGTGCAATGGCAGCAGTCACATTCGTCATATAGCCTGAACCTCCCCATGCCCGCTGAAGGAAGCTGGACGAATTAGCTTTTCCGTTTGCGCATCAAAGAAGCTCAAGTGCTCCTGTGATATATACACCTCCAGCAGATGACCTGTCTCAATCTCCCATTGCCCAGGCCATTTAGCTGTCCATAGCTCCCCGCCAACATCCAAAGCAAGAGAGGTTTCATTTCCTAACTGCTCGACGTTCACCACTTCCAAAGAATGGGTTGCTTCATAATGCGTTGCCGGCTGGATATGCTCCGGTCTTATTCCGACTACAATGTCTTTATGTACTTCCAACGCTTCCTGTAATCTGGCATCTGCTGAAAATGCCAATGTATTGTTTACAAGCAAACCCGGTGCTTCCTTTATCTCCGCTCTCCCAATATTCATTTTAGGAGAACCAATAAAAGACGCTACAAACAGATTTGCCGGTTCGTTATATAAAGTAATCGGTTTACCTACCTGCTGAATCTTCCCATCATTTAAAACCATAATCCGATCTCCCATGGTCATCGCTTCCACTTGATCATGCGTCACATAAATCAGTGTTAATCCCAGCTGCTTTTGTAACCTTCTAATTTCCACACGCATCTGTGCACGCAGCTTGGCATCTAAATTGGATAAAGGTTCATCCATTAAACAAAGCGGTGCTTCACTGACAACAGACCTTGCCAAAGCAACACGCTGGCGCTGCCCTCCAGAAAGCTGACGTGGTTTCCTGCCTAACAGATCAGATAATCCCATCATCTCAGCTGTTTCTTTCAACCTTTTCTGCTGCTCCGTTTTGGAAATCTTTTTCGCCTTTAAACCAAATAAAATATTTTGTTCCACCGATAAATGCGGGTACAGTGCATAATTTTGAAATACCATCGACAAGTTTCTATCTTTCGGCTGCAGGTGATTAACTATCTTTTCATCCATTTTTAAAATGCCGCCTGTAACCTCTTCCAGCCCGGCAATCATCCGCAGTAGTGTACTTTTTCCAGATCCGGATGGACCCACTAATACAAAGAATTCCCCTTTCTCGATGGTTAAGTCGATTTCCTCCAGTATGTTATTCCCTGCATGATACGACTTTGTGATATCTTTCAGCTCGATATAACTCATTCTTCTCCCCCTTCATTCAAGTACATTAAAGCACATCTGTTTCGAGAAAAAAGCAAATTTACCGAACTCATACCAATACTTCATCTTCTATTTAAATAACTTACAATAACTTCATAAAATGCATGAGATTTCCCTTCTCCAACTGAGGATACATGGAATAGCCTGAAAACGTGATTTACTTATTTAAAGCTTTAAAACAACCCAAATCACATATCAAATATCCAAAAAAAGAAAAACAGAACTTCTTTTAGCATGGTATAATAGTCCAATTATTTATTTTTTCTCAATTTTACTTTGACTTTAGCTATCTAATTCGGTACGCTAACTACTGTATTAAAAAAATGGATAGGAGCAAAGACGCAAATGAAAAAGACAAATTTAAGAATGACAGGATTACTATTTTTATTGATTGCTATGTTAGGATTGGCAGCATGTGGTTCCAGCGAAACAGTCACCCTTGAAGGGGAACAAATGGGAATGAACACAAAAATCACCTTTGAAGCTAAAGATGATCAAGTTGAACAAATGTCAGCTGAACTAGCAGGTTCATATTCTGCGATAGGATTAGAATCCAAAGAAGAGGCAGAATTAATGGATGATATGCTTCAGGCACAATTTGAAGACGTAAATGCATCAGAGGGTGCTGAAGTTGAAATTAGTTATGAGGAAGAAGAAATAATTATATCAATAAATATCGATTTCACCGTAGCCAGCCCAGAAGAACTTAGCTCACTCGGCTTTAATTTCTCTGAAGATACGTTTGAAGATGAGGATTTAAGCTTGGAAGACGCTGTCAGCGACCTGGAAGAGGCAGGCCTTAAAGTAGTAGAAGACTAAGCTTAATAATGAAAACCGTATTCTGTCTATATGAAGATACGGTTTTTTATGTTCATTTTCTTTCTACGTGATTCATAGAATCCCCTTTTGACTTCTCTGCTGCAATCCGATACGATTACCATAATGATAAAAGAATAGGAGTAACGAAAATGGCAAACAAAAAAAGCTTAATTGTAACTGTTTTTACCCTCTTACTGATTTCAATTATTACTTTAGCTGCATGCGGATCCAATCAAGAAACGGTAACATATCAATTAGAAGACGGCGAAAATTCCATTGAGGTAACCTTTGTTGCCGAGGATGAGGAAATCATTGAGCAGTCAAGCAGGAGTATCACCTCTTATGACAGTATCACAGGGATTGAATCCAAAGAAGAGGCAGAAGCTCTGATTACTCCTACTGCTGAACCTTTACAGGGGATTGATGGTCTGGAATATAACATCGATTTTCAGGATGATCATTTTATTGAAACAATCAACATTGATTTTACAACCGTCGACCTTTCAGAGCTGCCGGGGCTTCATGAGCTTCTGGAGAATGAAGAAGGAAATTTAAACCTGGAAGATGCTATGGAATCCATGGAAGAACAGGGATTTGAAAAAATAGAAGGGTAAATAGCAAAGCAGGCTGCATAGACACATATCTATGCAGCCTGCTTTTTTAATAGCTTATCTATATCTTCCCTGTTACAAAAAAATCACTTTTCCCATCTATCAGCAAGTTATTAAAAATATCCTTCAATACCTTCTCCGTTAACGGTATCTCACGTAAAAAATGCAGCTCTGTAAAATGACACGTTTTTTCTACATCATGCGGATTGATCATATAGATGGTATATTCTTTATCTGTAAAACGAAGCATTCCTAATACATCATCCGTATAAAAAAGCACAAAATCTCCATATTTTAATGTGCTATTCTGCTTTCTTTCCGCAATCCATTGCTGGCAATGCTTGAAAATATCCTGATCGATATTCTCCCACGGGAAGAATTTACGGTTATCAGGATCCTGCTCTCCTGTCACACCAGCTTCATCGCCATAATAAATACACGGAACTCCCGGAGCAATCAGCAAAAAGCTTAATGCCAGCTTCAGCCTTTCCTTATCTTCTCCAACCAGCGTATAAATTCGTTTCGTATCATGTGTACCGATATTATTCAAATTATTGAAAAGGATATCCTTTGGATAATTTTCCTGAAGCTGTGTCAGTCTGCGCGCAAGCTCCTTTGGAGACTTTTCCAATTGCAGTAAATCTAAGACAGTATTCCGGAATGGATAGTTCATCACACCATGCAAATGATCCCCTAAAATATACTGCCGGCGCTTTTCATAGGCAATTTTATTAGAAGCATCCTCCCAGACCTCACCAATAAGCACCTTCTCCGGATATTGGTCGAGCTTCTGGCGGATGCCTGAAATAAATTCATCCGGCAGCTCATCTGCAACATCCAAACGCCAGCCATCCACATCACTCCATCTATCAATGACGCTGCCGTCTCCCTGATAGATATAATCTTGAAATGCCTCGTTTGACTTATCCACTTCCGGCAGGTCATCAATTCCCCACCAGGAGGCATATTTATCAGGATATTCACTGAACGTGAACCAGGGGTAATACGGACTGTCTGGATTCTGATATGCTCCCTGATCTTCTCCATAGGTTCCATCGTAATTAAAATAGATGCTGTTTCTTCCGACATGGCTGAATACACCATCTAAAATAACATGGATTCCTTCTGCATGAAGATCTTCCATGATTTCCTGGAATAATACTTCATCACCAAGCACGGGATCAATCTTCATATAATCCGCTGTATCATAACGATGATTACTTGCCGCTTGAAAAATCGGATTCAAATAAATCGCATTAATACCTAAATCCTTCAAATAAGGTATCTTCTTTCTGATTCCTTCTAAATTCCCGCCATAAAAATCCCAGCGCAGAATTTCTCCTTTAGATCCGCGCACATACAGAGGTGTATCACGTGTATCACCATAAATAAAACTGTTCCGCTTCGGCGCATTTACCTTCCCATCTGCATTGCCATTATAAAAACGATCAGGGAAGATCTGATAAAAGACGGCCTCCCGATACCAATCCGGTGTCTTTTCTTCCTTTGCAAAGCAGGTTAGCTGATAAGGAATGATTTCATGCTGCTCCTGATAGAGCTGTCCCTCTCCTTTTACAGGTGATCCGCCCCAATATGCAGTATGCTCCTTGCCATGATCATCTTGCCACTTCAAAACAAAATAGTAAAAATAGAGACCCTTTCCTTCATGAGGCGTATAGATACAGGAGAAACGCTTCTCTCCTATATCACGCATTGAATAAACCTTTTCCTCATGCACCCCATTTTCTTTTCGAATAATAAATTGTACTTCTATGACTTGACGCTCATGGAAATCGATTTGAAATGTAACCTTTTCTTCAGGCTGTACAGCTCCAAATGGTTTTTTATAATCGCTTTTCCATGAATTATAATAAACATACGGCATAATACTATCCTTTCTCAGTAACAAATGAATCTTTCGGCTCGATTTTCCAAATATCCTCCGCATAACGACGGACCGTTTCATCAGAAGAGAATCTGCCGGCATTAGCAATATTGATTAAGCTCATTTTTTGCCAGAAAGCCTGATCTCCATATGCTTTGTCAATTTCCTTCTGCGCTTTTACGTAGGAATCAAAATCACGCAGTAAGAAATATTCGTCATTATACTTAATGAGAGAATCAAAAATCTCCCGGCCTTCATAAACAATATTTGGAATGGTGCCATCAATAAACGCATTCAACACACGGCGGATAACTGCATTTTCATCATAGAGCTTATGCGCAGAATACTCCTGGTTCTCATAATATTCATATACCTCTTTCTCTGTGAGTCCGAAGATATAAATATTATCATCGCCGACAGCATCTCTGATTTCTACATTGGCTCCATCTAACGTAGCCAGGGTAATCGCGCCATTTAGCATCAGCTTCATATTACTTGTACCGGAAGCTTCCTTGGATGCAAGCGAAATTTGCTCACTGACATCTGCCGCAGGGATAATTTTCTCCGCTAAGCTGACATTGTAATTTGGTAAGAATACAATTTTAATCCGGTCCTTAATATCTGGGTCATTATTAACCAGGTTAGCCACTTCATTTATACATTTAATAATTACCTTAGCATAATGATAGCTTGGTGCTGCCTTTGCTCCAAAGATAAATACACGCTTTTGCATTTCCATATCAGGATTTTCTTTTAAATCTTGATACAGCTTGATAATATGCAATAGATTTAATAGCTGACGCTTATAAGCATGCAGTCGTTTTATTTGTACATCAAAGATAGCAGACGCAGAAACTTCAATACCTGTTGCTTCCAAAATATAATCAGCTAAAGCTTGTTTGTTTTTCTTCTTCGCTTCTGCCAACTTTTCCAGAACAGCCTGATCCGATTGATAATTCATCAGTAATTTCAAATCACCCGGGTCCTGCCTCCATGTCTTTCCAATCGCTTCATCCAATACCTTTGACATTGGTTCATTCACAATTTGCGACCATCTGCGCTGTGCAATCCCATTTGTCTTATTATTAAAACGATCCGGATAAATAATATAGAAATCATGCAGGACAACAAATTTCAATAAATCGGAATGCAGCTTTGCCACACCGTTTGTGCTATGACTGCCGATAATAGATAAATGTGCCATATGAACCTGTCCATTGCGAATAATCCGCGTGCGTTCTACTAAATCATACGGATGTAATTCCCGCATAGTCTGTACATAACGTGCATCAATCTCTTCCATAATTTGATACATACGCGGCAATGTACGCTGCATCAAGTCAATCGACCATTTCTCCAATGCCTCAGCCATAATCGTATGATTTGTATAACTCATAACTTTTACGGTAACATCCCAGGCCTGCTCCCAGGATAGTTCTTCTTCATCAATTAAAATACGCATCATCTCAGGCACACACAGGGCAGGGTGCGTGTCGTTTATATGAATAGAAATATATTCACTGAGCTTGGAAATTGGCTGCTGAATCCGATTTTTGTAGTGACGGATAATACTTTGAATTCCTGCTGATACAAAGAAATATTCTTGTGTTAAACGGATTAAACGTCCTTGTTCATTGGAGTCATCCGGATAAAGAACAGCCGTTAAATCCTCCAGCTCTCTTCTTCCCTGGATGCTTTGGTATTTATCCTCTTCCGAATCAGGAATTTCTACAGACCATAGACGTAATGTGTTGACAACATTATTTTCATAGCCCACCATACCTGTATCGTAAGGAACCGCTCTAAGCACCCGTTCATTCTCGTACACGGGCTTTAGCTTACCCTCACTGTTTTCAGCCAAATAGACATGCCCGCCAACACGAACATCGACTGCTTTACTTTCTCTGCGTATTTCCCAAATATTACCACCCTGTAACCATTCATCAGGAAGCTCTACTTGATACCCGTCCACGAAGCGCTGCTTAAAAAGCCCATAATCGTAGCGGATACCGTTTCCGTTACCAGGAAGTCCACAGGAAGCGATCGAATCCATAAAACAGGATGCTAATCTCCCGAGCCCTCCATTTCCTAATGCCATATCCTTTTCTACTTCCGCCAGACGGTCCAGTTCAATGTCTAAATCTGCTAAAGCCTCTCTGGCTGTATCCAGCATACCAAGATTCAACAGGTTACTTTTCAACATTCTGCCCGGTAAAAATTCGATGGAAAAATAAAAAACCTGTTTTTTATTTTTATCCACATAATACTTCCATGTATCTCTCCAGGCATCCGAGTAACGTGCCTTCACTAACGCGCCAAGTGTATAGAAAATCTCTTGTTCACTTGCGTCTTCCAGTTCCCGTGCATAGTTCTCTCTCAACCTCTGTCTTAACTCTTTTTTAAACATTTCTTTATCTAAAGCCATGGATTATGCTCCTTCTCTGCATTATCTAAGTTTAGGCAAGCGGATATTCAAAAAGCACTCAAATGATAAGTAGGAACGCTTTAGTTAATGCGCTCTAATAGGGCTGGGACTGCGATTATTTGCCCCATTAAAAACCCGTTGCAATTACTCGCCCTATCAAAAACGTTACTCACGTATTTAAAAGCCTGGAGGAACTTCTGTTAAGTTCGTCAACATCGTGTGGACAACACAGAAATCACCACAACATGCGTAAGCCCGTTTGTAAAAACGTCACCTTGATCTGATTACTTCTGATTTGAAACTGCGATTACTTGAACGGCTGGATCTTTTTGAACACATATTCTAAGTACTTCTTCTCCAAAAATCAAAAGGGCATCATGCATGCACTGTTTTAAGAAGACACTTATCTCACCTAAACTGATACGTTTATGTTTTTTGACCTATAAAGAGTGTGTTCAAAAAACTCCAATTATACCTTACACACTGAGCCTTTTAAACACACTCTGCTTACTACAAAATTTCTTTATATAACAAATGGTACTGCTCACTGGATGTTTCCCAGCTGAAATCCTGAGCCATTGCTGTTTGGATAAGGTTGTCCCATACATGCTGCTCATCCTGATACACATGGATTGCTTTTTTTAATGCTTCCATCATATAGTATGGCGTGAATAAGGAGAAACCAAACCCTGTACCTGTTTTTTCAATTGGATTATAGGGCTGTACCGTATCCTTCAGCCCGCCTATTTCATGAACTACCGGCAATGTACCGTAACGCATCGAAATCAGCTGCGATAATCCACACGGTTCAAATTTCGAAGGCATCAGGAATATATCAGCACCGGCATAAATCTTTTGAGCCAGCGTCACATCGAATGTAATCTTTGCTGCACACTTATTTGGATACCACTCAGAAATCAACTGGAATGGATACTCTAATGATGGGTCTCCAGTTCCTAACAGAACAAACTGGACATCATATTGCAATAGATTCTCCAGCTCTTCCAGAACAAGATGAAAGCCTTTCTGATGCGTCAGGCGGCTGACCACCGCAATCACCGGAACATCCTCGCGTACAGGTAATCCCATTAATTCCTGCAATTCTTTCTTACAATCCTTCTTGCCTGCTAAGTCAGCTGCAGAGTAGTTAGCTTTGAGCGCCGGATCTGTTTCCGGATTATTAATCTCATAATCTATTCCATTCACAATACCTGACAGTTTTCTTTGCTCCTGTCTAAGAAGCACTTCTAAGCCATTGCCAAATTCAGGAGTTTGAATTTCCCTTGCATACGAGCGGCTGACCGTATTAACCTTATCGGCATAGACAATACCCGATTTTAAAAAATTAATATCATTTTCGTATCGAATGGTTCCATCATGATACCTTCTATCACCGACGCCAAATAAATCAGATAACACTTCCGGGTGATATTGTCCTTGAAACTCAATATTATGAATGGTCAGCAAGGTTCGGATGTTTTGATAAGCTTCAATCCAATGATATTTTTCTTTCAAGAGAAATGGCACCATTGCTGTATGAAAATCATGGACATGGATAATGTCAGGAATGTAATCAACTGTCTCCATCATTTCAATGAAAGCCATCTGAAAGAAAGCAAAACGCTCTCCATCATCATAAAAGCCATATAGACCATCCCGGTCAAAATAATAGAGATTATCAATAAAGTAATAGGTGACATGATCCATTTCTAAACGTTCAATTCCACAATATTGACTTCTCCAGCCAACATCTACATAAAAAGAAGTCACATGCTCTAAGCGCTCCCTATATGCAGCCGGCATTTTTTTGTGAAGCGGCAGTACAACTGCCACTTCTACACCTTTTTTTGCTAATTCCTTTGGAAGCGCACCAATGACATCTCCTAGTCCGCCCGTCTTAAAAAATGGCGCACACTCCGCACTAGCAAATAATAATTTCATATTTCTCCTCCTATCTCTCTACATCACTGACTACTACTTCATTTGCGAGGATATCACCGGTCACATGCTGATATTTTTCAATAACAATTGGATTTTCTCTTGTTCCAATTATTTGTACGCCTGGATCTACAACAACTTCTTTATCCAGAATAGCATTTTGCACCTTAGCTCCTGCACATATTTTTGCATTTGGCATAATGATCGAATCAATTACTTCTGTTCCTTTATCTAACACTGTTCCGCGAGAAATAGAGGAGCCTTCTACTTTGCCTTCAATAATGCAGCCTGTTGCAAATTGGCTGTTATTTACTTCCGATGAATCAGAATAATAGGTTGGAACTTCATTCTTTAATTTGGTATATACCTTTTGATTCGAATAGAGCAGCGAACTGAATTTTTGCTGGTTCAGCATATCTAGTGATGCATTATAGAATGAATTAATATCAAAAATATTACTTAAATAACCCGTATATTCATAGGTAGAGCTTTTTACCGTGTGAATTTTCTTACGCAGAAAATCTTGGATATCCGCTGGGGTTCCTTCCTGCTGACCTGCTTTTAATTCCTGAATCAGCCAATCTGTCTGAACGATATAAATATCCATACAGAGATTTTCCTGATCTGCTGTCTGCACATGCTCCATATATGGGCGTACTTCCGTAATTTGACCATTATCTGTCAAGGATAATACGGCATCCGTTTGGCATATTTTTTCAGAATCAACCTTTTTATAAACAACAGTCATTTCGTTATTTTGCTGCTGGTGAATTTTTAAAACGGCACGCAAGTCAATATTACAAATCATTTTACTGCTCATATAAACCGTATACTCTGATTTTGATTTTTCAAGATAATCAATTAATGGACGATAATAGTTTTGATTATGCGCTTTTAACTTCAAAAAGTCTTGGTAAAGGTGGATAAAGAAACGGTTATGCACACCATCCAGATTCCATTCTTTTCCTCCACCAATATGGTCGAATACGGATTGTGTCTCGCCTTCATTAAAAATCATATACACGGTATTTATATTGGCATTCACAATACTGGAAAGCGGGAAATCAATCAATCTGTATTTACAAGCAAATGGCAATGTTGCTAACGGCCTTCCACTTGTTAATGGAAGTAAAGCGTTATAGCGTTGAATATTCCCTAAAACGGCACAAAGTTTATTAGTCCTCATCCATCGTCACTCCAATCACTTCAGAATAGCCTACTACTCCAACCTCTTCGGTTCCATCAATGACCGTATTGTCACCAACAACGGCATCTTCCCCCACTATTGCCCGGTGGATGGTTACGTTCTTACCGATGCTTGCTCCCGGCATAATAAAACTATCCGTAATTTTCGAGCCTTCTTTTACCTGTACATCATTGGAAAGAATACTATTTTCAATATGACCTGCAACATAGCACCCATCAACAATTAATGAATCTGTCACGGAAGCGGCGTCCGTTAAAAAGTTTGGCGGTGAAATCGTATTTCTGGAATATACACGCCATGATTTATCACGGATGTTCAGGCTCATCTCCGGATTAATAAATTCCATATTTGCTTCCCAAAGTGAATCAATCGTTCCAACATCCTTCCAGTAACCATCAAAGCGGTATACAAACACATTCTCGCCGCCTTCTAAATAAGAAGGAATAACATGTTTACCAAAATCCAGCATATGGTCATCTTTGGAATAGCTGCTTAACAGTACCTCACGCAGTCTGCTCCAATTAAAGATATAGATTCCCATTGACGCCAGATTACTCTTTGGATTCTCAGGTTTTTCTTCAAATTCAATAATCCGGTCATTCTCATCCGTATTCATGATACCAAAGCGGGAGGCTTCTTTTTCAGGAACTTCCAGTACAGCAACTGTTAAAGAAGCATCATTAGCTTTGTGCGTCTCCAGCATCTCCTCGTAATCCATCTTATAAATATGGTCTCCGGATAATACAAGTAAATATTCAGGATTCATTTCATCGATATAAGCGATATTCTGGTAAATCGCATGCGCTGTCCCTTCAAACCATTTACCACCCTCTGAACCGGCGTAAGGCTGAAGAATTGTCACACCGGAGTTAATTCCATCCAGTCCCCAGCTTGTCCCATTATCAACATGGTTATTTAATGCCAATGGCTGATACTGTGTCACCACACCCACATTTTTTATCCCGGAATTGGCACAGTTACTCAAAGTGAAATCAATAATACGATATCTTCCTCCAAAAGGAACGGCTGGTTTGGCAATATTTTTGGTCAGTTTCCCTAATCGCGATCCCTTACCCCCTGCAAGAATCATTGCTAGCATCTCATTTTTCATATACGCGGTGAAAGCAGCCTTTCACCTGTCCCCCTTTCGATTACACACTCTAAATACATAGTAAAAAGTGAAGCTTGGAATTTATGGAATATCTTTTTAAAGGATATACAAAACATCCAGTAAAAATGATATTTTCCAGTTAGAAAAATTACTTGGCAGATAGACGCTTTCTTGGTATTTTGATCTTCTCGGGTTGTAAAATCAACGCCCCCAGTGCCGGTACTACTGTTTTAATGCGATAAGGATATTCCTTAAAAGGAGCATCCTCTGTCAATTGGTCAGGGTTATGATCTTTCCATGTCCCTCCAAATTCTTGCATTTCTGTATTCCATATTTCTTTATAGCTTCCCTGATAAGGAACACCAATATGAAAATCCCTGCGTTCTACAGGTGTCATATTTAAAACAATAATCAGAAAATCTTTTTTCTTCTTACTTTTCCGAATAAAACTGAGGACAGAGTCATTACGATTATCTGCATCTATAATCGAAATCGTGTCATAGCTCTCTTCAAGCTCCCATAATGCCGGCTGCTCTTTATAAAAAGCATTCAAGCGGGAGGTGAAATGCTGCATGCTTTTATTCCATGCATCGTCTAGATCGCGCCATTCCAAGCCTTCATCATACTTCCACTCTAAGAACTGCCCCCACTCACCACCCATAAATAACAGCTTTTTTCCAGGATGTGTCATCATATACGTATACAAATTACGCAATTGTGCAAATTGCTTATACCGGTCTCCCCACATCTTATGCATCAGACTCTTCTTCCCATGCACAACCTCATCATGAGAGAGCGGCAGAATAAAGTTTTCCTGCATCATATACATAAACGAAAAGGTAATTAAGTTAAAATGATCCTTCCGAAAAGCCGGATCCATCTCATAAAATTTAAGCACATCGTTCATCCAGCCCATGTTCCATTTATAATCAAAGCCAAGTGCCCCTGTCTCTACTACCCCTGTAATCTGCGTATCAGACGAGCTCTCCTCGGCAATCATAATGACTTCCGGATGTGCCAGCTTAACAACCGCATTTAGTTTTTGCAGGAAATAATATCCTTCAAAGTTCCGATTTCCACCTTCATGATTTGGCTTCCAAGGTCCATCATCATAGTCTAAATAAAGCATACTGGAAACTGCATCGACACGAATGCCATCAATATGATACATTTCCAGCCAAAACAGTGCACTGGAGATAAGAAATGATTGTACCTCCGGCTTACCTAAATCAAAATTGACAGAGCCCCAGCGGACATTCGCTGCCCGGTCTGGATCTTCATATTCAAATTGAGGTGTGCCATCATATCTTGGAAGAGCATCATCATTAATGCAGCAGTGTCCAGGAACCCAATCCACAAACACACCTATATTATTTTTATGACATTCCTCCACAAAATCCTGAAATTCCTCCGGCTTACCGTAATAAGAGCTTAAAGCGAAATAACCTATCAGCTGATATCCCCATGATGCTCCCAGAGGATGCTCCATTAACGGCATAAATTCAATATGGGTATATCCCATTTCCTTTACATAAGGAATTAATTCTTCTTGTAAATCCGCAAAGGAATACGGTGTTCCATCTTCGTGATGCTTCCAGGAGCTGGCATGTACCTCATAGATATTTATAGGACGCTTAAAGAAATTAGAACGCCTCTTTCTTCCGTACCATAAGCCATCCTTCCATTTTTTCTCCGGGACATGATGAATCACAGCTGCATTATCCGGCCGTTTCTCAAATGCAAATGCAAAAGGGTCTATTTTATAAACTTCTCTGCCATCCGCCTGGCGTACCTTATATTTATACAAATCATTTTCTGAAGGCTTGCTGGTAAATACTTCCCAATAGCCATATGCTTCATTTTTTTGCATTGGCAGAGATTCATCCCAATCATTAAAGGTACCGACCAGCCATATTTGCTGTGCATTAGGAGCCCAGACGCGGAAGACAAAGCCTGTCTCCCCGTCCCGTACTTCCTGGTGATATCCGAAAATATGCTGACTATAAAAGTTTTCCCCTGTGTGAAACCTTTTTATGGCATCTTCTATTTCTAATTCTAAATACTCATTTGTTTGCATTTCTTCACTCACCACCTATTGAAGCTATTTTCAGCTGGTTACATTCGTTATTTCAGAAATAGCTGTTGAAAAAGATTCGATTTTTTCCACTGCTGCTTCTTCCCTTTCCGCTTTGACACCGATATAAAACTTGATTTTAGGCTCTGTCCCGGAAGGACGTGCAGCTATCCAGCTCTCATCTTCCAGAAAGTATTTCAATACGTCTGACGGAGGTGTGTCCAGTGCTGTCACCGATCCATCTGCATGCACTTTTTCCTGTAATTTATAGTCCTCTGTACTGACAACCTTTACTCCTCCAAAAGATGCCGGTGATTCATCACGAAGCTGTTTCATTAAAGAAGCTATTTTTGCTGATCCTTCTAAACCGCTCATTGTAATGGAAATTGTTTTTTCCTGATAATAGCCATATTCAGCAAAAATATCCTGTAATGCGTCATATAGATTTTCACCTTTTTGCTTATAGAAGGTTGCTACTTCCGCAATCAGCACAAGTGCCTGAATCGCGTCTTTATCTCTGACGAATGGTTTCACAAGATAACCGTAGCTCTCTTCAAAACCAAACATAAAGGTCTGTGAGCCATCTTCCTGATACGCTTGAATTTTTTCAGCGATAAATTTAAAGCCTGTAAGTACATTCACCATTTTGGTTTGATATTTTTCAGCAATTGCTGTAGAGAGTTCACTGGAAACAATCGACTTTAAAGCGACTGCATTATCCGGCAGTGTATCCGCATCCTTGCGCGCTTTTAAAATATAATCCAGCATTAAGGCTCCGATTTGATTCCCGCTTAATACTTTATATGTCCCATCCGGAAGCTTCACTGCAACACCCAGACGATCCGCATCCGGGTCTGTTGCCACCAGCAAATCCGCCCCCTCTTTTTCCCCTAAAGAAATAGCATATTCAAACGCGGAATGCTCTTCCGGATTAGGAGATTTAACCGTAGTGAAATCAGGATCAGCAACACTCTGCTCAGGAACAAGGGAAAAACCTTTAAAGCCAGCCTGCTCCAATGCTTTTTCTCCAAGCATCTTCCCGGCACCATGCAGCGGTGTAAAAACCAGCTTTAAATCTTTGCCCTCTCGGGAGATGAGCTCTCTATTAATTGTTACAGTATCTATTTCTCGCAAATAAGCATCATCTACTTCTTTGCCAATAATGGTCAAAAGTCCTTTTTCTTTTGCTTCTTCTTCAGTTACTACATCTATTTGCAGCGGATTCTCTACAGAACGGACATACGCTGTTAAAGCATCCGCATCTTTCGGCGGCATTTGTCCCCCGCTCTCTCCATATATTTTGTAACCATTATAATTTGCAGGATTATGTGATGCAGTAATCATAATTCCGGTAAATGTATTTAAATGTCTGACTGCAAAAGATAGCTCCGGTGTCGGACGCAGTGATTCAAATACATAGGATGGGATTCCATGGCTCGCAAGTGTTTTTGCTGCTTCTAATGCAAACTCAGGAGACTTATGTCTGGAATCATAGGCAATAGCCACACCTCTTGATTTATTCTCCTCTGACTGACTTTCCATAAACCGGGCGAGACCTTCTGTAGCTTGTC
This sequence comes from Oceanobacillus sp. CFH 90083, assembly GCF_009389585.1. Lineage (GTDB taxonomy): Bacteria > Bacillota > Bacilli > Bacillales > Amphibacillaceae > Oceanobacillus. Next base: position 361,132 of record NZ_VIYG01000003.1, on the reverse strand, counting down.
TCACTGTATAAATGTTCATTCGATTGATTCCCGGCCCTAATATTCCACGCATACCGGCAGTTCCAAATTCTAAAGGGTGTGAGAAAGCATCTTCCAATTCTGTTTCATTGTTTAAGAGACTTTCCAGTTCTGTTCTTAGTTCTCTATCCAGAGCTTCCTCATTCTTCCATTGTTCGTAGATGTTTTGATATGACATAAACATTCCCCCTTCAACTTTAAAAACCATATACTATCCCACTGCCAATTAGAATGAACGCCGCCTCTTTATTAACAAATAAAAATTGGTATAAAAAAACATCGCTGTAACCCATCATTATATATTGTATATATATGGAATGGTTCCTATGTTATTAATGGATAACACGTCTGCGATGTTTATGTTTAGATAATTAATATTTTCTTGAAATCTGACCTGCTATGTTTTAGCCAGCTGTAGTATGAATGTTTCATTCCCCGGATAAATAACTGAATTTTCTAAAATCTATTTTTAAAAACAAAGTTCCCATACAACTAAAAAGTATTCATTCTTATATAGCAGTAAGAAGGTTACTTGAGTTCATTATACTATAAAACCTTACATAATTATACAATGAATTTAAGAAAAAAGGGTAAAGTTCATATTTTTATCATAACTATTTAGAATCATCTTACTTTTATTATTTCATTCGATACTCCTCGACTTTTTATTGCATATTTTCTACAAACTTTTACAATGCCGTTAAAAGATTTTTCGCCAAAATCTCCGGTTGACAAATTAGATATAATTATGATTTTAGGCGGCTGTCTCAAAAAATCTTTACTGCCTGTTGCGAAAATCACTTTCATTCTCAGATATCCAATCATTGACTTTTATGCTGACTACATTTTTTTAACAAAAAACCTTCATTCCGTGGAGAAATAGAATCTCTTTTCAGAATGAAGGCTCATTTTTTTATTTTCATGCCGCTGCTTGCGCTTGAGCGGTGGAAGCTCTCCTACCGTGTAAAATCGTATATAATCCTGCTGTTGCCAGAACTGCGACACCTAAAACGATATAAAGTGTGCTGTATCCTATGACTGGAGCAATAAAACCAAGCAAATACGGACCGAAGCCTAATCCTCCGTCCAGGAAGATAAAGAAGGTCGATGTAGCCAGACCCATACGGTGCGCTGGTGTCAGCTTCACTGCAATAGCCTGTGTACAGGATTGCATATTCCCAAAGCCAAGACCGATAAAAACACCGGCTAACAATAAAGTGAACCCGCTATGTGCAAAGCCTAAAACAATCATACCGATTGTAAATAGGACAAATGCGGGGTACATAACAATATTCGAACCTTTTAGATCCATTAAACGACCGGTAAACGGACGTGACAGCAATACAGCTATCGAATAAACAAGGAAGAATACACTTGCTGTATTTACAAGATCAAGCTGTATTGCATGAAAATTGAGGAAGGACAGCACACTGGAATAGCATAATGCCAATATAAGTGTAATGACTGCAATCGGCACAGCTTTAGGTTCTACAAATTGAGAGATATGGAATCCTTTGACTTCTCTTTCTCCCTCTGTGTCCTTAACAATCGGCATTCTCACAAAAAAGACGATAAAAAAGCTAATCACAGCTATTGTCAGGCAGAGACCGAATATCCCCTCCATACTGGTATGCTGACTCATATACAGCCCTACAAATGGCCCCAACGCAGTAGATAGGGTAGCACTCATACTATAATAGCCGATGCCCTCACCCTTCCGCTCAGCCGGAATGATTTGAGCTACAATTGTACCAGTTGCTGTACTTGCAAAACCAAGACCGATACCATGAATAAACCGGTTAAATAGTAAAAAACCGATTCCCAAGTTAAAGAAATATAAAGAGGTAGCTAAAATAAATATAATAACGCCAATAAACAATGTTGTTTTCAAACCAACTTTATTAATATACCGGCCGATAAACAGGCGTCCAACTAACGCCCCGACAATAAATATCCCGACTACTAAGCCGGACTGGCTTGCAGATGCATTAAATTCCTCTGCTGTATATACGCCCATCACAACAACAAGCAGATAGAAAACAAGTGTTAATAAAAAATTAACTGCAGACACAATAATAAAATCTTTTGTCCATAGCTTCGAATGACTACTCACCATAAAACCCTTCTTTACTTTGAATATTATCTTGAATCTTCATTAAAAATTGAAAAGCAGCCTGCTGCTCTTCTTCTGTTAATCCTTTGGAAACGCCATGCTCTAATGTGGTTATCTCTTTTCTGCACACCTGATATACACGCTTTCCTTCAGAGGTCAGCCCGATAATTTTTTCTCTGCGATTGGTACTGGGAACTTCTTTAATTAAACCGTAATCCTGCAGGCGATGAACCCGTCTCGTAATACTTGGTTTTTCTACTTGATAATAATTGGAAATGTCAACAAGTGTGGACGTCCCTTTATCCTCCAGATAGACGATAACCTGCCATAGAGAATAAGAAAGCTGATATTTTTCCAGAAGCTCATTTAATTGCTTCATTAAGAGTCGATGAATACTGATATACTGCCGAAATAACCCTTCCATTTGGCTCCCCCTAAATATTAACCAGAGTAACTATTAACCTAGGTAACTATATAACTTATTTTTCTACTTGTCAAGACCCGATTTATATGAAAACGCCAACAGGAAAGGAATCGATTCTCTTCTTCTTTGTAAATGCTTATGATACCATAAAAAAAGATATTTTTTAATTCAAAAAGAAGGAGAAGCTTTCATTGAATATCAATACTTACTGGCTGACAAATACGACGCTGGAAACCGGTTATCAGCAGCAGCATGGAATCATTTCCAGAACACATACAAATACATTTCATATTCGAGTTGAAAATGGAAAAATAACAAAAATCTTGCCGGCTCAAGAACTGATTACATCTGATCTACCAACATACAATGCTAAACAATACTTGATGCTCCCATCATTCAGAGATATGCATATCCATCTTGATAAAACATATTATGGCGGAAAGTGGAAAGCTCCCTCTATTCCTGTAAACGGCATTTGGACAAGACTGCAGGAAGAGGAGAGGCTGATCCCGGAATTACAGCCGCAAGCAACAGACAGAGCGAAACGTTTAATTGATTTGCTTCTGTCAGCGGGAACCACACATATTCGTTCTCACTGTAATGTGGGACCAATAGAAGGATTAACGAATTTAGAAGCACTTTTGCGTGCTTCAGAGGATTACCAAGATAAAGCCTTTGTAGAAATGGTTGCTTTTCCGCAGCAAGGACTTCTTAGAAGCAATGCAGTCAGCTTTATCCGGGATGCCTTGCGCAATGGCGCCAGCTATGTCGGCGGTGTTGATCCTGCCAGCATTGACGGCGATGCGGAAAAATCCTTACAAACCATCATGGAGCTGGCTGTAGAAGGAAATGCGAATGTCGATATCCATCTGCATGAGCCTGGCCAGCTTGGCATTTTTACCATGAAAAGATTGGCAGAGCTGACAGAGGAAGCCGGCCTGCAGGGAAGAGTAACACTCAGCCACGCATTTGCACTGGCAGATATTCATGGAAATAAGCTTGACGAAATAGCCGAAATGCTGGCCCGGCAAAGCATCTCTATCGCCTCCTCTGTTTCTTTATCAAAAACGATACCGATTCCTTTTCTGGATAAAAAAGGTGTTGAGGTATTCTTAGGTGATGACAGTATTACCGATCATTGGTCACCATTTGGAAAAGGAGACAGTTTAGAAAAAGCGGGCCTGCTTGCAGAACGTTTCGGCTTAAGTGATGAACGTGCTCTTGGCCAAACACTGCAATATATTACAGGCGGAATTACCCCTCTTGATAAAGCTGGTAAGCAGGTATGGCCAAAACAAGGAGATGCTGCCAATTTTGTTTTAGTAGACGCAAGCTGCTCTGCAGAAGCTGTAGCCAGAAGAGCACAAAGAAAAGCAGTGTTTTATCAGGGAAAGCAAATCACAGGCAGTTTATCATGATGTAATCGTCCGTAGAGAAGGAATATTTTTATTAATAAATTAGGAAGGAACTAAGCAGAATGGATACAAGACAGTGGATTAAAAATGTACAGCTGGAAAAAATTATAAAGAGGAGGATGGATATATTACCGGAACAGAAACGGAAACAGTCCATCTTCTTATAAAGAATGGGAAAATCGGGCAGATTGTTTCTGCTGATCAGGAAATTCCCAATAACGTTCCGTATAAAGACGCAAAAGGATTATTGGCCCTCCCTTCCTTCACCGAAAGACATTGTCATTTAGATAAAACTTTACTGGGTGATGCATGGCGGCCTGTTATTCCGACAAAGAGCATTTTTGAACGCTTTGAAGTGGAAAAAAAAGTGCTGCCTACATTAGCAACAACAACTCAAGAACGAGCAGAAAAATTGTTGGACATCTATTCTCACGCCAGTGCTACAAAAGTCCGGACACATGTTGACCTGTATCCAGAAGTAGGATTGAAAAATTTGGATGAGGTAAAAAAAGCGCTGCACAGCTATGAAAACAGACTGGCTTCAGAAATAGTCGCTTTTCCGCAGCATGGATTACTTCGCTCTGATTCAAAACACCTTGTGAAAGAAGCACTTAAACAAGGAGCCGGCTATGTAGGGGGTGTTGACCCTGCAAATGTTGATGGAGATATCGAAGCCTCCCTGCAAACGATGGTTGAGCTGGCTGTGGGAGCCGGAGCCAGTATTGATTTGCATTTACATGACGCAGACCACTTGGGAACCTTTACCATGAAGCGGTTAGCAGAACTGACCATAGAAGCTGGCTTACAAGGGAAAGTAGCTGTCAGTCATGCCTTTGGCCTTGGCGATGTTTCTCTGAAGCAGGCAGAGGAGTTAGCAGAACTTCTGTCTGAAGCTGGTGTCGGTATTATTAGCAGTGTTCCTAATAACCGGAAATTCCCTCCGCTGGAACTGTTAAAGAATAAAGGCGTCGAGGTAGCAGTCGGCTGTGATAATATCTTTGATGTCTGGTCTCCTTTTGGCAATGGAGATATTTTAGAACGATTGGGCCGATTAGCAGAAATATACCGTTGGGTAGATCAATCTTCACTGACACAGTCCCTAAGCTACATTACCGGTGGGAAAACAACATTAACGAAAGCCGGAAAACAGGCATGGCCGAAAGTTGGCGATGAGGCCAATATTGTATTTGTTAATGCTTCTTGTTCCGCAGAAGCTGTTGCACGACGCTCCAAACGGGCAGCAACGATGTTTAAAGGCGATATAGCTGCTGGTGAATTGTAATCATACCCATGGGTAAATAGCATAACAAAAGAGACATAACATCAAAGGAAAATGTATCTTCTCCTTTAATGCTGTGTCTCTTTTTGAATAGCTTTCTTTAAAGCTCCTGATGTCAAAACTGTTTTAGCGGGATGCCAATCTACTTCTTAAATACCTGACTGAAATATTTATATGTACGAAGCCGACCTTTTTCTACTGCTTCGATTACCTTTCCCTAAGTACCCTGCTGATTCCTCGAATATCCTCCGGGCCTGTCCGGCAGCAGCCCCCAATAATTCCCGCTCCTTTTTCAGCCCAATCCGCCGCAGCTGTATCCACATGAACACTATTATCGCCGGACCAGGTTTTTGTCTCTGGATCATAGTGTTCACCGGAGTTCGGATAAATGATAATCGGCTTTTGTGTATAGGCCTTTAATTCTTGCACAGCATCACTGACAAATGCTGTTGTGACACAATTGACACCTACAGCAGCAATCTGACTGTATGAATTTAAAAGCTCCGCACATGCTTTTAATTCTGTTCCTTCACTAATGTGTACAGCATCCTTCAGCGTAAATGTCATCCATGCTGGTATACCAGGAAATTCTTTTAGCAAATTGCAGACAACTCGTGCTTCCTGGAGAGATGGAATCGTTTCAACTGCTAATAAATCTGCGCCGGCTTCAACTAACGCCTCCATGCGTGGTCTGTGAAAAGCATATAAAAGCTGATCACTTACTCCATAATTGCCAATATACTCTGAACCGTCAGCAAGATAAGCTCCATACGGCCCGACAGATCCGGCAACTAGCGGATAAGGTCGAGCCGATTCCATTTTTTCCTGCCAGTAATCCTCCCGGGCTTCCTGAGCCAGTTCCACTGTTTTTTTGATTAATACTCTCGCTTCCTTTTCACTGATACCACGCTTTTTAAATCCCTCTATACTGGCTTGATAGCTTGCAGTAATAGCAATGTCGGCACCAGCCTTAAAATAAGCATAATGAACCTTCCTGATTTTTTCAGGTTCATCCAGCAAAACACGAGCCGACCATAATGGATCATCCAGATTACAACCCAGCTTTTCTAATTCCGTTGCCAATGCTCCGTCCAGAATCAGGGTTTCAAATTGATTCAGTAATGACGCAACTGGATTTCTTTTTGTCATTCTCTGCAACCTCCATTCCCATGTACATACTAGCTTACCGTATTTTCTTATGCTTGCAAATACATACCTTCCGTGGATGTGTAAATCCTATTCAGTAAGGGTATTAATATTATATCAATCAATAAGTGAGGGACTATATATGAAGCTTGTACTGATTAGACATGGACAAAGTGAATGGAATTTGGCCAATTTTTTTACCGGCTGGACCGATGTAGATTTAACAGAGCATGGTGCTGCGGATGCAAAGCATGCAGGACAAGCATTGAAGCAGCATGGCTTCCACTTTGATATCGCTTATACCTCTTATTTAAAAAGAGCCATTAAAACACTCCATTATGTATTGGAAGAAACCGACAGTTTATGGGTTCCGGTTCATAAATCCTGGAGGCTGAATGAAAGACATTACGGCGCCCTGCAGGGATTAAACAAACAGGAAGTTGCTGAAAAGTATGGAGACGAGCAGGTGCATATCTGGCGTCGGAGCTTTGATACGGCTCCTCCGCTTTTGGAAAAAGAAGATGAGCGCTATCCAGGACATGAAGCAAAGTATAAAACATTACGTGAGGAGGAAATCCCTCTCGGAGAAAGCCTGGAAACAACCATTGAACGTGTTATACCTTATTGGGAGGAAGAAATAAAGCCAGCCATAAAAGCCGGTCAACATGTTATCGTCGCAGCACATGGAAACAGCTTGCGGGGTCTAATGAAATACCTTGAAAAGATCAGCGCGGAGGACATCGTAAATGTTTCCATTCCAACAGGGGTTCCGCTTGTTTACGAGCTAAATGACAATGTAGAGCCTATTTCAAAATATTTCATTGATCAGGAGGAATAAATAAAAAACATTCATTCAGCAGAGAGGAAGCTTCTGCTGAATGAATGTTTTTTACGACAATCTTCGTGCACTGGTATCTGGTCCAATGTAAATATTACGTCTCCCTCTGCCCGTTTGAATCGTGACGACATTTGGGTACGGCTCCGCTAAAATAGTATAGGTTAAGCCGCCAAAAGCTGCTGGAGTAAGCTTCCAATCGCTATTTTTCTTTACTGGTATCACATCTAACGGATACGTACGCCATGTGGACGCAGATGCCGGCAAATGAACACGTTTTGGTGATGAACTGGAAGAAGATTTACTTGAAGCTCTGCCAGATCTGATTGCATGTAATAGCCGTGTATTCTGCACAGCTGTGCCCGTATAATTGGGAATACCGTAAGAGTTTGCTAGTCTGGCACGATTTGCAAAGCTGGAATCCTCGCCAATAGATTTCAAATAATCTACAATGGAATGCATCCGGTTTTTAGTTGCTGATGGTTTTTCTGGATGGCTGGGATTGCCAGAAGCTCCTGAACTGCTTTTAGTGGATAATTGAAAAATTCTCGCAATTCCTCTTGCATGACCTAAAGCAATTTGCTCCAAAAATGCATCTGATTTTAACTTTGCTGCATCTGCTGCATGATCGATAAAACCGTTTTCCGTTAAAACAGCCGGCATGGCTGATTCCCGTAAAACATGAAAATTCGCTTGTTTTTTGCCACGATTTTGAAGGTCCGCCTGCTTTATGATTTCTTCATGCATGATTTGTCAATTAGCTTTTCCAGCACCACCGCAATGCCATCCTCCTCATTGGATAATGTTACTTCATCTGCTATGCTTTTCAGAGCCTCTTCAGCATTTTCCATAGCAACACCCTTCCCGGCATATGTCAACATCGTGTAATCATTCTGTCCATCACCAAACGCAATCGTATCTTCCGCAGCAATTCCCAGTGAGGAAAGCGTCTGCTCAACAGCATTTCCTTTATTAATATTTTTGTCTGTAAATTCAAAATAAAATGGTGCAGAAAAAGCTCCTGTCACCTGTCCTTGAAACGGCTCCTGTAATTGCTGGTAATGAGTTTGCAGATAATCTGGATCACCTGCTACTAAGATTTTATGTACTGGAAAATCTACAAAATCTGCCAAATCATCTACCTCACACAGCTTAAACCCGACTCCTCTGGCTTCATATTCAATGATATTTAGTTTTGCTCCCTCAAACCGAATCACATTATCATAAACATCTTCTACATAAAGATAGTCGTCCCGGTCAATCATTGTTTTTACATTAAACCCCTGCAAATGCTCCAACACAGCTTTTGTGTATTGGATAGGTAAAGGCTGGCTGAATACTTCGTTCCCTGTCTCACACTCAACTACTCTCGCTCCATTATAAGATACGATCAATCCCTGATAAGAGCTCATCTCTAATTCACCTGCAATGTGCTCCATTCCTTTTGTTGGTCTTCCGGATGCTAAAACGATTCTTATTCCCTGCTTTTGTGCTTCCATTAATACTTGCTTCGTTCGTGACGAGATTACTTTTTCACTTGTTAGTAAAGTTCCATCTAAATCTAATAATATTGCTTTTGGTTTCATGATTTGCCTCTCCTTCGCTATTACATCGCTATTATTCCATTATATTTTAAAACAATTTATCAATCTATATATGATCGACAACTGGCATACACAAAAATTCTAAAGCAACTAAACATAGAGAAAGCCTGTCTGAATCACTATTCATAGATTGTGATTCAGACAGACTCCTTTTAATAAAAGCTTTCTTAATCATAAGCGAAATGTCATTGGCGCAATTCTCTGCTTGAAAAATATATCCTATTTATCCATAAATACTATAACACAGAAAACCGTGAATTAGTAGAATGCTCCACTCCCTCCAAAATACCCCAGGTACTAGGAAAGCTTTGCTTTATAGACTAGTTCTCAGCCCATATTATAACAAAACTCGTATCTGCTAAAAGAAGAGCCGATACGAGTTTTCTATGTGTATTTTAGTTTTCTCCATTTAAATCAATTGCCTGCTTCAGAACCTTATCTCCCTGCATCATTCCATAAGCCATCTGATCAATAACAGCCACCTTCACACCTTGCGGCTCCACGCTTTCTTTAATTTTGCCTTCCAAATAGCGGACCTGTGGACCGATTAGAACGACCTGCAGACCTTCAAGGTGATTTTTCAATTGAGATTCTGCTACTGCTTCAATATCTGCCTCTACACCCTGCTTCTCTGCTGCTTCCTTCATCTTTTTCACAAGCATAGACGTCGACATCCCGGCTGAACAAACTAAACGTATTTTCATATTATTTTTCCTCCAGACGTTTTATTTTTTGATGCATATCTATCATTTCAACAGCTAAATCCTTGACCGTTAACGCATTCATAAGATGATCCTGTGCATGAATAAGGATGACAGAAAGCTCTGTCTGCTTTCCATTTGCCTCATCATGCAATAAATTCGTTTGCATATGATGTGCCTCTGCAAATGCTTCATCAGCAGCTTCTATTTTTGCTGCCGCTTCTTCAAATTGCCCTTTCTTCGCCAGCTGCAAAGCTTCCATCGCATCTGATCTCGCATTACCGGCGTGTAAGATAATTTGAAAAGAAAGCATTTGTACTTCTTCTTTTGTCATTGTCATGATTTATTGACCCCCCATTTTTTCTTTCATCGCACGGACTCCTGCCATTACAAATGGAATGTATAGTAAGATAGCGACTGTTAAGTTAACAAGTTGTAGAATAATTCCTTTCACACTGCCCCCTGTTACCAGATAACCGCTTAGAATTGGCGGAATGTTCCAAGGAACAATAGCTACTGTTTTTGGTACAAATCCCCAAGATAGAGCAAAATACGAAATAATAGTCAGTGTGACAGGAACTATAATAAATGGAATTAAAAATACGGGGTTTAGAACAATTGGTAAACCAAAGATAACCGGTTCATTAATATTGAAGACCCCTGCTGGTGCAGATAATTTTGCAACCTCACGATATGGATGATTCTTTTCTCTGCGAACCACTATAAATATTGCTATTAACAAGGCTAATGTTGTCCCTGATCCTCCCATAAAAACAAAGGAATCTAAAAATGGCTTAGTTACGACATTCGGCACATCAAATGCAGACATCCCCTGTTGAAACAGACTTGCATTTTGTTCAATTAGCGGCAAATAGACCGGCTCAATAACGGAACCAATAATATTTGTGCCATGTAAACCAAAAAACCACAACAAATGATTTAAAAATGCAACAACCAATGCTGCTGGAAGCGTATTCCCAAGCCCTTGAAGCGGCTCTTGAATCACGTTAAAAATCACTTCAAAAATACTAAATTCTACAGCAGCACTTAAAATTGCTTGCAGCAGTCCAACAACTGCAAGAATAATCATTGCCGGAATTAACGCTGCAAAGGAACGGGTAACACCCTCAGGTACTCCTTCTGGCATTTTGATTGTGATATTAGCCTGAATAAGAAAACGGAATATTTCTGTGACAATAAGTGCTATAATTATAGCGACAAATAGACCCTGAGTTCCCAGCCAGTTCATATTCAAACCAAAATCTTCAGTAACTGGTATGAGCATAATATAAGAAGCAATTGATATTAAACCAGCAGATAAGCCATCTACTTCATAGGACTTAGCTAAATTATAAGCTATTGTAAAAGAAATGAGTAGTCCAATAACAGCAAATGTACCATTCCAAATACTTCCCCCAACATTTTGCCAATTTCCTTCTCCAAAAATACTATTTAAAATCGCTACAATATCAAAACTTCCAAATGCAGGAAAGTTATTGATTAATACAGCTAATGATCCAATAATAATTAATGGCATTGTCGCCACAAAACCATCACGAATGGCAACTAAGTGACGTTGTGAACCAATACGACCAGCAATTTCAATAAATTTTTGCATAAATTTATTATTCATTTTGTTTTCCCCTTATCCGTTAAATTGTGGTAGATAATCCTTATGCGCTTCTAACAGTTCATCTAAAACAATTTTTGCTTTTTTCTCATCCTGAATCAACGGATTTACTAAAAAGGCATTGTACGCATCCTGGTAATCACCGGAAATACTCGCTTTAATCACAAGCTCTTCCATTGCCTTCATATTCTGAATCATTCCCCGCATCGGTGCAGGAATTTCACCTATGGTAATTGGTTTGGGACCATTCCTTGTAATGACGCAATTTGCTTCAATAACTGCATCATAAGGCAAATCAGGAATGGTGCCATGGTTCCAGGTATTTACGGTTTGAATATCTTCTTTATTATTATAAATCGAATCCATCAGACTACATGCAACCTGACTGTAAAAAGCACCGCCACGCTGTTCTAATTCTTTAGGCTTTTCGCGGAGACTTTCCTGCTTGTACAATTCAAAAAGGGACCCTTCTAATTCTTGAACGATTTCTGCACGTGTACCATTTTCTTCATAAGCTTTTAAATCCTTTTCCAGTACCGTTTCCGTTTGGAAATAGTATTGATGATACGGATTCGGCAACAGCCTGGCGGATTTAATAAATGTTTCTGACCAATCCAGCGGCATAATATTCGCCGGGCTGTAATCAAACTCTTTTTGAATCAGCTTTTGGAATACATCCTCTGTCCGATCCTCACCGCCAACATAGACCCGATCTCCAAATACAAAATGATTTAACCCGATAAATCGAATCGATACTTCCTCCGGTGGCACTTGTAATAATTCCGCTGTCGAATGACGCATATTAAATGGAATATTACATACACCAATGACTTTTTTATGTGCAGAATGATTAAGCAGCGCCTCTGTCACCATTCCTGCCGGATTTGTAAAATTAATCATCCATGCATCAGGGCATAGCTCCTGCACTTCCTCAGCCACTTCCATTAATACTGGAATTGTTCGAAACGCTTTCATTATTCCACCAGCACCATTTGTTTCCTGCCCAATCAAACCATGCTTTAACGGAATGCGTTCATCTTGAGCCCTTGCAGCTAACCCGCCAACCCGAATCTGTGTAGAGACAAAATCTGCTCCTTTTAAAGCCGATCTCCTATCCAATGTCCAGGTTAATTTGATGTTCACTTCTGCTTCTTCAATCATTCTGTTTCCCAGCTGACAAATTGTATCTACCTTTTCTTTCCCTTGTTCCACATCAACCAGAACAATTTCTGAAACTGGAAATGTAGCCTGTCTCTGAATAAGACCTTCTAAAATTTCTGGCGTATAGCTGGAGCCTCCGCCGATAATTACTACTTTTAAAGACATAACCGCTTGCTCCTTCATTTCTATTTTGTAATCGCTTTAATATTTGCTTCACCTTAATTCTTTTTAAATGTATCATACAAATAATTATTTGTCTATAAATAATAAATTAAATTTGTCATTACAATTGTTTTTTATACCTCGTTTTAGTAAACTAGTATTATATAGAAGCAAAGATATGCTTTTTTACTGATTACCCAGATATAATCAGGACCGAAGCACTTTTCGAAGATTGATTCATATTCGACATTTAATCACTTGTACTTTTATACTTAAAAGGGTATGATTTTTTAAAAGTGGCGCTAAAGGAGCACAGAGTTTATGGAGAGAAATCAATCACTACACACATATATTAAAGAAGAATTGTTACATCGTATTAAAACAAATCAATACAAGCCCGGCGAAAAAATCCCACCCGAGTTAGAACTCTGCAAAAGCTTTAATGTAAGCCGCACCACCGTTCGTACTGCCTTGAACCAACTTACATTAGAAGGTTATTTGGTACGCCAGCAAGGGCGTGGTACTTTTGTGGCCGATACAAAAGTAAAACAAGCCCTATCGCAAACCATCAGACGGTATAGTGATCAGGTGGCTGACCAGGGAAAGCATCCAGAAATTGAAGTATTGGATATTTCTGTCATAGCCGCTGATGAATTATTAGCGAACCATTTAGATGTGAATCTCCAGGATCCTATTCAGCGTATTGAACGTGTCCGCAGAGCTAATGGAGAGCCTACCCAATACGAAGTGGCTTATGTTCCATGGTCTGCTGCTCCAGGAATAAAAAAAGAACATGCCGGAAGTTCTTTATATCAATCATTAAATGAACATTTTGATGTATGGGTTTCAAAAACATCAGAAAATATTGAAATAGCTATTGCTGACGAACAAATATGCAAATTTTTAGAATGCGAACAAGGGCTCCCCTGTTTTTACATTGAAACTTTAGCTGAGTGTGAGGATGGAAGTAAGGTGGAATTTTCCAGATCCTTCTTCCGTGGAGATAAGACAAACTTTTCTATCGAACGAACTTATTCCAAATAGAATCCGTTCAAATAAATAAAAATCTGGTAGGAGTGTTTTTATGAGAGTAGAAATCAATGCAGATGATTTCGGGCTGACCAAAGGTGTCACCGATGGAATTATCGAAGCACATCAAAACGGCTGCGTGACATCAACTACTTTAATGATGAATGGCTTAGCCACCAGTTATGCTGTAGAAAAAGCACTGGAAAATCCAAAATTAAAAGTTGGCATCCATCTAGTATTAACCTGGGGAAAACCTCTTCTTTCCTCTGCTCCCCATCTGGTAAAATCAGATGGAACCTTTAAATTCACCAGTAATTTTCGTAATATGGAAGCTCCGAATATTTCGGAGGTGGAGTCAGAATGGCGTGCACAGCTGGAAGCTTACTTAGCAACAGGCTTACCTTTAGACCATATTGATAGCCATCACCATGTTCACGGCTGGTCTCCTTTAAAAAATTTAGTTATCAAGCTTGCTAAAGAATATCATGTTCCCGTCCGATATACCGATTCCTTAGCAGACCATCCGGAAATATGCTGGACAGATACGTTGTGGACAGACTTCTACAAGGAAGGTGTCACCGATAATTTATTCGATGTCATACAAAAACAAAATGTACAATCGATTGAAGTAATGACACATCCGGGACGAGTAGATGAAGCGTTAAGAAAGATCAGCTCATACACAGATGATCGTGAAAAAGAAATAGAAATTCTCAGCAGGATAGAAATTCCTGATTGGGTTGAGTCGAAATAAAGCGAAACTCCATTTAGCGAGTTCTGCGAGAGTTATCCAGTCCGTTACACTGGAATAAATAAAAGAAATCCAAACATTTACCAGAGCGCTTCTAGCAGCATTTGAAAATGTTTGGATTTCTGTTTTTTTCATTTTTTTTTAGGTGATCAGATAACCGATAATGCTCAGAAGCAAGGAGAATCCCATGATGCAGCTCACTATGATGAAGTGACGGCGCTTCCCCATGACGACAACAGCAATATATTCCCTGACCATTGCATTCGGCCAATAATAAAATGCTGTTTTTGAACCAATCCCCTGACTATCCAGGCCTGCTTTTCTGGCATAAATCCCTGCCCGGAACAAATGAAAATTATTCGTCGCAAAAATACTCTGATACTTTCCTTCTCCATTCATTTTGTCCATGATTTTTTTGGAAAACTTCATATTTTCATATGTGTTAACAGATTGGTTCTCTTGAATCGTATCCCCGATCGGTATTCCTTTTTCTACTGCATAGTTTTGCATTGCCTCTGCTTCAGGAAGCTCCTCATCAGGTCCCTGTCCGCCAGAGAAGATAATTTTAGGAGGCGTCGTCACCATTTTCTGCCGATGATAAAATTCGATCGCTTTATCAATTCTGCTTGCCAGTAACGGCGGTACACGATCCTTGATTAAGCCGCTTCCTAAGACAATAATAAAATCCTGATCCCGCTTCGGCCGATTCCATTGATTCAGTCCATAAGCTGTTAAAAAGTTAAACATATGTAAAAATACATAGGTAACAACCAATCCGGCTCCTCCAAACAGCGGCTGTAAATACTCCGGGAAAAATTGTGTAGGATTAACCACATTAATAATAATTAATGTAAGTATGCCTATCGCCATAATTAATGTTAAGGAATTTCTAAATCGTTTTCCTTCCTTTTCCATCAACACTTTTGCATTGTAAAATAGACCGGCAATTAATGCGAGCACACCAAATGGAATCAGTACCATTAACAGCAGCACCGGGAAAACTAACACGACATACTGATACGGTCCGTCGATGTAAATATAAAAGAATGCGCAAAATAAAAAGAATGTGATTAAGAAACTATTAAACAGAAATCCATTAATCAATTTGCGCGGGTCCCGCAAATAACTGACTAGAAATAGAATTAAAAATAATAGCGGTATGGAAGCAATAAAATATATCAAATAAGTCCACCTCTTTCCACCTGTTGTCATTACCCTCTCTCCTATCCGAAAAGAAGGAGATTCTTTCATTATAAGCTTTTCTGTGGATGAAATCATCATTTGTATAGAATTCATTATATGATAGGATATAACCAAGCAATGGCAAAAGGCGGAGATTTCTATGTATAAACTGACATATTTTTTTATTATTCTCTTTTTTTTAACAGCATGCTCATCGTCTACTGATTCTCATACAAGCAGCCCGCATTCCCAAAAAGATATCGCGCTGAGCGAAAAGGAAACGGATTGGATTAGCCCTCAGGTTACCGTTGCCGCAATCGGAGATATTTTAATTCATGATCGTGTTTATGACGAAGCCTGGAATGGGGAAAAATATGATTTCAAACCGATGCTTGCCGAGGTTACAGATTATTTAAAGGAGCCGGCAATCACGGTTGCCAATCAGGAAACGATTATGGGCGGTGAATCCATTGGTTTATCAGGGTATCCTAATTTCAACAGCCCATTTGAAATTGGAGATGATTTACAAGCTGCTGGTGTCGATATTATAACCATGGCAAATAACCATACATTAGATAGAGGTGAAGAAGCGATCCAAAATGCCATCGCTTATTATGAAGAAATCGGAATGCCCTACACGGGAAGCTTTAAGAATGCCGAAGATCAAGCTGAAATAAGAGTGCTGGAAACAGATCAGGATATATCTATTGCTTTTCTAAGCTATACATATGGAACAAACGGCATGCCCGTACCAGATGGAAAACCTTATCTCGTTAATTTGCTGGACCGTAAGCAGATCCAAGAAGAAGTTGAAAAAGCTAACGACCTGGCAGATATAACAATAGTGAGTCTGCATTTTGGCCAGGAAGAAGAACGAATGCCCAATCAGGAACAGAAGAATTTGGCACAGTTTGCTGCTGACTTGGGAGTTGATGTCGTCATTGGTCATCACCCGCATGTTCTTCAGCCAATAGAATGGCTGGAAGGAAAAGAAGGGAAGCAAACATTGGTTGCCTATTCTTTAGGAAACTTTCTCTCCGGTCAATATCAATTGTACAATCGGATTGGCGGTATATTCGAATTTGACCTTGTAAAAGCAGGAGATGAAGTGCTTGTTCAAAATCCCCGCTTTCTGCCGACCTTTGTCGAGTTTGAAGAAAATGGAGATGCGATTTCTAATATACAGGTAGTTCCATTAGAACAAGCATCTGAGGAACAAGCAGGAAAGCCTGATGAAGTTTTATCTGAAATACAAGATCATATGGGACAGTGGCTGCCGGAATTAGAATGGAAAGAATCAGCTGAGTAGTGGAGAAGGGATAATGTTTCTTGAGTTCCCGAACCTCTTTGATAGACTCATTTTATGGGAAATACTTCCCTTCCAGCTATTTTGAGGGATGGAGATAACCCCTCCTGAGTCCTTCACGCGCAGTCATATAATGCTGTTTACATTTCATCGAGTGAATTAACTGAATGCAAGCAGTAATTTTAAAAGCGGCCATTTTATGAAAGCGCTTATTTTTTTTATTGACTTCATACAAAAGTAGTGATAAATTATAGTTGTTCATAAACAACAAAATTGTATATATAAATTTAGGAATGTTACCTTTTTGGGCATAACCTGAACTGAATGGAATGACGCAATCTCTTTGTGTCTATTTAATCAGTTCAGGTTTTTTATTTGCAAAAATGATAATCCCGCCAGCTCAGAATAAGTAATCACCTTGGAAACTGCGCACAAGCATTAAACAACTGAACCATTTTAACCTGGGTCCTGGATCTGTTGTATCGTTAGCAAAACGCTTCTAAATAGAGGTGTGTTTTCATCAATTCAATGAAAATCACCTACTACAAAAGCTTTGGCATTAGAAATAACGTTATGAAGCCAATGCAGATTGGTCTGTGTTTTCTCACGTAAGCTAGATACGCATTATAAAAAATATAAAGAAGGATGGTAGCTATGAAGAAAAAAAAGGTAATTAGCTTTTTTATTGCTTTACTGGCACTAACAGCCGTATTAGGAGCTTGCACAAATCAATCTTCTGATGATGCAGAGGCTGACACAGCAGAGGAGACCGGGGCAACAAGTGAGGTAACTGCTTCGCTGGAGTCATTATTCGATACTGATATGACAAATTTGGAAGCGGTTAACTTGGTGAATGAGGATATGGAATGGCGTTATTATGATGGTGACGAGGATCCAAATGCCGGAACATGGTATGAGGGGTGGAACAAGCGTAACGGCTGGGCCTATCCTGAAGGCTGGTTAGACTGGGGTACCATTCCAATGGAGTTTACGGAAGCTGACTGGCCAACGTATGAAGGGAATGTATTTAGTACCAATTCTGAAACAGATGGACAAGTGTTAGCGACAACAGCAGACGGGAAAGCAAAAAGTACTTACTTCCTGCGCCATACGTTTACACTAACGCAGGAGCAGGCTGAAAGTATTTATGCGCTTGAAATTACTTCTCGTTACAATGATGCTATGACAATGTATATCAACGGGAGCCCCGTAGGAGATTTTCATAATATCCCAACTGGAAACTATTCTGAAAACATGGAATATGGGGCACAAGAAAAAGTTGCTGATGGGGAATTTATGGAAGAAACCTTTATAGTTGAGGATGTTTCAAGTGTTACAAATGGATTTATACCAGGCGAATACGAAGAAACTATTAATGAAGATGGTGCGACAAGGTATGAATTAAGCGAAGCAATGACAGATGCTGCTGGCAACTCTTTTGTGGATATTACTATCGCTGTTGAATTGCATGCGTATGATCCAGACGATAACGAAACTGGCTTTGAATTAGTAGAAGTCATTCTCAATCCGGATGAGACCCGGTTGGCAGCAAATAGTGAAGCAGTGAAGAATGTTTCTGTCAATACAGGAGCAGATGAAAATAGCATTCATTTCACTTGGAATTCTTTATCTTCTGAAGCAGGATATGTAGAAGTTATGGAAGGAACAGACCTTGAAGCATTTTCTGAAGAAGACGCCATTGTTTATGAAGCGGACTCCATAGAACTAGCTTATACGAAGTTTACTGAAACGGATTATTACGCTAATAAAGCGACAATCGACGTTGAACGTGATACAGATTATCTCTATCGCGTTGGTAACGGAGCTGGCTACTCGCAGATTTATCCACTGCGTACACAGGATATCACCGATGGTTATGACGCGATTTTCTTGGCAGATGCCCAGATTGGTACCGGGACTATTCCAACAGACGTTTTTGGATGGGAAGAAACGTTAGAGCATGCGTTTGAAACTGTGCCGGATGCCAGTATGATTTTAAACGCAGGGGACTTTGTCGATACACCCGATAACGAAAGTGAGTACGATGCATACTTTAAACCAGAGATTCTGGCTTCTTATCCAACTGCAACAACACCGGGAAACCATGATGTGGCTGCAAACTATAGAAATCACTTTAATGAGCCGAATTTATCATCCTACGGGAAAGACGAAGCAGGCAGTGATTACTACTTCACTTATGGCAACGTTTTATATCTGGTAATAAACGCCAATAATATGAACAACGAAGAGCACGTACAATTCCTGGAAGAAACAATGAAAGAGACAGCCGATCAAAAATTTGATTGGAAAGTGCTGATGTTTCACCAATCCATTTACGCAGCCGGCAAACAATCCTTGAGCGAGGATGTACCCGTCCGGCGTGATGTTTTAGTTCCGGCTATTGATGAGTCAGGAATTGATATTGTACTGATGGGGCATGATCATTCTTACGCGAGAACACATCAAATGTATAATTTTAAACCGGTTGAAAATGTTGACTTTGAAGATGAGAGTCAGACAGTTGCTGTGAACCCGGAAGGAACATTGTATATAACAAGCAGCTCTGCCAGTGGCAGTAAGTATTATGATTTAGTAGAAGAATACGACTACTTAGCTTTCAGAGAGCAATTCTATGTACCGACTTTCTCACATATCAGCTTTACGGAAGACACTTTGACAATGTCATCTTACCGCACAGATACAATGGAAGCATTTGATTCTTATACGATCAGGAAATCAGAATAAGTAATATAAAAGTCGGCGATTCAAACGACAACAAAGGTTTTGTGGACATCAATTCCACAACACAGACGGATTACCCAGCTATAAACGAGTTATATTTATACAAAGATAAGGCAGCGGGCTAGGGTGTCTCATTTATTTGTGCTTGAAAAGGTAATTTATCCATATGGGGAAGCGATTAACGATGGTGTAGATCTTTTCGGCTACACAATGTGAGGACCGATTGATATTATCTCATCAGGCACTTCAGAAATGAAAAAGCGGTATGGTTTTATTTATGTAGATCAAGACGATTTAGGCAATGGAACAAAGAAAAGATATCGTAAAGGTTCGTTTTATTGGTATAAAGATGTGATTGCGACAAATGGTGAAAAACTCTAGAAAGCAAATCATTCGCTTAAAAATCTTATTGACTTCATAAAAAAGTAATGATAAATTAAAGTTGTTAAATAATTAAAAAATTGTAAATACAAATTTAGGAATGTTACCTANATCATTCGCTTAAAAATCTTATTGACTTCATAAAAAAGTAATGATAAATTAAAGTTGTTAAATAATTAAAAAATTGTAAATACAAATTTAGGAATGTTACCTATTTTGGGCATAACCTGAACTGAATGGAATGACGCAATCTCTTTGTGTCTATTTAATCAGTTCAGGTTTTTTATTTGCAAATTTTCACAACAAACTAGAAAGAAGGGAAAAGGATGAAGTACGAGCAATTAGCTAAAGAGATTATTGATCTGGTTGGCGGTACAAAAAACGTAAATAGTGTAACACACTGCGTGACAAGACTCCGCTTCAGGTTGAAGGATTCCAAAAACGCAGATAAAAAAGCATTAGAAAATCATGAAGATGTCGTAACAGTCCGGGAAAGTTCAGGACAATTCCAGGTTGTCATCGGCAACCATGTTCCGGATGTTTACAAAGCTGTCGTTGCTGTAGGCGGATTTGAAACGGAGAAGCAAGAAGATGACAATGAAGGAAAAGATAAAGAGAAAAAGGGATTGTTCTCCAGTTTCATCGATATTATCTCCAATATCTTTATCCCGGTTCTCCCTTTACTGATGGCAACAGGTATTATAAAAGGGTTTAACTCTATGTTCATCGCACTGGGCTGGTTAGAAGATACCAGTGGTACTTCTCAAATCCTGAATGTCATTGGTGATGGATTCTTTACATTCTTACCTATTTTCTTAGGCTATACAGCCATGAAAAAATTTGGCGGCACCCCCTTCCTTGGTATGGCGATTGCTGCTGCACTTGTTCACCCGAACCTCGCAGGAATCAGAGAAAGCGAACCATTTATGACATTATTCAGCGGTACGGTATTAGAATCACCCGTACAAGTGTCATTTTTAGGGATTCCAATTATCTTAATGAGTTATACAGCATCAGTAATACCAATTATTTTATCGACTTACTTTGCTGCTAAGGTGGAACGCTGGTTTGCATCGATTATTCCACAGGTGGTTAAGTCATTTATCGTACCATTTTTAACATTACTTATCATTGTACCATTAACATTTATTGTGATTGGTCCAATTGCAACATGGCTGGCACAATCCATTGGATATGCCATCCAAACAGGATATGAAGCTGTCCCAATCATTGCTGGTATCGTTGTTGGCGGATTCTGGCAGGTATTAGTTATTTTCGGTATCCATTGGGGAATTATCCCGATTTACTATAATAACTTAGCAGTTCAAGGGTTTGACATGCTTATCGCCATGACATTTGCCGCATCCTTCGCCCAAATTGGTGCCGTGCTTGCGGTCTGGATAAAAACGAAGAATAAAAAATTAAAACGATTGAGCTTTCCCGCCTTTGTATCCGGATTCTTTGGTGTTACAGAGCCTGCTATTTACGGTATTACACTGCCGCTTAAAACACCATTCGTGATGAGCTGTATCGGCTCTGCTGCAGGTGGGGCAATCATTGCAATGACAGGTGCAGCACTTTATAGTGCAGGGCCTCTGGGCGTATTTAAAATCCCAACATTCATCCATCCGGAGAACGGTATTGACGGTGGATTCTGGGGTATGATGGTTTCCATCGTTGTTGCTTTCGTTATTGCCTTCGTATTAACATACTTCTTTGGTCGTATTAATCAAAAAGAAAATACGGAAGCGGTCATCGGGGATGAAAAAATGCAGGAAGAAATTCAGGACAAAGCATTGGTTGAAGATAACGTAAGCCAGATGAATAAAGAAAAAACGGTTCAAAATGAAAATATTTTAAGCCCTGCAAACGGAGATGTTATACCATTACCGTTCATTCAGGATGACGTATTTGCCTCCGAGGCAATGGGTAAAGGTGTCGCGATTCATCCACATGAAGGCCGGATGTATGCACCTGCAAATGGTGTCGTTACAACACTCTTTAAAACGAATCACGCCATAGGTTTGACAACAGACCATGGTGCAGAAATTCTGATTCATATCGGAATGGATACCGTTGAGTTAGATGGAAAATTCTTTGAAGCACACATCAAACAGGGGGATACAGTGAAGGCAGGAGATCTTCTGGTCGAATTTGATATAGACCAAATCGAAAAAGCAGGATATTCCGTCACCACCCCTATTATCATTACGAATACCAATTCATATGATGAGCTTGAAATGGTGTCTGGTGATACAATAGCGAAGGAAGATGTATTAATTATAACGAAAGTTTAAAGAAACTATTTAAAAAATATATTTATTAAAACATTCAAGGAGGAATTTTCATGGCTAATAACAAATTTCCAGAAGGTTTTTTATGGGGCGGTGCTGTTGCCGCCAACCAGGTAGAAGGAGCTTATCTCGAGGATGGAAAAGGACTGACAAACGTTGATTTACTTCCTACCGGCTCTAAGAGAAGAGCAATCATGGAAGGTAATATTAATCGTTTAACTCCGAATCCGGAAGACTTCTATCCTAGTCATCAAGCGATTGATTTTTATCACAATTATAAAAAGGATATCGCATTATTTGCAGAAATGGGTTTCAAATCATTCAGACTCTCTATCTCATGGGCAAGAATTTTCCCAAATGGCGATGACGCAGCTCCTAATGAAGCAGGTCTGCAATTTTATGATGACTTGTTTGATGAGTTACTTAAACACAATATTGAACCTGTTGTAACCATCGCCCATTTTGACGTGCCTGTATCACTGATCGAACGGTATAACAGCTGGGAAAGCAGAAAGCTCGTTGATTTATTTGAAAAATACTCTATTACTATTTTCGAGAGATACAAAGACAAAGTAAAGTACTGGATGACATTCAATGAAATCAATATGCTGCTGCATCTTCCATTCATGGGAGCTGGTATTGTACTTAAAGAAGGAGTAAATCGTGACCAGGTACTCTATCAGGCTGCCCATCACCAGCTTGTTGCCAGCGCCAAAGCTGTAAAAGCATGTCATGAAATTATTCCAAATGCACAAATCGGCTGTATGTTGGCTGCAGGAATGTTCTATCCCTATACAAGTAATCCGGATGATGTTTTCAAAGCTATGGAAAAAGACCGTGAATCTTTCTTCTTCATTGATGTGCAGTCACGGGGAGAATATCCGGGCTATGCCAAACGTTTCTTTAAGGATAACAATCTGACAATAGAGATGGAACCAGAAGATGAACAAATCCTAAAAGATCATACCGTTGATTATATCGGATTTAGTTATTATTCCAGCCGGACAACCAGTACAGACCCGGAAGTTCTTAAGAACGCTACCAGCGGCAATGTCTTCGGATCTGTTTCCAACCCTTATGTTGCTAAATCCGAATGGGGCTGGACCATTGATCCAAAAGGCTTCCGCATTACAGCTAACCAGCTGTACGACCGCTATCAAAAACCATTATTTGTGGTAGAGAACGGTCTCGGAGCCATTGATGAAGTGAACGCTGATGGAACCATCAATGATGACTACCGAATCGATTATCTGCAAAAACATATTGCAGAAATGGGTGAAGCAATCGAGGATGGCGTGGATATCATCGGCTATACATGCTGGGGCCCAATTGATATTGTGAGTGCATCCACCGGAGAAATGAAAAAACGCTATGGCTATATTTATGTAGATCGGGATAATGCAGGAGAAGGTACATTAAACCGTATGAAAAAGAAAAGCTTTGATTGGTATAAAAATGTTATTGCAACGAACGGTGAAGAGCTGTAATAATGATGGAGCCCCCCGAATCATTTCGGGGGGGTTCTCTATGTTTGAATACTTTATTTAGCAGGAGAAAGTGGTAAACGAGGCAGACTTATGTATCGTTAACACCAGCTTTATCATATGTACACCGCCATGGTTAAACAATTATAATGCAGTGCCGGGTATTTTGACCTTTCTTACAAAATAATCCCAGCTCCTGCATTACAACATGCTACTATTTATTCACAGTTACTTTTTCTTGAAAAAATTGCGGGAGATGTTCCTTATGTGCCTCCATCATTTCATCAATTACTTGTTTCGCAATCGTGTCACTTGGTGTTAATGGATTAATTGTTAAAGCAAGTACTGCTTTATTATAATCGCCAGTTACAGCCGCTTCTGCTGAAATACGTTCAAATGATTTAATTTGCTGTACAAGTCCACGGGCAGCAACAGGTAAATCTCCTACAGCCAGTGGAACAGGGCCACCTTTGGTTATCACACAGCTAATTTCAACGGCGGATTCATCGGGAATACTTGCAATAGCACCACGATTCATTGTGTTTACCGGCTGAATATCCCGCTTGTCATTATAGATAGATGTAATCAATCGAACGGCCGCATCCGAATAATATGCTCCGCCCCGCTCTTCTAATTGAGGTGGTTTGATATTAAGATTTTCATCTTTATAAAGCTCGAATAAATCTTTTTCCAACGCCTGAACGACCTCCGCACGGGTACCTTCTGCCTTGGAGCTTTCGATCGTCTTATCCAGCATTTCTTTCGACTTGTAGTAATACATATGATATGGACATGTTAAAGCATCTAATGCTTGCGTAAACTCCGGCTCCCAGCCTATCCCATCAATATTTTTAACGAAGCTGCTGTTTTCTGGATCGGCTAATTTTTGAAGGACTTCACCTTTGACACTGACACCATCCAAGTATACATCCAGACCGTAGACCATATGATTCAGCCCTGCAAAATCAATATGAATACGGGAATGATCTACATCTAATAATTTTGCAATCCCCATTTCCATCCCGATTGGAACATTACACAAGCCTACAACTCTATCAATATTAGAGTAACGTAATACAGCCTCCGTCACCATACCAGCCGGGTTCGTAAAGTTGATTAACCATGCATCCGGACAAAGCTCTTCCATTTCTTTTGTAATTTCCAAAATGACCGGGATCGTCCGCAAGCCTTTAAACAGCCCGCCAGGTCCATTCGTTTCTTGACCAAGTACGCCATATTTCACTGGAATACGTTCATCCTTTGCCCGTGCAGACAAACCGCCGACACGAAATTGCGTTGTAACAAAATCAGCATCCTTCAGTGCCTCTCTCCGGTCCAATGTTAAATGTACATCAATCGGAAGACCAGCTTTCTCGATCATTCGTTTCGCAAAGTTCCCGACGATTTCCAGCTTTTCCTTTCCTTCCTCAATATCGACTAACCACAGTTCGCTCAACGGAAATTCATCATATCGTTTAATAAATCCTTCTACTAACTCTGGTGTATAGCTTGATCCTCCGCCAATTGTTGCGATTTTTATACCTTTCGTCATGCTCCACGCACCTCCAAGTATTTAAAAAAACATGTTTTAACTTTTCTTTATAAATTCATTGTATCAATATCTAGTAAGTTATAAATAGCAAGGGAACATTTCGTTTTTAATAACAGGAGAAGTCATTTGTCCCGAAAATGTAACAACACGTTTCGAACCCAATGATAATTTGAGCTTCCTGCTTTAAAAAGAAATAGAGTATCTCTTATTCCGCCAGTTGCTTTTCAATCCATTCAAAGACTGGCGTATTATCATCAGCAAACGATTCATTGTTATAGAAATAAACCCAGGACCAGTGCCCATCATATTGATGAGGATCACCATTCTCGTCCTTATGTTCCCCGGATGTATCTATTACTGTTTCTGTAGAAGAAACCGCTATTTCAGATCCATCCAACTTACGTAGACGTTCCACTGTCGGGACAGTATGCTCTTCGGGAAGAAGAGTATCATCGTCTTCACTATAGATAAAAAACATTGGAATATCTTTAATAGCCTCTAATTGGGAATCTGTCAGAAAACGATCCTCGTAGCCCTCACATATTGGTATGAGCGCATCAAAAGCATCTGGATACAGAACGGCCAACCTCAGAACCATGTAACCTCCATTTGATGGCCCCGCTAACACAACTTTAGAAGCACCAACCTCTTCTTTATAAAAGTCAATCATTTCTTTCAAGGATTCGTCATAATAAGACGTTCCATCAGTTGTTCGGGTACCTTCCCCATCCATATCCAGCCACATTGTAGGACTTTGAGGAACCAAAACATGTGCATTTCCTATTGTCTGCTGGAAAGGACTATTTGCTAAAATGGCAGCTTTATTAGCTAATAAAGCTACAGATGGATCTGTATTTTCCACACCATCACCTTCCCCGCCGCCATGCAGCCAAACAAATAAAGTATCTGTATCTGTTTCAGGAGAATAGTGTGCATAATTAAAAGTTGTTCCATTGCCAGCTTCAAATGAATCATACTCAAACTGGTCTGCATCCGTTGTTCTTTCTTCCGGATCTTGCTCAATGTTCATCTCTTCCACTTCTTTTCCATCAGATACAAGAGTCTCTCCTTCTATTAATGAGAAGGATAAATAATATGGGTCGCTCCACGCATTACGCGATTTTTCCACATTATATACAAAAGGATTCCCTTCTTCCGGACTCACATATAATTCAAACACAACGAATGGTGTCGGCTCCTCCGAACTTTCTCCTTTTTCATCCACATAGTAAGCATCTACAACTTCCCGCTCAAAGGATTCTTCGATTATAGACGTGCTATCACCAGGATCAATTACTTCTTTTGTTTCCTCAATAAGAATCTCCTCTTTCGGAATTTCATCAAGAATTTTGTTAAATTCTACGGTAACTTTATCAACACCTGGTCCCCAGTCATAACCCCCTACATGAATGGAATATACTCCTGTCAGCTGGTTATCATCGACTTCAGATGTCCCCGATGAACAACTGGCTAAGACAAATAGAGTCACTATCATTCCCATTAAAATGCTTGAAAATTTCAATGTTTTCTTCATTCCATGCACTCCTTTGCTTTTTATTTTCATAAGTAATCAGCAGCAATTTTTAATCCTCCCTTCTTTTCTGTTTTGATACAAATAACCCGCCTGCTAAGGGAGACGGGTTATTTGTATCCTATGCCAACGACTAAATTCCTGGTCAAAGTCCTTAAGCTGAAGCATATTATCTGACTGACCCTATTCCTCTACATTAGATGTCTTCCGTTTCTTCATTGCATGAATCGGCTATATTGTTTCTGCTAAATTGTGATTTAAAAACCATGTTAATGATCTAAATTAACGCGTCTTCCCCTTTTTCCTGATCAACTAACTTCTTATCATACATTTTAATGAATGGAAGCCAAATCAGAAATGCTACAAAAGCACAAAGCACTGAAACAATTGCTGCCATATAGCTTCCGCCTGTACTAATAAAACCACTGATTCCTACTGGTGTAGGCCAAGGCATCATTGCAATAATTGATTCAACAAATCCCAGTTTTATCGCCCAATAACCGATTGATGCTGATACCATTGGCGCTAAAAAGAATGGGATTGCTAAGAAAGGATTATAAACAATCGGTAATCCAAATATTAATGGTTCGTTAATATTAAAGATACCGGGTGCAAGAGCTGCTTTACCTAAAACACTTAATTGTTTTGATTTAGCCATAAATGCAATAAATATACATAAACCTAAAGTCGCTCCAGAGCCGCCAATCGTTACGAAAGCATTGTTAAATTCTCCTGCCAGCGGAATATTAGCGCCATCTATATTCGATTGTATATTTGAAAGAAAAATTGGTGTCAAAAACCCAAAAACAATCGTTGCCCCATGGATGCCTACAATCCAAAGTGCATGGACGACAAAGTAAATAACCAGAATACCTAACCAGCTATTTGTAATATTTACTACGAATCCAAAGGGAATGGCTACTAATTTAAATATATCCGTACCTAATGCTATTAAAATTCCATTAACTAATAAAACAGCAAAAGCAACTAAAAATGCCGGAATTAACGCGGTGAATGATCTGGATACGCCTTCTGGTACTGCTTCAGGCATTTTTATGACCCATTTTTTCTTCACACAGTGTCGGTATATCTGCACCGCTAAGACAGACATAAGAATTGCTGTAAATATCCCTGTCGCTCCTAAACGGCTTACACCATCTTCTACCATTTGCCATCCGTGAACCGTCATATTATTTTCGTCAATCTGATGTACGAGTGACATCAGACCATTTTCTAATATGATTTCGGGGATAGTGATAAAAAAGGCAAACATCGATAGCAAAGCACCGTTTAAAGGACTGAGATTTAACTCTTCCTCCTCGGCATAAATTTTTGTATATTCATAACCAATCACAAGACCGAAATAGATTGCGAGTATTCCCATCGTTGCTTTATTCGCTAACATATATAGATCACTGATTCTAAAAAATGTATTATCAAAAAAGCCTTGCAAGAAGGTAAGTGTCTGCGGCAATACGTTTAGCACTAAAAACATGGACCCTACGATTACAAATGGAATAGACGCCATCCCGGCAGCCATGATTGCGCGCACAACACGAAGAGATGCAACTTTCCCCATAGGCCCCATCAGATATTTTTCTAAAAAAGCAAATACTTTATTTTCTCCACTTTCCGATGCCATTGGAATCCCTCATTTCTAACTATATTAATTAACAGCCTTTTCATAATTCTTGATTCGTTCATAATGCTTATCTTCATTATGTTTAATCTGATTTAAGCGATAGAGAATCAATGCACTCAGTAATATCCCGGCAACCAAAATAATCAAAACCAATATTTTAGACTTCTCTTGATTTAAAAGAAAAGGAAACAATTGCGTAAATGATGAAGAAAAGCATGTTGGTATAATTAAAATTAAATTTGTAATAAGCAGCATTAAATAACTGTATTTGGTGTATTTAGCGTTATTGGTATGGTTACTATATATTTTCACTTGCTCTGCAATACTGAATAACAACCCAGCCATTAATATCAACGGGATAACATATAATGATGAATCGCTAATCAATAAGGAAATCATCCAGTATAAATTAGTAAAAAAGAATAATGCAGAAACATACCTTACCAATAAATATCGATTAAAATACATGGATTTAATACTAAATTTTTTCCTGTTTTGTTCAATTTGTGTCTTTTCATCGTTTTTCATATACAAATCCCTCATTATTTTTCGAGTTTTTCATATAGATGCAGCATTTCTAACGCAACTTCTCTCAACGTCATCGTCGTCATTAAGTGATCCTGTGCATGAACCATAATAATATCCATATGGACAGTTTCTCCAGATGAATATTGCTGCATTAATGCCGTTTGCGATTGATGTGCCAGCAATACTTCTTCATTTGCTTCCTGTAGCTTGTCTACAGCATATGTCAATTCATTATTTCGCATCATGGCAAAGGCTTCATGGATCATCGTTCTTGATGATCCGCTGTGCAAAATAATTTCAAAGGCAATGCGCTGTATTTGTTCCTGATCCATTAAATATCCCCCTTCACATCTCATATCCAGCAGCTATCATTTTTTAATAAGGGCTTGTTCCGATAATTCAGTGGAAGTAATCGTCATAGCGGTGGCAAAACGACCACATCTCATTGCCCTTTTAAACTTAAACCTGCATCTGCAACAGATTATTATTCGGGAAGTTCCTGTAAAATTAGATTACTTAATTTTTCCACCCCCATTGGAATAGGAATATATGCCTGCGGCGGTATATTTACTACTGGTTTACCGACACGATCCCCAGCCTTTTTCAGATTTTGATAATACATTTTTGTTTGCGGGCTCACTAGGAATAAATCAAAATCGCTATTCTCTATTCGCTTAGCACCTTCAGACGCAGAAACAGCATCCACCTTAATATCATAATCCTTCCCCATTAAATACTCCGTCGCTTTTTTTGCCAACAAAGAAGACGACATACCACCTGCACAAATAATCAACGCTTTTTTCATTTCACATTCCTCCATTAAATGTAATTGTTCAAACTACTCTTTGGATATAATTTTTTAGATAGAGATACCCTTTTAAATACCGATGAGAAAAATCTCCTGTATCATCATCTCCTTTATCAGGAAGAACATGTCTATCTCTTCCGTTTATATCTTATTTTCATTATAAATTGTAAACGCATTCATTTGCAGAGACTCATTTTCCGTTGACAAGGGAAATTCCTAACACCAAGTTAGAAAAGGGAACAGGAAAAATCCCGGGAAAGCATTCATTCCCCGGGTAATGCAGCATTCTTATTTTATTTAATTATCTCTATTAATTGTTCATACGTCTTACATTGTAAGATTTCTTTCACCATATTTTTATCGTCTAATAGTTTCATTAATAAAGTATACATTGGTTTCAGATCACGTTTAATATTTTTGCTAATATTTAATAACACGATTAACTGCACAGGCTTGTCTCCCCATTGAATAGACTTTTGAAGTGTAACAATTGACCAAAATGTATCTTCTGTTTGCGGTTCAATGGGGTGAGGAATGGCGACCATATTACCAAAACTGGTTGGAGAAAAGCTCTCCCGTTGCAGCACCGACTCTAAATAGCACTCATTCACCTGGCCATCGGATTCAAGCTCTTTACAGATAAACGATAAGACCTCTTTCCACGTATCAAAATTCTTTTGAAAATATGTATATCTTTTTCGTAAATACTTTTCAGATAAAACCTCTCCTTGCACTAATAAAGTATTAATTTTACTTACATCCGTCTCACCAAGAATGGTGCTTACATGTATAACTGGAACAGGTAACTTTTCTTCAATTGGAATCGTGCTGATGATAACATCGATGTTCGCAAAAGACTGTTGTCGCAAATTATAATACTCTGTTGTACCGATAATATGTAACTGGTCCCCAAATTCATTTTGCAGCTTATACACTAAAAGCTGTGCACTGCCCAGTCCAGATGCACAAACTACGAGACATCTTGGAACATCCTTTTTATTCTTCTTTTGCCTCTCTTGCGCTAATTCAATATGGAGAGCCAAGTAACCAATCTCATTCTCATCAATCAGGAAACCCATCTTTTCTTGTACTACTTGCGCCCCAATTAATGCAGCATCAAAGGACAACCGGTATTTTGATTTAATATCGTCCAGCATCGGATTCCTGATGTTCATCCTGTATTTATACCGGCTTATTGCTGGTTTTAAATGCAAGCTCATCGTTAACAGTACTTCTTCATCATCAGATAAATGGAATCCGTACTCATCATCAATGCGTTTTAACATTTCTTGAACTGTTTCCTGAATATCATTATCTATAACTGAAATAATTTCTGCATTTTGAATAGAAGAATTTGTAATCTTTGTACCTTGTAAATGAATAGCCAAATATGCAATCTCATGTTTAGAAAAGGAAATTTGCAGTTTTTCTTGAATCGTTTTTGTGATTTCTTTTGCAACTAAGAAAACTTTTGTGGTCTCTATTTCTTTGAGATGGTGATAAATCATCTGTACGGGATGGCTTTCACAAATCCGCTTACATGCAATCGCAATATGCGTTATTAGATTTTGTAAGCTGATATCTGAAATAATAATATGATATTTTCTTAGATTAAATAAGACACTGTCTTTAATGACTTCCAATTCTTTTTTAGATAAAATATCTAACCAGTCGTCCATATTATCGTTTAAGACTGGTTGTTGATTAAATAAATACTCAGAGATACAATACCTAATTTGACTCTCATCGCCAATAACCTTGATACCATAGTAAGGTTTTTGATCCAAAACTAAGTTATATCCCTTTAATATGTCGCGAATATGCTTTAAATCATGCTGTAAAGTAGAGCGACTTATATACAGGTCGTCTGCCAAAGCATCCATTTTACTATAATCCGAACGCATTAACAGCTTTTCCATTAAGTATTTGACACGATCCTGGTGATTAGAAGGAATGTTCTCCCGTTGTTCATTCATTTGCGTCTGGACAAATTGATAAAATAATCGTTCATTTTTAACCATAAGCCGATACCCTTTTCCCCTTGAAGATACTACCTGTGCGCCATATGATTCTAGTAGCTCATTTAACACCTTCACATCATTACGTATCGTTTTGGAACTAACCTGCAGCAAAGAAGCAATGTCGGAACTGGTCAGGAACCCCTGAGCTAATCTCAATTCTTTAAGTATCTTTTGTATACGTGTATTCATGAAATCACTTCCTAAGCAAGAACAATATATCATCTTATATCCTAACATATTCCTAAAACACACTTGTTGAAAAGGAGAACATTCATCATCGATCTTCTATGGTTGACAAACTATATTGAAATTGGTGTTGATCCCCTATTATCAGATTATCATTTTTCAGGCAGCAGGCAAGGATATGAAGCAAGTTATAGAGAGGGGGCACTTCATTTTAATAACGTAAAAAGGCATTTGTTTCATATATGTAACAACATGTGTTAAAGTTAATAATAAGTACGAATTTTTATTATTAAGAGGATGTTTAAAAGGAGAATCTTGCATAATGTTTACCCATGAGATGATTGCTTCGTTCAATGAGTTAGAAACTTCTTTGTATAACTATATCAGTCAACATAGTGAAAAAGTAGCTTATATGCGGATTCGGGAGCTTGCTGATGAAACCCATGTATCCACAGCTACGATTTTACGTTTTTGCAGGAAAATAAATTGTGAAGGTTTTTCTGAATTTAAAGTAAAGCTGAAAATGCATTTAGAAGGAAATAAAAAAACTATTTTAAAGGATGCCCGGCATTCTGTAACAGAATTTTTTGATCGGACATTAAAAGGGGATATAGAAGAAGATATCAGGGAGGCTGCAAAGCTGGTAAACAATGCAGATAGCGTCATTTTCATCGGTATAGGAACCTCCGGAATTCTTGCCGAATACGGAGCAAGATATTTTTCAAGCTTAGGTAAATTTTCATTATATATTAAAGATCCTCTCTTCCCGGTTCATTCCAGCTTACGTTACAATAGCATTACCATTGCTTTATCCGTCTCGGGAGAAACAGATTTTACCGTTACTCACCTGAATCAAATGAAGCAGGAAGGAAGTAAAATTATCAGTATCACGAATAACAAACACTCCACGATTGCCAAAATATCGGATATCAACATCCCTTACTATGTCACGGAAGAGTGGTTTGAAAATGCAAATATCACAACACAGGTACCTGTTCTTTATATTTTAGAATCCATGGCACATGAAATATATAAATTGAATAGCTGAGGTGTTCACATCTTTAAAACCATGAAGCATCACAGGATTCTGAAATGTATTTAGTCTATATTAAGAGAAAAATATATTAACAACGCTGCCTATACTTTTTTAATGATTCTTATTGTTTTTCTCAACATCAAACCCTAATGCATTATGGTATCCACCGGACTAAGCCTTACCTAAGCTTTGAACTTTTGTCTCGTCTTGTCCAAGTCTATTCCAGTTGCAACTAAGATATCTAAATTGTTATTCAAAAAATCGCATCCTTTAATTTTAGACATTGTTCAGGTTGTATGCAATATTGGGGCTGTCATCAAATGCACACCATACATTTTGCGACAGCCCCGTTAATTATTAAAAACAAACCCGCCGAATCTAGTTTTATTTTACCACTCCGTATGAAAATGACCTTCTTTGTCCACGCGCTGATACGTATGCGCTCCAAAATAATCCCGCTGTGCCTGAATCATATTTGCGCCGCTTTTCGCAGATCGATAACCATCATAATATACTAATGAAGCACTGAGACAGGGTAATGCTAATCCCGTTTCCATTCCTTTCATCACTACCTTTCGCATAGAAGCTTGATAATTATTCAGGATAGCTTTGAAATATGGAGAAAGGAAAAGGTTCGGCAGTTCTTTATTTTCTTTAAAGGCTTTACTGATTTCATTTAAAATAGCAGCACGAATAATGCAGCCTCCACGGAAAATCAAAGCAATTTCGTCCAGCTGTAAATCCCAATGATATTGCTCAGATGCTTGTTTATATTGATAGAATCCTTGCGCATAAGTAGAAACTTTACCCATAAATAACGCCTGCCGGACCAGCTCAATCCATGCTTTTTTGTCGACTTCCTCTACTAGCTGATTTGGACCAGTCAGTTTTTGTTCCGCAATCATGCGTTCTTCCTTTACAGTAGATAAAAATCGCATAAAGACAGATTCTGTAATAATGGATAGGGAAACACCGATATCCAGGGCATTTTGACTTGTCCATTTACCGGTTCCTTTTTGTCCTGATTGATCTAAAATAACATCTACCATTGGCTGATTCGTTTCTTCATCGACATGCGTTAAGATATCAGCTGTGATTTCCATCAAATAGCTGTTCAGCTCACCTTTGTTCCATTCTGCAAAAACAGCGGCTATTTCATTGACATTCAGCCCTAATCTTTCCCGCAGAAATTGATAGGATTCTGTAATCAGCTGCATATCTGCATATTCAATTCCGTTATGCACCATTTTGACATAGTGACCGGATCCCTCCTTGCCAAGATAGGAACAGCATGGCTTCCCATCTACCTGTGCAGCAATTTTTTCCAGAATCGGAGCAACCTGCTGATACGCTTCTTTATCTCCACTTGGCATTAGTGAAGGACCATTCAATGCACCCTCTTCACCGCCAGAAACACCAACACTAATAAAGTGCAGCCCTTTTTCCTTTAAGTAACCGGATCTTCGGTTAGAATCTACAAAATTTGAGTTTCCACCATCCATTATAATATCACCTTGATCAAGTAACGGCATAAGACTGGCCATAACAGAATCAACAACCGTTCCAGCTGTTACCATCAAAAAGATTTTTCTTGGTTTTTCCAATGAATGGATAAAATATTGTAAATCATAATACGCTTCCAGATTCTCATTTTGATGCTTTGCTTGAAATGCATCTGTTAAATCCGGTGTATAGTTATACACAGCAACCTTCTCACCCTTTTTTGCCATGTTCAATGCGAGGTTGGCCCCCATCACACCAAGCCCAAAAACACCTATTGAATTCATTTTTCATTCCTCCCTGAAAAAAAGAGATTGGAACAAAGCGTTTTCATGTAACTGCTTCCGAATGTCACAGTCTCCTATTTTCCTATACATAAGTTCAAACAGAGTAATTCTATCCTTTCAGGGTCTGTTGCCAAGCTTTTAAATGATAAAGCTTAATAACAGCGTAAATACAAGTCCTGATACAGAAATAATTGTTTCCAATAATGTCCATGTAGCAAAGGTTTCTTTCATAGATAAATTAAAGTATTCCTTGAAAATCCAGAAGCCTGTATCGTTTACGTGAGAAGCAATCAAGCTTCCTGCCCCTGTAGCTAATACCATTAATGCTAAATTCACATCGGCACCTTCCATCAACGGGATAACCATCCCAGCCGTTGTTAATGCTGCAACTGTTGCTGAGCCTAACGCAATTCTAAGAATCGCGGCAATCAGCCAGGCTAAGAAAATCGGCGACATATTCGTACCAGAAAAAATATTTGCTACAGCATCACCGACACCGCCGTCGATTAATACTTGTTTTAAGGCACCGCCTCCAGCAGTAACTAAAAGAATGATACTAATGCCACGAACAGATTCTTCTGCTGAGCTCATTAATGTTTTCATCGGAATTCTGCGAGCAATACCCATGGTGTAAATTGCAAATAGCAAGGATAGTAAAAGAGCTATGGTTGGGTCTCCAATTGTACGCACAATTTCAAAAAACAGATTATCCGCCATATTACCAATTTCCTGAAGCAGCTGTACAATTGTTGTAATCGCCATCAAAATTACTGGAGAAAGCGCAGTCAAGGCACTGATACCGAATCCAGGAGTTTCTTCTTCTTTAAAAGTTTTCGTATTACCAAGCGATCCAATATTTCCAATCCTTGAAAAAGCATCCGGAACTAATTTTTGAGCCAACTTTGTAAACAACGGTCCGGCAAGAATCACTGTCGGAATGGCAATAATAATACCGATAAGCAGTACGATACCAACATTTGCTCCATATTGCTCTGCAATTACTGTCGGTCCCGGGTGAGGCGGCAGGAATCCATGTGTCACAGATAATGCAGCCGTCATTGGCAAACCAAGGTATAATAATGGTAATTTAATTTCTTTCGCAATCTGGTAAACAATCGGAATTAATAATACCAGTCCTACTTCAAAGAACAATGCGACACCAATGATAAAGGAAGCAATAACTACTGCCCATTGGATACGCTTTTTACCAAATGCATGAATCAGCGTTAAAGCGATACGCTGTGCTCCGCCGGCATCCGCAACTAATTTACCCAGCATGGCACCGAAAACAAAGATAAGTGCAATATCACCCAGCGTCCCGCCTAATCCTGATTTAACGGTATCAACAATTTCCCCCAGAGACATTCCTAGAGCTAATGCTGTTAAGAAGGCAACCACAATCAATGCAATAAACGTATTTAAATTCCATTTCATAATAAGTAGTAAAAGTGCGGCTACTGCTAATGCAACAACGATAAGCGGATAGATATTTTCCATTTTTCTTCAGCTCCTGTCTTACTTCTTTTTATTTTTCAGTGAATTCTTTTCCTGATAAGCCGAAATCTGCTCAT
Source organism: Oceanobacillus sp. CFH 90083 (assembly GCF_009389585.1). Taxonomy (GTDB): domain Bacteria; phylum Bacillota; class Bacilli; order Bacillales; family Amphibacillaceae; genus Oceanobacillus. The sequence goes on along the minus strand of NZ_VIYG01000003.1, from coordinate 324,813 downwards.
ATTCCTGTTCAAGTGAACGTGAAATATTAATAAAGATTGGCATTAACTCCCGGTAAGCTTCAACATGATCCGGCTCAGGCTCATGCTGGTGTGTAAATCCGATTAATTCTTCGACAACATCAAAGGATTCAATTTTTTCTTCTGCATATAATCCAAGTAAGCAAGCTCCTAAACAAGAAGATTCATAGCTTTTCGGCACAATGACATTTTGATCAAAAATATCTGCCATCATTTGCCGCCATAGCTCCGATTTTGAAAATCCGCCTGTTGCCTTGATAGAATTTACTGGGACATCCATCACTTCTACCAATGCCAGAAAAACGGTGTACAGGTTAAAGATAACGCCTTCTAAAGCAGCACGAACCATATGCTCTTTTTTATGATTCAGCGTTAAACCGATAAATGAGCCGCGGACATTGGCGTTCCAAAGCGGTGCACGTTCTCCTGCCAAAAATGGATGAAATAATAATCCATTGGATCCCGGTTCTACTTGTTTCGCGATGGCTGTTAATACTTCATAAGCATCCATATTTAAACGCTTTGCTGTCTCTACTTCACTTGCAGCAAACTCATCACGAATCCAGCGCAGTACCATCCCGCCATTATTTACCGGTCCGCCGATTACCCAATGATCTTCTGTTAATGCATAGCAGAAAATCCGTCCTTTCTGGTCTGTTCGGGGTTTGGGAATAACTGTCCGGATTGCTCCGCTTGTACCGATAGTAATCGCCACGTCCCCTTCTTTAATTGCGTTTACACCTATATTTGATAACACACCGTCACTTGCTCCAATAATAAATTTCGTATCTGGTGCAATTCCTAAATCCTTCGCAATGTCAGACTGGCATGTTGTAAAGCTTTCGGTAGTTGGTACCAGCCTTGGCAGCTTGTCCTCTGAAATTCCTGTCAATTCAAGAGCCCCTTCGTCCCAGGAAAGCTCCTCCAGATTCATCATTCCAGTAGCTGATCCCAGAGAATAATCCATGACATATTCACCAAAGAATTGATAGAAAACATATTCTTTTATACCAATATATTTTTTCGTCTGTTCCGCTATTTCCGGGTGCTCCTGCTCCAGCCAGGTAATTTTACTCAGCGGGGACATTGGATGAATTGGTGTGCCTGTGCGCAGGTAAACATCATGACCGTTCCATTCGTTCTTGATTTTATTTGTCCAGTTTGAGCTGCGGTTATCTGCCCATGTAATACACGGTGTAATTGCTTCATTATCTTCGTTCATTGCAATTAAACTGTGCATCGCGCTGCTGAACGATATAAAGGAGAGCTTTTCTTGATCAATCGCTGATTCTTTCATTGTTTGTTTGATTACATGACATACTGCCTGATATATTTCCTCCGGATTTTGCTCAGCTGTCCGGACGTCAGGTGTGTGCAAATCATACCCTTGATTGCTCTGTGCCATAATTTCGCCTGTTTCCCGGTAAAGCACAGCCTTTGTACTTGTTGTGCCAATATCTACTCCGAGCATAAATCTATTTTGATTCAATGTTATCCCTCACTGTCTTTTTATTTTTAGAATACAGTCATTCCTTGAAGATGTCCTGTTATATTGATTACATGTACGTACTCTTAGCAATATCATTGAAATAAAGGGCTTTCAAAACATGTATATTTTTCATCCGAATACTTGTATACAGGTATACTAACATGTATTTTTTATCTTGTAAACGCTTTTATTATATTTTTTTCATAAAATGGGAAGTTAGACAACCGATTGGAAGGTTGGGAAGGATAACTTATATAACAATAAAAAAAGACTTTCTCAACTAATAAGGTTAAGAAAGTCCTTTTTCTCTTTACTAAATTACGATTTCATTTTATTTTTCGTAATTCAATTCTTCTCCATTGGTTTGAATGACTTTTTTATACCAGTCAAAGGAATCTTTTTTCGAACGTTTCATGGTTCCATTTCCTTCATTATCCCGGTCCACATAAATCATACCGTAGCGTTTTTTCATCTCTCCAGTCGTGAACGATACAAGGTCCATAATTCCCCAAGGTGTATAACCCATCAGATCTACACCATCATAGTTTACAGCTGTTTCTAATGCTTCAATATGTGAAAGGAGGTAGCTGATTCTTGCTTCATCATGAATAGATCCATCTTCTTCTATTGTATCGACTGCTCCAAATCCATTCTCCACAATAAACATTGGCAGCTGATAGCGATCATAAAATCGGTTCAAGGTATAGCGCAAGCCAGTCGGGTCGATCGCCCAGCCCCAGTCACTGGATTGAATATATGGATTATCTACTCCGTGCGGCAGACCTCCATCTGTTTTTTCAGAGGATTCGTCCGGCTCCACTTCACTGCTTACTGTGGTAGACATGTAATAGCTGAAACCAAGGTAGTCCACTTTTCCATTTAATAGAATCTTATCGTCCTCTTCTTCCATGACAATATTGTAGCCTTTCCGTTCAAATTCTTTGAGTGCGTAGCTTGGGTAATATCCGCGCACCTGCACATCCGGGAAGAAGTAACGATCGCGCATATATTCTTCGGCAAGCATGACGTCTTTCGGATTGGAAGTATACGGATAGATCGGCACATGAGAAACCATCGCTCCAATTTCAAATGCCGGATTGATTTCTCTGCCTTTTGCTACAGCTAACGCACTTGCTATCAGTTCATGATGTGCAGTCTGATACATAACTTCCTTTGCATTTTCCCCTTCTTTTAACAAGACACCTGAATTTGTCCAGAGGAACAGTGGATTACGAACGTCCATTTTATTATTGATTTCATTGAAGGTCATCCAATATTTCACTTTGTCTTGATAACGGTCAAAGACAACCTCGGCAAACTTCACAAAATAATCAACTACTTTTCTGCTGCGGAAACCGCCGTATTCGCGTGCCAAGTGTAATGGCATCTCAAAGTGAGATAATGTGATTACCGGCTCAATACCATATTTTAGAAGTTCATCAAACACATCATCATAAAATTGCAGTCCTTCTTCATTTGGTTCAGCCTCGTCCCCTTTTGGAAAAATCCGACTCCAGCCGATCGATGTACGCAGACATTTTAAGCCCATTTCTGCAAATAAAGCGATATCCTCTTTATAATGATGGTAGAAATCAACAGCTTCATGATTTGGATAAAACTCGTCCAGCTCCACTTTATCTGTAATTCTTCTAGGTACTCCATTGGCACCGGCAGTCAGCACATCAACCACACTTGGTCCTTTTCCACCGGCATTCCAGCCTCCTTCAAATTGATGCGCTGCGAATGCACCACCCCATAAAAAATCTTTTGGTAAATTACTCATTATACTTCCTCCTTCAATTTCATTTAACGACATTAAATATTCTGTCACCTGTGTTTATTTCAATTGTATCTTCCACAATGGCTTCTTCATATTCTCCTATATTTGTAATAATGACAGGAGTTATCGTCGGCAGCCCTTTTTCGTGAATCATATCCTGATTGAATGTCATTAATTTATCACCTTTATGAACATTTTGACCATCTTCTACATGAATTGTAAAAGGTTCTCCATTCAATTCAACCGTTTCTAAACCGACGTGAATCAGTAATTCTACACCGCTGTTTGTACGCACTCCAACTGCATGCCTGGATGGAGCAACGAAAACAATTTTACCGTCTGCAGGAGAGAAAACTTCATTGCCGGACGGTTCAATAGCAGCACCTTCTCCCATAGCACCAGAGCTGAATACTTCATCTGGCACTTCAGATAACGCAATTAACTTCCCGCTTAACGGGGAAGCAATCTCCTCCTCATTTTGAGCAGCATTTCCAGCTATATCCTTGCTTTTTGCTTCTCCTTGTTCAGAAGCAAGTGTTTCATCTGCTTGTTTTGCTGTATCTTCGCCGTAACCCAAAACCTGAACTAACACAATTGGTAAAACAACAGCGATAGCAACTCCAATTAACAGCCCCCAAATGGACATCGGATATTCACTGTCAATTGCATTTACCATTGTAATTGGACTTGGCAGACCCGCATATGCAAAATAGCTTGGTCTAAAGAAGCTCGCAACAACGGCACCGACCGCACCCGAAATACATCCATAGATAAATGGTTTCTTAAATCGTAAGGTAACTCCGTAAATAGCAGGTTCCGTAATCCCGAATATACCGGTAATCCCAGCAGACGTACTTACTTTTTTGGTTTCCCTGTTTTTCGTTTTAAGCAGAACACCAATAACTGCCCCAACTTGTGCTATAACGGCAATCGTTTGATACGCTTGAAAGGAATCCATTCCGTACTGCTCGAAATTAGCAAGTACCATTGGTGTAACGCCCCAGTGAACACCAAAGATAACAATAACCTGCCAAAAACCGCCGATAATGGCACCCGCTAATGCCGGGAACACATCAACCAAATAATTATAACCATTCGCGATAGCATTGGCTCCGCCTGTTGTCAACGGCCCAATAACAAGCAAAACAATCGGAACCATGATTAAAATGCTAAAAAACGGAACAAATAGAGGCCGGATTACTTCAGGGATTTTCTTGTTCAAGAATTTTTCTACATAAGATAAAATCCAAACTAAAAATAGCGGCGGCAGGACAGAAGACGTATAGGTTGTTTCTGATAAAGCAATACCCAAAAATGTCACTGTCTCTCCATCAGCCACCCGGCCGGCTATATCAGCCCATTCCGGTGTTACTAATGCTGCCGTTGCAGCAACCGCAATATACGTATTCACTTTGAAATGCTTCGCAGCTGTCATTGCAATAAAAATTGGCAAAAACGTAAACGGAGCCCACGACATCATACTCAGTACTTCATATGTTCCCGTATTTTTAAATGTAGGAAAAATCAGATTAATAAGGATTAATGTCCCCTGGAGAATACCTGCCGCTGCTAATATATATACAAAAGGAGCAAATACTGCCGACATCGTGGCAATAACCTGGTTTAATACGGTTCCTTTATTTTGGTTATCATCATCAGCTACTGTAATGCTTTCTCCAGCCAAATTCGTAAATGCTTCATATACTTCCCCGACATGCTGTCCAATCACTACTTGAAACTGACCATTGTTCTCTACTACCGTGATAACACCAGGCATCGAGCTGACTGTTTCTTTCGCTTTCGGTTTTGAATTCCTCAATACAATCCGAAGTCTGGTGGCGCAACGTGTTGCACTAACAACGTTTTCTTTTCCGCCAATTTCTTCAAGTATATCACCAGCTAATTTCTCATAATCCCTCACTTTTTCATCCATATCTATTCCCCTTAACTTCAATTTGATATTCACATTATAATTGTACGGTTACAATATTTCAAGTAGTTAATAATTATTTTATGTACCTATTTTATTAATATACCGTTCATAATATGGTATACTAGTTTATATGCCTGTCAAATATCGCTTTTAAGTAATCATCATAATATTTGTTAACGATAAGCCATGAAATTAAAAAGAATATTCAGTCTAAACGAGGTGTACATATGTTGAAATATCAGCAAATCGCCAATGAAATTGAGTTATATATTGAAAATCAGCAAATGCAGCAAGGAGAAAAGCTTCCTGTACTGGAATCCTTAATCAGAAAATTTGATACCAGTAAAAGTACAATTATTAAAGCGTTAGATTTGCTGGAAAAAAAGGGATTAATCTTTCAAGTACGGGGAAGCGGCATTTTTGTAAGAAGAAAAAAACGAAAAAATTATATTAACCTGTTATCTAATCAAGGGTTCCAAAAGGATTTAGAAGAATTTAACATCACATCTGAAGTACTTGAGCTGGATATCTGCAAGCCGACGGAAGCAGTTGCACAAAACTTGCAGATCGATATGAATCAGGATGTTTATTACGTAAAACGGATCCGATATATCGAGGAAGAGACACTTTGTTTAGAAGAATCTTATTATAATAAAGCTATTATCCCTTACTTGAATAAGGAAATTGTGACAGAGTCTATTTTTCAATATATTGAAGATGGGTTGGGGCTCAAAGTCGGATTTTCCGATATGTATATGCAAATTGGTAAACTTACTGAACAGGAAGCAAATTATTTGAAGCTAAAAAATAGTGAACCTAAACTCATAATGGAAAGTATCTTCTATCTGACAAACGGGACACCTTTCGATTATTCCATGGTTACTTACAATTATAATCAATCCCAATTTTATATTTTAGGGACAGGAATTTAACCTCTTTTGGAAACAAAAACATCCCTGCTGCAAAGTCTATCAAGCATAGCTTTGCACCAGAGATGTTTTATTTTTTCAATTTTTCCTGCGCTATATCCTGCAGTTTAAATTTTTGTATCTTCCCTGTTCCTGTCAGCGGCCAATCCTTTGCTTCCACAAACCAGATATAACGCGGTACTTTAAACCGCGCCACATGCTCACGGCACAGCTTTCTAATTTCTTGTCTGGTACAGGTTTCGCCTTGTTTTAATTCAATAAATGCAGCACCTGTTTCTGTTGTTAATTGATCGGGTACACCGACAATGTAAACCTGATTTACTGCCGGGTGTATGGAAATAATGTCCTCTACCTCTTTTGGAGCGACTGTTTCTCCAGATACTTTGTAAAGGTCCTTGCTTCTGCCTAATAGGCGAATATATCCGTTTTCGTCTATGGTTCCTAAATCACCGCTGCGGATATAACCGTCTGCATCCTTCGCAAAAGCTGTTTCCTCCGGCTTTTTATAATATCCTGCCGTTACAACGTTTCCCCGTACTGCCAACTCGCCGACAGAACCAGCTGGTAATGTTTCTCCTGTATCGGGATCAATAACTTTGTACGTGACGCTTTTATCTCCAAACTCCAGATGGCCTGCAATGCCTGCCGTTTTTACCTTCCCGACTGTTGTTGAAATAACTTCCAGCGAATCACCGATTTCAGTGAGCATCGTTGTAGAGCCTGCTTCTGTTGCACCACAGCCTGTACCGATCTCTGTTACTTGTAATTCGTCTACTGCCCTTTTCCATAGCGGAACTGGCGAAGGAGCTGCGCAGCATAATAATGCATAAAGATGCTCCAGGTTTGTATTTTTGACTTCCGGACGATTCAATAAAGCGACCAGCATCGATGGTACAGCCAGAAAATCATGAACCTGATACTTTTCCATCAATTGCAGTGATTGCAGCGGCTGAAAAGCATGACAAGTGACCATACCTCCTCCTATAAAGGAAGCTGCAAGTAAACCCTCTTGAAGAAAATAAACATGATACATTGGCAACGGCGCATATATCCGTCTTCCTATTTCATATCCTCTGGTTAAACATGTTGCAAATCCAGAACGAAGCAGCATATCATCTGTCAGCATAACCCCTTTTGGCAAACCGGTAGATCCGGAAGTATAAATAATAGCGACACAAGCATCCGGGTCATTTGTTTCTTCCCAACGATTGTTTAACATATCCTTATCTACTTTTTTAGCGCCTTGCAAAAATTCTTCCCATTGTGTATAAATCTCTGGAACCTCTGCTTCTCTATTCGCTATGCACACAGCTTGTTTAAAAGGACTCTCTGTATCTTCCTGAAGCTCAGCAACAATATCCTTCAACGCTTCTGCATGATGTTGCCTCCCTGCAAATTGATGGGTAATCAGCCAATTTGTATCAGATTGACGAAGCATATAGGTTAATTCTTCCTTTTGAAGCTGTGTATTCAATGGGACGACAACTGCTCCCACCATAGAGGAAGCAATAAATAAAGCGACAAATTCTGGTTCATTTTCCATTAAAACAGCCACATGATCTCCCGGCTCAACGCCTGCATACAGCATTGCCTTTGCGTAATTATGTGCTGTCCCCCACATCTCTTCATAGGTCACAGCCTTATCCGGCATCATAATTAACGGAAATTCACTATACTGCTGACACTGCTTAAAAAAATGCGTTGCAATCGTCCGCTTTTCCCAACTCGGATACATCTTTTTTAGTGCAGCTTGTCTCTCCTCTACACTCACATGACCTTGTCGTTCCTCCAGCATGGTTATCTCTCCATTTCATTATCTGTTTCATTTTATTTCTCATGAACCTTAAGGAGCCTGCCAAATCACGATTCCATTTTGTCCACCGAAACCAAAAGAGTTGCTCATCGCCGTCTTAATCTGCTGCTTCCGGCTGGCATTCGGAACAATATCCAATGGAGCCTCTTCGTCCCGATTTTCTGAATGTAATGTTGCCGGTAAAATTCCTGTCTCAATTGCTTTAATCGCTGCAATACTTTCAATTGCTCCGGCAGCTCCTAATAAATGCCCGACACTGCCTTTGATAGAGCTGACAGGAATATGATCTAATCTTTCTCCAAATATCCTTTTTAGCGCCTTTGTTTCCGCAATATCACCAGCTGGTGTAGATGTCGCATGTGCATTAATATAATCAATATCCGCCGGATTCAGCTGTGCTGAACGGAGCGCCCGCTCGATTGCCAATGCGGCACTTGTTCCTTCCGGGTCTGGTGATGTATCATGATAAGCGTCATTGGAGGCTCCATACCCTTTTAAAGTTGCATAAATATGTGCCCCTCTTGCTTTGGCACGCTCCAATGGTTCCAGAACAAATAAACCTGCCCCTTCTCCCATGACCATCCCTGTCCTTGCAGCATCAAACGGCCGGGACCATGTTGAAAAATCATCCGGCCCTTTCACTGCCAATGCTCCTGCATCTCCTAATCCAGACAAAAAAACATTGGACCACAGGCTGTCCACGCCTCCAGCAAGAATATAATCAACATCATCACGGAAAAACCAGTAAGCTGATTCACCAATAGCATTTGCCGAAGCCGCACAGGCTGTGACATATGTATTCGACGGCCCGCGGAATCCGTATTGAATCGAAATTGTGCTTGCAGCAGCATTCGGAATCGATTTAGAGATCATACGCGGCCCTACTCTTTTTGCCTGCCCTGTCGCTAATTTTTCAGAAGCCTGCTCCAAGGACTGAATGCCGCCAAAAGCGGTTCCAATTGCTGTTCCAAACCGGTTCCGATCTACATCATCTACAAAAGATTCACCATCACTTTTGAACAGCCCTGCATCCTTGATTGCTTCATCTGCCGCAATCAATGCCAGCTGTGTAAAATAATCCGTGTTTCTGATAATTTTTTTAGAGATAAAATCGGATACTTTAAAATCAGGGACACGCGCACCTACTTTTGTCCACTTCCTTATATTTTCGTCTGTTACTTCCTTTACCGCCGATCGATTCGCAATTAAATTATCCCAAAATGTGGATACTCCCATACCAAACGGGGAAACAGCTCCCATGCCTGTCACCGCAACCTCTACCTGCTTCATCATTCATGCTCCTCTGCATATTTTTATGATCAAACCTTCTCTGTGTATTACTGATTAGCCTTCATTTCAAAGCTATTATGTATTATTCAATTCCTGCTATTATTATAGTGTAAGTGCATATTTTCCTCAAACCATTCAAATCTAGCTTTTTTCTTACATAAAGAAAACTTGGCAAGCCAAGTCTGAAAGGCACAGGATTGCCTTAGTCGGGACCGGAGCTGCGATTACGCGCCCCACCGAAAATCATTGCGCTTATCCTTTATTCCTGCTTTCTTAAAGTGTAAAAAAAATCCCGTTATCCAACAAATGATAACGGGACTTCAGCCATTACTTAGAAACAAACTTATTACCTGCAACCCAAAATCGGTAAGGATAATCTTTTGCCTCGCCGGAATTATCTATACCGATCCGTGGACCGCTATTTATTTTCTCCGGCTTGTTTCCTTCTGCAATAAATAATGGCGGTTCCTTCAGAGATCGCCCGTAATCACTCATATTAATACCCAATGCCTGCGTCAGCTTGCCCGGGCCGCTTGTTAAGTTTTGAAATTTTTTCACCGGACGGCGGGCTAACATCTGCTCCACGCCTGTATAAGGCTCGACTGCCCGGATGAGTACACTTTCGGGAACTTCTCTCTCTGCACTGACAACATTAATCAGACAATGATTATGAATAAGATGGGTATATGTCATACCAGCCTCCGCATAGAGAATTTCTGTCCGTTTTGTCCTCCGGTTTCCAAACCCATGTGCCGCCCGATCAGCATTTCCTAAATAGGCTTCTGTTTCTACAATAAATCCAGAGCTCGTTCCTTCCTCCGTTTGCTTTACTAAAATACACCCAAGCAGTTCTTCTGCTAATTGTAAGGTCGGATATTGGTAAAAAGCGTCTGGTAAAGGGGTTAAATGAAGGTCCTGTTTCATTGCATACACTCCTCGTTCTTTCTCTCTATTCTAGTCTAACCTATTTTTTGAAGTATCGTTCATTAGATTATATAAGAAAATGAGTTGCATGTTAATTGAACTATTCCGCCAACAATGAAATAATATTAGAAAACTTGGTTGTTACCAAACCTTAGCTGGGGTTGGGACTGCGATTACTCGCCCCACCGAAGACCAATGCGATTACTCACCCCATAAAAACCGTTGGGACTGCGGTTACTCGCCCCATAAAAACCGTTGCACTTATGCAGTAAGAAAGTATAAACTTTCTTAACGGTTTAATAAACAAATCTGATTAATATACTTTATCTTTAATAAGGAGGAATGATAGTATGACTAATCTAGTAAAATTACAAACAAAAGAAGAACGTATCCAGCTTTTATCCAAAACAATTGCGCCCTTCGGAGAACGCGTCCGTCAGCTTCCGGATGATGCTTTTCCCTACGAAAACTTTAAAGACCTGCAAGAAATTGGATACCCGGCTCTCACCGTACCAACAGAACATGGAGGAGCAGGCATCCCGCTCGATGAATTGCTTACCTATCAGCAGCTTATCGCCCAGGCAGACGGTTCAACTGCATTGTCCATCGGCTGGCATATGGGGATTATGAAGCATTTGGGTGAAAGCAGGCCCTGGGATGAGCATGTTTATACGAAAGTTGTCAAGGATGTTATTGAAAACGGCGCATTATTAAACAATGCCGCAACAGAACCGGCAACCGGAAGCCCGACCCGTGGCGGCAAGCCGGAAACAACAGCCGTTAAAACAGACAATGGCTGGGTAATTACGGGACGAAAAACCTTTACGACACTGTCACCTATCTTGACTTACTTTGTCGTCAGTGCATCTATTGATGGAACAGATGATGTCGGCAATTTCCTTGTGAAGCATGACCTGGAAGGTGTCCATGTAGAAGAAACATGGGATTCTATCGCAATGCGCGGTTCCGGAAGCCATGATCTCGTTTTAGAAGAGGTCCATTTAAATAAAGACGATCTCGTTGAAATCACATCGAATCAGAAAAGAAAACCAGCAGGCTGGCTCTTGCATATTCCTGCATGCTATCTCGGAATTGCACAGGCTGCTCAGAAGGATGCTGTTGCTTTTGCCACAAGCTATTCACCAAACAGTATCAAAGGGACTATCTCCGAGCTGCCGAATGTGAAACAAAAGCTGGGCGATTTAGAACTTCTTTTACTGGAATCGGAATACTTCCTGCATGCAGTTGCGGATAAGTGGGATCACCATGATGAAGAAATCAGAAACATGATGGGACCCGAATTAGGAGCGGTGAAGCTGTCCGTCACTAATAAAGCGGTTCAGGCTGTAGACCTTGCTATGCGTGTTGTCGGTGCGCAGAGCCTCAAGCTGAAAAACAATTTTGAGCGCTATTACCGTGATGTACGGGCTGGACTGCATAATCCGCCGATGGATGATATGACAATTATCCAGTTAGCGGATAAATCAATACGGGAACAGGCTTAACAAGCATGCCAAAGAATCAGAAATACCTTGCAGAATAGCTGCAGGCTAAAAAGCCTTCATTCAGCAGGATAATCACTTTTAACCTGCTGAATGAAGATTTGTTTTATTTTCGATATCTGCATCTATAAATTTAAAATAAGGAAGCAGTATCCCCAATAAAGAAGCGGTACTTATCACCATTCCTATCAATAAATATAATGGCCGGACTCCCCATATTTCACTTAAAAAACCGCCAGCCAATACACCTAATGGCATCATACACCGGATAATCAACAGCCTGACAGAGAATATTTTTCCCATTAAATGGTGAGGTATGATTTTTTGGCAGATCGTTGTATTATGTATCCCGAAAACAGCCATCGCAATCCCGCCGATTATTTCCGTTAAAATCCCCAATGAGACACTTGTATTGATGAATAAGAAAATAAAGGTAAGCCCGCCAATAAATAATGCCCCGAGCATTAATCTTCTTCGACTTCTGTATTTTATTTTACCAGCCAGAACAGATCCTAAGATAAACCCGACAGGAAAACCTGCCATAAAATAGCCGTATTCTGCATAGCTTCCCGATAATTCTTCTGTAATATAAGGAAGCGTCGTAACCATTGTCACACCAACACCAAATTGCACAAAGCCCAGAAATATACCCAGCCAGACGATGACGCGCTTTGTAAAAAAGTAAGTTATCCCTTCTGTAAATTCCTTTATCCACGATGCTCTCGCTTTTTGCGGGATTCGCGTCTCCTGAATAAACAGCAATGTAAAACCACTTAATAAAAGCAGTGTACATACTAGAAGCATTGTAGGCATCACACCTATATATTCAATGACAATTCCGCCTAAAAAAGGAGCTGTAAAAGTCATGAACCGTGCTGTTCCCTCCAAATAGGCATTCGCTGCTTCCAATTGCTCCTTTGCCACGATGGAAGGAGTGATTGCCTGATTTGCCGGAACATATAGCGGCGTAATTAATCCGACGATGATCTGCACTAAATAGATATGCCAGGGCAGAAGCGTTTCTGTCAGCAGGGCAAACAGTGGTACCAGGAAGACAAAGCCTCTTGCCAGCTGGGAGAAAATCAGTATCCATTTACGGCTCCAGCGATCGATAAATGGACCGATAAATAATTGAAGCACTAAAGACGGAATAAAATATAACAGCCACATACTCCCTAACGCTAAGGCAGAGCCTGTTAATTGATAGACTAAAATGGAATTACAAAAGGTTCCAAACGCACCGCCCAGCTCCGAAATACCGTTGCCAATCCATATAGATAAAAAAGATTTATTCCTAAAGATAGTTGTCTTCATCAGCTTCACCTCCATCACTTTTCCAGATACCAATTAAATTCTTTTGCTAACAGAGCAAATACATTCTTTTTCAAGCAATACTTTGAATCAATTATTTCGACGATTTTTGCCGCTCTTAATATCTTCAAATGATGATGAATGGTCGACTTCCCTATATCCAACCTTTCCGTCATATCCTGTAATGTCCTTGGATGTTCAGATAGCAATTTAACCATTTTCAGACGTACTTCATCACCTAAAGCCTTATATTTCTGCACAAGAAAATAATCCGGCATATACCGGTCACTTGGCGACACACTCTCATTAGAAACTGGATAGTAAAACACTTTGGTTCCTTCGATATCTGCTTCAATATTCCACGGGCGGTAAATATATTGCGGGATCAGTAAAACTGTATGAACACTAGGTTCAGGGGGATATGTAACCCCACCGGTAGCCCACTGTACTAGCTCCTCAGAAGAAACTTTTTGATACATCGCCTTCTTTGACTGATAATCTTTTTCCAATACAGCTTCGATCTCCTGTTGATTTGCTTTCACTACTTCCTGATACCAGCTGTCCATCACCTTAATCAAATGTTTTTTTAAAGATTTCGCTTCACATGTACTGATGAATTCAATGTACGCTGGAAAGAATGGATTATTATCGGTAATCCGCATCAGCTCTTTGATTGCTTTTTCCTCTCCCTGCGCAGCCTGCTCCCGATACACCTGCTCCTTCTTCCCGGCAAAAGGAAGGCAAATAAACTTCAATTCTGCATCTGGCAATGCTTGAATATATTGCTGAAACGCATCCAGGCTTGAAAATTCCTGCTGATGGAGTATTTGGAGCAGCCCCTTCCATGTATTCTTCTCTTCAACGAACGCCAATTCCTCCGATAATTCCCCGGAAATGGAATTTTTTATTTGCGCCCAATATTCCCGGGGCCTATCTAATGTATCCAGTAACCTGGTGTTTGTTATTGCCGCAATCCCCAGAGCACATTCCCATAAAATAGAATAGGTCAGCTGCACATCATAACTCTCCCGCCCTCTGCTTGTTAATTGCAAAACATCCACATCTTCAGCTCCTTTTTCCATATAATTTATACTATCGTAACACACATTTCACAAATATAGAATTATTAGTTCTATATTTATAGAATAAGCATCAATCACCCCAAATCTTTGACTATATATAGGGATTCTTTTGTTGAGAGAAAAAAGAACTTTCTCATTATGTTTATAAAACATGTACATGTGGAAAAATGTTATTACTAGAAATTAAAACTGGTAAAGGAGGAACTAATGATGAAACCAACTGAAATGCAAAAGGGAAGCACACCTAGACAAAAACAAGATAAGCAGCCGGGAATCGAATCAAAAATGAACCCGCTCCCGCATCAGCCAACTGCTTATACAGGCACAGATAAATTAAAAGGAAAAAACGCGCTGATTACTGGCGGTGACAGCGGTATTGGCCGGGCCGTTGCTATTTTATATGCAAAGGAAGGAGCAAACGTAGCGATTTCCTATTTAGATGAACATGGCGATGCCGAGGAAACAAAGAAGCTGGTAGAAGCTGAAGGAGTCCAATGTCTTCTGCTTCCCGGAGATATAAAAGCAGAAGCCCATTGTATTTATCTGGTTAAAAAAACCGTAGAAACATTTGGCGGTATCAATATTCTGGTTAATAATGCAGCCATTCAATTTGAACAGGCAAACGTAGAGAATATTCCTTCTGAACAATTTGAAGAAGTATTCCGCGTGAATTTCTTTTCCCAATTTTATCTGACCAAAGCAGCAGTCCCTTATATGAGGGAAGGCGATTCGATCATCAGTACTTCTTCTATTAACGCTTATCGTGGACACGCCACATTAATGGATTATTCCGCAACAAAAGGAGCGATTACTTCCTTTACAAGAAGTATTGCACAGAGCCTTGCCAAGAAAGGAATCCGGGCGAACACCGTTGCTCCTGGACCTGTCTGGACACCGCTTATTCCTTCCTCATTTGACGAAAATAAGGTGGAGCAATTTGGTCAGGATACCTTAATGGGACGGCCAGGTCAGCCGTCTGAACATGCTCAGGCCTATGTTATGCTGGCATCACAGGAAGCTTCCTATATGACAGGACAAGCCATTCATATTAATGGCGGAAGCTGGACATCATCCTGATCCGAGCCCAAAAACAGCTTGTATTCCCAATAAAAGAATACAAGCTGTTATTTATTTCGATATGAATCATTTGAATTCTCTTTGCTAACATGTGCTGCTGTGTAATCGTGAGACTCTGTATCATTGCTGTCACAACCCCAATAGGAAAGGAGCCATTCTCCTGCCATCGTTCTAATAACTCCGTCCTGACTTTCTATTATTATACCCGTCTCCTCAATTTATTTTACTTGTGTACTTACAGCTCTTTTATCAATCATGTTATGCTTCTTGCTCTTTTCCATTTAAAATTAATTTAAATTGCACATCGGCTTTTATCGAATCAGAAACAGTACAATATTTTTCCTCACCAAGATGAATCGCTCTCCATACTTTTTTACTGTCAATCTCACCATCTACAATAAAAGTAATCTCCATACCGGTAAACCCTTTAGGTAATTCTTCTTTTCTTGTACCTTCTGTAATCAGTTCTATTTTTGTTATTTTATCTAAATGCGGTCGTAAAATCATCGTTACATCTATACCAATACAGCCAGCTAATGCGCTCAATAACGTCTCTGCCGGTGTAGCTCCTTTTCCAGTACCGCCTGCTTCTTCTGTTGCATCCATATTTATTTCAAAACCTGAAGCCCCAACAGCTGAGAACGCGCGTCCGCCATTCCAAGTAGTTACAACCTTCATATTTATCCTTCCTTCCCCTTAGTAATTTAAGCTTGTTCCAGGTCCAACTGGAATACCAAATACATACCAGATAACAAAGAAGATAGTCCATGTTATCAATATCATCACAGAATACGGCAGCATCAAGGAAACCACTGTGCCTACTCCATTTTCTTTGCCATAACGCTGGGCAAATGCCACAACTAACGGAAAGAATGGCATCAGTGGTGAAATAATATTAGTTGCAGAATCCCCGATTCGATAAGCAACCTGTGTTACCTCGGGAGAAATACCCATCTGCATAAACATCGGGATAAAAACAGGTGCCATAATTGCCCATTTTGCTGAATCAGCAGCAATAAATAAATTGATGAATGCTGTGATTATTATTAATGTAACAAGCAGCGGTGCCCCGGTTAAATGGATAGACTGTAAGAAATCAGCACCTTTTACTGCAATAATCGTACCTAAATTTGTATAATTAAATAAAGCAACAAACTGGGCCGCAAAGAAAATCAGCACAATAAATCCTGCCATTGTTTCCAGTGAAGCGGTCATCAATCCCGCAATATCCTTATCATTCTTCACCGTTTTTGTCACCATTCCATAAACAATACCGGGAACAAGGAAAATCAGCATCATGATAAAGATAATACTGCTCATAAATGGAGATTGGATAAAGCCACCGTCTTCCCCACGTAATGGACCATTCACAGGAATAACCAGCAGTGCAATAACAGCAATCGTCAGCAGAGCAGAACCATTCGCCCAATACAATCCTTTTTTCTCTCGTTTTGACAACTCGTTCGATTCCTTATCTGTTTCCTTGGATTGATATGTTCCTAACTTCGGTTCAATAATTTTATCCGTTATAAATGTTCCAAGAATAACAATCAGAAAAGTAGATGCAAACATAAAAAACCAGTTGTCGGTTGCGTTGACAATATAGTCTGGATTTAAAATATTTGCTGCTTCTGTAGAAATACCGCTAAGTAATGGATCATTTGTCCCGAGAATCAGGTTGGCAGAGTAACCGCCTGCGACTCCGGCAAATGCAGCAGATAGTCCTGCGAGTGGATGCCGTTTAAACCCCAGAAAAATAATGGCCCCAAGCGGCACTAAGACAACATAGCCGACAGAAGCTGCCGCATTAGAGAGGACTCCCATTAAAACCACAATTGGTGTAACTAATTTCCGCGGTGCTTTAGTCACTGTATTTGTCATAATGGCGCTGATATAACCTGTTTTTTCGGCTACCCCTACACCAAGCATTGCCACCAATACTGGTCCTAAAGCAACGAATGAGGTGAAATTCCCAACAACACTGGAAAACATATGGGCAATTCCGTCTGAAGTCAGCAAACTGACAGCTGACACAGTCAGTGGTTCGATCTGACCTGTTTCATCATTTACGCCTTCAAATTGCACACTGACACCACTCAGATATAACAAATGAGAAATTACGATAACAGCCAGTGTAAAAATAATAAATATCGTTACTGGATGAGGGAGCTTATTCCCTTTTTCCTCTATGAAATTCAATATGCGTAATGTACGAGATGATTTTGAATTTTTCATGATGTAATGATGTACTCCTTATTTTTTGATTGTTTTGCTTAGTATACAGTTGAAAGGGAATTTTTTAAAATGGTATGCTTGAATCAAAATTTCAGCTTCATGAACATGAACTTAAAGGAGCTGAAGAAATGTTTTATAGACGGAAATATTACCTTGTAAAATCTGAATTTGCCACAATACTAAACACCCATTTCAAAGAAACAAACCTGCCTAATCAATTAAAGCATGGCGGAAAAGAATATGTTCTGAAGAATTATATTTTGGAAGTAAAAAATGAAATACTGCAATCTACGCTTTGATTAACAAAAGCTGTCACGGCCTATAAAAAAGGGCTCCGGTGAGCAATACCTGCTTGGCATGCTTCACCGGAGCTCCTTCCATTTATTCTCCTGTAACCTTTTCACTTATGATTAAGATGTATAATCCCACTTGTTCAAAGCAAAAGAGGCTGCTGTATCCTCAGCAAACAGTTTGATCCCTTTGCTTTCTTCCTGTGGAAAAATTCTTGAGGTAAAGACAAACTCACCTTCATTCACGAAAATCTCAACGGAGGAAGTATCCATGAAAATACGTAAAGAGATTTTATTATCTGTACAGGAAGTCTGACGGACAGTACCGTAATCTACAGCTGTCGGAACTCCTGAGTTTGTACGATCAAGTACTATTTTCTGACGCTTTGTATCCAGATAAAATAATGTTTCCTCTTCTTTTCCCGTACGCAGCTTTAACCCTGCAATACCATCTTCTACTGTCATATCGCCGTTCAGCTCGTAAACAGCACCTAAAAAGTTATCCAACGCTCTTTCTTCGCCATCCAGGTTTCCCTGCCACGTTGTCAGAGCACCTCTTTTTTTAATCATTTCTTTCACCGGGACTTGATAGATTTTATTATTTTTTATTTGCAGCTCTCTTGGAATCGTTAAACAATTTGACCACATATCTTTATCAGCTGGATAAGATGTATCAGGAAGTCCCATCCAGCCAACTAAAATCTGACGTCCATCCGGGGCCTGCGTTGTCTGCGGCGCATAAAAATCAAATCCTGCATCCAATTCCTGAAAAGCATTACTTTGAAAATAATATTTTTCTTTATCAAAATGACCAATAAAGCACCCGGAATTATGCACATTATGATAGGAGTCTCCTTCTGGTTCAAGCCCTTGAGGAGAAAGTATCAGCACATCATTTCCTTCGATCTGAAAGATATCTGGACATTCCCACATATAACCGAACTGTTCAAAATCCGTTTTTAATTCTCCTTGAAAGCTCCAATTCAACAAATCAGCCGATTTATAGAGCAGCGCGCAGCCTGTATGATTCTCTCTTTCCGCCCCGATAATCATATAAAATGTATTGCCATTCTTCCAAACCTTCGGATCTCGAAAATTCGCAGTATACCCTTCCGGCTGTTTTGGAATTACCGGTTCCTCCTGCTTGGTAAACCTTCCCTGTTTATCCATGACAGCAAAGCTTTGAGAAGATACACGATTCCAATCCTGGTCACGTTTATTCGCTGTGTAGAATAAATACAATAAATCAGCTTTAACAATACCTGAACCGGAGAATATACCATGACTTTCGTGATCATATTCGGGAGCGATGCCCACTCCCTTCTCTTCCCAGTGAATTAAATCTTCTGATTCAACATGATACCAATGCTTCATTCCATGAACAGGTCCAAAAGGGAACCATTGATAAAATAAGTGATACTTTCCTTGATAGAAAGTAAAACCGTTAGGGTCATTTAATAGTCCATATGGAGGCTGTATATGAAATTTCTGTCTCCATATGCTTTTGCTCACTTTCTCTAGTAATTCCTGTTCTTCTGCTTCTGTCATTTCCCGGTAGTGCCGGTACCGTGTTTCCCTTGTCCAAGACATACTGTTTTTCAATGCTCCCTTCCAAATTCCATGAGTCAATCTTTATTTATTATATTTTCATGGGCAGGGAGATACCCTCTCCACTTACCGATAAACTATTTGTTAATTTAGATGCGTATTCAAAAGGTTCGATACAAAAAATGTGTCGGCTATATTCGCTAATCCTCTTGAACACGCCTTTAAGCACTCTTCGTTTCCTGTTTTTCGTCCGGTACACTAAGCAGTTCTTTCGGAACGGCAAAGATAGAAGTCAAAATAAAAGCTACAACGAAGGTCGCAATCCCTACAATTATATAGGTAATAAATTGATACCCGCTGTAAATGTACATTAATGGTGATAAAATAACTGCCAACCCGTATGAATTAGCCTGTATTCCCAAGATAGATAACACCATCCCTCCCAATGCCGAGGATAGAAGCATCACAGTTAACGGACGTGTACCATATCGAATAGTAATACCGAAGAGTGCAGGCTCACTAACACCTAACAGCTGCGTAACCCCGGCACTGGTTCCCATTACTTTAATATTCTTCTTTTTGCTGCGGCGGCTGATCGCAAAACATACAGCAGCGTTTGCAAATCCATACATCGCACATATTGTAATGAGGGGATTAAATCCGGTTGAAGCCAGCAAGGTTGTCTCAATCATAAAGAAGAGATGATGCATTCCCGTCATAACAGCCAGCGGATAGATCAACCCAACTATAAACCCTCCGATTCCTAATGGCACATCAATTAATGCTGTAACAACATATACAAGTCCATTTTCAACAATGTGAAGTACCGGACCAAGTACGAGCAATCCTCCTAACACACTGATAATAATAACGAAAAATGGTGTAAACATTAAATCAAGAGAATCAGGCATTTTTGCTCGTAATCTTATTTCTATTTTCGCTGCGACAAGTCCTACAACAAGTGCAGTTAAAACGCTTCCTTGATAACCGACAATTGGAATAAATCCAAAGGCAATCAACGGCTCTACACTTGATGCTGCATCTGCTACCTCATAAGCGTTTGGCAAAGCAGGCGATACAAGCATCAATCCAATAACGAACCCAATAATCGGGGTTCCGCCAAATTTCTTATTGGCCGACCAGCAGATTAATGCCGGCAGAAAAGCAAATACAGTATCCGTCAACACAGAAATCAGTGTTAGCACAGACTCCGGGATAGCGTCTGGACTCGTTCCAAAGAAACCTAGAACAGTCTCATTTAATATGACGCCTTTTAATCCAAGAAACAGCCCTGTTGCTACAATCCCCGGAATAATTGCAATAAATACATCCGCTAAGGTTCTTATCCCCCGCTGTACTCTGCCCTTCTTTGATGTTTGACTTTGTTCACTTTGACTATTTTGCTGTCTTTCCTCATTGTCTGTTTCACCAGCGATCGCTTTATAAACTTTATTTACAATCCCTGTACCAAGTATTACTTGAAATTGTCCGGAATGATAGAAAACACCTTTTACTAATTCAATATCTTCAATAGCTTCTTGATCAATAGAATCTCTATCTTTGACATTAAAACGTAATCTCGTTGCACAATGCGTTACTGATTCAATATTGTCTTCACCTATAATTCTTACAATTTGTTCCCCAGTTTGTTTATATTGATCCTCAGACATTTTGCTTCCTCCTGTTAGCCGATTGTAATTCCCTGATAGGGTTCCAGGACAATCTCTTCTCCTGTTATCGTAGGCTCAGATTGACTGTGTAAAATGACGTTCCCGCCAAATTCGTTTAATACCACTTTTTTCTTTTCTGTGCTTAAATTAACTAAAACAACTATATTTTTTTCTTCATCTGCACGCTCATATGCAATGACTTCTTCCGGAACATCTTTTATTTCTCTTATATTTCCAAAAGACAATACGTTGCTCCATGTACTATCCTGCCTCAACTGAATCATCTGCTGATAAAATGCATAAACGGGATTATTTTCCGCATTAATTTCCGGGTACTCCTCTGTCATGTCCAGCCACGGTGTTCCAGTAGTAAATCCGCCATACTGCTCATTGTTCCAAGGAAATGGTGTCCTTGTATTATCACGGCTCCGCAGGTTAACAAATTGAAGTGCTTCTTCCTCTGAAAAGCCCTCCTGCATGGATCGATGATAGTTATCTATACTGGAAATATCATTAAATGCATCTATCGTTGAACGATTAAAATTTTTCATTCCAAGCTCCTGACCCTGATAGATAAACGGTGTTCCCCGCAAAAAGAAATACAGCATTCCAAATGTTTTTGCAGTTTCAGGTGTTTGCCATTCCTCTTCTCTTACCATCTTGGACAGCACACGCGGCTGATCATGATTTTCCAGAAAGTTTGCTCCCCATCCAGCCTCCTGAAGGGCTGTTTGAGATCGGAATAACAATTCCTTAAATTCTGGAACAGTCCAATTGGTACGCTTAAACCAATCCGATCCTGATTCCACATCAATATCAGCATAATGAAAGTCAAAAATCATGGAGAAGTAACCATCTTTCCCGATAAACTGATCAAAATCTTTATACTGCACTCCTGGAGCTTCACCTACTGTCACCGCATCATACTTTTCAAACGTATTCGCTTTCAATTCGTTTAGAAAGCTTTCGATTCCGGGACGGTTTCTCGTTTTATGCTTGCAGGATACAAGGCCGTCTACTCCATCTGCCGGAAGACTTGCATAGTCACTGTCTTTTTTAATAAATGTGATAGAATCAATTCGAAATCCGGCCACGCCTTTATCCAGCCAGCGATTAATCATGGCGTATAATTCCTGACGCATTTCTTTGTTTTCCCAATTAAGATCCGGCTGTTTTTTATCAAAAACATGCAGGTAGTAAAGATCTTCTTCAGGGAGCTTCTCCCAAACGGAACCGCCAAAAATAGAGCGCCAGTTATTCGGCGGGTTGCCATCTGTACCCGATTTAAAAATATAGTAATCTCTGTACTTACTGTCCGGATCTTTCAATGCCTCCTGGAACCATGTATGTTCATCCGAAGTATGGTTAATTACAAGATCCAATATAATTTTAATATCACGTTTTTTTGCTTCTTTTAAGAGCTGATTGAAATCATCCATTGTTCCAAATTCCGGATTGATTCCCTCAAAATCAGAGATATCATAGCCGTTATCTACCATTGGTGATGAAAAAATCGGACAAATCCATAGCATTGTAATTCCTAACTCTTTCAAGTAATCCAGTTTTTTTGTAATCCCTTTCAAATCTCCGATACCATCGCCATTAGAATCATAAAAGCTCTTCGGATAAATTTGATAAACTATCTCATCCTGCCACCATTTTGTTTCCATGAGAGGAGTCCTCCTTATTTCCATTTGTGGAACCGATTCCATATACATCATAAGGAATCGGTTCCACATTGATTAATTTTAATATTTGATATGAAGAGAGTTTATCGCTTTCTTTTTGCTTTGTCAATACTATTTTTGGGGAATATCTGATAATCCACGTATGTTATTGTCGGATGAAATTTCTGTCCTTTCATTCTGACAATACTTTTTGCAGCAATATGCCCAGCCTTATTATAATCATAATGAACCGTTGTCAATGCAGGGGTTAAATAACTGGATATCTTATAATCTCCAAAACCCGTCAGAGAAATATCTTCGGGAATACGAAGTTTTTTTTCATAAATGGATTTCATTGCGCCAATTGCAATATTGTCCGTAGCACAAATCAATAAATCCGGTTTTATTTCGTTTAACAGCTCCCTTGTTTTTTGTACAGATTTCTCTATGGAGAAGTCTGTATAATAAACAGATAGAGTCTTTTGCTGCTCTTTCGCAAATCGGTCGATAAATCCTTTTTTTCTTAAAATACCAACTGCTTCATCTTCCTCACCTACTCCAAGATAGGCAATTTTATTAAAATCGTAAGCAGTTAAATACTCCGCCAGTTCAAAGGCTGCTTCATAGTCCTTATAAACAATACAATTCAGACGTCTGTCCTCTTGACCAATAACAATGACAGGCACGCCAATGGATTCAATCGTATGAATATGCTCCTCCGTTAATTTTGTCGCCAAAAATATAATTCCTGAAACCTTCATTTTTGCCAGACGCTTCAGATATTCAATTTCCCTCTCAGGGCTCCTGTCTGTATTCTCGATTAGGATATTATACTGCTGCTGCTTTAATTCCTTATCGATCCCCTGCAGCGTCGTCGTTACCGAATAAGAATCAAATCTGGGGATAATCACGCCAATTGTCGGATTACTCTCTAAACGAAGATTTTGTGCGTAGGAATTCGGAACATATTCTAATTCTTCAATTGTCTTCTCAATCTTTTTCCTTGTGGCTTCACTGACATACCCATTATTTAAATATCTGGATACCGTACTTTTTGCAACTCCAGCTTTTTCAGAAATATCACGAATTGTAGCCATTGACTGTCTGTCCTTTCATCCTTGAATAATCATCTAGTATAAAGATATTATACTCTATTGCCTTATTATTTTCACGGATTGTTCTGTAACCAGTACTTCTTACATATTCTTTTATGTTATAAAAAAGAACTCTCCATCTTCGGAAAGCTCCTCGCCTCTTCCTATCAGGAAGCAGCTAAAAAATCCTCTATCTGCTTTAAGTGATGTGCGTCATGCTTCACAAATATTTTTACAAAGCTTTCAGCAGAAAAAGCTCTCTTCCCATTACCAATAGTAAATCTGTCCTGCTTATCTACTTGTTTTACTGCATCTAAAAATTCCTCTCTCCGCTCGATAAAGGAATCTATTATCTGGTAAACAGATTCTCCTTCCAGAGATTGAATCGCTTTTTCATTCTGCGTATCATGATCCGGAAATGGCGGCAGATTGGCGCCATGATTCATCTGGGATACCATATTATGCAGATTATAATCATCCCAATAATACATATGACCAATGATTTCTCTTATCGACCAGGCATTTTCTTTGATAGGCGTAATCAATGATTGCTCATCTGCTTCTTTCAGTTCAGAAACAGTTTCCATTGTACTTTCATACGCAGTAAATACTGTACTCATTTTCTCATCCTCCTACTTTTTATTACCATAATCACAGAATATGCGTTCCTAATACAACCTATTTATTATAAAATTTAGAAAAATCTTTAAAATATCCCCGTAATACGCTTCACTATTGCTTATAATAAAGATGATACTCTTCAAATTGATCAAATCCCAGTCTGCCAGCCAAATGAGCGGAAGGTATATTCTCACAGTCACAATCCCACACAGGGGCAATGCTGTTTTGCAGGCACTTTGCTATAAAAGCTTTGCTTACTCCATAAGCCAAACCTGACCCTCTCGCTTTTTCCAAGGTATAAATATCTATATTCATTCTTTCTTTGCTTCTAAAAATAGCTGTACATTCACTGAGGATTTCCCGATCTTTATTAACGGCATAATAACCGGCTCCATATTTTAAAAACCGCTCTATGCTTCCCCAATATAATTGGTAATAATCCTTATCAAATTTTCTGCTATTCATAATAGATTCGCTGCTGACAGGTTTTATTTCAAATACATCAGAATGGCGGAGCAGCCGGGCTCTTTGTTGAAATTTTTCTTCATTTAAACGAAATGCTTTTCGCTTCATTTTCTTTGTATTTTCTGTCTGCATACTTTCAATCATGTTATCCCATATTTTATTAGGAGAAAACAGCGTAAAACGCTCATTCTCTTTTTCTAAATAATATTTTTCAAAGGCCTCTAAAAAGGCTTTATCCGGCTCACCACAAACAAAATATACACCATCTTTTGTACCGATCAGCACTGCATCTGGTTGAACTGTTTTATTAGAAAAAACCTCTCCTTCAATATAGCCTTCCACAATTCCCCATGCATTTGTAGGGGCTGTGTGTTCTGTTCCCTTAAGTAAAGGAATAACATCTGTGTATTGCTTTTTACCAATCTTAAACATGCTGTATATATCACTCCTAACAAATTTATAAAACGGAGAACAACAATAGACCTGCTCCTTTGCTGTAATTTACCGCTTGAAAAAAGGAACAGATTTTGAAAAGCTTTCGTAATTTAACCAAAGTTAAATCATATACTCCCTGCTCAACCCTTCACTACTCCACTTCTGATGCCGGGACATATGTTTCAATATTCTCATTTAATTGATCTGCGTCAAACTCTTCCCCTGTGACTATTAATTTATCACCATCCCTCTCTAGTTGAAAGGTATAAAAAGGACCATGATAGGCAAATAGCCATGTTATTTCAGCAGTTTCAATAACTTTAATTTCTCCTAATAATTCTCCAATCAATGCAGCATCTTCTTCCGCTGTTTGCTTCATATAATCAAAATCTATGTCATCATCATCCATCTCCTGATTTACTGTTAAGCGGCTATGTGCAGAACCCTCGTCCAGAATATCAACGCCGTTCTCCTGAACTGAATATGTCTCAGAACCTGCAACAAGTGCAGAGAATATTTCTGATTCTATATCTCCTGGGGCAAGCTCTTCCTGTCCTTCTTCTGTGTTTTCTTCTTCATTATTTGTATCGTTTTCCGCCTGCTCATTTGTCTCTGTCTGTCCATTATCAGCGGCAGTTTCATTTCCATTATCTTCATCATTTCCACCGCATGCAGCCAAAACAAATAAAGTCATTAGAAATACTGTTACCAAACCAATTAGTTTGTTCATTTTCTTCTCCCCACCCTTTCCCTTTTAAAAATAGCATAGAGAGGCTGGAAATCAACAGGGAAAAAGAACTGATTTTTCTCTTCTGGGTGGCGGTTACTATCTATTGCATATGACCTTTTTCACATTGAATAAAATACAGCTTCTGTCAGTGTGAGGTTTACAGGGATAGAGACAGCAGATCTCATCATTAAAAGTGGAATTAAAATGCTTATTTCCCTCTTGCTTTCAAGTTCACTTGAATGTTTATACTAAACATAATCCAAAGGGGGATATGGAAGAATGAATAAATTTGATACACTGGAAGGTAAGGTAGTCGTCATAGCTGAAGGTGGAAACAGCCTAGGAGCTCTGCTTAGTAAAGACTATGCAAGGGCAGGAGCAGAAGTCATTATTCACTATCACAATGAAGCTTTCAAACAAGAAGCAGAATTAACTCGAAAGGAGATTGTTTCAAAAGGTGGCCAAGCAGTACTGTTTCAAGGTGATTTAACGAATGCTGGAACCGCAAAGGAGTTATTTGAATTTGCAATAAAAGTTTACGGAAAAGTAGATATTGCTATTAATACAATCGGAAAAGAGATAAACGATTCTATTGCAAAAACTTCCAAACAGAAAGGTTATTTCACATTGATAGACAATCATGTAACATCAACTTATTTCTTTAAAAAAGAAGCAGAACAGCATATGAACCATAATGGGAAGATTATAGAATTATAACAACGATAGTTATGATACTTTTGATCAGCTATATAAAACGAAACTTCCATCAGCAGGAGATTTATATAGCTGAAACAGTAAAATTACTCCCTTTACCAAATGGCGGCATTACAGATACTGTATTGATGGTTATTCCACCTCCCTGAAGAAATATTACAAGTTAAAGAAAGGAGTAAGACAAAATGTATATTTTTCTTGCAGAGTACAAAGGCAGCATTACCACAATTTCTATTCTTTCTCATGACAGCAAAATAATTGCAACTCGTGATGTAACTATTTCAAGTACAGATTACGTTCAAACTTTAACAAAAGAATTGATCGAATTATCTCATGAACAAGAACTTTATCATAATGATATTTCTGGCATCGGTGTCGTCATTGATTATTCAATCATTAACTACACTTCCGAAGCAGCACTTATTACTGATCTAGAATCATCATTTGGTTTTAAATCTATTGTTAATAGCAACAGATCAACAGTTGTAGAATCCCTTCTACATGCTTAAAGAAAAATAAGGCTGTTCATAAACAGATTTTTATTTTTTAATCTGTCTACCTTAAGGGGAGCATATCACCTTAAGGTAGACAGCCTTTTCATTTTTTCTTCCAGCCTGTCTAAAGCATTATCTATATCTTGTTTCTGCTCTATTAATCTTCTTTGATGCGCCTTAAATATATCTTTTCTTTCCTGTAAAGTTTCTTCTCCTTGCATATGCAGTTGAGCAATATGCTGCAGCATTTTAATAGACATTCCAGTTGAACGCATACAGCCAATCATCTCCAGCCAAAATAAATCTTCTTCTTGAAAAATACGGTATCCATTTTCATCTCTTTCTATAAACGGTAAAAGGCCTTCATCATCATAATAACGAATGGTAGAGGTTGGAATGTTTAATTTTTCTGCAGCTTTTTTTATTGTAAACAAATTTCATTCCTCCTTTTCTATGAGCTATTCCTTTTAACATGAAAAATAAAATGAATTTTTTATTAAATATTAACAACAGAACTTTCATTCGTTTAAATAGACTGCAAATGCATAATATACTGCTCTCCCTTAGGCCCTTCCTTTCTCCTATATGTATCTTTAAAACCTACGTTCGTATAAAGCTTTTGCGCTGCTATATTTCTATGATTAACAGCTAATACAATTTCATCACATGCAGGAAACACATCCTTCACAAAATCAGCAAGCAATGTCATTCCTTTTCTGGCATAGCCCTTCCGCTGATGCATTTGATTAATAGATAACGCAGTTAAAAGCAGTGCATGGGGATTATTTGTGTATTCATTTACACGCTCTGTCCGGTGCAGCAAGAAAAAACCAACCGGCTCATTATAATTCATAATCATCACACCATATTGACCTTCAGCTAACTCTGAGATTTCCTTAGGCAATGCCGTAAATTGGTACTGTTCCTCAGGAAGCTCGAACTGATTCAAGTCATCTAGGTATTCCTCTGATAAAAACTTTAATGTGATTTTCTCTGCTTTTGACATATGTTTTCTCCTTTCATTTTACCTGTTCAGCTTTATATATGATGTACTCTATTAATCAATATTATCAGAATTATTTACTTTCCTGTCTTAAAGAGTAAAAAAGAAAATCAAACACATTCCACACAAATCTTACATGATAATGTTGATTTTCTTTGATAGCTATTATATATGCATCTTCTTCATTTCTAACACAGCTTCCACTGCTTCCTCCAAAGAGGAGACAATCACACCATTCCGTTTCACTAATCCCACCAAAAATAAATTACGATAAACAAATTGATTTTCTAAAGCATCTTCTACAAGTGCATCTATCTTTTTCCGATTATCTCTCCCTTGCTGGCGGGTATCCGTAAATACGCCGACAATTGGACGGTTAAGCATTGAAAAAGCGCCAATTTCAGCGGCTACACCGGAATCTATCTCCACTCCATCCAGCACTGCTATTAAAATATCACTCTCTTTCAATTTGGATAAATCCGCCTCTGCAATAATCTCGCTGTTTGCATAGGCAGCCTTATCATTAATTGCGGCATTTTCCTGCGGTACATATAAATCTATTTCCGGTACAGCCTCACGAATTACTTTTGCCAGCTGCTCATTGACATAACGATCCCCCATTGAAAATAAGCCGTTTGCTAAATACCCTTTCATATCAAGCACCTCTTGTCTTTTCTAATTCTCTAACTTATGTTCCTATTTTTCACTCTATTACATTTTAACAAAATTATCCTTGTTTGTTTATAGTTCTTGTTCTTTCTGAAACTCCAAATAGATATAAGCTCCAACAATTACAATAGTCAAGATGATACTCAGAAATGCTTGCATATCTACTCCAAGCGGTGTATTTTCCAAAATCAGCGGCGGAAAATTCCAGGCAATCAAAATAACAGGCAATATCCATACTTTTGCCCATACAGACATCCATATCGCTATAACTGTCACTATCCCTAATAAAATCATATTTCCGAATGAATCAATCATGATAATAGATGTTTCCACATTGCCATCGACAAAGTAAGCAGCTATAAACAGCAGCATACTGATAACAGCCGGAATAGTGAGAATCATATATTCTTTTAATACAGTAAACCGATTGTTTAAGGTATATCTTACTGCAAATACAGAACTCAGGATAAATAATATACTAATAGCAACTGTGCTTAAAATCCGGAACAGACTGTAAGCAACGCTTTCTCCATATAGCACACCGCGTAACACGTCACCAAATACCATAAAAATAATCGCACCGATAAGAATATAGGGTACCAGCCAGGATGCTGATCTGGATGTGGCTACGTTTTTATCTAACTCTTGCTTCAGACCGTCTAAATATTCCTGCGGTGACTTTTCCGTAATTTGTTCAATGGGCTCGTTATTTTGCTCCATCTCATAGAGCTTTTGCGCCAGATTATCAGCAACTTCCTCAATATCAGATTGTGCTATTCCTTGAGAGAATAAATACAGACGCAGCTTTTCTATAAATCGATCACTTTCCGAGCTTAATTTTGTCCGATCCATCTCGATTCTCCTTTCCGTTCTATATAGCAACATGATTATATTTTTATAATCATCTTCATCGCATGTAGTTTTTTATGTTGATGTTACTCCTTTTGTTCATATATAAAAACATCCCTATTCTAAAGGACATTATCTTGTTTTACAAGAAATCCGATAAAGAAAAAATTACTCCTCGAATAAAGAAGTAATTTTTCATTCTTATGGTTTAATCAAACAGAGTCGGGTTTTCCGGGTTTCTCAAAAATTCAAATAAATGCTGAATTTGCGTTTCTGTATTCCTGTTTAATGAAAGAGGAGGGAGATTATCTTCAGCAAAAAAATCAATCCCCTTTGTCTCCATCCCTAAGCTGGCTTCTCCGCTAATAATTTCACATTGAATAAACAATTTATAATATTGATAAGGCTGCGGCGGATGCGGGTGTTTATTGGTATCAAAAACAGCCAGCAACTTCTTGGGCTGAACATGAAAACCCGCCTCTTCTTGAATCTCTTTGGTAACATTTTCTCTTGGAGATTCCCCAATATCACAAAAACCACCCGGTAATGCCCAGGCATCATCATGCTTTTCGCGGACCATCAAAATACGATCATCTTTAAAAACTACACCCCGCACATCAACTTTTGGAGTCTGATAACCTGTCTCATTAGCGAATAAATCACGAATGGATTCGAAATCTAATGCAGTATATTCGTTCATGATTTCGATGCTTAGCGTACGCAGCTGTTCATACCGTTCTTTGTCATACATATCATTTGTGAAAGTCAATCCTGCCTGCGCTATCGACTGGATTTGCTTTGCCCATTCTAGCCACTTATCACTCATGGAACTGCATCCCTTCCTCTGATTAATTGATTTCAAACTATATCTCACCTAAAAAACAGCACAGAAACTTTTTCTACGCTGTTTCTATTTATGCTTATAGTTGATAATCTACACAGACACGATCCTGTACACATTCTTTCACCATGCTGGACACACGGACATGCTCCGGGTGTATTTGATATTGCTGCAATGCCTCTTCCGTCTCAAATTCGCTATCCAGAATAATATCACGATCACTTGTCTCTAGAGGGTTAATAATAACATTAATCGAAATAATACCATCTATCTTACCTTTTAGCCCCTCTAATTCGTTCTTAATTTTTTCCGCATTTGTTTTCTTCTCTGCTTCACTGAAATTTTCACGATGATTCCATTGTACAATATGCTTAATCATGCCTAACAACTCCCCTGTTCCGTTTATCTAGTTAAAGTTTATCACAGACTCACTCTTATCACACAGATAATGTGCTTATATACTTCTGTGATTTTCAGAATCATTTGATATGCTTTCCTCAGGATGATACAGTGTCAACAAGGAATTATTTGCTCAAATTTCTAAAAATTATAACTGCATAAAGACTATGATAAAATAACAGTAACAGGTATGATAAGTGTAAATTAATATTTAATGCTAACCTTAAGCGCACATAGATTACTATGGAGGTTAGCACTTCTTTTAAAACAAGGGTTTTGGAGAAAATGTATAAAGATTATAGGAAACTTAATTTCATTTTGATTAGGTTAGCACTTTTCTAGTTTTTAAACCTTGCTGTGTCAAGGCGTATGATGTGCGCTTTCGCACCCTTTATGGGTGCATGGATTGAAATGCATCCCATACAGTTACACGGCATAAAATCACTAAACACATCAACACAAAAAACGAGGCTTCAAAATCAGTACCTCGTTTTTTCCATCTACACTCCTGCTAATTCTTTTTCTTCACAGCTATCCAAATCTCACTATACACATTATCAAGACTGCTATNAGACTTGATACAAATTACTATTTCTTAATAATATTATTCAAAATTAGAACGTTATTTGTCTCTTTTAGTTTCGATGTTTTATTGTTTTTGGATACTTATTTTTCTAAATTGGAAAATATATTAAAAATAGTAAATTCATGTACTTACAAGGCCTCCATTACTTCATCCGCCTGCTTTGTCAATATGCTTAAGTTAATGACATTGTCAAAATCAGTACCTCGTTTTTTCTAACTACACTCCTGCTAATTCTTTTTCTTCACAGCTATCCAAATCTCGCTATACACATTATCAAGATTACTATAATCTTCTACAAAAGAAATTTCTGGTGCTTCTATTAATTCATAATCTGAAGATGGAAGCCATTCCGCTGCTATTTTTGCCCATGTTTCCTGCATCACTTTAGGGAACTCCCCTTGTGAAGAAAAAATAGCCCAAGTATAAGCAGGTACCTCCAGCACATCCAGCCCTTCAAAAGGTCCTTCTTCATCTGTCAATACACCAATCATATGATCCAAATATCCTTCCTCCTGTATTCTTCCTTCTCCAAAGTTATAGGAAGCATTAATTACTTGCCTTGGCTCCAGATTAACATATTGATGCATCTTTTCTTTCTGTTGATCTGTCATACTATTCGCCAGCTTTTCAATTTCCGGATTAACTCCTTCAAACTGCATCGGCACCTTTTTACTGACACCAATAATTTTAAATGCTTCTTTTTCTACAATTCGATAATTCATCTCTGCTCCTCCTTGAACGGTTAATTGGAAGGTGAGCTTCGGAAAGGCTTTAAGACGCTGCTTTTGCTGTTTTTTTACCTCAGAAGGGTTAAACCCGGTCCATTCCCGAAATGCGCGGGAGAAACCATCTACAGAATTATACCCATATTTAAAAGCAGTGTCCGTCACATTAACATCATCCCGCAACAAGTCAAACATCGCATTGGAAAGCTTTCGATGACGGATATAGGCTGTCAGAGTCATCCCGGTCAAGAAAGAAAACATTCGCCGAAAATGATAAATGGATGTACCGGTAATCTTCTCTATTTCTTTCTCATCCATTTCTACATCCAAGTTCTCTTCAATATACTGTAATGCCTTGTTCATACTGTTTTGCATTTCCTTCTCCTCCTTCCATTGATTCAAGTATAGAAGCTGCTGAAATAAATTACTCGACAAAAAATAAACGGGCTTTATCGGTCACAAATTATCAACTGCTGGATAAAATCACTTTTCCTGTTCTGCTGTCAGCAACGGAATTAAGCGCCTGTTTTATATCTGCTAATTCATATTCTGCTTTCTCAGAGCTAAGTATCAGCTCATTCTTTTCCACAAGCTTTATGATTTGCTGAAAGGTTCCCTGCCATTTTTCCTGATCTGCCTTCCTATTCCAATGCCTCAAATGAAAAATATTCATTTTCACTTTATCTGCAAAAGCTCCCCAATCCATTTGTTCTCCAGACAATAAGCCGATACTCAAAAAATGTCCCTGACTGCGCAAACAGCCAGCTAAGTCAGAACCAGCACTCCCTCCCAATGAATCAATGGCTGCATCTGCTCCTTTTCCATTTGTTTTTTCCATAACAGCTTCAAAAAGGGGCTGGCTTGATGTATCCACCACTTCAAAAGCTCCATAATTTAAAAGCTTCTGTGTATGTTTACTATTTCTCGTAACTGCAATCAAACGTAAATTTAAAATTCTTGCAAACTGCGCATACAATTGCCCTATCGCTGAACCACAGGCGTTAACTAACAGTACACTGTCCGGCTGGAGCCGCAATACTTCTGTTAAAGTCACCCATGCTGTCACAGGATTAATATATAGTTGTGCTGCATTTGTATGATCAATAGTCTCCGGCACAGGGACAGAAAATTTAGCCGGCGCCCTGACAAAATCCTGCCATGTTCCCTCACCTCGTAACGGTAAAACACGCTTGCCAATAAGCTCTGCACTGACATTAGCTCCAACACCCTCTACAATTCCAACACCTTCATAGCCTGGAATATAGGGCAGAGAAATTCTGTGAGCATAACTTCCTCTAACCGGAATCAAATCAGATGGATTAATTGGTCTCGCTAACATGCGTACGAGCACTTCTCCTGCTTCAGGGGGATCGATTTCTTGTTCTTTTATCTTTAATACTTCGTCGGGATTACCGAATGTATCACAATAAATAAACCTGTTTCGCACTTTAAGATATCCTCTCTTGTAAAACTTTATCTTCTATTATAATGGAAAAAGGAACAGCAGACGACCGCCATTCCTTTTGTATTCCTTCCTATTACACCGCTTTCCTTTGGAAATAAAGATATCCTCCAATGAAAAACAATAGAAAACTGCCGCCAATAACCATTAGTATTTGATCCCAGGGGACAAAAAAGACATCTTCTGTACTTCCGCTAATATTCATCATTAAAAATGGCTGTCCCCAAGGGTAATAAGGTCCAAACCGTTCTGAATTAATGACTAAAATCGTCGGCAATGTAAAGATAACATTTATTGCAAACGGGGCTGCAAAGCTTTTAAATGCAATGGAGACCCATAACTGTAAAGCAATTAACGGTAATGTTGCCACCCAGCCGCCTAAAATAGATTTCCAAACAATATCCATTGGAAAAGGATCTGTAATCCCTTCTATCATACCCACTAAATAAATAGAAACCAGATACATTAATTGCATGGCAAGCATCAGAAGAATCAGCACCAGATATTTAGAAAGAAAGACCTTGCCTCTTGTTACAGGCAGTGCCAGCAGCTGCTTCCAGCCCCCCTCCTGATGTTCGTACCGGCAAATCACACCGGCAAAGACCCCTGAAATCAATGGCAGGAATAAGGTAGCATACGTAAAATTCATCATTATCAACTTTTCATACCACGCATTGATTCCTTCTATTTCGATGAATGAATTGGCTAACCCAATAAATAATCCAACCAGTGGTGCCACTAATAGAAGAAATAGTACTTTTGATTTTCGCAGCTTAAACCACTCAGAATTTATCACGGAAAACATTTATTTAACGTCCCTTCTTTTAAAATCAATCATCCCCAGCAAATACAGCAATAATCCAAACCCAATGCCTAACAGAGCATTTATATATGAATGGTCCCAATCATTAGATAATGCAGGCCATTTCCAAATCACCCAATCGGGCAGAAGTGATGCAGAGTATGCTAAAATAACTCCTATTACCCCTAATGTGACAGGGATGGCCTGATTCTTACTGACAGTAGCTACCCAAAGCTGTAATGCCAGGACGGGAAGTGCAGCAAGGAAAGGAAAGAAACTGTACTCCATTAACCGCAAGTATGGAATATCCGTTCCTAATCCCAACGTCAGCCCGTACCCGGACATAAAAAGGAATAAGTGGACAGAGGAT
This sequence comes from Oceanobacillus sp. CFH 90083, assembly GCF_009389585.1. GTDB lineage: Bacteria > Bacillota > Bacilli > Bacillales > Amphibacillaceae > Oceanobacillus. Next base: position 289,996 of record NZ_VIYG01000003.1, on the reverse strand, counting down.
AAAAATAAGACACAGCTGACTACCGTAAATTTAGATAGATAGACTGCCCGTTTGGAAACAGGTAAAGCAACTAACTGCTTCCAGGCATTTGTTTCATCCTCAATACTTGCCATAAAGGATGTCAAAATCACAATCCCCAAAACAATGGCAAGCGGCGTAAATGAATTGATATTCAAAATATAATAAAGCCAGCGATCATCCATCTGTTCAAACAAATAATCTTTTCTCACCCCGTAATTCACCATCTGTAATGCCACTACACCAAAAGGACCGGTCAGACATAACAGCCACATTCCTTTACGTTTTATCTTTAAAAAATCCGCCTTCACCAGTGAAAGGATCATCCTGCCTGCTCCTCTCTTGTCATCTCCAAGAAAATATTCTCTAAAGACCGTTTTTCCTCCTGTACCCGATAAATAGAAAAACCCTGCTGGACAAGATACTGAATGGAACCTGCTACCTGCTCGTCATCTTCTGCCTGCAAGGTAACACTTTCTTCCCCTATGTCTGCTTTTTGTCCATTGGCAAGCAGAGAACGCCACGCTGCTTCATTATCATTCACCCGTACCTGAATGGAAGCTTGCGCAAATTTACGCATCGTCTCAATCGAATCCTGAAAAATCATTTTTCCTTTAGATACAACCCCTACTCTGGTAGCCATCTGATCAATCTCAGATAATAAATGACTGGATATCAGCACCGTCATGCCATATTCTTCCGGCAGACTTTGAATCAGCTGACGCATTTCAATAATGCCCGAGGGATCCAAACCATTTGTAGGCTCATCCAAAATCAGCAGCTCCGGCTGATGCAGCATAGCAGCAGCAATCCCGAGCCGCTGCTTCATTCCCAGCGAAAATCCTTTTACCTTTTTATTAGCAACCCCGTGCAGGCGAACCTGTTTAAGCACTTCATCGATTCTTTTCTTTGGTACGTTAAGAATTTTTCTGCTTGCTTCTAAATTTTCCCTAGCAGTTAAATGCGGATAATAGGAAGGGTTTTCTACCAGCGATCCGACATTTTTTAAAATTTCTATCCGACTGTTTTTCATATCTTTTCCAAATAGTTGAACAGAGCCGGAAGTCGGCCGCATTAACCCTAACAGCATGCGGATTGTTGTGGTTTTACCTGCTCCATTCGGACCAAGGAAGCCATAGATTTCTCCCTTAGGTATCTTCATTTCCAAATTTGATACTGCTTTTTCTTTTCCAAATGATTTTGTTAGATGCTTCGTTTCTACGATATATTCCATCATTATCACCTCTACTTTCAAGGATAGAGGGACGAGGTTAAAATGAAGTATCGGCTTTGGTTAAAATTTGGTTAAAAAGCTGCAGGCTATGCCAGCATAAATAAAAATCGAAAAATATTTTAAGAAAAAGAAAGAAAGTGAAACTTTTTATATCACGAAATGACTCTAATACATGAAAGGAGGAATTATATAGTGAAGCACGATATACATACCGTAACAAAAGCCATCAATGGAGATGCTGCAGCTTTTGAAGAACTGCTTTTTCTGGAAGAGCAAATGATGTATTACAAGGCGCTCTCTTATGTTGACAACAAGCAAGATGCGCTGGACGCCATTCAAGAAACATCATGTAAAGCATTTCTATCCATTAATCAACTACAGCATCCGGAGTATTTCTCAACCTGGTTATTTAGAATCCTGATACGCGAATGCTACCGACTTTTAAAAGCTCGAAAACAAATTATTCCTTATGAGGAAAATGAATTGTTAATTCAGTTAGAAAGCAAGCAGGATCAGGAGGTAGAGTCATTTCACCTAAGTGAAGCATTATCCAAGCTGAAAGCATCCTATCAGACCTCTATCATTTTATTTTACTATCATGATCTCCCAATTCAGGATATTGCTGAAATTATGGAAAAGCCTGTTGGAACGATTAAAACGTATTTACGTCGAGCAAAGAAAAAATTGAGAATTGAAATAGAAAGGAGTTATAAGTTAAATGAAAAAACGATATGAGCACTCAGACCCCTTTCCAGAAGAGCAAGTGCGTTCAGCTATTCAAACAGGGATGGAACAAGCGGAAAAACAACGCAGTAAAGGGAATATACATCGCCAGCTTAATCGAATAAACAAGGTGAAACGAAAAGTATTCTACGCTTTTGGTAGTGTGGCAGTGGTTTTTGTCATATTAGTTGGTTCATCTTACTATTCTCCAGCTCTAGCAAGCAGCTTGTCCCAGATTCCTATTATCGGTTCAGTATTTGGAAATTCTGATCTGATTGGATTAGAAAAGGCTCAAAAACAAGGTTTAACAAGTCAAATTGGAGAAACACAGACAATTGACGGCATATCTGTAACATTGGATGAAATCCTGTATGATCAAAATAATATTACCATTGGTTATATCATTGAATCAGAAAAACAACTTGGAGAGCATTATTTTGGTGCTGGTATGGATTTTACCATTAATGGTGAATCACCGAGTATGGGTTCAGGATCTTACAGAGAAGATATTCAATCAGCAACAACCCGGACTGCTATTCAAGAAATTAATGTAACAGAAGAAATGCCGGATAGCTTTGAATTGGGGCTAATTTTACATGGCGGAGAAGAGGAGACCTGGTACTTCTCCACACCTATAGAAAAGATTACAGATATTCGCACCATTCCAATTGAGCATTCGCAAAGTGTAGACGGAATCGATCTTACTGTTACGGAATTAACGTTAAGTGAAACTGGAGTTAGCGTATCCTATGAAAGCTCTGAAGCAGGAACAGATTTTGAACTAAGCCGTGGTGGTGATATTGAATTCCGGATGTTTGACCAAGACGGAAACGAAATTACCAGTTATTCAGGAGGAGGAACGGGAGAACTCGTTGACAATAGGTTGGTATTTACGAGTAAAAAACAATTTGACCCAATCGGCTCTAATGTTACCGAGCTGACCATTACTCCTTATACAGCCCTTCCAACAGATGGTGGGGGCGTAGAAATTGATGAAAACGGGGTAGAAAAAGCGCTCGAATTTAGAGGAGGTTCTTTAGAGGATGTTGAATTTGAATCTTTTAAAGTGGAAATACCGAACTAAACCTGCTGTGTAAATATTCTGTACCTCGTTAAAAGCAGTGACATTTCATGATAGAAAAGAAATGTCACTGCTTTTTTGCTTTCATTTACTTAAGGGTCAGAGCATACAAATCTTTTTAGCCAATAATCAATTATTTGTCAATGTTTACAGCACAATCAAAAATGCGCTAGTAAAGCAAATTCCAATCAGTTTTATATTTTTTCACTTTTTCCGGGTCAACCCACTTTCTTTCGATTCATGAGCAGCTTTAAATGTATATATTTGCTGAACGTTCATATGTTAAAACACCTGATAACCAACCTTAGGATAGCGTCCTTCCAGATTTTCGCTATGATCTACTTGAATAGAACCTAAAAGAGAACATATACCTGTAACATAGCCCTCTTCATATGCCTCACGTTTAAAACACTCCTCAGGTACTTCCTCTTTCTCCATATGACCTCCAGGTATATCCCATCCCCTGTTATTTAAACTGACTAAGAGCAGCTTATCCTTTTTAAAGCATAGACCATGTGCATTTGCTATAAGCTCTCTTTCAGGCAATTCACTATCCTGTATCCAAGTCAATTTTACTTTTCCATTTCCCCAATACGTATAAATACTTGTCATTGAGACTCCTCCCTGTAGAAGATTGCTTTGCTCAAAACAAAGGAACTAATTGCCCGCTCTTTTTTCTCTGATAATTTTTATCGTCGTTCCCTGTTCTGTCGAATCAATCTCCCAATCCAGATGCATTCCCTTTACCATCATATCAACAATAGAAAGTCCGATTCCTGCACCTTTTTGCTCGGTATCCACCTGCATGCCCTTTCCTTTATCTATAACCACAATGGCATCATTCAGCTCTGATGATTCTGTACGCACCGCAATATATTTTCCATCTGCCGCATGACGCAGAACATTTTGAAGGAGATTATCTAAAATCCGGCTGAGCCATAATGAATCTACTTTCCACGTATTTTGTTCAAAAGGTACTATGTCAACATCAACCGTAAATCCTTCCTTCTCAAAAACTGGATACCAGGCTGCCAGATATTGACGGAGGAATCGTGACATATCTATTTCTTTTAAATCCTTCTTATACTTACTCGCCATCAACAACGTATAAGACATGAGATTTTCGATTAATTTATCCACGTCTTCAATGGATGCTGACGTCAGTTTAAGAGAATGCTTTGCCTCTATTGGCAAATCCATTTTCTGTAATGCGTAGGCTTGTGCATTTATTTTGGTTAAAGGCGTACGTAAATCATGCGATAAATTGGCAATCAGCTCTTTGCGCAGCTGTTCCTCTTCTTGTTCACGCTCTCTGCTTTCTCTTAATTCCTGTACCATTCGATTAAAGGACTTTTCTAAATCGCCGATTTCATCCTGCTTCTTCTCTTCAATAAGAATCGGCATTCCATCGATATCTCGAATTTCCATGGCTTCTTGCAAGTGGACAAGTCGCTTACGAATTCCTCTGAAAAACCATAAGGAAAGAAGAATAAACAATAATACAATGCCCATCGTCAGCATTATAATAGCCCAGCTATATTGATTAAAAAGCCGTTGGCCGTATGGCTGCATTACTTCCCGAGGAAGCTGAAAAACAATGAAGCCATCTTCCTCATGTTCCCCTGTAAAAGCAACAACCGTAAATGGATCACCCTCATAATGACTTTTTAAAAATTGTGCAGTGTAAGTGACATCCCATTTATCGGGTAAATTTTCCTGAAGATTGCTTTGTACATCCAAAACACCGTCTCCATTCACTCGAAACATAGATGCATCCGGATAAACCTCTTGCCACTCCTCAAATAAGTGTTTAATATCGTCTTTCGTTATTACTTGATGAGCTTCCCGATGCCATTCTGCTTCTATTTCTGTAAATGAATTTTGTCCATCCTCCGGTGAATCTGTATCCTCCATTAAATTAAAGAAAACAAAAATGATGATGAAATAGGCCGCTTGTATTAAAAAAATAGCAATCAGAATAATCAATATATATTTTGCTAATAAAGATTTTAAAAATCGTTTCATTTTTTCACCCGATATCCGATTCCGCGAATCGTTTCAATAATCACCGGTTTTGCTGGATTTTCTTCAATTTTCTCACGCAAATACCGGATATGCACCATCAACGTTTTATCCCCATCCATAAACTGCTCTCCCCACACACCTTCATAAAGCTGCTCTTTCGTTAAAATTTGATTCAGGTGGCGGAGGAAGTATTGAAATAGTTGAAACTGCTTCCCTGTCAGTAAAATTTCTTCCTCTGTATGTTTATTGATAATAATTAGCGATTTCATATCTATTTGCAGATGACCGATTTCAAGTGCATCCTCTTCCTTTTGAAAACGGCGGAGCAACGCATCCACACGTGCTGCTAATTCATCAGGGTGGAATGGTTTTGTAACGTAATCATCCGCAAAGCTTAACCCCTCCAGCTTGTCCTCCACTGCCGAGCGCGCAGATAACATAATAATTGGTGTGTCTTGATTCGCTTTTTTTATTCGCTTTCCGATTGAGAAACCATCAAGTCCCGGCAGCATAATATCTAAAATGGCAAGATCGATGTTGCTGATATGCTTTTCCAGTTCGACTCCTGATGTTAACCAATTTACTTCATGCCCTCTTCCTGTTAAGTCCTCTGTTACCCATTGCCCAATTTCTTTTTCGTCTTCGATGTATAATATTTGCGCCATTTTTACACCCCCATAATCCATTGACTTTTTTATTTATAACTGCTAAACCTTCTATTATTTTCTTATTCCCTGCTTTAAATAAAATACATCAAAAGGAATCCTCTCTATAAACAATCATAGCAATTCCGTAAATAAAAAGAATAAACTGGTTCTATTTTTAAACAAAATTTAAACTACATCCGACCCTTCTTTTATATCATTTATTTGATTTAAATAGAGAAATCCATTTATAATCTGCTTTCACGGAAAAAGAAATGACGGTGGAGTTTATTTATCATTTATATTTATTTATGATAAAGTAGAATTATCTTATTTTCCGCGATTAAAAGTTGTTTCTATCTTAGTTTATTTTAAGGTGTGAAACTTTATGGTTTTATATTGGAAAAGGTTTTCATTTTTAATTATGTGCTAACCCTAAGCGAACATAAATTACTAAGGAAGTTAGCACCGTTTTATTTATAAGCGTTTAGAGAGTTTTTCTGCAGAAAATGTGTGAAATATCGCCAACCAGAAATAGGTTAGCACTTTTTTGATTTTGAAGTCTTATTGTATAAGGCTTTAGAGCGTACGCTGTTCGTACTTATATTAGTGCGTGGATTGAAATGGTTAAGGACAAAATAAGACGTGGATGGAGCAGTGTTCGTACTTATATTAGTGCGTGGATTGAAATCAAAAACAAACAGAGCAATTTCTGACAATCCTTTGTTCGTACTTATATTAGTGCGTGGATTGAAATGGTTAAGGACAAAATAAGACGTGGATGGAGTAGTGTTCGTACTTATATTAGTGCGTGGATTGAAATGGTTAAGGACAAAATAAGACGTGGATGGAGTCGTGTTCGTACTTATATTAGTGCGTGGATTGAAATTCTAAACCCATAAACATAATGCGTCTTTGCACTTGTTCGTACTTATGTAAGTACATGAATTAAAGCAAAGTCATTGATACTTGACTAATTCGCACTCTATTTAAGATGTATTATTTAAAATATTTAAATGTATAATTACATAAAAGAACTATCATCCTAATTTTGACAACATTAAAGATAACTATTTTAATAAAAGAATATGGAGGTTAATGCTGATGGCACCCTTAAACGAGAATCAATTAGAACAAATTCGGCAGGAAAGAAAAGAACAAATAATGAGTGCAGCACTTCAAGTTTTTGCAGATAACGGCATTAAGCTAACCAAAATAAGTATGATAGCAAAAGCAGCAAAAGTTAGCCACGGTTTAATCTATCATTATTTTTCCTCAAAGGAAGAGGTATTGTATGAAAGTTTAAAGTGGGCAACCGTTGTCAATAAAACAATCAATTTCTTAGAAGAATTAAAAACAGATAATCTGTCTCCATCTGAAAAAATTAAAAAGTTTGTTCTCTATGCATTATCCTCAACAGACTCTACTTCAAGTAACGTATTTCGAATTATACAAAGTTTGGATAATAAAGAAGAAACGCCAAAAGAAGTACAAGAATATGTAGACAGTCTCGGGACAATGTATATTGAATTCTTTTTACCATTAATCATAGAAGGTCAAAAAGCTGGAGAGATTATTAAAGAAGACCCTGAAGAGCTTGTTGGAATTTTCCTTACCACCTTATCAGGAATTATTGCTGATGACCTTACATTTTGGCAAGAAGACATAGAGCAGAAAGTAGAAATTTTGCTAAGAATGATTACTACTCGATAACCTCTCCTCCGCCCTTTTTATACAAAAACTAAAAGTTTTGATGAATTTTCTATTTGTTAAATGAATTGGTGCTAACCTTAGGCGAACATAAATTACTAGGGAGGTTAGCACCTGTTGATCTAACAGTGTTTCAGGCTATCCTAAGCTGAAATTCAATGGATTTTAAGATTAAAAATTTTGGGTTCGCACTTTTAAGGCTATAAACCCTTGCAGTATATAGTAATATTCTGTGTGCTGTTCGCACTTATATTAGTGCGTGGATTGAAATCACCTCAACTATTGCCACTGGGAGTTTAAAATCCGTTCGCACTTATATTAGTGCGTGGATTGAAATAATGCTTTAGATAATCAAAATGGTGTTAATACAAGGTTCGCACTTATATTAGTGCGTGGATTGAAATCAGAGAACCATCCGGCAAAATTACAATTTGCTACCGTTCGCACTTATATTAGTGCGTGGATTGAAATCGAATAATAAAAGATATTGGAACTATGGTTATAGTTCGCACTTATATTAGTGCGTGGATTGAAATCGAATAATAAAAGATATTGGGACTATGGTTATAGTTCGCACTTATATAAGTGCGTGGATTGAAATTTACTATCCGCACCTTTTGACTTATATTGTTCATGTTCGCACTTATATTAGTGCGTGGATTAAAATAATTATTGGGCGGAGAAGTAATGCACTTATCATCAAGTTCGCACCTATATTAGTCAGTAAATCGAAATCCAGTAGTCCCATGGTCACTATAAGATTCCGGAATTACAGACCCTAATATGAGTGCAAAGTTTATTTTTATATTCAATAACAGATTTTATTATTAAATATAAAAATTTTATTGACACTTCCATTATGCTTCTGGTGATTTACAATTTGAAATAGCCTATCAATTAAAAGATGCTATTAGAAAAGAGCCGATAATGCAATCAGAAAAAACCCGGATTTAAGCGTCCTAATATCGAGCCTTGCAAAGAAAAATAGTTAAAAGAAATTGCATAAAATTAATTTATCAGAATATACTGCATTCCGCTGAAATTTATGGTAAAATTACATTATACAACAAATGAAAGGGGTAAGAAATTATTGGATTACATCGCTCATATACGAGAATCAGATGAAGAAGTACAACCATTAAAAATACATTTATTGGAATCTAAAGAACTAGCTGAACACTTTGGTGAAAAACTAGGCTTAAAATATGTAGCAGGATTATGCGGACTTCTGCATGACATAGGAAAATATAATCCGGACTTTCAACAATACATATATGATGCTGTCTTTGATCCAGAGAATATGACTTATAAACGTGGTGAAATAGATCATTCTACAGCCGGCGGAAAATTAATATTTGAACTCCTACATCAAGAAAGTAACTCACTTTATGAAAAACTGCTTGCTGAAATAGTCAGTAACGCAATTATCTCACACCATAGCAACCTCAAAGACTACCTTTCAACAGAGAGAGAATCACCTTTTCTTTCCAGAGTGCTAAAAAAAGAAATTCCTAATTATAACCTTGTAAAAGAAAGATTTTACGAAGATGTTATCCCTCCATCTGATTTACAGACCTATATTCAAAATGCTATCAATGAAATCCAAAAGTTACCATTAAATAATACGACCTTAGTATTTATAACTAAATATATATTTAGTTGCCTAATCGATGCTGATCGGACAAACACAAGAGATTTTGAAAGCGGGCTAACTAATAATGAAACGGAAGAACATTCTCCTCTTTTTACTAAGTATTATCATTCATTAATGCAACATTTAGAAGACCTCAAAAAGAATGGAGAAAAAACGCATATTAATCAATTACGGGAAGAAATGTCTGATCAGTGCGAAAAGTTTGCTTTTAATCCTTCTGACATCTACACCTTGTCCATTCCAACTGGCGGTGGAAAAACACTAGCAAGTTTTCGTTACGCTTTAAGACATAGTTTAGAGTATCAAAAACAGCGGATTATTTATGTTGTACCTTATACAACCATTATCGAGCAAAATGCAAATGAGATTAGAAACATCTTAAATGATAATGAACATATTTTAGAGCATCACTCTAATGTCATTGATGATGACCACAAAGAAGCGGAAGATGATATTTTAGATGATGGATACATTGACAAAAAACAAAAGCTGCAACTGGCTAGAGACCAGTGGGACAGTCCGGTTATTTTTACCACCCTTGTACAATTCTTGAATGTCTTTTATGCTAAAGGAAATCGAAATACACGAAGACTGCATAATCTGGCAAACTCTGTGATTATTTTTGATGAAGTTCAAAAAGTACCTGCCAAATGCATCTCTTTATTTAATGAAGCGGTTAATTTTCTAAAAGATCAAGCTCGTTCCAGTGTACTGCTTTGCACAGCTACACAGCCTACTTTAGAGAATGTTCCTCATCCTATACATATCAAAGAGGAAATTATTCAAAATCTGGCCGAAGTGGCTGATGCCTTTAAAAGAGTAGATATTATAGATAAAACCGATAAGCCTGTCACCAACCAAGATTTAGCTGACTGGATTCTTGCCGATATAGAACAATTAGGATCTACTTTAGTTATCTTAAATACAAAATCTGTTGTCAAAGAATTGTATGAGCTACTAAAAGAGGTAAACATCCCTGTTTACCATCTCAGCACTTCTATGTGTGCTGCTCATCGAAAAGAAAGTTTAGAAACGATTCGGGCAAAGTTAGATAAAGACGAGCCTTTCGTTTGTGTCACTACCCAGCTGATTGAAGCAGGGGTGGACGTAAGCTTTGAGTGCGTTATTCGTTCTGTAGCTGGTCTCGATTCTATTGCTCAAGCTGCAGGAAGAGGCAATCGGCATGGGAAATACCAGACCAAGCCTGTATATATTATTCAGCATTCACAGGAAAAGTTATCTCGCTTAAAAGAGATTAAAGTTGGAAAAGAAGCTTCCAGTTCCCTGCTCCCTTTCTACAAAAAGAAGCCAGAAAAGTATAACTACAGTTTATTATCTCAGAAAGCAATGAGAGAGTATTTTTTAAATTTCTATAGCAAAATTAAAGGAGACTTACCATTTCATGTTCCTGAACTCGAAAATAACCTTACTACTATTTTATTAGAACAAAGAGAAGAAGAAATAGCATCTTATCAATCTGCCACCTCTACGAAATACCCATTAGTTCTAAGAGCAGCTTTAGACACTGTAGCACAATATTTTCATGTTATTGAGAATAATACTACTTCCATTATTGTTCCATATGGAAGTGGAAAAGAAATTATTGCCAAATTAAATAGTAATCAGCCTATTGATGAATTATCCTCTTCATTAAAATTAGCGCAGCAGTACTCGATTCAAGTATATCCGCAAGTATTTCATTACTTAGCTAATGAGCAAGCACTTGTATCTCATTTTGATGGAATGATTTACGAGTTAAAAGATGGTTTCTACGATGAAGAATACGGGATAGATTTAAAAGGAAATAGTCAATTAGATGATTTGTTCTTTTAAATATTGATGGCTGGCATCTTTTATTTAGAAGCCAGCCAAGCAGTATTACAAGTAATGATATTAATATTTCAATCCACGCACTTATCTATAAAAGCTGCGAAATAAAAATTCATGCTGAGGGAATTATACTACTATTTATATTTATAATACAAGCTATACATATAAAATAAAACTAGAAAGTTCATTAATATTATTAATTGAAATAATAAACCCTTCATTAATATCATAAGATGTAATGAAATTAGTGTTGACATTTCCAAAATAATAAGTAATATTGTTTATAGAGATAAAATTCTGAATAAGGTTAACTATTTCGTTATTTTTAGTCTACCTATAATAGAAAGGAGGTATTTATAAAAGATGTTTCTAAGCAGAAAGAAACTAAAGAAACCGAAATCAAAAAGGAAGACACTGCAACTTCGCGTAGAAAAGATAGAGATAAATCTCAGGAAAAAATAAGCTGCAAAAGCATGAGGTTGGGATAAAAGAATTTCTAATAAATAAAACATAATCATAATTTTGGACAAGTAATTCAATAAAAGAAAAATATTCTCTTAAGTTCGTGTTTTGCTTGTTCAGCTTCAATTTGAAATCTCTTTATTATTTCTCAACCTCTATCTTTTCATATAAAATTATCCATCCAGAAAGGAGGAGCCATTGATATGCTTACTCACATATCAATCACAAAATAATGCGAAATCAAATCGAATTTGAAGTTTTTGGGGATTATGCCTTATTTACAGATCCACTTACCAAATTAGGCGGTGAAAAACTTTCTTATCATGTTCCGACTTATCAGGCTCTTAAAGGTATAGCGGAATCTATTTATTGGAAGCCGACAATTCTATTTTATATTGATGAAATTCGAATAATGAATACTATCCAAATGGAATCAAAAGGAATCCGCCCTATTGAATATGGTGGTGGGAATACACTTGCCAATTACACCTACCTGAAAGATGTGCGTTATCAAGTACGAGCTCATTTTGAATATAACGAATACCGTCCAGATTTAGCACATGACCGTATTGATGGAAAGCACTACAGTATATTAAAACGTTCCTTAAAAGTTGGAGGCAGAAGAGATATTTTCTTAGGTACAAGAGAATGTCAAGGTTATGTGGAACCTTGTGAATTTGGAAGTGGCGAAAGTTGCTATGATGACATCCCCGAGTACCATCTCGGGACCATGGTACACGGATTTAACTATCCGGATGAAACAGGAAAAAACGAGCTTTCTGTTCGCTTATTTAGACCAGTGATGAAAAATGGTATTATACAATTTCCTCGACCAGAGGAATGTACCATTGTACGGCAAATTAAAGAAATGAAGCCAAAAGAATTTAACGCGGACAATATACAAGCTGCAGAAGAATTACTCCAGCAATTAGGAGGTGAATAACTTGAGTTGGTTATTACAATTATATAAAACCTATCAAGTGAATGAACAAGCAGTTGGAATAATTGAAAAAAAATATGAAGATCGTGAATATACGCTTCTCCCCGTTGCTCACACAACACAGAATGCCCATATAGAGGTTGTCATTGACGAAGATGGTGATTTTTTATATGCCCAAGTATTAAATAAAGCCAACACACTTATTCCAGCAACAGATGATTCAGCAAGTCGTTCCGGATCAAAAGTTGCTCCCTACCCTCTTCATGATAAATTAGCATACGTTGCTGGTGATTTTGAGAAATACGGAGGTAATGTTAAAAAGTCGAAAATCACTCCATATCAAACCTATATCAGCAACTTAGAAGAATGGGTCAACTCTCCATATGGAAATGAGCGGGTTCGCTTAATTTATGAATATCTAAAAAAAGGAACTCTTATTGAGGATCTGGTTAATAACAGTAAATTAATAACAGATAAAAATGATAATCTAATCGAAAAGTGGAAAGCAGAGTATGAAAAAGAACTGGGAGAAAAACCGGATATATTTTCAAGCGGTACAACGGATCAGTTCAGTGTATTTGTACGTTTTACTACTTATTCTCCTGATGGTATTCCTGTATGGAGAGATAAAGAAGTTTACAAATCATTTTCTGATTTTTATGAAAGCCAAATAAAAGAATCAAAGGAACTGGATACTTGTTTTGTTACAGGTGAACAAGCAATCACAACAGAGCGGCATACTAATAAAATTCGACATGCTGCCGATAAAGCAAAACTTATTTCTTCTAATGATACAAGTGGATTTACGTATCGGGGAAAATTTAAAAACAGTCAGGAAGTAGCAGCAATCAGCTATGAAGTCTCACAAAAAGCCCATAATGCGCTAAAGTGGCTTATTCACCGGCAAGGAAAATCAATTGATAACCGTGTATTTCTAGTATGGGGAATCGCAGGTGATAACCAATCGACTTCCGGTTCAGCTGAATTAGATGCGCCAGATCCAATGGGAGATCCTATTGATATACTTTTTTCCGAAACTATTGAAGCCAAAAAGTTCACTCCTGATACAGACAAACCTTTTGCAAAAGAATTAAACAAGGCAATAGATGGATATAAACATAATCTCACATCAGATAGCAATATTAATGTACTCACCTTAGACTCCGCAACAACTGGCAGATTAGCTGTTCTCTACTACCGTCATTTAAATACAGAACTCTATTTACAGCGTATAAAAGATTGGCATACTGATTGTGCCTGGGAGCATCGCTATAGAAAACTAAATGAAAAATTTGTTTCGTTTTACGGCGCCCCTGCCACAAGGGACATTGCCTTTGCAGTTTATGGTTCAAGGGCGAATGAAAAAGTAGTTAAAGGCCTGATGGAACGTATACTCCCCTGCATCATAGATAAACAAAATATTCCGCGTGATATTTTAAGAAGTGCCGTACAGCGAAGTTCTAATCCTGTTTCTATGGAAAAATGGGAGTGGGAAAAGACACTGAGTATCACCTGTGCATTAGCACGTAAATCATTATTAGAAAAAAAGGAGGAATGGAATGTGGCTTTGAATAAAGAATGTGATGATAGAAACTACTTATTTGGCAGATTACTAGCTGTTGCAGATGTACTTGAAAGAAGTGTTCTGGATGATAAAGAAGAAAACAGAGCTACCAATGCAATTCGCTATATGAACTCATTTTCTAAACAACCCGCAAGAACATGGCTTACCTTACAAAGCAACTTACAGCCGTATCAAGCAAGACTTTGGACAAGATCACCAAAAAGAGCTGCTTTCTTCACAAAATTAATTGATGATATAGCAGATAAATTTAAAGATGGTGATTTTAGCGATATCCCACTAACTCAAGAATATTTACTAGGATTATATAGTCAAAGAAAATCACTATACACAAAGAAAGAAAAAGAAGGAGCTGGAAAAGATGACAGTATTAAACAAGAAAATTGATTTCGCAGTAATATTATCTGTAACGAATGCTAACCCGAATGGAGATCCATTAAACGGGAATCGACCTCGTCAAAATTATGATGGACGTGGTGAAATCTCTGATGTTGCAATTAAACGCAAGATTCGCAATCGGCTGCAAGATGCCGGAGAAACTATTTTTGTCCAATCCAGTGATCGCAATAATGACGGTTTTAAAAGCTTAAAAGATCGGGCGGATGCAGATGAAACATTGAAGACAATGTTAAAATCCAAAAATGCCTCTGAAGATGAATTTGCACAAATCGCTTGCGAGAAATGGATTGATGTCAGAAGCTTTGGTCAAGTGTTTGCATTTAAAGGGTCGTCTTTATCCGTAGGTGTCAGAGGTCCTGTATCTGTTCATACTGCCACTTCTGTTACTCCGATTGATATCGTCAGCACACAGATTACCAAAAGTGTCAACTCCGTCACTGGAGATAAGAGAAGCTCCGACACAATGGGAATGAAGCACCGTATCAATCATGGCTTATATGTTTTTAAAGGTAGCATCAATACACAATTAGCAGAAAAAACTGGTTTCACTTTTGAAGATGCAGAAAAAATAAAACAAGCACTTGTTACACTCTTTGAAAATGATAGCTCTTCCGCACGACCAGATGGAAGCATGGAAGTACATCAAGTATATTGGTGGCAACACAGCTCCAAATTAGGGCAATATTCTTCTGCTAAGGTACACCGTTCCTTATCCATTGGAGCAACAAAGGATGATCCTCAATCCTATGAAGACTACAAAATTACATTAGCTAATTTAGATGGTCTGGAAGCAGAAATTATCGAAGGACAGTAATATGGAAGATTATCTACTACTATCCGGTTTGCAGCACTTTCAATTTTGTAAGCGACAATGGGCTTTAATTCACATCGAACAACAGTGGGAAGAAAATGTGAAGACTGTTGAAGGTAATTATATTCATAAAAAAGCGGACACTCCTTTTGTAAAAGAAAAACGTGGAAACAAAATTATAGTTCGAGCGATGCCAATCCACTCTCATGAATTAAAACTGACAGGTGTATGTGATGTTGTAGAATTTATTAAAGACGATGACGGTGTGGAAATTGTCGGACATGCAGGTAAACACAAACCTTTTCCTGTTGAATATAAGCGTGGAAAACCCAAGAAAGGAAAAGAAGATATTGTTCAGCTGGTTGCACAAGCTATTTGTTTAGAAGAAATGCATCTGATTGATATTGATAAAGGCTATTTCTTCTATCATGAGATCCGGCAAAGAGTGGAAGTGGATATTACAGAAGAATTGAAGAGTTATGTTAAGGAACTGACGGATGAGATGCATCATTATTATCAAAAGAAGCATACACCAAAGGTAAAAACTGGTCCTCATTGTCGAAGCTGTTCCTTGAAAAATATATGCCTGCCCAGCTTAATGAATAAAATGACTGTCCAACAGTACCTAGAAAGGAATTTGTATGGATGAGAAAATTACTGAATACTTTATTCGTGACACAGCCGAATATCTATTTGTCCTTAGATGGAGATAATATTGTTTTAAACAAAGAAAAAGAAAAGCTTGGCAGAGTTCCTTTGCATAATTTAGAAAGCATTGTAAGTTTTGGTTATACAGGAGCAAGTCCCGGGCTAATGGGGTATTGTGCCGATAATAATATCAGTATGACCTTTTTAACAATGAACGGTCGATTCTTAGCCAGAGTAACTGGAATGAGCAGAGGTAATGTTCACTTAAGAAAGAAGCAATATCACATCTCTGATGACTTGAATGCTTCAGCTTTAATCTCCAGAAATTTCATTATTGGTAAGCTGTTTAACCAAAAATGGATGTTAGAAAGAGCTAAAAGAAACTATCCACTTCGTATTGATGAAGATAAAATGAATGAAATATCCACTAAACTTTCAAGGCAAATCAAAGAAGTTCATCGTTGTAATGATCTCGAACGACTTCGTGGTCTGGAAGGTCAAGCTGCCACCTATTACAATGAAGGATTTAATTTAATGATTTTACAGCAACAGGAAGATTTCTATTTTCACACACGATCACGCAGACCTCCAAAAGATAAAATAAATGCTTTATTATCATTTGCATATACATTGCTGGCCAGCGATACCGCTGCTGCATTAGAAACTGTCGGTTTAGATGCTTATGTCGGTTTCATGCATCGTGACAGACCTGGCAGAGCTTCGTTAGCATTAGATGTCATGGAAGAATTAAGAGGTGTTGTTGCTGATCGCTTTGTTATTTCCATGATTAATCGTAAAGAAGTATCTGCCAATGATTTTGTTGAAAAAGAAAATGGAAGTGTGATTTTAACAGAAGAAGCCAGAAAGAGCTTCTTACAGAAGTGGCAATTAAAGAAACAAGAATCTCTAAAGCATCCTTTTTTAGGTGAAACAATTTCTTGGGGACTTGTTCCATATGCTCAAGCATTACTTTTGGCAAGGTTCTTACGTGGAGATTTAGACGAATATCCTCCATTCCTATGGAAGTAGGTGAAATATGTTAATTGTAGTTACTTATGATGTGAGCACTTCTAGTTCTGGTGGTGAAAAGCGACTTAGGAAAGTAGCAAAGCTTTGCCAAAATTATGGTCAACGTGTCCAGAATTCTGTTTTTGAATGTATTGTAAACAGCACACAATATACTATTTTAAAAAATGAAATCCTTGCTATAATTGATAAGGAGCAAGATAGTATTCGACTTTATCGGCTGGGTGATAATCACAAATCGAAAGTCGAGCACTTTGGTGTTAAAGAATCATTAGATTTAGAAGGTCCTTTGGTTTTCTAATTAAATTTTGTTAAATGGTGCTAACCTTAGGCGAACATGGATTACTAGGGAGGTTAGCACCTGTTGATTTATAAGGGGTTTAGGCTATCCTAAGCTGAAATTCAATGGATTTTAAGTTTAAAAATTGGGGGTTAGCACTTTTAAGGCTATAAACCCTTGTTGTATATGGGCGTGTACTATGCGCTATCGTACCCTATATGGGTGCGTGGATTGAAATTCCATTTTGCACATGCTACCATAAAAATGTTCCATCGTACCCTATATGGGTGCGTGGATTGAAATATCCGATCATATTGAAAGTCAACATGAATCATCATCGTACCCTATATGGGTGCGTGGATTGAAATAGAATTCATGGCAAAAGATTGGAAAGGGGTGATTATCGTACCCTAGAGGGGTGCGTGGATTGAAATTTCATTTTGCACATGCTACCATAAATATGTTCCATCATACCCTATATGGGTGCGTGGATTGATATATCCGATCATATTGAAAGTCAACATGAATCATCATCGTTCCCGAGATGGGTGCGTGGATTGAAATAGAACTCATGGTAAAATATTGGAAAGGGGTGAGTATCGTACCCTATATGGGTGCGTGGATTGAAATAGAATTCATGGTAAAATATTGGAAAGGGGTGATTATCGTACCCTATATGGGTGCGTGGATTGAAATTTTGCGAAGCTGTGCAAGGCACTCTACTTGCCAGTATCGTACCCTATATGGGTGCGTGGATTGAAATATCAATTATAATTAAATACCTGACTGCATCTTCAAAATCGTACCCTATATGGGTGCGTGGATTGAAATTTTTCATCCACCACCCTTACACATTTTTTAAATATCGTACCCTATATGGGTGCGTGGATTGAAATCCATTTCTTTTTCTATATCCAGCATCATTTCCTGATCGTACCCTATATGGGTGCGTGGATTGAAATTTTTCATCCACCACCCTTACACATTTTTTAAATATCGTACCCTATATGGGTGCGTGGATTGAAATCCATTTCTTTTTCTATATCCAGCATCATTTCCTGATCGTACCCTATATGGGTGCGTGGATTGAAATTACTCTCCTCCCTCCCTTAAAACTAATTTATGGTATCGTACCCTATATGGGTGCGTGGATTGAAATTGTTAGTGAAGGACAGTCTGTTACACATTATGTAATCGTACCCTATATGGGTGCGTGGATTGAAATCTTTCTCGGCCATGATAATTGGTTTCGGCGGCTTATCGTACCCTATATGGGTGCGTGGATTGAAATCTTTCTTGGCCTTGATATTTGGTTTCGGCGGCTTATCGTACCCTATATGGGGGCGTGGATTGAAATGGATAGAATAAAAAAGTGACTACCTTTGTCAGTAATCGTACCCTATACGGGTGCGTGGATTGAAATCTTTCTTGGCCTTGATATTTGGTTTCGGCGGCTTATCGTACCCTATATGGGGGCGTGGATTGAAATGGATAAAATAAACAAGTGACTACCTTTGACAGTGATCGTACCCTATATGGGTGCGTGGATTGAAATGGATAAAATAAAAAAGTGACTACCTTTGACAGTAATCGTACCCTATATGGGTGCGTGGATTGAAATCTCAATGCTTTCTGTTGTATAACGTTCAAAGAACGTATCGTACCCTATATGGGTGCGTGGATTGAAATAAAATCTTCGGTGAATTTTTGCCATCGCGGCATATATCGTACCCTATATGGGTGCGTGGATTGAAATATTAAGAAAAGAAATCTCTCCATTGTGCCTAAATGATCGTACCCTATATGGGTGCGTGGATTGAAATAAAATCTTCGGTGAATTTTTGCCATCGCGGCATATATCGTACCCTATATGGGTGCGTGGATTGAAATTTTAAGAAAAGAAATCTCTCCATTGTGCCTAAATGATCGTACCCTATATGGGTGCGTGGATTGAAATAGCTGTAACGGGGAAAGAGAAGAGCCTTTTGTACATCGTACCCTATATGGATAATTGAAATACCAATAAAACAAACCCACACAAAAGAGAAACCCGAACCACTATGAAAAAATCAGTCCGGATTTCTCTTTTGTTAAAATATCTCTATTTTAATCTCTCATCATAACCCTATCTTCCCTCATTCATCTATCTTCTTCTGTCTGGTCGGCTTATCATGTAATCGAGAGGTTGGTCCTGCTGTCAGCATGTAGCTATCACCCTTCACTTTTAATAAATCAAGTGTATCTTTGGCGACCTTGATCACTTCATCTAAATTGACATTCGTGTGAATCCCCATTTCTTCAAGCATATGAACGAGGTCTTCCGTTGCTACATTTCCAGTCGCATTAGGTAAATAAGGGCAGCCGCCAATGCCGGCGATCGAACTATCATACAGTGTTACGCCCTGTTGCAGAGCAGCAAAAGTATTCGCAAGGGCAGCTCCACGAGTATTATGAAAATGCATAGAATAGGCAACCTGCGGGAACTCCTCTTTTAATATTCCCAATGTATCATATACTTGTACTGGCTGTGCCATCCCAGTTGAGTCTGCAAGTGAAATTTCACGAACTCCCATGTCGACATAACGTTTAATGATTTCTATTAACCGCTCGACTGGTACAGTTCCCTCAAAAGGGCAGCCAAATGCCACAGATATCGATCCCATCACCGTGATATTTCGCGAATCAGCATATTCAAAAATAGGAGTCAGCTTTTCTTGTGCATTTGCTACGGTATCATTTGCATTTGATAAACTATGAGAATCCGTAGCAGAGAGCATTGTTTTCAATTTTTTTACTCCTGCATTTACTGCCCGCTCTGCTCCCCTTAAATTTGGAACCAGCGCACGTACATCAACACCTTCCAGCTGATCAACCACGGATGTAACGACTTCTTCAGCATCCTTTAATTGGGGAATTGCTTTCGGATGGACAAAAGAGGTAATCTCTAATGAAGGAATCCCCGTCTGTACTAAGCTTTTCACCATTTTTATTTTATCTTCCGTCTGAATCCAGTCAGAAACCGCTTGCAAACCATCGCGTGGGGCAACTTCACAAATGGTTACTTTTTTGGGCAATAAAATCTTTTTATCCAAATTAAATCACTCCATATTTGATTATATTTTTCATCCACTTTCCTTTCTCCATAACTCCCTCTAAATAACCCCTTGCTCCTTTAAAACATTTATTTCTTGTTCTGAGAACCCTAACAGCTCTCCTAATATCTCATGATTATGCTCCCCTAATTCCGGAGCGCGATGGCGGATTGAACCCGGTGTTTTTGAGAATTTCGGGACAATACCAGGAACCTTCACCTTTCCTAACCGGGGATGTTCTACTTCCACAATATTCTCTCTCTCCTTAAACTGCGGATCATTAAAAATATCCTCAATGGTCAAAATAGGGCTTACTGGAACACCATGGGCATCAAGCAGCTCCGTTAATTCTTTTTGGGTATACTGACGAATCCAGTTTGAAACAATTTCCTGCACAGCATCATCATTTTTTAAACGCACCGCATTGGTATAATAGCGATCATCCTCCAGCATATCTTCACGCCCCATCGCCCCGGCAAGTCTATCAAACGTAGAATCAGTGCTGCACACAAGCACAACAAACTTCCCATCTTTTGTCGCATACGTTCCGGCTGGACTGGAATGGCCTGATAAGCCTGGACTTCTATCACGAACTACTTTATTTTGATCATACTCCGCAATTAAAAATTCCAGCATTCTAAAAATAGCTTCATATAAACCCATCTCTACAACCTGTCCTTCTTTTTCTTCCCCTGTATCACGATGATACAAAGCAGCAACTGCGGCAAATGCAACATAGATTCCAGTAATATAATCAAGTAAAGAATAAGAAGGACTTACAGGCGGACGATCTGGATAACCTTGAATAGCAGTATGTCCACTAAATGCTGTGGCAGGTGTACCAAAACCAGCTTTTTCACGATAAGGACCCGTTTGCCCATAACCAGAAACACGCACCATCACTAAATCCGGGTTTTCCTTCTTTAACTCCTCATAGCCAAGATCCCATTTTTCTAATGTTCCTGGACGAAAATTTTCTATTAAAATATCTGATTCAGCAATTAATTGTTTAAAGATTTTTTTTCCTTCACTTTTACGAATATCTAACGTTAAAGATTTTTTATTGCGTGCAAGTCCAGGCCAGCGTAAGGCTTCTCCATCCTTCCAGGGTCCCACCGTACGTAATGTATCACCCTTATTAGGCAATTCAATTTTTATCACTTCCGCTCCAAAATCAGCAAGTAATGTTGCGCCAAATGGAGCCGCAATCATGGTAGATATGTCTAAAATTTTAATTCCTGTTAAAGGACCGAAATTTTTAGTATTCACTTTTATCCTCTCCCCAATTTTATAATTGATTTTTTATGAGAAGCGTGCCTCCTCTGATATGGTAAGTACCTCATTTTTATGTTGGTGTCGTAAGCTCCGTTAAAAAATATATTTTATTAAAATACGATGCAACTTCAAACATAGTCACCCCTTATGTAATCCCTTTCATTTCGTTATTTTATAAGGAATATCCCATATTTGTAGATATTTCTAACGCTGCCGCAACAAGAATTGTTTTTAAGTCTGACTTTTTACTCGGATTATATCGATGCGCCGGGCCTGATACAGACAATGCTGCAATCATATTCCCATTAATATCAAAAATAGGAGCAGCAGCAGCAGAAGTGCCAGCCTCTCTTTCTTCTATGCTTTCCACATACCTTTCATCAACAATTTGATGTAGCTCAGCTAATAAATCCTGCTTACTCTTAATCATTATTTGCTTTGCAATTATTTCATTGATAAATGCTTGAGGCTGATATGCGAGCAATATTTTTCCACTGGCTCCAACGGTCAATGGCAGCTTTTGCCCAACCTGCACCATATGTTTAACCGATTGTAAGCTTTCAAACTGCTGAATACAAACACGATTCTCTCCGTCTAACACGTACAGGTTGATCGTTTCCTTCAATTGTTCTCGCAAACGCAGCATCGTCGCTTTGGAAACCTCCTTTATCTCTATTGATCTGCCTGCCGCATGGCCTAAAAAATAAAGTTCCTTCCCCAGCCGATACTTTCCGGAAGCTGCTTCTCTCTCAACAAAGTTGTTTTCCTCCAGTGTGGCAAGCAACCTTGTCGCGGTAGATTTGGCTAGATCCGTTTTTTCTGAAATCTCTGTCAGCGTCAGCTCATCATTCTTCTCACCAAAGCTTTTAAGAATATCTATCGCCCGCTGAACGGAACGGATTATCTGTGGATTATTTTCCATCTTCAAAGACTCCCTCCCCAGTTTCTATTTAACGGAACTGAGTTCTGTACAATAGAATTATATTTTTTAGTTTATATCATATATAAATGTTTTTCAATGCTTTTCACCAAGATTATATATTCAAGTTTAAAAACCTTTAGATATTTAAACCTTAACCGTTCATATTGAAATGAGCGTATTTTTATAAAGAATATTGCCTTCATAGTAATAAAATAGCTCTCCTCTTCTATCCTTATTCATTCTACTAATTTAGAAAAGATAGAAAATTCAACTCATTTTAGTAATGACATTCAAAATCATTTATGTTAGAATACTTTTATCATCAAATTCCATTTAAGAGAATCGAGTTTCTCTTAGTGGAATTATAATTACCACAAAAAGTAACCGCTTTCAATTAAATCAGATTGGAGGGAGCTCGTAAAAAGGTTTTCGTTTATTTTTTCATCATAAAACAGTTAAGAAAAGGTAGGTTGATTTTAATGAATAAATATTTTACAAAAAGGCGTTTTCTCATTTATTGCACTGCTATTTTCTTCTTTATTTTGGCAGCCTGCAGCAGCAATGATAGTAGTGGCGCGAGTGAAGACAATTTCCCTGAAAAAGATATTAATGGTATTATACAATGGGGGGAAGGCGGAGCAACTGATATTATTTCCCGGACGCTTGCAAGTGTTGCAGAAGATGAGATTGGTGCCTCCCTTGTTATGCAAAATAGAACAGGTGCTACAGGAGCAATTGCTACACAATATGTTTATGACCAGGCAGCGGATGGATACACATTATTATTCGGCGCTGAAAATCCAAACCTCTATCAAATACTAGATATTTCTGAGAGAGATTACATGAATGACTTTGTTCCAGTAACTATTATTGGGCAAAGTTATGCCGGAATCGTAGTAAATGCTGATTCTGATTTTGAGACATTAGAAGACTTAGTTGCTTATGCTGAGGAGAATCCCAGTAATTTATTAATGGGAACATCAGGAGAAGGCGGTTTACCGCACGTTGCAAGTGCTATGTTAAGAAATGAGCTTAATATTGAGTTCAATCCAATTCCTTATGATGGAGATGGACCATTAGCAGTTGCTTTACTAGGAAATGAAATTGATGTCACGGTACTTGCTGTTTCAGCTGCACAAGAATATATTGATTCTGGGGATTTTAAAATGTTAGCAGTTCTCAATAATGACTCATTAGATTCTATCCCTGACGTGCAGCCAATAACAGAGATTTACCCACAGTTTGAGACATACCTGCCTTGGGGACCTTTCCAGGGAATTTTCGCACACAAGGATACACCAGAGGAAATTGTCCAAAAATTAAGTGATGGATTTGATGCAGCACAGAACAATGAAGCGTTCACGGAGAGACTGACTGATTTAGGTGTAGATCCTTTAAACCTTCATGGTGAAGATGCTATCGAATTTGTCCAGGCAAATCAATCAACATCTGCGTGGATGCTTTATGAAGCTGGAGAAACAGACATCTCTCCAGAAGAATTAGGTATACCCCCAGTAGAGAAATAATATTGGAGGAAACATCATGAAAATAAAATCTTCAAAGACAACAGCTCTATTATTTATCTTAATTATATCCCTACTATCTGCGTGTGGTTCTAATAGCAGTGCGGATAATACGGGAAATAATTATCCGGAAAAAGATATTGACGGTATTATTATGTGGGGAGAAGGCGGAGCAACTGATATTATTGGCAGAACTTTAGCCCCTATTGTAGAAAAGGAAATTGGCAGCTCACTTGTAATGCAAAATAGAGCAGGAGCCGCTGGTGCGATTGCAACTCAATATGTATATGATCAGGCAGCAGACGGATACACGTTATTGTTCGGAGCTGAAAACCCAAATTTATATCAGGTCTTAGATATTTCTGAACGCAGTTATCAAGAAGATTTTGTCCCGGTATCTGTTATCGCTAACTCTTTTGCAGGAATTATTGTAAAAGAAGATTCACCTTACCAGACTTTAGAAGATTTAGTGAATCATGCAGCTGAAAACCCGAATGATTTAATTTTTGGTACAACTGGAGAGGGTGGCCTCCCAAATGTTGTACTGGCTATGCTGCACAATGAATTTGGTACGGAATTTAGAACTGTTCCATATGATGGGGAAGGGCCTGTCACTACAGCTTTATTAGGTGGAGAAATTGATGCAACTACTGTCACAATTTCTGCCGCACAGGATTATGTCGAATCAGGTGATTTCCGAATGCTGGCAGTAATCAATGACGAGGAAATCGAAGCACTTCCTGATGTACCGGCAATTACAGATATTTATCCTGAAATTGATAAATATCTACCTTGGGGACCTTTCCAAGCTGTATTTGCTCACAAAGATACGCCTGAGGATGTATTAGCAAAACTAACTGAATCTTTCGAAGTTGCCATTGATACCAGTGATTTCAGAACAACATTAGAAAACCTGGGAATGGAATATTTAAATATTAGCGGGCAAGAAGCCATTGATTACATTGAGCAAAATCGCTCTACATCAGCATGGATGCTCTATGAAGCTGGGGAAACAGACATCTCTCCAGAAGAGTTTGGTATTCCACAGCCTGAATAATGGGAATATTTTAAGTTGCTCTGCTTTGATGCAGATTGTATACCCCTACTTAAAAGGAGGAGTTGAACGTGCAAACATTAAAAGCAATGGCTCCCGGGTTAACAATGATTATTGTTGGTCTCGTCTTTTTGAGTCAGACCTTTGTAATGGAAAGAGCCTCATTGTTTGATCCTGCTGGTGGAAGTTTTCTGCCAGCTCTTATTACTATTGTGATGATCATAACTGGAGTCATTGTTATCATTCAAGACCAAGTTAAGAAAAAAGCAAAAACATCTATGATGGAAACAACGGCAGAAGAAAACTTAGAAAATGAAGCACAACATGCTGATGGAGCAGAAGACATTCAAATGACGTGGAAACAATATGCGTTTATATTCATCTATTTTGTATTGACGATACTTTATGTTTTATCCATATCTATACTGCCTTTTAGTGTAGCGACCTGTCTTTTCTTAATCATAAGTATGATTTATTTAAGAGGAGTATCCTGGAAAACAAATATCCTCGTCTCTATAGGAAGTGTTATCGTTTTTTACTTAGTCTTTACAAGATTGTTCCACATCATTTTTCCATAAGGGGCGTTGATCATGGAAGCTATTCAACAATTTCTTATACCATTTTTAGATCTTAATTTATTATTTCTCGTTGCAGCCGGAACTTTCGGCGGGATTATTCTTGGCGCTATTCCCGGTCTCTCTGTTACCTTATGCATTGCATTAATTCTATCTCTTACTTACTCATGGGAGCTATTAGATGCATTAGCTCTTATGCTGGGAGTTTATTTTGGCGGCGTATTTGGCGGTTCGCGTGCCTCCATCTTAATTAATATGCCGGGAGGTCCATCCAACGTTGCTACATCATTTGATGGCTATCCCTTAGCACAAAAAGGGGAAGCGAGAATGGCGCTGACACTTTCAACCATCTATTCTTTTGTCGGCGGGATTATCGGGGTTATTGTATTGGCAACCCTTGCCCCTTTAGTGGCATCTGTAGCAATTAATTTTGGTCAGCGGGATTATTTGCTGCTTGCGCTGCTTGGGTTACTACTCGTCGGCAGTCTTAGTAAAGGAGCAACTGCAAAAGGAATTTTCGCCGCAGGTGCCGGAATCCTTGTAGGCCTTGTCGGCATGGACACGATTGGCGGCGGAGCCCGATTTACCTTTGGTTCCTTAGAATTAATGAGCGGTGTTAATTTTATCGTTGCTTTACTTGGATTATTCGGTATGTCAGAGATTTTATTTCAACTTAGAACGCTTAACCAAAAAGGGGTTGCCTCTTTTTTGAAAAAGACGGTTTTTCCGCCTCTTCGTTTTATACTTAAATTTTTACCAATATCACTGCGTGTTTCTATTATTGGTGTTTTTGTCGGGGCTCTCCCGGGAGCAGGTGGAGAAATTGCTGCTCTACTGGGATATGACCATGCGAAACAAACCGTTAAAAAACCAAATCGCAAGTTTGGTGAGGGCGCGTATGAAGGGGTTATTGCTCCGGAAGCGGCAAATAGTGCTGCGATTGGCGGAGCACTCATCCCACTTTTAACATTAGGGATTCCCGGAGATGCTGTAACAGCTATTTTTATCGGGGCATTATTTATCCATGGCTTACAGCCCGGACCGCTTTTGATGGAGCAAAGTGGTGACTTATTCTGGGTAATGGTTGGTTCCTCGGTGCTGGCAAATGTTTTCCTATTAATCTTTGGTTTACTCGTTGTTTCGATCTTTATCAAAATTGTCACTGTGCCTAAGCAAGTTTTATTACCAATCATTGCTGTTATTACTGTGATTGGCTCCTACTCCATTAATAACAGTATCACGGATGTATACTGGATGCTTGGCTTCGGAATCATTGGTTTCATCATGAAAATCAACAAATTTCCTGTTGCCCCTCTTGTTCTCGGGATTATACTGGGTCCATTAATCGATACCTCTTTCCGAAGAGCGTATATGGGATCAGACGGCTTTGGAGATTTTCTATTCGGATTTGTCAATACACCGATCACATTGATTCTGACAATTGTCTTTATCTTTACGATGCTGGGTCAAACAAATATATTTACAACGATTAAAGGCAAGCTGAAAAAAGGGTAAGGTATTTCTTCCCTTTTCTTGCTGCTGTATTATATTTATTTAATCGTAACATAGTACCACAGGATAGCTGGTGCTTATCCGTGAAAAATCATTTTAGAGGTGATACACATAGATATTAAAATTGCTGTTATTGGACTGAATCATGGCTATAAATTTGCAAATGATATATTAAAAATGGATGGTGTTTCTTTAGTCGGCGTAGCTGGTAATGATACGTTAGCCAGTATGCGGGCAAAGAAGCTGCAAGTCCCTTTATTTACGGATTATAAAGACTTATTGGAACAATGCGACATGGATGGAGCCATTATCACATTGCCTAATCACCTTCACGCAGAGGCTGTTCAGCAATGTGCCCTGAAAGGGATAGCAGCACTTGTCGAAAAACCAATTGCTCCAACCATCGAAGCAGGGCAGGCGATCATTCAATATGCTCAAACAGCTGATATTCCGCTGCTGGTCGGCCACCATCGCCGCTTTTCTAATAAAGTAAATAAAATAAAAGAGATTATTACTTCTGGACTTCTTGGCGATTTAGTCGGTGTCCATATGATGTTTGCCCTTGCAAAGGATCATGCCTATTTTACCGAAGACTGGCGTATCACGAAGGGCGGCGGTCCCTTATTAATCAACGCCGCGCATGATATAGACAATATAAGGTATATTACTGGACTGACCATTGATCGGGTATATGCTGCAAGTCGAAATCAAATTAGAAATAATAAAGTGGAGGATGCAGCTTCCATTCTTCTTGAAACAAAGGAAGGACCAACCATGACCTATTTTGTTTCTGATGGCGTTCCCTCCCCCTGGTCATATGAACTGACAGCAGGAGAAAACCCGAAATATCCACAGAATCAAAGCGACTGTTATTTCTTTTTTGGAACCAAAGGGAGTATCGCATTTCCAAGTATGCAGATACATACATATGATGAGAAGCAGCATGGCTGGGATTATCCATTGCACACTAAAAAAATACATGTGGATGACAATGATCCTATGACAGCAGAGCTTCATCATTTTATTGACGTCATCAAAAATAAGGCTGCTCCCCGCGTTACAGGAGAGGATGCACTGGAAACATTAAAAGTTGTCTTAGCCATCAAACAGGCTGCTGATGAGAAGGAAATTGTAAGTATAAAAAAATAAGGTAATTTTTAAAACAGTTGATCTTTGATACAGGAAGGGGATCAACTGTTTTAACGTTTTCCCCCTATCCCCCTATAATATCTTTCTATTAGCCTGTTAATTACCCGTTTACCCATTCCTTACCCTTCATCCTTTTCCTGATCTAAGCATTAGAGCATCAGTTGATTTTATACTGTTTTTCAAGCTTTCATAAAACAAAAAACCATATGAAATCAATTTAAATCCTTGACTCCATATGGTTAAAAAATTATTTTTAGCTTTTCAACGAATCATTTCACACTCACATGATGAACTTCTTTACCTGGCGAATAAATATCCATAATGTTCCAATGTCCATCTGTAGGTACCGGGTTATTGATCATTGGTACATCAAGGACAACCGGTTTATTCAGCTGAATGGCTTTTTCAAGAGCGGGCTTAAATTCATCCGCAGCGTTAATTTTAATTCCTTCGACACCATAGGCTTTTGCAACCGCAGCAAAGTCCGTAGATTTCTCAAAAACAGTGCCAAATGTCGTATCATAGTGAGCTTTTTGTAAACCGGCGATTGTTCCAAAGGATGAATTATTCATAATAACCCAAATCACCGGGATATTCTCCTCTGCAGCTGTTGCTAATAAAGCAGGGTTTTGTCCGAAACCCCCATCTCCTACCAGTGAAATAACAACACTATCTGGGTCAGCAATTTTAACTCCCAAGGCAGCAGGTGCACCGAATCCCATCGTTGCAAAACCACCAGGTGTAAGGATACTGCCAGCTTTATAAATTGGGAATTGCTGTCCAACACCATTTTTATTCCAGCCTACATCGGTGGTAATGTACGTATTTTCCGGAATAACTTCCTCTACATCTGCTAAAATTCGTTGTGGCATCAATGGGAAGCTGTTATCCTTTCTAAGCTCTTCATTACTTGCCTGGAAGGCTTTTCGATTTTCAGCTATTTCTTTTCTGATGCTTTCATTGGAAATTCCTTCTGGATACAGTTCTTTTGCTACACGATTTAAAACCGTCAATGCCTGTTTTAAATCTGCTACTACACCCATTTCCACCGGATAATTACGGCCAATCTCATTAGCATCAATATCGATTTGGATAAGCTTTGTTTTCGGAATATCAAAGGTATATGCCGGCTCCCATGAGCTGCTGTCGGCTTCTGCAAATTGTGTTCCCAAGGCAAAAATCGTATCTGCTGTACGAGTTTTTTCGTTAATAAATTTCGTACCCCAGAACCCTGTCATCCCAAGTGTTAAATCACTGTCATCGGATACAACCCCTTTTCCCATAAGAGAATGGGCAACAGGAATATCAAAATGCTCATGAAACGCTCGCAGCTCTTCAGCAGCATCAGCAAGGATGACACCACCGCCTGCATAAATAACTGGATTTTTCGAATGGACCAGCTTCTCAATAATTTCTTTCGCTGTTACATCACTAATTGATGGCTTTGTAATGGAGCGTGTATGATGTTTTACACGTTCAAATAATGCGGAATCAATCTCTTTTGAGAAAATATCCATTGGAACGGAAATTAAAACCGGACCAGGTCTGCCTGTCTCTGCCAGTTGAAATGCTTTTTCAATGATTTCCGGCATTAAATCCGGACGATCCACCCGCCATGCTCTTTTTACAAATGGACGATAAATTTCATATTGTGAGGCATCGCTGTGCAAGTTTACTTCCTGATGCGGATGCTTTCCATAAAAGTGACTGGGAATATCTCCGGCAATAACCACCATCGGAATTGAATCGAGTGCGGCATTTGCGACACCTGTTGCTGCATTCGTAAGCCCAGGACCTAAGTGACTTAAAAGAACAGATGCTTCTTTTTTAACACGTGCATAGCCATCAGCCATATGCGCAGAAATTTGTTCATGTCTTACATTGACGAATTTAATAGAGCTGTTCTCCAGTTGCGAAAGAAAAGCAATATTCGTATGACCACAAAGCCCAAAAATATGCTCTACACCACGATCCTCTAAATAATCAATTAATAAATTTGAAACGAGTGCTTTAGACATTTCACTTCCTCCTTATTATTTTTATGCATGTATTCATGTCCTGAAATTCCTGTGCCTTTTAACCGGCAAAAAATTTCAGGTAGACGATATTGATTCATCAAAGCTCAAAATAATTTTCCGATAATCTCCAGACACTGCCTTTTCATATGCTTCCGAAAAATGGTTAATTGAAATAATTTCTGAAATAATTGGTTCCACGTGGAAGGAAGCATCTAATAAATAATCAATACTTTTTGTAAAGTCATCAGGAACATTGTAAATAATTGAGCCATAGACAGTAATTTCTTTGCGGACGAGCGTTACGACCGGTATTTCTGCTGTTGGCGGCAGACCTATTGCAACGATTGCTCCGCCTGGTTTCACGATTTCAATACATTGTTCAAAGGCAGATTTTACACCAGCAACCTCCATGACCACATCGAATTGATTGTCACTTACTTCCTCCGGCCTGCAAATCTCTATATTTGGATAATGCTGCTTTGCTTTATTTAATTTTTCATCGTTAATATCGACCGCCGTAATTTTTGCGCCATAGTAGCTTGCAAGTGCAACAGCCAACATTCCTTCTGTGCCGCAGCCAACAATTGCAATGGCTGTATCTTTGGTAACGGATACTTTTTTAAACGCATGAACAATGACGGCAAGCGGCTCAATAAAAATAGCACGTTCATTTACTAATGCATCAGGAACCTCAATAACATATTGAGAAGAAATAATAAATTCCTCCGAAAAGCCCCCTTGATTATTAATTCCTAATGATTTTTTACCCGAGCATATATTGGCGTTTCCTGCCTGACATTGTTCGCATGTTCCACAATAGGAATTAGGCTGCACAACCACGCGCTGGCCGACTTTTAGACCTGCTTTAGCCCCTGCTTCCACCACTTCTCCCAATATCTCATGTCCTGGAATAACTGGATAATGGGCATGTGTTAATTTTCCCTGATAAACAGCTATATCAGAACCACAGATTCCGCCATAGATGACTCTGATTTTGACATCATCGTCATGTAACCTTTCTTGAACAGGGACATCTATCCAAGTGAGCTGACCAGGCTTTTCTAAATATAATCCATTGACCATAAGCTCCCCCCTTAGTTATAGGTTTTTTCATGTTACGAAAATTTATATTTTGCCGTAGAAAATCAATCCAGCCGCAAAACGATCATTTTAGATTCCGTCAGCTCCTGTACAGCATAACGGGGACCTTCTCTCCCAATTCCGCTATGCTTCACACCGCCATACGGCCAATGATCAAGCCGGAAATTAGATGTGCCATTAATAATCACACCACCAACCTCCATATCATTAGCAACCTGATACGCCAGATCAATTTTATTGGTGAAAATCCCAACTTGCAGCCCAAATGAAGAATTATCTGCTTCTGAAACGGCTTCATCCAGCTGTGCATATGGAATAACACTGACAATTGGTCCAAATACCTCTTCACAAACAACTTTCGCCTTTTTGGGAGGATTTTTTAGAACAGTCGGTACGACCGATGCCCCTCTCTTCTCTGCACCATGTAAAATTTCTGCCCCTAATTTCACCGCTTCATCAATCCACAGCATAATTCGATCCGCTGCTTCGTCATTTACCAATGTTCCAACATCTGTAGCTGGATCTAGCGGATCGCCAACTTGCAGCTTTGCTACTTCACTTACCAGCTTTTGCGTAAATTCCTCTATTACTTTTTCATGTACATAAATTCGTTGTACTGAAATACAGCTCTGCCCGGAATTGCTATATCCCGTTCGCGCGCACTGAGCAGCTGCGCGTGTTAAGTCCGCATCCTCATGTACAATTGTTGCTGCATTTCCGCCCAGCTCATACAGCTGCTTTTTTATCCCGGCCAGACTGGCAATATTTTTACTTGCAACAATGCCGCCAGTAAATGAAATAACATTGACTCTATCATCACTTACAATTTGCTGCCCAGCTTCAACGCCACCTAAAATCATATGAACTGCCTGCTTGGGAAAGCCGGCTTCCAATAACAGCTGTAGCAAAGCTGTTGCGATTAAGGTTGTTTGTGGAGCAGGCTTTAAAATAGTCACGTTCCCTCCAGCAAACGCCGGACCAATTTTATGACAAACTAAATTTAACGGTGCATTGAATGGTGTAATCGCCGCCACAACACCAATTGGGACGCGATACGTTGAAGCCATCGTATTCGTTCCACGTGAGGAGACATCTCCCGGAAGTGTCTCCCCATATAGCCGTTTTGCTTCTTCAGCTGAAAGCTCCAGTGTTTCTATCGATCGATCAACTTCATCTAAAGTATTTTTTAATGGCTTCCCAAGTTCAGTAGACAAAAGCTTCGCAAAGGCTTCTTTACGATCTGCCAGTAAAAAAGCTGCTTTCTGCAATATTTTTGCCCTGTGATTGGATGAGATTTTTTTTACTTCTTTCTTGCCCTGATAAGACGCTGCCAATGCCCGCTCTACATCATCCTTTGTCGCAAGATATTGGACACCAATTTTTTCCCCTGAATATGGATTGATAATATCCACCTTACTTCGATCTGACTCCAGCCATTCTCCCTCTACAAAAGAACTCGCAGTAGAAATCATTATTTCATCACCTCTATTTGAAATTGTATCGATCTAATTTTTCTATTGATTTTCACTGTATATAACTTAGAATAATAGATATATATCTTTTTATTAGATCGATCTAATTGTAACCGTTATCATAATAATACACTAGTCCAAATGAAATTTCAAACAAATTTTTGGAAAGTTTTTGATCTGCTAAAAATTATATTAATTATGCTTTATATAGTGTTTACTTTTTAAGGAGGATTTCGATGCTTCGTTTATACATATATACTACATTAATTATTCTGTATATTATTGCAACATTATGGGAGAATACATTGTTACTGCAAGCAATAGGAGTGATTGCAAATCTGGCAATCATTATTTCACTATTTTATGTACGGGGACTTTACTTATATTCAGGGATTTTATTTTATGTAACTGGCTTTATTATTTTTATCACTAGCGGACTCTCATGGGAGTTCTTTTTCCTGCAATTTGATTCCATGCTTGGGATTCTGTCCTTATTTATTATGCTGCCGTTTTTAAACTCTCTCATTATTGTCGGTAAATATGATAAGCATCTAAGCTCACTCCTTGAATACAAGGTTCAAAATACTGGCGATTTATATAAGAGAGGCAGCTTGGTAACTCATATGCTGGGGTTATTTCTGAATATCGCAACCATTCCATTAGTATTAAAATCTCTCAGTACATCGTTAAAAGCATTCCCTAAAGAAAAAAAGGACAAATTTTTCACACAAAATTTGCTGCGGGCATATGCACTTTGCCTTATGTGGAGCCCGATGGAAATTATGATTATTCAATCACTAGAAATTACTGGTGAAGATTATTTATTCCTTATTCCCTTTTTAATACTATTTTCTATTACGATGCTGGCACTTGATGCCACTCTGGGTAAAAGACGATATGCCCATCTGCCGATACAGCAAAACGGAAAAACAATTTCGATAACACCTATTCTGAAGAAAATCAGGGAGCTTTTTCTATTATTACTCTTACTTGTATTGACAGTGACGATCCTCAATTATTCGATCAATCAAGGATACCTTTTTTCATTGGTTTTATTAATCATACCTATATCACTTATCTGGGCTTGGGGTATTCGAAAATGGAAACGTTATCTGCTCTATACAATTCCTCATTGGAAAACGAAAGCAAAAGGCCAAGCGCACTTCTTTTTTATGTTTTTATCAGCAGGCTTTTTCGTAAATATGGTTGCAGAAACAGCAGTGCTTGCATTTCTACAGGAGGTTTACAGACCATTTTCTGAACAGATCTTTATCGTATTTAGTTTTATTGGGATTTATTTTTTGATTACTTCATTTATTGGTTTTCATCCGCTTGTTTCGATTGTATTGCTGGGAGAAATTCTGCGACCGATATTGCCGGATATTACAGGGATTCCTTTAACATTTGTTTTAATAACCTGCAGCTTAAGCACCGTTATGTACAGTCCATTTAATGTGTCCCTTTCTATTTTATCCAGTGAAATGAATCAAAACTCGTACAAGCTCAGTCTATGGAATCTTCCTTTTTCTTTATTTCTGATCGGAGCTGCTATTCTTTTTGCTTATGCACTGCATGTGATTTCATCGCTTCTTTTTTAAAATGTGAAAAATGATTTTCATCACGTTTCATTGTTTGTCGGATCAAAAAACCTTATAATAAATGATAGACTTAAAAGTACAGAGTGAACGGAAGATCTTCTCGTTTTCAGCGCTCAGATTGCTAGATAATTCACAATCATGCTCTATATCACAGAATAAAAGAGCGTTCTTTGACAAGATTGGAGGGAACACTTATGACACTAAAACCATCACGTCGTATAACTTTACAAGATGTTGCAAAGCATGCTGGTGTTTCCCGGGCGACAGCATCATTAATCGTTCGCAACAGTCCAAAAGTAGCAGCGAAGACAAGAGAAAAAGTTTTAAAAAGCATGGATGAACTAGGCTATGTTTATGATCGTGTAGCTGCAAATCTGCGCTCACAGAGCTCTTCCACTATCGGAACAATCATTACCGATGTTGGCAACACTTTTTTTTCCCAGTTTTTACTTGGCGTCCATCGTGAATTAGAAAAATACGGTTATACTGTCTTACTGGGAACAACATTCGACTCCTTAAAAAACCAGGATCGGCTTATTTCAACAATGCTGGAAAATCGGGTTGGCGGGATTTTACTATGCCCTGTTTCTACGAGTTCAACCGAAACCGTAGAGCGTCTAAAAAAACTGGATATTCCAGTTGTTGTAGGGATTCGTGAATTAACGGATCTGACCTGTGATTTTGTCGGTTTGAACTACCAGGCTGGAGCTTATCTGGCCGTAAACCATTTAATCGAAAAGGGGCATCAGCGAATCGCCTTTATCGGCGGGATTTCCAACTCAACAACTTGGATAGAACGAATGGAAGGATACCGTACTGCACATGAGGAAGCAGGATTACCTGTTGATGATTCTCTCATACTGGATAGCGCCCCTACCAGAGAAGGTGGAGTAGAAGCTATTCAAAGGCTGATGCAGCAAGATAATCCGCCAAAAGCCATTTTCTGTTTCAGTGATTTAATTGCCTTTGGCGTAATTATCGGGCTTCGCAAAATGGGCTTCACCCCCGGTAAGGATGTAGACATTGTCGGCTTCGACAATATTCCGGAAGCTGAAATCTCTTATCCGCCGCTTACGACTGTTTCCTCTTTTGCAAAAAAAACCGGAACGACCGCAGCAAATCTGCTGCATAAACGAATCAATCACCCAAACGAGGCAAGGCAGCGGATTATTATTGAACCCGAGTTGATTAAACGGAATTCCTTTTAAGACGAAAAGATGTCTAGCAAAACCAGCTAAACATCTTTTCATTTTTCAAGTGCATGGGATGAAGAATGTACGTCTATCCCCATTTCGGTACTAATTCCTGCATTAATTTAATTGTTTCCCGCAATTTCTTCACAGGTATTTGTCCAGGCGCAGAGAGCTCTACTCCGACACCAAATGTAATGATTGAACCATAAGCCCAGCCAATCACTCTGCTTAATCCGCCAACATCTCCCATTGACATGGACACTACAGGTACATCCAGCAGCTCATCCATATCTTTTGTTACCTCTAATAAACGTAATACATCTGCCTGTACTTCCGGCATCACAGCAAACTTTACAATATCTGCACCAAGCTCTTCTGCTTTCTTTGCCCGCTCCTTTATTTCCTCATTTTCCGGTGTTTTGCTAAAATTATGATACGATAAAATAAGCTGTTTATGATTCTCTTTAGAAGCTTTGCGTATCTCTTTTACATAATTCTCTTCATTAGACGTCTCATAATCAACAAATTCTGCTTCTGTTCTTCTGCAAACCTCTTTGATTAGACGAACTTTCTCCTCCTCCGTCAGTGAAATACGTTCTCCCCCTTCATGCACGGAACGGATCGTAAAAAGAAGGGGGATTTCTGTTTTCTTTTTTATCTCCCCTACTATATCTAGAGTTTCTTCCACATCGCCTAGATTTGCAAAGAAATCAGCGCGCCATTCAATTAAATCCGGTGATTGTGGAATGATACTTTCAAGCTGACTCAGCAGTTCTTCTTTTGTTTTTCCTGTTAAAGGGGTGCATATATACGGTATCTTTTTATCCTTGAAATATGTCGTTGTCATTATATTTCACTCCAACTCTTATTATTTTTTGAATAATTGGAACATTTATCCTTTAGTATTCTAATTGTTTATGCTGGCGTGGATATTTCTTAAAATATTCTTTCGCCTTTACTAAACAGCGGCGTGCAAACTCCTCATATCCCAATAAGTCTGATTGCTGTTTATTCGGCAGCTCAATCGAATA
The DNA here is from genome assembly GCF_009389585.1 of Oceanobacillus sp. CFH 90083. GTDB lineage: Bacteria > Bacillota > Bacilli > Bacillales > Amphibacillaceae > Oceanobacillus. The sequence continues at coordinate 253,414 of NZ_VIYG01000003.1, read as the reverse complement.
TGGTACTTGTGGAATACTGTTGACAATACTTGCAACATCTATCCCGCCTTCCCCTACATAAGAACGGCCTTCACGAATAATCCGGACCAGCTCCTTGTGCTCAGCAGGTATTTCTCCCGGTGCGTCACAGAGATGTACAAAGCGGAACAGCTCCTCAGGAACCTTACGAAGATCTGCCACGGTATCATGTGAACGATGAAAATGATGAATATCAATCATTAGACCAGCGTTATCTTTGTTAACTGTATGCAATATATCCAGTACCCCAGCCAAATTGGTGACGCTTGCAATAGGAACAAATTCCAACTCAACAGTTAATCCATATTGATCTGCCAAATCACACAGCTTGGCAAACTGCTCGATGTAATAAGAACGATCATCTGACCAAATACTGCTTAGCACATGGCGCGCACCCAGCTCAGCAGCTGCTTCAAATTCCGCTTCATATTGCATTGGGTTCACACCATCCGCAATACGTGCAAGTTCAATATCCAGCAGTCCCAGTCCTGTATCCTGTAAAGCTTTTTTTGTATCACGCAGCAATGTTTTGTTTGTTGCTAGTGAAAAATTAGATTCTCCTGCCAATCCCATATTTATTGGCCGAAGACTGACAAAGTCATAGCCTGCCCTTGCAGCCATATAAGTCATTTCTGGTGGTGGAGTATTTATCACCGTTAAGTAAGCCAATGAAAATTGTTGTTCCACTTCCATACCCCCTCAATTAATTAGATGATCTGATACAATCCCCAATAATTTAAAAACATCTTTCACCGATAATCATTAAAATTGGATCGATCTAATTTTAGAATAAAATCCCCTCTATAGGCTAGTTTAATTTTACATATATTTATATTGAAAAAATTCTACACACCTTACAGATTAATTATACTATCATTTTAGATCGATCTAATGAAAGCGCTTATATTTATAATACAATACAAAATATAAAGTTTCAATCTAAAATATTTTAAATGTAGTTATGAAGCTTAAGGAAAAACATCTTTATTTCCGACTATTCTATGCTAAATCTATATCCTTATCTGTCTTTTCAGTACACATGTTATCCTTTTCCTAACGTGCAAAAAAGCTATCATATACCAACCAGCTGGCACAAGATAGCTTTTTTCATCATTCGTATAGAAGACTGCATGCCTCTTAAGAGTCTTTAGGATCAAGACTATGCGTTGAATCAGGATATTGAATCTCATCTGCACTTACAGTCATCGCTACGCTGAAAAAGGAGAACACTACCAATACAGCAATTAATAACCTCTTCATCAAACCCCTCCTTTCATATCCAGAGCATTTTTTATCTTAAAATAAGCTTGTTTGTATTGCTTATTTTTAGAATAATAATCGGATAATATTACATGATATTTAATCAGGGCATCCGTATCATTTTTTTCTTTAAAAAATGGAATAGCTACTTTTTCTAAATACTCTTGAACGTCCTCTTCTCTTAACCTTAATAGAAGTACATGAAATTTAATTATGTATTCCTTGAGATTAAACTTTTTAGCCTCTATTTCTCCTTTTGCAATATAATATGCTGTTTTTTCTTTATTTTCCATTCTCAAATATAATTCAGCTAATGCATACATTGTTTTCACATTATGTTTCCCTTCGATAAAGAGGCTTTGTTGATAATAATGAATCGCTTTCTCAAGCTCTTGCTTTTTTTCAAAAGCAAGTCCTATATTATTATAAACTTTCCGAAGTAGGTCTTTATCATCTTTGATAACTTTCTCTATACGATAATAATAGTCAATTGCCTCATCATAATTTTTCATCTTAAAGTAATTAATCCCCAACAAAAAATAACAAACTGTACATTGTTTAAAGTTCATTTCTTGTAAATACGCATTCAATGCTTTTTCTAAATGTTGAATGGACTTATACATGTTATCTTTCCGGCTATAGACCAGGGACAGTTCATAATGAATATCTGCTTTATATGGGTAATTCAAAGAGTTTGCCAGTCCCAGATATAACTCTAATGCTGCATCATAATTACCAGTTGCATAATAGTATAAACCACATACTCTATTATATAAAGGCATAATTTTTAAGCTATTAAAATCTTGCAAAGATTCCGCCTCTTGGAACTTTTCTTCTGCTTCTTCCAATGTTGAAAAACCTAACGCAAATCGTAATTCAATTAAACTGATTATCAGCTTCATACCTGGATCTGTTGAATTTTCAAATTCCTTCAAAAATGCTTGATAGGCTTCTTTCGCTGCCGTTTGATCTTCTTTAATTAGATTATAAATATTCTCCGCTTCTCGAATAACCTGATCATTCACAACTTCATTCGTTTGGGTTAATTCTTCAACTGTTACGCCAAATCTTTCCGCCAGCAAATGTAGAATCTCTTCATTAGGAACGACATTTCCATTTTCAATCTTGCTGTAGTAGGATACAGAACAAATACCCTCAACAATCTCATGCTGATTAGCATTCTGGTTATTTCGTAAGAATTTAAGCTTTTGCCCTAAATCCAAAATCCTCTCTCCTTCTCAAGAAATTTTCCCTACTCTAAATATAACATAATTTTAATAAAAAATATAAGTATTCTTTTTAATTTTAAGAGATATTTTTCATAGTATTAATTACTAATCAAACATCATCTTATAAAAAAAGAACAGCTGCGATAACCCAAAAAATATTAATTACTTATTATTCCTATTCTAAGAAAGGAATAGACATACTGAATCACGCAAAAAACCTGCTGTTCCAATACTGACAACAGCAGGTTTTTTGATCCGCCATCTGGTTGTTAAGATGCTTGCTTCCAATCCGAAACATCCACTTCAAGCGGAATATTATTTGCCCTCGCTTTTTGAGCTGCCTTAAAGAAAAGTACTACCAGAATAGCTGCACCAATAAATCCGCCGCCCCAGGAAATATTCATCGGCAAATTAAATCCGATTGGCTGTGACAGGATATACGTAATTACCATGATTAGCATAAACGTTCCCGGAACCAGTGCTACAAAGTAATTCTTTCGGGCAATATACAAATACATGGAAGCAACAAACAAAGCGATAACCGCTGTTGACTGGTTTGCCCAGTTAAAATAACGCCATAATAAGTTAAAATCAATTTGCGTTAAAACAACAGATACCGTAAATAGCGGAAGTGCGATCCACAAACGGCTGGAGAACTTTTTTTGAGCAATCTTTAAATAATCTGCAATAATCATACGTGCACTTCGGAAAGCAGTATCTCCTGATGTAATAGGAAGTACAATAACACCTAGCACAGCAAGGGTTCCGCCGATTGCTCCCAGCAATGTTGTCGATGCCTCGCTGACAATAGCTCCAGGTCCGCCTGCTGCTAAAATTTCATTTAATCCATTATAGCCGTTAAACATACTCATGGCAGCTGCGGCCCAGATCATCGCAATAATCCCTTCTGCAATCATCATGCCATAGAAAATTTTGCGCCCTTCTTTTTCTCTTCTTGTCGTACGTGAGATAATTGGTGTTTGCGTGGCATGAAAGCCGGATAAAGCACCGCAGGAAATAGTAAAGAATAATAAAGGTAAAATAGCTGCTCCCTCCGGATGAAAGTTTTGGAAGGAAAGCTCTGGAATCGGAGCTCCTGTCACAACTAAACCGATTCCCACACCAAGCGCGCTGATTAAAAGTAAAGCGCCAAAATACGGGTACAGTCTGCCGATAATTTTATCGACAGGAAGTAGTGTAGCTAAAATATAATAAGCAAAAATAAATGCAATAAAAATCCATAAAGCTACGCGTCCATCTGACAATAAATGAAGCAGGCTTGCCGGAGTAGAAACAAATACAGTTCCAACTAATAATAAGAGTAATACTGCAAATCCGTTTACAACATGCTTCATAACCTTCCCTAAAAACTTACTCGCAAGCTCCGGCAAATGCGCTCCCCGGTTGCGAATGGAAATCATCCCTGTTAAATAATCATGCACTGCCCCTGCAAAAATACAACCTACAACGATCCAGATAAATGCTGCCGGACCATATAATGCCCCCATAATCGGACCAAATACCGGCCCAGTACCTGCAATATTCAAAAGCTGAATCAATGAGTTTTTTGGTGTGCTCATTGGAATATAGTCTACACCATCTCCATTCACATAAGCTGGGGTAGGACGATCTTCCTTTACCCCAAACATTTTCTCAATAAATTTCCCATACGTAAAATATCCAATAATTAATAAAATAACCCCCGCCAGAAATGTATACAAATTTTCTCCCCCTTTTACAAACTCTTTTATGAACGCGTTTTCATAAAGTATAAAATATACAAGACCGAAAGAGGGGGAATCCGGAACAAAAGGTTATTTTTACGAGTTATGATGCTCTTTTAAGTAATTAAGATGCATTTTAAAGGAAGATGTTAAATTTCTAATTTTGTACGTAATGCTTTTACATAATTTCTGCTGACAGATAATGTATCTTTACTTCCCTCCAGCTGCAGGTGATATGCTCCATTAAACCAGGGTGTTAATCGCTGAATATGCTCCAGGTTAACCAGGAAACTCTTATGAATCCGGAAAAATCCATACGTCAATAAACGGTTTTCCAGCTCCTTCAGTGGCATTTTCGTATCAAATTCACCTTGCTTTGTAACCAATTTTGTACGCTTCTCTATTCGTGACATATATAAAATATCCTGAAGCTCTAAATAATGAATATCTCCCTCCACCTCTACAGCCAGCTTTCCAAGTGTTTTCCCCTGATTTTCCTGTTCTGCGATACCCAGCTTTTTTTCCAGCCGCTGCATCGTTTCTTCAAGCTGCTCTTCATCATACGGCTTTAATAAATAATCTACCGCATCATATCGAAAGGCTTCCACAGCAAATTGCGGATATGCTGTTGCAAAGACAACAAGTGGCGGCTTTTTTAATTCCTGAATAGCTTTTGCCACTTCCATTCCGCTAACCTTAGGCATTTCTACATCCAAGAAAATAACATCTGGATGATGCTGTATCGTTTTCATTATTGCTTCTTCTCCGGATTCCGCTTCTTTAATGGATTGCACCTTTGAAAAAGAACATAATAAATGCTTCAATTCTTCCCGATTGTATGGCTCATCATCAACAATAAGCACGTGCATCAACTGATCCATTGTTCTTCTTCCTCCTTATCCGATAAGACAAAATAGATATTTGTTCCTTTACCTTTATTTGTTTCAACCTGAAGCAGAGCCTCTTCACCGAAGAGAATATTTAACCGGCGATTGACATTGTACAGCGCTAATCCACTTCCTGATCCCGAATCAATCGGTGTTCGGCGAATTTGATCGACTATTTTCTTCTCGATTCCCTTTCCATTATCCTTTACTCCGATATAAACACCATTTTGCTGTTTTTTAATGATTACCTCTAAAACACAGTCACTATCCTTGTCTTTAAATCCATGCATCATCGCATTCTCCACAATCGGCTGCAACGTCAAAGGAGGGATCATCTCTGATAAGACTTCCTCATCAATCTCATATCTGACCGTCAGCCTATCTTTAAATCGTTCCTCATATAACGATAGATAGGCTTGAACCTGTTTCAATTCCTGTTCTAAAGTCGTTATTTTTTGCGTTGTGGCGGATAAATTCTGCCTAATAAAATGCGACAGGGAAATCAGCATTTTTCTCGCTTTTACCGGATGAAGACGAACAAGCGATACAATAGTATTTAACGTATTAAATAAAAAATGTGGATGAATCTGTGCTTGAAGTGCTTTAATTTCTGCTTCTTTTGCCAAATGATATACCCTCTCCGCCTGACCGATTTCCAGCTGATGACTAATCATAGAGCTCAATCCGGTAATCAGCTCCATATTGACATTGGTTAAATCATTTTCGGATTGAAAATAAAACTTTAACGTACCAATGATTTCTCCCCGTTCTTTCAGAGGAGCAATCATAACAGCCTCCAATGGACAATCCTCATTCGTACAATGGATAGATTCTGATGTCGCCATTTGGATTTTGCCACTTTCTATTGTCTCCGATGTAATTTTTGTCTGAATTGGATTTTCCCGATGATGATGATCATGTCCAAGTCCGATATGGGCAAGAATGGCCGTCTTATTAGTTATCGAGACAGCGCTTGTGTTCAGCTCTTTATGAATAATCCGGCAAACTGCCTCTGCTCCTCCTATATGAAGCCCATTCCGCAGATGAGCCAGTGTCTGGTCAGCGATTTTCAATGTTTTTTGAGCCTGCTCAGCACCAGCCTTCTCTTCTTCCCTCAACACACTCTTCATAATTAACAGCACCAGTACAGCTCCGATTCCATTGGCTAAAATCATCGGTATACCAATTAAATTGACCAGAGCCCACGCCTGCTCTACCGGACGGGCTAAAGCCAGGATGACAAGCATTTGGACAGCCTCCGCAATGGCTCCGACAAAAAAAGCTGTCCGCAGCTTAATCCGCTTATTTTTCTTGTAAAATAAGCTGGCGATCACCCCGGCAATCATGGTCGCGACACCACAAGCAATTGCTGTAAATCCTCCTAGTGTAAAACGATGCGCCCCCGCAATCACTGCAGCTCCAATCCCTACCTTAGGACCACCGAGCAGACCAGCGATAACAATACCGATCACTCTTGAATTAGCAATGGCTTCTTCCGTCATTAAGTCCGTTGCCCAGCGGTTAAATTGCAGACTGTCTGTGTTTACATTCAGTCCGGTATACGTTCCGACAATCCCAAAAAAGGCGAAAAACATAATAGCAGTAAGATTTTGCTGACGATTCAGCTGATCCTGATAGAACATTTTCCGGAAGAAGCGGAACCTTGTCAAAACAAATGCGATAGTTACAATAATTCCAACCCGCTCTACCAACGTAATTAATAACTCAAACATCGTCATGCCCCTTTCCGTTCCACCCATTCGAAAACGCTGTCATTATTATAGCAGTTTCCTGGATGTTTGAGAATTGGCCGCTATCTGCCATCAACAAACCATTCTAATCTCATTCCCTACTTACCTTCATCGATTGCAAAATCTTAGAAAACTTCCTTGCATACGACTTTAACATTAATCATTTATCCTCTTCCAATATAATTATCTTTTATTATATACTTAATAATATAAGTTTCTACAGGCTATATCAGCCTTTTCTATATCCTTAAAATAAGGAGTTTCATTATGCCAATCTCCATACATTATCAAACTGCTTCAAAAGAATGGAAGCAGGTAGAAAGTGATGCAGCAATTCCGGGTGATGCCCTTTTTATATGGTATGATTTTGTACAAAGCAGTACGGAGGAAAGCGAATTGCTCGCTTCCCGATTTCATTTCGATCCGCTGGCTATTGAGGATACAATAAAAACCGTGTCACGGCCCAAGCTGAAAGAATACCCAGGATATCTATTTTTAGTTTGTCATCTTGTAAATGCAAAAGACTATCGTGCAAGGGCGATAAACATCTTTATGAAAGACAATATCCTCGTAACCTATCATCAGGATGACTTAGACAAACTGGGTAATATCAGAGAGGCTATTCACAAGCGTTATCCGTCCCAGCCTGTTACACCGGCAGATGTCGCTTTGATCATTTTAGATTTTATTGTGGACAGCTATTTTGAATATGTATATCACATCGAGGATGATGTATTTTCTTTTGAAGACCGGCATGTCAATGATACAGCTGATAACAAGCTAATGGAGGACGTCTTTCAAATCCGGTCGGTTCTGATTAAGATAAAACGTGTCATTATGCCGATGCAGGAACTGATTCAGCACATAAAAGAAGAAACGGCATTCACAGAAACAAAGAAACAGAGACTCTATCTTCATCATATTGAAGATCATATTATCAAACAAATAAATATCATTAAATCTGCACAGGAAATGACCGGTGATATCCGGGATAATTATGACTCGTTAAGTTCATACCGCTTAAATCATATTATGAAGGTATTAACGTTAGTATCGGTTATTTTTTTGCCTCTGTCTTTAATTACCGGCATTTATGGCATGAACTTTAGGCATATGCCGGAGTTGCAATGGGATGATGGTTACATGGCGGTGCTTATTGTAATGCTGGTTATCAGCATTGGACTGATTATTTATTTCAAATTAAAAAAGTGGTTTTAAAGTGCTGAAATCAATCAGCTGCTGACATTATCTTTAGCAGCCGATTGATCACTTTGATAGTTCTTTTTGGTGTATTCCGTTTTTATGATAGGCGTGTTAACAATTATCAGCATTTTGTTTATCATCAAAAAACTGATTTTTTTATGATGACCGTTTCATTCGTACCTGGAGCAGTTTATTGTTTGTTAACTGGTCAACACTTCATAAACCATTGTGTGAAACTTCCTTCTAATTTCAGGAAGCTGATGCTGCCGCCCATAATGAACCATATTAGTAAGCAGAACGGCAACTATTTCTTCTTTCGGATCAATCCACAAGCTTGTTCCTGTGAATCCGGTATGGCCAAAGGAGCCGATCGACCAGGTGGAGCCACTGCTTGTCCCAATTGCCTTATCGCATAATACTTCAAATCCTAAGCCTCGATTTTGAATCACATTTTCTTTTATTAAAGCCATTGTTTCATACCTCAAAACGGATTGCTTTTCCGGATACAGCCAATAATCGCCATAGGCTGCCACATCTGCAGCTGTAGAAAATAAGCCGGCAGAACCGCTGACTCCGCCCATATGAAAAGCTTTTTCATCATGCACTTCACCATGAACGTATTTTCCGCAAACCTTCTCTGTTGCTGCAATCTTATTCTTTTCTATTTGTTCAGGGAGAAAACCGGTGTCATCCATCCCCCACGGCTGATACAGCTCTCTTTTTGCGAAGGAATCCAGCCCTTGATTCGTTATTGCTTCCACTACTTTTCCTAAAACAATCATTCCGATATCGCTGTATAATACTTCGGTGTCAGGAGGATGAACCGCTTTACAGTTTAAAATTTCCTTCCATACGTCTCTTTGCTGATATCGATTTTTCATGGATAAATCTGCTGAAACACCTGATGTATGCTGTAAGAAATGGCGAATGCTTATCCCCTTATGAGGGAACCCGGGAATATATTTGGTCACTTCATCGCCTATATGCAGCTGTTTTCGTTCATGCAAAAATAAAATACTTGGCAGGGTACACATGATTTTGGTTAAAGAAGCTAAGTCAAAATAAGTATCTGTAGAAACTGGAATTCTTTCTCCCTCATTATTTAAAAACGAACCTGTACTTCTTAACGTTTGCTGTTGTTGATGATGCTGGATGAGATAAACAGCTGCAGGAATTTCATCTTTTGTAACCAGCCCCTCTAAATACAGCTCATAAGCATTCATTTATTCACCTCTTCTCCCTGTATTTACTAGCATTTTTTTGATTTCATCCGGTAAGTGTCCCTGTTTTTTTAAAACGAGAACAATACTTCCGATTACAGGAGGATTCTTCGATAGCATTACATTCAAGTTAGAATTTTCCGCCAATTCATTCATCACTCGTGTCACGATAAGGTCATTCTGAAAAACGCCCCCTGCCAATACAAAAGAAACAGGCTTTTCCGTTGTTTGAAACAGCCGCTCAAATAACACATTGCCACGATGCGCTATTTTTTCTGCTGTTTCTTGAATAATATTTATTGCAATAGCATCTTTTAAATCAGCTGCCTGAAAAACATAGGCTGCGAATGCAGCCACACGCAGCTTTTCAAAGTTTTGATAAACAACAGGAATCAATTCTTCGATGCGATGAATCCCTTCTCCACTCAAAATAAGGTTTGTCATCGCTGTTTTTGGCCCCAGCCCATCTAATTCATTAAATACAGCTATCAAGGCTTGCAAACCTAAATCATAGCCACTGCCCGGGTCACCGCCGATTACATGTCCCCATCCACCAACACGACCTGTCTTCGATCGATGGATACCGAGGCTGATAGCTCCAGTTCCACAGATGGATACGATACCATCAGCACCGAATGTTTCCGAATAAAGAGCAATTATTCCGTCGTTTTCAACAATAATTTCATTAACTGAATCCCCGTGCGATGAAATTTTCCGAAAGCATTCCAGCCATATTTTCTGATCTGCCTTCCTGCCTAAGCCCGCTATCCCCAACCCTAAGGATAAATCCGTATCCGCAGGTAAATGCATATCATCATATGCTTCGTCTATTATCTGACTGACGACTTTTACGGAATGTGTATAACTCGTGCTATGAGGATTTGCAGCAGCTGCTTCTGTTTCCCATACGATCCCCTTTGTTTTATGAAATAGTAACGCTTTTGTTTTCGTTCCCCCGCCATCCATTCCTAAAATATACATTTCTTATCTCCCTTTATGTGGATTTCGAAATTCATTTTGCAGCACTTCCCGTGTCTTATTAAGATAATGCAAGGTTGTATCATAATTTCTGGAGGCAACACCAGTAAACAGGATATCAATAATATTGAGCTGAGCCATTCTGGAGGCTGTCGCCGCACTTCTAACCAGCTCCGATTCAACAGAAGATACATGCAAACAGATATCAGCCAGCTCCGCCAATGCACTCTTCCCATACTTTGTAATAGCTACAACCAGCGCATTATTTTTTTTCGCATTTTCAATAGCCTTATTGACGTGCCTCGTCTCTCCTGAATAAGAAATTCCAACTGCAACGTCCTTTTCCGTTAATGTAACAGACGATGTCAATTGTAAATGTGCATCCTCATATGCTGTACAATACTTGTTAATTCTCAGGAATTTCTGCTGTGCATCCTGTGCAATTACCTGTGATGCAGCTGCTCCATAAAAATCAATTCGATTTGCCTTATCCAATGCTTCAATGGCTTGCTCCATACTCGATAAATCAATGATCTTCAGCGTCTGTTCAATGGATTGTATGTTTTTACGAGAAACAATATCCATGATAGAGCTGACCTTTTCTCCTGAAGAGATTTCTGCATTGGTATAGTTACTCAGCTCACTTGTTTGCAAGTTCCCGGCAACTCTCAGCTTTAAATCCTGAAATCCCGATACACCAATGTTCTTGCAGAGACGAATAATGGCAGCCTGACTGGATCCGCTTCTTTCAGAGAGCTCTTTAATCGACAGCCGCACAGCTTCTTCTGGATGCTCCAATATATAATGTGCAGCATTTCTTTCCGCTGGCTTTATGGTACTCAATGCTTCTTTGATTCTGATTAATCCATCATTATTTCTCATGTTATGAAACCTGCCCTAAAATAGTTTTTTATATAGATCTTCTTATTATAATAGGTAATTCTTATTATCTCCATAAGGAGGGGGAGTTGTCTGCCCAGGATAACCGGTTCCTTGGCACCTGTCGCGCTAGGTACGTTTGTTTATGCTGATGGATTGTTTCATTTGCCAAAATAGCAAAGTCAAACGCTACGGTACTAACTTGTTCTGCCATGTATACATTTTCAAAAAAGAATAAACTCAAACCCTATTTATTGATGCCAGATTATTGTATCCCGCTTGTTTCTATGCATGGTAACAGGATTAAATTTTTATTTCAATAATTAACATTACAACCAAAATTTATTTTTATACATTCTATAATACAAGTACATAAAAAACCTTTCAACAAAATAATTACTGATTTGTCTAACATAGCTTCCATTGTATATTCCATCTCACCAGAGCACCTGAGAAAGGTTATTCATGATTTAACAAAAAGAGAATTACTGATATCTGTCAGGGGAAGAAATGGTGGATTCCGCCTTGCCAAGCCTGCTTCTGATATAAATATTGGATTATTAATCCGCTCACTGGAAAGTGATTTTAATTTACTCGAATGCTTTGATAAAGACACTAATCATTGCGTAATTTCACCGGGATGCTCCCTGAAGCACGCTCTGAACAAAGCATTATTTCAATTTTTTAAAGTGCTGGAGGAGTATACGCTGAAAGATTTGATACAGAATGAAGAAGAGCTGAAGGAATTAATGGGGATGAGAGATTAATGAGAAGATGTTCTTGCATGCTATTAGTATGTTATTGATAAAACAGCTATAAACAAGAACATCTCGTTAAAGCGAAATAGTTATTTTTGGGAATGTGTCTTGTCTCCGGCTAATACTTCTCCGTCCTCTACTTTTACAAAAGCACGGACCATCTCACTAAATTGTTTCTTTTCCTCAATATACGGAAAATGATTACTATAAGAATAGGCGTATAATCTGGAATTAGCTAACTGCTTTGCTATTTCCTCTGAAAACACGTATGGACACTGCGCATCATGCTCACCACAGTATACAAATACAGGGATTTTTACATCGGTTAATGCTTCTGTAATATCATACTCCGGTAATTCAGTGTATGAATAATAATCCAGCCGGCTTCCTATTGTTTTCCCGCTACTCGGCTTTTGGAAATATGCTTCTCTTTTCTCCGGATAGTATAAGGACATATCTAACCATTCTTTATTTGCTTGACGCCGCTCAGCTTTATCCGTTGAGGTTTTTAATATATCAAGAATCTCTAATAAACGATTATTATAAGGCGACTCCCTGCAGTAAATACTTCCGGGATGCTTCATGTACTGCTTGGACGCAGCTGCTCCACCAACAATCACTTTTGTTAAGGAATCCTGCGCTAAAATCGCATATTTCAATCCCAGCATTCCTCCTGTTGAATGCCCGGCAAAAGCCCATTTCCCGTAACCTAAAGCTTCCCGGATTGCTTCTAAATCATATACCGATTCTGCCATGCTTAATTGGTGCGCTTCCTTTGCTTTACAGGAATTTCCTGCTTCTCTTAAATTGACGAGCACCACTGAGAAATAATCGGTAAACTCACTGGAAAAATAGTCGCCAAGCTCATTGAATGCACTATATAAATGTGTTGAGCATAAGGGGTCTCCTTCTCCCTTACGAAAAATTTCGAAATCTCCGCGTGCTGTTTTTACGATTTCTTGTTTCCACATCTTCCACGCCTCCCTTATTGGAATAATAACATAATTATTCTCAGTTGAAGCGGGTTTTCTTCGTTCAGAGCATTATCCTGTCCATTGCAGCAGTTGCAAGCACAGTATATATGATTCACATAAACAAAAAATTTAAAAACATAAACTGCTCCCATTTTCTTACCAAGGTGTACACAAACAGTCATTCAAGCATCACACCAACTGAAGATCTTTTATTTCTTTCGCATATTAATCCATCTTATATGCTCTCTCTGATTGAATGGTCATCTTAAACTCGTTAGCAGCTGCGGTCAAGAAATCTGTACAGAAGTAATAATGTCTAAAATATATAATTTTATCTTGCTCTGTTTCCAAATATATAATGTCATGCAACTGTAACTCCGCATCCTGTTTTATAAAGACTGCCATAACCGGACGGTCCCACAGCATTCGAAATTCAGCATGCTGCTGATGAATTGTCGGATCTTTAAAGTCATCGGTAATGGAATACTTCCGAATCGTTTCTCTGCCATATTCCTGACCAACATGAATAATATCATGATAAGCATGTTCGTCCAATAGAGCTGCCATTGCATCTGGGTCTCTCCTATTAAATGCATCTACAAAAGCATGAATGGTTTTTGAATTACTATCTTTTAAGTAATCCTTGGAATATAAACGGGATTCCATTTTATTTTCCTCTCCTGTCGATATTTTTTTCAATTTAGCCCTAGCCCGGTGCAATGCAGATTTTACAGCTCCTTCAGAAGTTATAATCATCTCAGCTGTTTCTCTTGCCGTAAAATGAAAAACATCAACCAGTAAAACGATAACGACTTGCCTTAACGGTAAATGCTGAACAAGTGTTTCAATCGCTTCTGTTACTTCAAATGCTGCCGGCAACGTTTCTCCCTCAGCTATCTCCTCCATAAATTCGTCCGTAATAAATTTATTTTTCCGTTGTTGATTAAGCCACGTATTAGTAGCAATGCGAAATAAGTAATTCTTTGGAATTAACGGCTGCCAAATTTGCCCCAATGATGCAAAGGCCTTCATTAAGGTTTCTTGAACCAGGTCTTCAGCATCCCATGGGGAGCCGGTAAGATACCTGCAATATCTCCATAAATCTGAACGATATTCTTCGATGATGTGCAGAAATTCCTTCTTTAATGGCCATGCTGCTTTTTCCATTTCCTGCAGATCGAGTTGTTTCTTCATACGGTTTCCCTCCAGTTCAAATAATTTTCACTTACACTATATAGACACATAAAACAATCAAAACGATACGGTTAAAATGAAATATTTTTAAATGCTTTGGATTAAATGGGATGAAAATGATTCTTTTATGATACTGCAATGTTCGATGATTGCAGTTTTCGTATGCACTAATCAAAATAACGAGCAGGGTTTAAAAAGGAAATGGATCGATACTGCCACAAGCCTCTTCTCTCCATATATTTATACATAATAAATTCATTATAGCTATCAGGATTTCCTTTTTTTTCACCTCATTCTGATATCAAAAATTATTAGTATGGTATGAATTATGTCTAATAGTATGAAACAGCAAGAAAATTTTCATGCTATATCACCAAATGATGCAAACGCTTTTACAATAAACTATGAAAACCTTACAATGGAATAAGCTTGAAAAAATACGAGAGAAGGAGGAATTTTTTTGCAGAATAACCCTTGGAACCCTTTATCTATCGAAGAAATAAACCACTTAATGAAGGATATCGCTATCTCATGGTGGATTGCCGGCGGCTGGGCACTGGATTTGTATTACGGGAAGCAGACAAGAAAGCATGACGACATGGATATTCTTATCAGAAAAACAGATTTACCGGTATTGAAAAAGCACCTGGGTGAAAGCTATGAATTATTCCTCGCCGACAAAGGCTGTTTGACAAAGCTGACAGATTCAGAGAATTTAAATATACAAGCAGGCAGTCTTTGGGTAAGAAAGAAGCATGAAACAAGCTGGCTATTTGAAATTATGCTTATAGATACGGAGAATAATGAATGGGTTTATAAAAGAAATAATCAGATTAAACGGCCTGTCAGCGAGATTGGGGCAGTAACAGATGATGGCATTCCCTATATAAAGCCGGAAATACAACTATTATATAAAGGTGGAAGCTCTGTTGTCAGAGAGAAAGACAATGATGATTTAGAGCGGATGCTTCCTGTTTTAAAAGAGGCTGAAGTAAAGTGGCTTTATCAAGCGTTAAGTCAGCAATTTAACGGAAAGCATCCTTGGCTGGAAATAATCAATAATAAATTGAAGAGCTTTCCTGCTCATACCTTAGTTATCGGCGGAACTGGCATGTTATCCGCAGCTTCCTTATGGCTTGCTGACAGGTCAGGCAAAGTCTCCATTATTGCACGCAATCAAGGTAAAATGGAAAGGTTAACTGCCAAAGCTGACTCCACTGCCCCGATTACGCCGCTATTGGTTGACTACAAAGATAGTATTGCGCTGAAAGATAAAATCAGACCCTGTATCCGGAAGAATGGTCCAGTTGATCTGGTTGTTGCATGGATTCATTCCAATTCAAACAATGCCTTGGATAGTATTGCTCATGAAATTGCACAAGAAAGCGTCTCTTGGAAACTCTATCATGTACTGGGAAGCAGTTCTGATTTATCCCAAATCAAGGAAGCGGCCATAAAACAATATCCTGGCTGTCAGTACAGGCAAATTCAGCTTGGATTTATTTTAGAAAAAGGATATTCCAGGTGGCTGACAAATCAAGAAATCAGCGAGGGGGTTATTGACGCTGTTGCTTATGACCGGGAAGTAAAAGTTATCGGGACATTAGAGCCTTGGGATAAGCGGCCTTGAGTTACTCAAATGTATCAATATATGATTCCTACTATAAGGTAAGCATGTTTCATTGTCTGTATCCACGAAGAAATAACGCTTGTATCAACCTGAAAACTATCTATAAAAACAAAGGAGGCAACTTTCAATGCGAAAAGTCATCATACGGCCAATCGCTATTTGTCTATTTAGAAAGGATGATGCCATTCTTGTTGCAGAAGGCTATGATCCTGTGAAGGAAGAATTCTTTTACAGACCAATTGGTGGAGGAATAGAATTTGGAGAAAAAAGTTCAGATACCCTGGTGAGGGAAATAAAAGAAGAATTAAGTGCAGATATTGCTAACCTTCAATTTCTCGGTACAGTTGAAAACATTTTTACTTTCGATGGAGAAACAGGTCACGAAATTGTTCAAGTCTATGATGGGGAATTTATTGATAAGTCCTTATATAATCAGTCTGTATTAGTTATACAAGAGGATGACGGGAAAACACATAAAGCGATGTGGAAGCCTTTGGCTGCTTTTCAAAATGGAAAATTACACCTTGTGCCTGAATCACTTTACAATTTATTAACAAAATGAACTCTTCTGATTTTCTTTGTTAAAATCGGGTATGAGCATACATTAGAGGGAGTGATACATCATGAGGTTGAAAAAATCTTTCCTTGCAGCCTTAGGAGTTTCATTGATGCTTATTCTCGGAGCGTGTCAGAGTGATGAAAATGAAGAACCGGAAAATCAGGAACCCGATCAAGAAGAAAATGGCAATGAAGATGGAGCTGAATCAGAAGATACAGAGGAAAATGATAATGAAGGTAGTTCGGATGAGGACAAAGTTAAGGATATTTTTGAGGGTGGGGAATAGAGTAAAATTATTTAAATGTGTGTTCAAAAAGTACGATAAAAAGGACCAAGAAGTTCAAGGCGGCGCAGCTTTGAGGAACAGGCTTCCACAGGATGTGGTGACTTCTGTGTTGTCCACACGACGTGGACGAACTTAACAGAAGTTCCGCTATGCTTTTAGATACGTGAGTACCGGAAATGCAAGCCAACGCAGAAATTCGCCGTGTCACTTTTATTGGGCTTTTTGAACATCCTCTTTAAATACTAAAACACCTGCTTAACCTGAATAGAAACAGCCACAAAATAATTACTTCTTAAAAGACTTGTTTGCCCGCAAGTCTTTTTACTTTTTTATTAAACATCTATGAATTGTTGACAAACAGCATAGGACTATATAGGTTAAGAGTATAAAACATCTATATAAATTAACCAATAACACACTGCCAGGAGGCAACTGTTATGAATAAAACCATTGATGAATTCATCTGGATCGGCAGCAAAGAAAATTTTGTAGACAAAATAAATATACATACTACAGACAACATATTTTTAGGACGTTTTGGCGGTAACTCTGCAGCCGGACAGTATAAAAATGAAGATGGTTGTTTGGTCTGGACAAATAAAAAATGGGATTATGAGTTTGCAGTTATTTTAGATGCGCATAACTCAGCAGACAGTGCCACTTTAATTTTAAAACAACTTTCAAAAAGAAAGCAAGAAATACAAGACCTGTTAGCTTTACCTTATAAACAAACATATACTCAACTGGAGAACACTATACTAAATATTTTTCAGGAAAAACAGTTTCTTTCCGATTGCCGTAAAGTGCAAGGTGAATCTTCCTGTTTGATTGTTGTAAGAAAAAATAAATACGTGTGGTGGTTCTCCATCGGAGATTGCCTCGCCTGTATATTTCATTCAGAGCTCGCTCTTCTTGGTCAATATCAAATGAATCAGCGCCAGTTTTATGAATGGATTGGACAGGTAAATACATTTGAACAGCCCGTTCCCTGTTACAGCAGCGGTATAAGAGAGCTTAGAAAAGGAATCAACCGCATTTTTTTAACAACAGATGGTCTGATTGAATGCCCTAATGACCCTTTCTCTTCACCAGAGAAAATTTATAATGTAATAAAAAGACTGCCCATAAATGAAGGCTTGATGACCTTATTAAACTCCATAAAGGAGAACAACGTCAGAGACAGTACAACAATCCTGTCATGGGATGTGAACATAACAGAAGATGTAACATTCCCAAGTGATGAATGAATTTTAAATAGGTTGATGTACACGTTCAGACTGTGTACATCAACCTATTTCACAGAAAACAACTCGCTGCCCTACTGCACATACTCAAACACATTTCTCGCCTTGGCAATCACATAACTGCTGCCACCCCGGTCCTTCACATCTTCCACCATCATCACCAATAATATTTCAGAATCATCTTCCTCAAAACCGACAAACCAGCCGTTTTCATTTCCATTATCATCTTCTTTACTTGCTTTAATTTCCGCTGTTCCAGATTTTCCGCCGATGACTGCATCAGGTATATAAGTAGTATGCGCCGTACCCTCAGGGCTCTCGACGACCTGAATCAGATTCTCTTTTACCAGATTCGCAGTTTCCTTGCTAATAAGATTTTCCTTCCACACCTCAGGTTCATTCTCTTCTATCAGAGATGGATACAGCATATTTCCTTCGTTGAGATAGGGTGTATAGGTTAATGCAAGATGCAGTGGACTCATCATTACCTGCCCTTGTCCATAAGCTGTATCAGCAAGCTGTGCCTCACTGTCAATCTCTCCATTGTTCGTCAAATTAGAGGCTGGAATTGTAAATGGAAACGGAATCTCTTCACCAAACCCAAAGCCGACTGCCTCTGTTAAAAAGGATTCTGCCCCCATTTCCAGTGCTTCCTGCGCAAAATAGATATTATCCGAATGAACAAAGGCATCGCGCAGATTGACGTCTGCTTTATCATGTACACGGGTAACATAATAGTCTCCCCATGAATCATCCTTTGTCCAATGCAGCCCATCAATCTGTCTGACCTTTTCCGGATTTGTAACACCTGTCTCCAACCCTATCGAAGCTGTTATCGTTTTAAATACGGAGCCTGGAGCATAGCGGCTGGTAAAACGATTTAAAAATGGCTCATCCGGATCTTCACTCCATTTTTCCCATTGCTCTCCTGATAATCCTCGCACAAAAGCATTAGGGTTATAAGCAGGTGAGCTGACCAGGGATAAAACATCTCCAGTATGCGGATCTAAAGCAACAGAGGTTCCTGCATCTCCTTCGAACTGCTCATATATTTTTTGCTGCAAGGCGGCATCGATGGTTAATTGTATATCTTCTCCATCGACAGGTTCTTTTTTTGCCAGCGTTTCTTTTACATCGCCATCTGCAGTACTTATATAAATATGGGTCCCATTTTCTCCTCGTAGTTCCTTTTCAAAGACCTTCTCCAGACCTGCGTTTCCAATTACATCACTGGCATCATAACCTTCCAGTTCCTCCAGCTGTTCAGCAGATATTTCCCGAACATAGCCTGTTAAGTGGGCGGCCGAAGCTCCCAGCGGATAGGTTCGGACTGTTTCCACCCGGGAGCTTACGCCTGGAAGCTCTACATAAGCTTCTATATTGTCTTCTCCCATTGGCAAGGTTTTTATCGGCACGAATACTTCCGGAGTTACCCAGGATGCATCCAGGGCTTTGTCTATTTCTTCCACAGAAATACCCAATAGTTCTGCCAGCTTTTCTTTGGTATGGCTTGCGTCTTCCTTCAGCATACCTGGTATGACGCCAATAACATTCGCTTCTTCATTAACGGCAAGCCCGGTTCCATTCTTATCCTTCAGCTCTCCTCTTTCAGCTTCTAATGTTTTTACTCTTACTTTATCTCCTGTGCTTAGCTGCGGAAAAATCTGTGATGAATTCCATTTAATCAGCCAGGCTCCCTCATCATCCTGTTCTAATGTCAGACGATGACTGTATTCAATCGAACCGGCAATCGTATCCATCTCTACACTATATGGAATAGTAATAAGATCTCCATCCGGCTCTAACTGCTCCTTTGAATCTACACTCGATGTCACCTGTAAATTTTCAGTTCCCATTCCATTATATATAGCTTCATAGCGTTCAATAAACGCTTCTTCTGTTATTTTATTTTTCACTTCTTCGGAAAGCTGCTCATACATGGCGTGAAAATCTCTATTTTCCCAGTTGGTAAGATAATCGTTTAATACTTCCGAAGGTTCCTCTTTCTTAGAGCATCCCATTGTTATCAAAAGCATCAGCACAATCATGATAATCGTTCGATAACTTTTCATCCTTCCACCTTCCTGTTATTCTTTATTCTGCAGTTGTTCAATAACTTGTTCAGCGGCTCTTTCAATCAATACATCATGATAATCTGCATCTGCTGTATCCCGACTGGAAAGGATAGCTATAACAATTGGAGCTTCGTTATCAGACGGCCAGACAACAGCAATATCATTTCTCGTACCGTAGCCGCCTGCTCCACTCTTATCTCCTACTTCCCAGTCTTCCGGAACGCCGGCGCGAATCAATGTATCTCCAGTTTTATTCCCTGTTATCCAATCCATCAGCACCTCCCGCTTATCTTCAGGCAGCAAGTCACTCAGTACATAAGTTTGCAGACTTTCAGCAAGTGCCTGCGGGGTGCTCGTATCCCGGGTATCTCCTGGAACAGCTTCATTTAATTCTGTTTCCATTCGATCCATTTCTATTGTTTCATCCCCATTTTCTCTTAATATTTCTTCCATCCCATCTGGTCCTCCGAGCTCTTCCAGCATAAGATTCGCTGCTGTATTATCACTGTAGCGGACAGCAGCCTCACAAATTTCTTTCCATGTCATTCCACTATCGACATGCTTCTCTGTTACAGGAGAATGTGCTACTAACTCTTCTTCAGAATACGTAATGACTTCCTCTAATTCCTCCATTGATTTTGTTTGTAAAATAGCTCCCGCTGCTAAAGCCTTAAAAGTAGAAGCATAGGCAAATCTTTCATCTGAGCGATAGGTAACTGTCTGCTCAGACCCAGTGTCAATAGCATATACACCAAGCCTTGCATCAAATTCCTCTTCAAGTGCTTTAAAAGCTTCTTCGCTTTGAGAAGCCTGTTCTGGAGCTTCCGAACTTTCTTCACTGCTCTCTCCTTTATTAGAACAGCCTGCTAATCCTATCATGATAATCGACAACAATAAGATGAAGCCTTTTTTATTATAAATATCTCGAAAATGTATCATTTAAAAACCTCCTAAATTTATTTTGACTACAACCGTAATACAATACTACACACGTAGTCCAAGTTTGTCAATTCCTATTTTTAACCTTTACAATTTCTTAACTGACAGATTGATAATTGTGCATTACAGTGGTAAGATTTAATATATTACAAGTGTAATTTTAAATTAATTTCGGTAAATCGTTTATATACCATTGCCGCAACTGAAGAATGGAGACGAAAAGCATGTTTGTAACAACACTTATTACAGGCTTCATCATCTCTTCCATTACCATCGGGTTTATTTTTCTTATTAAAAAGGTATTCCAAAAGCAGCTATCCGCCAAATGGCAATATAATCTATGGTATTTATTGCTTTTTGCTTTAGTCATCCCATTTGTGCCTGCTCATTTTCTTCCAGCCGGTAATCTATTCCATACATTTACAGGCAGCTCATCTATGGGGGGCAGTTCTGCTTCCATCGATAATGAGGCAGCTGGAGCTGAGGGGACAAATGCTAATTGGATGCAGGATTTTTCTGTAACAGTTACGCAGACAAATACAGAGCTGTTAAATGGCATCACCGCTGGATTATGGATCACCGGGGCACTCGTGTTCATGGGACTTTCTATACGTGCATGGCTGAATTTAAGGAGCATTAAAAAGTCCATTTCTCACGTGGAAAGTAAAGACATCCTTAATCTGTTCCAAATGTCTAAACTTCAACTAAATATCTCAAAAAATATAGTATTGGGTGTTTCCGATAAAATACGTTCGCCTCTGACATTCGGCCTGCGTAAAACCTTTGTTGTACTGCCGGCCAATTTTGAAGAATGGTTATCCAGGGATGATATCAAGCATATCCTTCTGCATGAATTAAACCATTACAAATACAAGGATATCCCTACCAACTATTTAATGGTTTTCTTCCAAATCATTTATTGGTTCAATCCTCTGGTTTGGATGGCATTCAAAGAAATGCGCCTGGACCGTGAGATTGCATGTGATCACGCTGTATTAACAGCTTTGGATGGCCAAAGCTATAAGAAATACGGAAATACCATCATTCATTTTATCGATAAATCGCCCAGCCCTCCGTATAATAAGCTGGCGAATCAATTAAATGGCTCCAAAAAGCAAATCAAGAAACGGATTATAGAAATTGCTTCCTTTCAAGCAGACTCTAAATTACTGCATGCTAAAAGCATTGGTATCTTCCTGCTGGCCGGCTTGTTTGTAGCTACGCAGATTCCGCTTGCTTCTGCGATGGCTAATGATAATAATCGTTATACGTCTTTTCGTCCTGATCAGACATACGAGGAGGATCTCAGTGCCTATTTTCAAAATTATGATGGAAGTTTTGTTCTATACGATATGCAGAGGGATGCTTACCATATCTACAATGAAGATCAGAGCACATTACGGGTTTCTCCTGATTCTACCTATAAAATTTATAGTGCCTTATTCGGGTTAGAGGAGAATGTTATAACACCGGTACAAAACACCATTGAATGGGATGGTACCGAACAGCCCTATGACCAGTGGAATGAAGATCAAAATCTGGGAACAGCCTTAAATCGTTCTGTTAATTGGTATTTCCAGCAGATCGATCAGGAAATGGGACTGGACAGCATTCAATCCTATCTAAATCAGATCCATTATGGAAACCGGGATGCTTCTGGAGGTCTTGAACAATTCTGGCTCGAATCCAGTTTAAAAATTTCACCAGTAGAACAGGTTGAACTGTTACAGGCTTTCTATCACAATAGCTTTGACTTTCAGGAAGACCATATTGAAGCTGTTAAAAATGCATTACAAATAAACCGACAGGACGGTACTGCCCTCTACGGAAAAACGGGAACAGGTAATGTGAATGGCAAGGATATCAACGGCTGGTTTATCGGGTTTGTTGAAACAGAAACAAACACCTATTTCTTTGCAACCAATATACAGGATGAGGATAATGCCTCTGGAAGTATTGCAACAGAAATAACCTTAGCTATTCTAAAAGATAAACAAATTTATGAGGAGTAAAAACCGGGGTGATTATATATGACAGAAAAAGTACCCAGCATTTCTGAAGCAGAATGGGAAGTCATGAACGTGTTGTGGAAAAAATCACCACAAACAGCAAATGACGTGATTACCTCTCTGCAGGGACAAAAAGATTGGAAAGCCAAAACCGTGCGCACACTTTTAGACCGATTAGTGCAAAAAGGCGTTGCTGGTGTAAATAAAGAGCAGCGGATCTATACATTTTATCCGCTTTATTCCCAGGATCAATGCCAGCGTGCAGAAGCAGAATCTTTCATTAAACGAATTTATGGCGGTACGGTAAAATCGATGCTGGTCCAGTTTATGGAGGAAGATTCTTTATCCGAGGAGGATATTGAGGAATTAAAATCAATTTTAGATGAAAAACCAAAAAAGAAAAAATAACCTGCACAGAGAATAATGAAGGGACTGAATAATGCGCAGATAACAATACTTTCCAGACAGATTTCTAAAAATATTGGAGGAAAGAGTATTGAAAGAAGAATTATTTACAAAAAGATTAGTCTTACGAAAAATACAGACATCTGACGCCGCTGCATTATTTAACATTTGGTCAGATCCGGCTGTTGCAGCATTCATGAATATCTCTGCTTTCACAAGCGAATCACAGGCAGTGGAAATGATTGACCTGCTTAATGAATTAGCGGAAACAAAGCAGGCTATCCGGTACAGTGTGTTTGATTTGCATTCAAAGGAGATTATCGGCTCCTGCGGCTTTAATGCTATCAACGCAGAAAATGCCCGGGTTGAGATTGGCTATGATATTGCGAAAGCCCATTGGGGAAATGGGTACGCTCCTGAGTCCGTTCAGGCATTAATTGATGAGGCTTTTATCAATTTAGGAATCAACCGGATCGAAGCAAAAGTAGAGCCTGCAAATATAAATTCGGTGAAAGTCCTGCAAAAACTAAGATTTACTTTTGAAGGAACGCTGCGGCAGTACGAAAAGGTGAAGGGAAATTTTGTAGATATTCATATGTATTCACTATTGAAGAATGATTAAGCCTGTTTCTCCCTCTGTATTTATTCCAAA
Source organism: Oceanobacillus sp. CFH 90083 (assembly GCF_009389585.1). GTDB lineage: Bacteria > Bacillota > Bacilli > Bacillales > Amphibacillaceae > Oceanobacillus. The sequence continues at coordinate 229,540 of NZ_VIYG01000003.1, read as the reverse complement.
ATACAGAGGTTTTTTTCTATCATTTCGTATATCTTCCCCCTTTAGAGATTGCGATAATTTATATTGTGTTTTTTATGTTATTCTAAAAAAACAAGTGCAGCAGGCTTTTTTTAAAGTCTATTAAAAGAATAGCAGATTCTATTTCTGCTCATACATTAGTCAAACAGACAGAATAGGTAGGAAGGAGTGGAAATATGGAGATATGGGATATTTACGATAAGGAACGAAATCTGACAGGCAGGCAAATGCAGCGCGGGGATACATTTGAACAGGGTGCTTATCACTTAGTCATTCACGTATGTCTATTTAATCCATTGGGAGAGATGCTGATTCAACAGCGGCAGACAGATAAGAAAGGCTGGCCGGGTATGTGGGATGTCAGTACCGGAGGCAGTGCCATAGCAGGTGAGACCAGCTGGCAAGCTGCGGAAAGAGAAATAAAAGAAGAAATAGACTATACACTTCAACTCCAGGACAAGCGCCCTGCTCTAACAATTAACTTTGAAAATGGATTTGATGATTATTATCTGATTGAAGCGGATATAGATATCGCAAACCTTTCATTGCCGACCGAAGAAGTGAGGCAAGTAAAGTGGGCGTCAAAGGAAGATATCATCCATATGATTTCAGAAGGTTTATTTATTCCTTATCATAGATCGTTGATTGAATTATTATTTGATATGAGATTTAGCATGGGAGCGCATGATGAGAGAGAAGATCAGTAAAACTTTCCTTCCTTTGGATATTACATAAATACTGCTGCTCAGCACTTTCATCAAAATAAATAACCACTCTTCTCAAGCCTAGCAAGCAATGAAGGTGTGGTTATCAAAAACTCTTTGTGATGCTGCCCCTTGAAGGGCTACTGCACTGACGTTCGGTGAGCCACCGCCGGACGTTTTTATTGTATGCTCTATTCATCATCATGATACACTATTTTTTATAAATAAAATAACTTTTAAAAATCCCTGGATTATTTAACACTTAAAATGACATAACAGGTATCTCTATCACAATTACTGCAATAAAGATACCCTTATCTCATACAAAAAGGAATTAAGCTCGGTCACATATACTCAACAAATCAAATAGAACTATTTAGCATCAAGTGAAGCATTCCCTCTATTTAAATTCTATCAAACCTCTTGATAAACTGTATTGTGTTTACTTAGTGACTCTCTCAAAGAACGCTCTTACTTTCTCCATATCTGTTATATGCTGATTGCACTGTTGACTGTCTGCACAGATATAATTATAGTGATTGGCAAATGTTCCTGAAGCTTCACCTTTTACAGTGGTAGTAAAACGAACCACATCTGAATGACAGTTACAAAGTGTGCAAATGCCTTTGATGGCGGGATGTGTAAAAGTCCCCTTTAGTGCTTTATTTTTTCCATTTTCTTCAATAACCATATATCTTCGCAGCTTCCCTGGATCATCCCAGGCTAAATAAGAAATCTGCCGGAAATCGATATTCTCCAGATTAGGGAGCTTTAATTTCTTTTCTTTTTTAAATAAGCTCTTCAATTTACCTGCCTCTACTGCACGAAAAGGAATAATATAAGCTTCCAGCTGTTCTAAAAAGGCTTCTCCCTCTGCCTTGTCTTGTATATCAATAAGTGGATCAACTAATTTCGCCTCTTCATCAGACCATGAAAAGGAATCTATCACATCACTTCTTACAAGTCCACGTACGGCATGAATCACATTCTGATCCTTTGTAGTTGCTAATGCTTGTAAAATTTTATCCAGCTGCTGCTCGATGAAACGATAATTTGCTACTGTTAAGAACGGTTGAATTGGTTGTTTTTCCATTTGAAATCACTCCATTATGATAGGCTTTTTAATCAAATTTAATGGCCTAAAGAGATCATTCATTATTTATTTTTATTCGCTTTTACTAGACCTCTTTGACCAAAAAGATACTCGGTCTAGAGCAAGCATTGTCAAAGAATGCTTTCATTTCGATTCCTCCTTAGAAGAAAAACTATAGCTAGTATAACATTTTTTCCTTTATATTTCCTAAAAACTGATTTAATTCCTTCTTAAGCTCGTATTTCTAAATATGTTATCCGGTTCATCTGCCGAGATAGAGATCATATCAGATAATATCTTTACCAGATAAGCTTTCCCGCTTCCTGCATTGTGAATAATATGTATATTCTTTACTTTTCCCCGTAACGTATCACCTGCTTTCTGTTTTCAAAATAAATCACCTCCCTATAGTTAAAGAGTAAGGAGACAAACGCCATCTTCCATTAGTAAGTATTCTTTCCTAATCACTGACATCGGCATCATCCCTAATGAAGGACGTTGAAGCTTCCATACTGATATCCGCAAATTATTCCACCTCCCCTTTAATTTTTAGATTATTCTCTCACTTTAGTATAGAATGGAAATATATCATTCACAACCTCTTCACAAATAGTGTACTGTCAGATTTGAATATTATATAGAATAGAGGGATAGACTTGTTCAAAGAATATGGAGAATTAAGTACAAAATTATACGAAATTACGAAGCCGGTTGGATACTCTTGGGTGGTGACATTGCGTATTATTATAAAAAGCTGAAAAATCGTCATGGCTCCATACTGGAAGCCGGTGTCGGCACCGGTAGAATGCTGATTCCATTTTTAAAAGAAGGAATTGCTATTGACGGCGTAGATATCTCCTCTGACATGCTGGAACAATGCAAAGTCAATATGCGCAATCATCAGGTAAATACCAATTTATTCAGACAAGACCTGACACAGCTTGATTTAGACAAGAAATATCATACAATTATTATGCCAACCGGCAGTTTCTGCCTGCTTCCAAGAAATCAAATCAATACTTTTCTTCAAACTTTATATAATCACCTGGAAGAAGGCGGACAATTTATTTTTGACACCTTGCTGCCAACGGACTTTCATGCTGGTGATATAGCTATAAGCAATTATCCCCTGACAGAAGATTCCGGAATATTATTCACAAACACAAGTAAAGAAATAGATTGGCTGAAGCAAAAAGTTTCCTATATTCATAAATATGAGCTTTTGCGTAAAGGGGCTGTAGAGAAAACTGAAATCTCTCATTTTGTCCTGTACTGGTATAGACTGCAGGAATTAGAGCTGTTATTAAAAAATATTGGATTCAGCAACATTGATTATGAAGTTGGTTATGGCAGAGGAGACGATTCTTCTTTAATTACTTTTATTGCGAATAAAGAGCAGAACTAAAGGAACGATGTGTTTTGGGAACACCAAACCAAGCAATTGGTTTTGCAGGTATTTACATCCCGCAGATAACAAAATATATAGCCAAGCGGAAAAAATCTCTGAGCAGGTATCCTCCTGCCAAGAGATTTTTTCATTTTCTCCAAAAAGTAGTACAATCTACTTTATCTGCTATATTATATGCTATAAGTTGTTTCAACAGGTTGTAATCAACTGGAGCATCCCATGGAATACGTATAATTTCCTTCGTATGATCGTATCCAGCTTTAACAATTTCATCGGAAAAACGGATAATCCCTGCCTGCTCTGGTGCAACAGCTAAATGTTTCTTGGACACACTAAATCCTATTATAAATGTATCATGATCCGTAAACATTGGCTGATTCCATGCTATTTTTGTTCCAAGGTGCGGGAATTGTTCAGCTACCCACTCCAGTACCTCTTCTGCTCTATCATGATGCTCTGGGTCATCTATTTTTTCTAAAAACGGTGCAAATACTTCCATATTGACTTTCCTCCTGATGGTATATTTTTCGCAGCTAGACTTACATTATATATGAAACTGTCTAATGATGAAGCTTTCTCATCTATATTTTCTCTCCATCTGCTCTAAATATGCTGCTGATTTTCCTTTAGGAATACTAAGTGTTTCCCAATCCTCCCCTTTGATCTGTTTACCGATATAGACAATCTGTCCAATATGATAAGCGTAATGCGCCAATTGCCTTTCAATCGCATCTATTACCAGATGACCTTCACTCCGAATCAAAATATTCTTTAGAAGGTCTTCTCCTTCCAATTCATGTAATGCTTGAAAGAGCACACTCCAGCCTTCTTCCCAGACTTCTCTTAATTCCTGGATAGAGCCTATCGTATCCTCAAATTCCAGATCCCGATTTCTGGCCGGCTTCTCACCATCTGATGTTAAAAAATCTGTCCATCTGGATATCATATTACCGCTTAAATGCTTTATAATCACAGCGATACTGTTAGATGCTTCATTCAAACACCAATGAATATGTTTATCAGCTAATTGATTGATAGTTTTATCGCCAAGCTCTTTGACACTTTGAAACCTTTTCTGTACGATTTTTAGATATTCTTCTTCCATACGCATATTTCATCCCGCCTCCCAGTCGGATCAACTTTGAATACTCACAGGACCATTATATGGCATAATCATTTCAGCTCCGTTCCAATTTCATTCTCTTTCTTTGCCCATCTTCCATACCATCTCATTTCCAATATACAAGATTCACACCATTATAACCACTCACCTTCAAAATATCTTTCAAATTTTTATTGACAAACCTGTATATACAAGTTAAACTGAAAACGTTAACACTTGTATATACAAGATATAAAAAGGAGGAAAGACATTGAGTAAATATACGGCTCCATCAAAAGAATTATTAGAAAAAGTCGGTGGAAGTGAAAACATCTCTGTCGTTACACACTGTGCTACCAGAATGCGATTTGTTTTAAATGACCCGGAAAAAGCAGATGTTAATGCCATAGAAGATATTGATCTTGTAAAAGGAACCTTCACACAGGCTGGACAATTCCAGGTTATTATCGGAAATGAAGTCGCTTCCTTTTATAATGAATTTACGCGTATTGCTGGTGTTGGGGATACTTCTAAGGAAGATGCCAAGGAAGCAGCAAAACAAAATATGAATTTCTTACAGCGCTTAGTATCCCATTTGGCAGATATTTTTACGCCAATTATTCCAGCACTTGTTGTCGGGGGGCTGATTTTAGGTTTCCGAAATGTGATTGGTGAAATTGAAATGCTGGAAAATGGAACGATGACCTTGGTGGAATCCTCACAATTTTGGACAGGATTATATGATTTTCTCTGGTTAATTGCTGAAGCGATCTTTCATTTTCTCCCTGTTGCTATTACCTGGTCTATCTCCAGGAAGATGGGAACAACGCAAGTACTCGGAATTATTTTAGGTCTTACACTCGTATCGCCACAGCTTTTAAATGCTTATGGTGTCGCAGAAGCAACCGAAATACCTGTCTGGGACTTCGGTATTTTCCAAATTGAAATGATTGGTTACCAAGCGCAGGTTATTCCGGCTATTTTAGCAGGTTTTGTATTAGCTTATTTAGAAATATGGCTTCGTAAAATTATTCCACAAGTCGTATCCATGATTTTTGTACCGTTCTTTGCATTACTGCCGGCAGTTATCATTGCTCATGTTGTGCTAGGTCCAATCGGCTGGACAATTGGTTCATGGATTTCAACTGTTGTTTATGATGGATTAACCTCTGCCTTTGGCTGGCTGTTTGCTGCATTATTTGGATTTGCCTACGCACCGCTTGTTATTACAGGCTTGCACCATATGACAAATGCAATCGACCTGCAATTAATGAGTGAATTTCACGGAACAAATCTCTGGCCAATGATTGCTTTATCAAATATCGCACAAGGCTCTGCCGTTGTCGCAATGATTTATCTGAATCGCAAGGATAAGAAGGAGCAGCAGGTATCTGTTCCAGCAGCGATTTCCTGTTATTTAGGAGTCACCGAACCCGCATTATTCGGGATCAACCTGCGTTATCTATTCCCATTCATTGCCGGGATGGCTGGATCCTCGGTTGCAGCAGTTATTTCTGTCGGCTCCGGTGTTATGGCAAACTCGATTGGCGTTGGCGGAATACCGGGAATCCTGTCTATTCAAGTGGCACATATGCTGATGTTTGCTGTAGCTATGGTGGCAGCTATCGTCATCCCATTCATTTTAACCATCGTTCTATCCAAAACAAAAATGGGTGTAGATGCGTATAAACGCTTAGGTAAATAAAAATAAGGAGGGGGTTATTCCCTCCTTTTTCATCTAATTCATATTAAAAATAAGGGAAACGCAGTAACATTTAGGAGGTTGACTATGCAAGAAAAATGGTGGCAAAAATCTGTGGTTTATCAAATTTATCCAAAAAGCTTTCAGGATACGACGGGAAATGGCATGGGAGATATTAATGGAATTACAGAAAAACTGGATTATATAAAAGAACTGGGAGCCGACGTCATTTGGCTCACCCCTATTTACGTTTCTCCACAAAAGGATAATGGCTATGATATTGCGGATTACTATGCCATTCAACCGGAATATGGAACGATGGAAGACTTCGAAGCAATGCTGAAAAAAGCACACCAGCTTGGCTTAAAAGTAATCATGGACATTGTGGTAAACCACACATCTACCGAGCATAGATGGTTCCAGGAAGCTAAGAAATCCAAAAATAACCCTTATCGAAACTATTATATCTGGAAAGATGGAGAGCCAGGCACTCCACCGACAAACTGGCAATCAAAATTTGGCGGTAACGCTTGGGAATACGACGAAACAACCGGCTCTTATTATTTGCATCTCTTTGATGTTACCCAGGCTGACCTTAATTGGGAAAATGAAGAAGTTCGTAACGATGTTTATCAAATGATGCACTTTTGGATGGATAAAGGCGTAGATGGTTTTCGTTTGGATGTCATCAATCTGATTTCCAAAGATCAGCGCTTTCCAAATGATGACGGCAGTATCCCACCAGGAGATGGACGGAAATTTTATACAGATGGACCACGAATACATGAATTTCTCCATGAAATGAATCAAAAAGTATTTAAAGGACGTGAAACCATCACTGTCGGGGAAATGTCCTCCACTTCTATGGAGGATTGTATCAAGTATTCGAATCCGGAGCGGGAAGAGCTGGATATGACGTTTAATTTTCATCATTTAAAGGTGGACTATCCTAATGGTGAAAAATGGACCAAAGCACCATTCGATTTTCTCTATCTTAAGCAGCTGTTATCTGATTGGCAAACAGGCATGCAGGAAGGCGGCGGCTGGAATGCGTTATTCTGGTGTAATCATGATCAGCCACGGATTGTATCCCGCTTCGGAGATGATACAACCTATCATAAGCAATCCGCAAAAATGCTGGCAACAACGATTCATATGATGCAGGGAACGCCTTATATTTACCAGGGAGAAGAAATAGGCATGACAAACCCCGGCTTTGATGATATTTCTCAATATCGGGATGTAGAATCACTCAATATGTACAAAATAAAAAAAGCTGAAGGTCTGTCTGATCAGGAAATTATTGAAATTCTCCAGGAAAAATCCCGGGATAATTCACGGACACCGATGCAATGGAATAACACAGCCAATGCCGGATTTACGGAAGGAACCCCTTGGATTGGTCTCCCTGATAATTACCAGAAAATCAATGCAGAAGCTGCGCTCGCTGATAAAACGTCTATTTTTCATCATTATCAGAAGCTGATCCAGCTTAGAAAAGAGCATCAAGTTATTACAGACGGAACATATCAATTAATTATGCCGGAAGACTTTGCAATTTTTGCGTATATAAGAGAAAATGAAGATACAAGACTATTAGTAGTAAACAATTTTTACGCAAAAGAAGCAGAGCTGGATTTACCTGAATCGATTCATCATGCATTTATGGACAGCGGGATTCTATTGTCTAATTACGCAGATTCTCCATCTTTAGCTTCAGATACGGTTTCACTGCGGCCGTATGAATCTATTGTTTATTATCTAAAGAAATAAATGGAGTTAATGGCGATGCGAAATAAGTATTTAATTATTTATCAGGAAATGGTGCAAAAAATAGAAAAGGGAACATTTCAAGCAAATGAATTTCTCCCCTCGGAAAATGAATTAGCTGAGCAGTACGAGACATCACGGGAGACAATTCGGAAAGCATTAAATCTGCTTGCTCAAAATGGGTATATCCAAAAAATCCGCGGCAAAGGATCCACGGTGATTGAGCGAAATAAATTTGATTTCCCGGTATCCGGCCTGGTCAGTTTTAAAGAATTAGCTGATAAAATGGGAGAAAAGCCGATAACATTAGTACATCAATGTGCAAAAGTCTCAGCTACTGATTTTATCCGCCAGCAATTAAAGCTGAAGAAGAATCAGGAGGTTTGGGAAATTATCCGGACCCGCTCCTTCTCTGAACAGCGCGTGATTTTGGACAAGGATTATTTAGTAGCAAAAACCGTGCAGCATATTTCCAGGGAGATTGCTGAAGCTTCTATTTACGACTACCTTGAAAATGAATTAGGCCTTATCATCAGCTTTGCCAAAAAAGAAATTATTGTAGAGGAACCAACTGCCGAAGATCGTGAGCTGCTGGATTTAGAAGGTTTTTATAATATAGTGGTTATCAAAAACTATGTTTATTTAGATGATGCGACATTATTTCAATATACCGAATCCAGACATCGTCCTGATAAGTTCAGGTTCGTTGATTTTGCCAGAAGAGAACGCTAGAAGAAGGCTGATATAAGTGTATAACTGCTTATATCAGCTTTTTTCTAATGTTCTAAGTTAATGTAATCTCTTTTTTCGAATAAAACAAATGTGAAAAACACCTGCAATCCGATGATCCAAATCCTTTCACCGGCATCGTCCCTGCATTTTCCTGCATCAGCCTCTCACACAGAGCGCATTCTCCTTCCGCACCTGGATACGTTTGCACAGCCTGAATCTGTAAGTAAGGGCGTAAATAGTCTATATGCCAGCGCTTCTTTTTATCCATCTGTATATGCCTGTCCACCCGCGCACGAATATTCTGTTTTGCACTCCCTACATAAACATAATATCCTTTTGGAAAGTGAAATTGCCCCAGTCTGCCGACAGTAACAGCCTCTGTGTTTTCCGGAAGCCATGCCTTCACTGCATAAAGCGTATCCGATTCCCAAACAGAGTAATTGATAGGCTTCATTTGTTTTTATCATCTCCACTGCAAAATTTATTAAGCTGACCCTGCACTGCCCATTCCTATAAGTATATTTTAAAACGAACTATCTATATTGTAAAAAGGCAGATCTTTACTTTATTCAAACTCCTTTTTCCAATTTAAACTTGAACCTTACGTCACGTCATGATTTATCCTGTGATTAGAAGGAGTAGATAAAATGACGAATAAAATCATCAAAACGCTCGTATTAGATAACAGTGTCCGTTTGTATTTTACGGATAACACAAAAGTGCTGCAGGAAATTATGAATGTAAGTAAAATAAAGGATGAGACTTGTTATTTAGCATTAGCTAAAGCTGTTTCCGTCATCAGTCTTCTTTCTGTAACGTTAAAGGCTAATCAACGAATCAGCGCGGTTATTACATTGACGAACAAAAAATATAAAATTCATGCAGATACAGATGCAGCAGGAAATGTGCGCGGCTATGCCAATCAGGCACTTTTAAAGGAATATCAGCACCGGCATGCAAATGCATCTCTTCAGGAATTGATCGGTACAAAGGCTTCTATCCGGCTAATGAAAGGATTTGACATGAATCAATTTACAGGAATTACAGATATGCCGTATCAAAATATAGATGATGATTTTGCATATTATTTTAAACAGAGTGAGCAGACAGATACCATAATACAAACGAATATAGAATATAACAGTGAGGGCTGTCTTATTAAAAGCTATGGCATTTATGCTCAAGCACTGCCAGGGGCTAAAGAAGGTGCATTAGAGCTTGTCCAAAAACAATTCGAAGCAGAAAACCTTGTTCCTCTGCTGCTTCGGATGAATGATGCAGAGATAGAAAAAGAATTAAACGAGCGCTTTTATCATTCAAAAGTCATGGAACGGAAATCAATCCGATTTGCCTGCCATTGCTCGAAAGCAATGTTTTATGGTTTTCTTTATTCGTTACCTGCAGAAGAACTGCAAAAAGCTGTCGGGGCAAACACTTCTATTGATACAACGTGTCACATTTGCGGAAGAGATTATGTTTTCAGCCCTTCTGAAATACAAACCATTTTACAATCGAGGTGAGCACATGCCAAATTATTGGACAACTGGACAATTAGCCGCTCTTACCGGACTCTCCATCCGTACACTGAGATATTATGACCAAATCGGCTTATTTTCACCTTCTCTTTATACAGAGGCGGGACATCGGCGCTATACGAGTGAGGATATGCAGCTGCTATTGCAAATTCTTGTATTGAAAAGAATGCATCTGCCTTTGGAAGAAATAAAGGAGATTATCCATACGGGTAGAGATAACTTAATGGATACGCTGGATCAGCAAATCAGACGGGTTAACTCGGAGATAGCTGTTCAGCAAACATTGCTGCATCAATTAGAACGTACTAAACAGGAAGCAGCTAGGACGGAAAATATTTCTTTCCAGGAGCTTACCTCTCTGTTTGAATTAATTCGTTTGGATCGTTCTGACTATTTTACGAACAAACAGCTGGAGACAATGAGAGAGCACTATCTAAATACAAGTGATGAAGTATTAAAACAAGGAGAAAAGCAGTTTAAAAAACTGCTGGAGGTATTAAAAGATAAGCATGAAAAAGGAGTCCCTCCACAGGATAAATCTGTCCGGGACTTAGCAAAGGAATGGCAGAAATTAATAGCTGCTTTTTCTGACGGGAATAAGGAATTGATGGAAAGTGCGGAAAAATTTTATGCGGAAAATCCCCAGCCAGCTTTGCATTATGGCCTGGATAGTACGTTGTATAGGTATATTCAGGCGGCTTTGGAGGAATAGAACAGCAGAAGAATGACTATAGAAAAGAGTTGTAATAAGGCTAACACAAGGGGAATAACGTGTTAGCCTTTATCACTATCTTTCATACTTTTTCTGCAACTTTTCAAATACTTGTTCCGCTTCTGAAAAATGTTCCTCTTCATGCATCTGCTTTTCTGCTTAAGCTCATTCTTCATATAACTCCAATTTTACCAGAGATTTTTCATAAGTTTCCATACTCATCAGAACCATATCACTATAACCGTTCTTTGTAATAAATATTGGCTCTTCCAGCCGGTGACATCATTCCGTTTTTTTGTTGCATTGCTCAGATTCTTTATAGAACGAATTTTTGGCATACGGAAGCCCCATTTTATATACAACAACATGATGATGTCTCCATTATATTATTGCATACATTTTAAAAAGGCTGCCATTTCAATTGTCTTGCTTTATTATATCGATTCTCCACTTCCGTCCAATTAACGATATTCCACCAATTGTCTATATAATCTGCCTTTTCATTTTCATATTGGAGATAGTAGGCATGCTCCCACACGTCCAACACAAGCAGCGGAACAACATCCCATTGACTTAAGTTTTGGTGCTTCTCCGCCTGCAGAATTTCCAGACGCCTTGCCCGCGGAGACCATACTAAAATAGCCCAGCCTCCACCTTCCACATGGTTTGCTGCTTCCGTAAAATGCGCTTTAAACTGATCATAGCTGCCAAAGGACTGCTCAATTTCTTTCATGAGATCCCCGGAAGGCTCACCGCCACCATCAGGGCTCATCACCTTCCAAAATATCGTGTGCAAATAGTGCCCCGCTCCATTAAACGCTGCTTCCCTTTCCCAATGCTTAATCAGGTCATAATTATTGTCCCAACGCGCCTGCTGCATTTCTATTTCCGCTTTATTTAAACCGTCTACATAACTTTGATGATGCTTATCATGATGCAGCTCCATAATCCTGCGTTCGATATAAGGTTCCAAAGCATCGTAGCTGTATGGAAGCGGTGGAAGCGTATGACCGCCAATCGGAACGACTCTTGCACGATTTCCTTCTGTACGCCCCTCGTTCACGCTCTCTTCCAGATAGGAGTTTAACTGTGTATATAAATCGTTAGCGCGTTTATAAGCGTCCTCTTCCTCTGCAATTTGATTATTTGAAAGCTCCTTTTGAAATTGTGTTAATGTATCCTCCCACTCCTTCAGCGCTTCCGCACCAATATTTCCTCTAAGCTGCTCCCTTGACTCCTGATACGTTTTTAAAATTTCTTCACACCATTGTTTGATTGAATGAAGGTATTGTGACAACGAAAAATCCTCCCTAAAATTAGTCGTTAATACTATATGCAAAAAGGAAGCAGGCTGCTAATGTTTTTATAGGAACAGATAACACAACAAATGTTCGAGTTAATATTTACGATTTTCGCCAGCTACGATATATCCAGATGAAAACATTTTTGAGATTATTCTTCTTTATAGCCATTTATCCCATGCCGCAATATGTTTAAAAATATTTATCCGCTGCCTTTCCTGCTAAGATGTGGTCCATTGTCCACCATTCACATGCAGTGTCTGACCCGTAACAAAACGAGAATCATCTGAAGCCAGATAAACAAAGGTAGGTGCTACCTCAAAAGGCTGCCCTTGCCGCTGCATCGGGTTTCCTGCCAATGTCACTTCATCTGCAGAGAAACTGGATGGAATCAGCGGTGTCCATATACGTCCCGGAGCGATGGCATTTACCCGGATTCCCTGATCCACTAAATTATTTGCCAATGCTCTTGAAAAGCTGACAATAGCTCCTTTTGTGGCAGTATAGTCCATCAATTGTTTGTATCCTTCGTATGCTACTACAGATGCCGTATTGATAATCGAGCTGCCTGCCTTCAGATGGGGAAGTGCTGCACGTGTCGTATAGAAATGGGAGTATACATTTACTTTAAAGGTATCATCAAATTGTTCATCCGTAATATCCAGCAAGCTTAATTGCTGAAATTGGATTCCGACATGATTACAGAGAACATCCAGCTTGCCAAACGTTTCAACCGTTTTCTCTACAATATAACAGCACTGCCGCTTTTTCCTTAAGTCGCCTGGCAGCAATAAACAGCGCTGCCCAAGCTCTTCAATGCGATTTTTCGTCCGGTTGGCATCCTCATGCTCATCCAGATAAGCAACAGCTACATCGGCACCTTCTTTAGCAAAAGCAATAGCTGTGGCTGCTCCCATCCCGCTGTCTCCTCCTGTAATCAATGCAACCTTACCAACGAGCTTATTACTGCCCTTTTGATTTTTATTTTCAATAATTGGTCTGGGGACCATCCATTTTTCCAGCCCTGGCTGACGATATTGCCGCTGCTCCGGCACAGTCATTGCAACCTCTTCATATTGCGTTATTTTTCCATAGTTTGGGTACATCGGATAGACTTGGTCTGCTGGTTTATTTGATTTATCCTGTGTCATAACCATCCTCCTTGAAATCTCATGGATAGATTACTTTATGATAGTTGGGCGGAGGTAGTGAAAAAATGTATGTTTAAGTTCCATATCAGCGAAAGTTGAATAAGGTAAGAGGGAGAAGAAACTGGGAGGGAGGAATTTATGATGCAGCAATATTACTACAACCCTGAGGTAACACTATTATTAGTGAACCATTCCAATGAAAAAGTAAATGTATTGTATACGGCAAATCAGCATACGTACCAATTGCCGAAGATCGGACCCAGGCCTCCATATTTTATTAATCCTGTTTATGAGCAGTATTATCCGGTTATCTGATGCTGTTTGCGCAGTGCACCTATGTAATTATTTGAAATGTTCCTGCAGGCTTTTTTAACTTAACATGACCGGCCGGACAGATTTATTCCCGTAGTATCCGAAATAATAAGTACAAAAAACCATCATTTTGACTTGATGGTTTTTTAACCTTTTACTCAGCTGGTAATAGCGCACTCACCCCATATTGTCCAGCATCTATAAATTCGGGTATTTTAAAGTTTACACAATGACTGGCAAGGAGATACGCACCTATCTTCTCCAGTGAATATGTTCTTGGAATATAATCTATCATCGAGCGGAGCGCATCCTGAGCATCTGCCATTAAATCTGGTCTGACTCCCGTTGTATCATAGCCGCTAATTTCTCCCCCTTTTTATGTTGATTCATGTATACTGTTATAAAGTAATCTCTTTTATATCAACTGAATTTTCGGAATTTCACAAAAGAGGTGTTGTTAAATTTGGAAGATAATAAAAAAAGAAGTATTTTTGATTATGCTGCTATATTATTAGCAATAATTGGTTTTGCATCCCTATTTTTATTTCCTAATTTTATGGAAGGATATTTTTCACTAATACTACTATCCATTATGGCTCTCGCTTTTTTGACAAGATTAGTTGTTTTAGTGAAAAAGAAATCGTTTGGTCTGCATTTTATTGTGTTTTTATTATTAACCATTGTCGTAATATATTTACTCTATGATCTAATTTAACAATATTTTAGAAAGGAAAAGCAGCAGCATCCCGCGTCAAAGTGGAAAACTGCTACTTTTTTTTATGAATCTTTTCCCTTATCTACTTCCGTTTTCAGCAAAGCCTTTTTGCTTGTCAACTCCTTTTATTTCACCGTAATCACAACATCTTCACTTGCCCGGACCTGCTTCACATCCTGTTTATGTAAAGCTTCGATATCACTCATATTTGTAATAAGCATTGGTGTAACCGTACTCACCGCTTTTTCACCTACAACTGCCAAGTCGACATCAACAAGAGCATCGCCTTTTTTCACTTTATCTCCTTCTTTGACATGGATGGTAAATCCTTCGCCATCCAAAGCAACGGTTTCTAAGCCAATATGAATTAAAATTTCTGCCCCATTGCTGGCTTTAATCCCTACCGCATGCTTTGTCGGGAACGCTTGCACAATATTCCCGTCAACAGGTGATACCACTTTACCATTAGACGGTTTAATCGCAATGCCGTCGCCCATCATTTTTTCAGCAAATACCGGGTCAGGTACTTCTTCCAAAGGAATTACCTCTCCATCAACCGGAGCGAATAATTCAATCTCCTGATTCTCTTTCTTTTTAAAAAGCTTTCCAAACATGGCTATCCCTCCAAGAATTATATATATCGATTTTATCACATGTTCCAAAGAATTACTGTTTAAAGTTCATTAGAATATCCCTGCAAGCAAAGTTAGATGAACTCATTCATCTGCAATCTTTTCCGCAATTTCCCTCGGTCGAACATCCATATCAAAAAGCTCGTCCAGCTCCACCCATATTGGCTGGTAAGTCCCTCTGTTCCTATCCGGATCTGTATACTCTTCTCCACTTCCTGTCGCGAACGCACCACTTATTATCTCTGCTGTGAAATAATATTGCTCACCGCCAAAATACGTGGTATCCAAAAGCTTTATAATCCTCACATGAATACCAAGTTCTTCATATGCTTCCCGAACCGTAGCCTGCTCAGGAGTCTCCCCACCTTCTACCCCTCCCCTGGAAACACATCATAGGTAACTTCTTCACGGATTCTCTTAATCAGAGCAACCTTATTCTCTTGGATAATCACTACAGCGCTTCTTGTTCTCATCCTTACACCACTCCTTATAATCGTTTAATCTATTTATTTGCTTATCCGTCTCCAGTCATCTATATTTTTAATAAACACATGCAGGAGATGTTTATCATGATAGATAAAAGAATCGAATTAGCTAATCAATGGATAACTTTCTAAAAAAAACAGCTTGATGTTCAAGATGCTTTTTTTAGAGGAAGTTTACTGACAGATAGAGGGGATGACTATTCTGATATTGATATAGGCATCGACGTATCTGGAGCGGACAACGGGCAATTTGCCAAGGCACTGCCAAAATTAATCAGCCATCCCTTCGATATTTTATTTTACGATTGGAGCCCCAGCCTTTTACCAGAAGCGTATGTTATCACATTTTTCCCAAAGGATACTCCAATTTTTTGGAATATTGATATACAAGTTATAGCTAATCCTCATCATCATACATTGCGGAGTGTCCCTTCTGATAAATATCATCATCTATTAAAATTATGGGTTCTCCATTTGAAATATAGTTTAAGACAGCATAAACATGCTCATGAAAACTTAAGAAAATTATTCATTAAAACCTTTCATAAAACACCGGAATATGATAGTTTGTATCAACTATTAAATATCCTCTTAAAAGAAATTAACAAGCATACAGAACCAAGATTAAACAGCTATATATATCGATGTGAACAAACATTAGAAAAAAATAAATATCTATTAGGCAACAAAACGTTTTAAATTTTCCTTTCCCTATTTGCCCTATCTCTCAAACCATAAATATCCATTGCTAAGAATAGCAATAAGAAGACAATCGGTTTGATGAGAAAGTCCGAAAAGGATTCCAATCAAATAAAATAAAAAGTATCATCGCCATTGCCGCCAAAGCAAATAAAATATTCGACTATAAACGCAGGCCCATCATCCAAAATAAATGCATACGCCACAACAATGAGAATTATATAAAACAACGTATTTCCATCTCTATCGAATCCATAAACATGCTTTTATTAAAAAATGTCAGTCATCACTTGTTGATAACTGACACTTTTCAAAATTCAAATATGCAGCCGCAGATTAAGCAATAATCAGGTTTTCCATATACTAGTCCTGCTTCTGCTGATCCCAGTCTTCAAAATCATCATTATTTAAATTCCGTATTTTACCATTATTTTCTATGACTGCGTTTACCTCTACATCTACATTTATATTCGGATATATTTCATCCAGAAATTTTTCTAGTTCAGCATTGGTGTAATTTTTCCGCATCCTATTACCGATTCCCAGTACATCTACATGTTTATCCTGCAGTTTTTTTATCATCTGAAGCATATCTTTTTTCATTTTTTCTTCAAACTTTTTTTGAATATCTTCGCCTGTTAAATGATCATCTGCTTCCGAGACAATCATGATAAATTCTACTTTTATCGTTAAATCGATTTCTTCTCCTTTAAAGCTGTAATCATATTCCACGCTTCGATCCACCAGCTCTACATTGGTTGTATCATTAATATTTACAAACGTTTTAATCACATTTTCATTATTCAGCAGGTTCATCAGCATCACTTCCATCGAGCTTAATGTATCGATAATCTTTCCCTCTTTAAGAACAGCTGCGCCAAAGTAACCCGTCGCTAAATCCTGATTCGAGCTGATGATCGGGATGGCGATATCCGTTGTATACGAATAAATTCCTCTGTATACTTCCCAGAGGCTGACTTCAGGATTATAAATCTCCCAGCCTGTTTGTTTTTCCAGAAACCCAAATATAGGCACGCCAACCTCTTCAAAAGTGCTTATCATCATTTCAATGTAATCATTCATATCCTCTTTCACAAAGGCGACAGATGGCGTAGATGGCATATCACGCATTCTCATAAAGGTTTTCACCATTTTTTCAATTCCTTGTTTTCCTAATTCCTCATCAAAAACAATATAGCCAATATGTTCTAAATCAATCGTTGTTTCAATTTTTTTCTTCAGCTGCTCAATAGCATCAACAATAGTTGCTCCTTTCCCATCCACTTTAGCCAGATTTCTTTGCTCCGAGACGACCGATACTGGAATAATCATATATACATGAAATAATTCTTCATCCTTTGTAACCCCCATTAAAATCGGCATCGACCGGTAATTAATATCTCTGGAATCCCAGCATCCGCTTAAAAAGACAACTATAAAAAGAGCAATAATGATCTTTTTCCAATAATTATGCTTCATGCTTTTCCCTTCTTCCTATCCAAAAGATGAAAATCAGCAGACTAATAATCGAATAAAAGCGGAACGGGATAAGCCATGCAATATGATTTTGTACTTCGTCCCACGTAGATATCATATTAGCGGTCAGCGTAATGACAATCACCATAACGACCAGTGCAATCGATGCATGCAGGCTGCCTGTCTGGAATACGCTTTGGTATAGCATGCGTAAAATATGCAGTAGCATCCCTAAAAATAATGTCGCATAAATAAGCAGGCTCAACCCAAACAGACTGGTTAATGTTTCAAAAATAGACCACTGAATATCGACTGTCGCTAACATTTCGATATATGGAAATGTAAAATTCTGTGCTGCTTCATATCCAAATACCAGCATTGGTGAATAGGCCGCAATAAAGATAAGCGGAATAATGAACCACGCAAACCAGAAAATACTTTTAACATCCATTTTCTTTCCCTTTGGTAAAAAAGCCAAAAATAAGAATGTAGGCGTTAAAATTAAGAAACCAGTAATAAAAGGCATTTCAAACAAAAAGTCGATGCGATCTACCTTTATCGGAAACAGGTTATACCACCTGGCATTGAGGAAAGAAAGAATGAAAATAATTAAAATGAAAAAAGAGGATGCAGCTGCAATTAAAAAAGTAGTGCGAAAGATACTCTCCATCGAACCAAGTCCAATATAAGTTGCTGTGGCAATGAATATAATCATCACATAAAGAATAGGTGTTTGATTTAAAAATAATACGGTAGTAAATTCTGCGTAAGTCCGGATAGAGACAATTACTGTTCCAATGATAAATAGCGCCAAAGGAACAAATATTGCAACAGAAATAATCCAACGATTTTTCGGTACGTACCGTAAAATATTAGGCTCCTTTAATTTGGATAATCCAACTAATAAAACACCAAGAATAATAATGTGCGAAAAACCATGCAAAAGAACAACCAGCCAATGACCGTTGTCAACCGTATCTAGAATTAGCGTCGGGTACAGAAGAAACATCACCCCTACATTCGTTATAAAGAAAAAAAGAATAATTAATAAATTATTGATTTTCACTTTGAATCCCTTCCTTTTTCCATCGGACATACGGCACTCCAAAGCTTGTAATCCGGGCAATATATGAGCATAAAACCACCAGTCCGATAACATGTCCAAGAATGCCAAACAGGGCAGAGAAAATCACAATAATGTACTTCATAAGGCGCAGCGTAATCCCATTTTCGAAATTAATAATAATACCATTAGCAATCGTTGTGGCAGCAATAATAATAATTAATACACCACTTACAAGGCTTGCCTCCACAATCGCCTGCCCTAAAATAATACCGCCTACAACGCCAATCGTATTGGAAATAGAAAGAGGCAGCCGGACCGCAGCTTCCGTAATTAATTCAATTAAGAGCAGCATAATGATTATTTCTATAAAAGCCGAGTATGGGACAAACTGACGGCTTTCCGTGATCGACAGGGCCAGCTGAATTTTTAACATTTCCGGATTTATCGTAATAAGCGCCACATACAATCCCGGCAGCAGCATTGCAATCATAATTCCGACAATCCGCAGTACATATAAAGAATACACAAAGACACTTAGATAATTGCTGTCACTCGGCTGTTTAAATACATCAAAAACCGTATTAAACAGCACCAATGCAAATGGATAACCATCCATAAAGAACACAATTTTTCCCTGCTCTATGTACTCCATGGCATTTTCAGGAAGCTCTGTAGAGGATATCCGGGTGATCAGAGAAAATTTAGAGAAACCAAATGCAACATGAATATCCTTCACCTGCTTAATTTCATTAGGATAATCCTCGATTTTCTTTTTCACCATCTCGACCATTTTCTCGTCTGTCGTTCCTTTTAAAATTAGAAAAGAGAAGCGGCGGTTTCTTTTTCCATGCTGTGTTGTCAGGACCTCAATATCCTTCGATTGATATTTACTGCGCAATAATCCAATATTTTGGTGACTATTCTCCGTAAAAGCATCCTTTGCTCCGTAAATAATGGATTCATTAACTGGGACTTCGATACTCCGGTAAAGAGGCTGTGAAACTGGATCCACGATTAAGGATACTTCTTCAGTACGATTCCAAATGATTACTTTCCCTTCATACAAGGCTTGAATTTGTTTGCTGAATTCTATTTTCTTCCATGATGTATTTTTTGAATGAAAGCCTGCTGTCTCTGATGATTTTTCTTCTTCATTACGAATTAACATCTCCACTATTTCCCACGTTGCTGAAAAATCCACTAAGCTTTCAAAACCGACAATATCATAAGAAATTCCATTTATCATGATGGACTTCATTTGCAAATCTTTATTTTTCTGCTTTATGTCTTCTATCTGATTGATGAAATCCATTGTCCGCCCCCTCTCGCTCATCCTATCTTAGTTATGAGCCAGCAAGCACTTTTTCATACAAAAAAGTAATCCATTCTGTTTAGCCAGAAAACTTTACAGATAATAATAAGATTATTAGAAACTTTTTCCGGTCTGTTCCGTATTATTTATAAAGGGTCTATTCGGAGGTAGGATAGGATGTTGCGTTTTTTTAAAAGCAAGCGCAGGCAAAGAGCAATGAAAAAAGTGAAGGATGGGGATGGACATGCGTTGAAGCCCTTTCGTTTTTATGAGGTTTTTTATCGTACGCTTTTTTATATAAAGCTTCGTGAAGATGATGGAGGGTTGCATACCTATGCAATTCACGTGAATTATTTTGATGAAAATGAAGCCATAGATGTATACCGTGATGGCAAGCATCATGCCCGAGCTGCGAATCCTGCCGTTTTTCCAGTTCCCGGGGGCGTGATTGAAGCAGCAACAACGACATATGGCTTGAAGCGCATTCATTATATTACAGAGGACGAACAGGAAGTTGTGTTAGCTCCAGATCGCCGTTCAGCTGAAGGTCTGCGTATGCGCTTTGATGCAAAATTTCCTAAGATCAGCTCCATTATTGGCAAATTGGCGATTTTTGTTCTGTTAGTTTCGTTATTACTGGGTCTGCCGCAGCTGGTTTCTCTGATTTCACAGCTTCCTTTTATTGAGGAAAGATGGGGTTCTTTTGAATCGCCGATTATTCTTCCGTCATGGTTAAATATGACTCTTTTAATCACTGGAGCCATTGCGGCCATGGAACGCGCCTTAACCTTAAAAAATCATTGGCTGATTGATATGGAGACGAGCTGGTGGGATGATTAAATGTAATATAGCATAGGAAAATTAAAAAGCAGAGCATAGAATCATGTTCTGCTTTTTAGAATAATGTGGAGATGAAATCAAGAGAAAAACTTATGCTATCGTCAGGATATTAATCCTCGAACCATAACCGCCTGAGCTGATGCGTATGTTCTGCAATCTGTAATGCATAAACATCTGGATTACTTAACTGTTTCCAAGCTTCAAAGCCAAAGCTTTTATCATAATGATGGAGTAATAAAGATATAATTCCCCCATGTGCAACAATGATGCTATTCCCGGTATCATCTGCACATAAGTCATTCACTGCTGCAACGATTCTCCCTGCTGCTTCGTTACTGCTTTCTCCACCTTCATATTTCAAATTGAAATCCTGATAGGCTGCTTCGAGCTTATCCATCCAATCAGGCATGGAAACAGAGCTGAGCACTCTCTCCTGTAAACGATTATCGGTTTCTATTTTTAAATTATTTGCAGCTACAAAAGGTTCTATCGTTTGCACCGCACGTAAAAAGGGGCTGGAAACGATATGGTCAGCTTCTCTGCCGGACAAAAATGCAGATAGCACCTTCGCCTGTTCTTTTCCCTTTGCTGTCAATGGTGCTTCGGGAGCTTGTCCCTCTGCTTCACAATGTCTGATAATATAGATTGTTTTATTCATTTTAATCAACGATCCCTTCAGGGTAAGTATTATTCAGTTATTGCTTTGCTTTTCTTATAATTCCTAATTAATAGCCCTCTTCTAAGTAGAGGATTATATTTTATTTACTTAGAAGAGGGGATGTCGGCTCTTATATTAACAATATTATTTGCAGCTCATTATTTTTGTTTGCAGTACTTAAAACTTCCTTAATTATATTCACAACCAATCTCAGCCAGTTTTTCATTTACCCACGGGCGATCATAAACTCCTTCTGTCAAAATTTTATTCATAATCAAATCTTCTTTCTCTGTTACTTTCCTTGCTTTTATAGCTAGCTCTTTTGCATCGTCAGGTTTAATGATAACTATACCATCTTGATCACCAACTACAATATCACCTGGACAAACAGTCTTCCCGCCAATAGTTACGGGAACATTAATTTCACCTGGACCATTTTTATAAGGTCCATTAGGAGAAATACCTCTTGCATATATAGGGAAATCCATTGCTTCCAATGCTTCTGCATCTCTTATACTTCCGTCTACCACAACACCAGTAATTCCCCTTGATTTACAATAGGAAATCATTAACTCTCCTAAAATCGCTCTCTCTGTATAACCTGAAGCATCAATTATAATTACATCTCCAGGTTGGGCCATATCCATTGCTTTATGGAACATGAGATTATCTCCTTCTGGTACTTTTACAGTAAAAGCTACACCTAGTAATGGACTTTTATTCATTGGCCGTATGGCTGAATTAACTGCACCCATGCGGTTCATACAATCATCAATATTTGCAGCTGGAATCCCTTTAAATGCATTTACTAATTCAAGTTCTGGTCTTTCAAAGTTGTTTACTATGAAACATCCTACATTCTTCATTTTTTCAACTCCTATTTAAATATAAACTTTGTATCCTTATTACAAATCTCTTTATTTGCTACGAATTCTTTTTTTATTGTATTTTCGTTTAAAACTTGACTGACAAGCTCAAATGCCCAGTTTAATTGCTTCTGTTTAGAACCTTCACCATAAAAAGCACTGTGACTGGTTAAAATGACATTTTCCATATTTCGCAATTCAGATTTTTTATCTAAAGGCTCATTTTCAAAAACGTCTAAGCCTGCAAAACGGATCTCCCCTGTCTTCAATGCATCTATCAATGCAGCTTCATCAATTAACGGACCTCTTGCAATATTTATAATCATTGCATCATTTTTCATTTTTTTAAATGCTTCTTGATTAAAAATATGTCTGGTCTCCATATTAAGAGGAGCATGTAGAGAAACAACATCCGATTCTTCTAACAATTTATCGAAATTTACGAATTCTATATTAAATGTTTCCTTTATATCTTCTGAAACATATGGATCACAAGCTATGACTCTTGAGTGAAATCCCTTATTAAAAATTTTGTACAGTTCTTTTGCAGAACCGCCAAATCCATATAAACCTATCGTCATCTCTGAAATAGATTTTGGTGTATAATATTCTGCTTTCGGCCATTTCCCTTGCCTGATATGCCGATCATAATAAGCTGTATTTCGAATTAAACCCAAAATCATAGAGGTGGCATGTGCAGCCAATTCGTCTAAACAGAAGCCAGGCATATATGACACAATTTTATGACCTTCTGTTGCAGCCGAGAGATCTATTGAATTTACGCCGATACCAAATCTCTGTATCATTTTAAGATTTGGTAAATAAGAAATCACCTTTTCACTCATTGGCGGATTTCCTGTACCTAAAATTGCTTCTGCTTCTTGACACTCTGAAATTATTTCATCCTCTGAATCAAAATGTTTTAGTTCCAGCTCTATATTTTCTTCTTTAAACCTTTCTTTCAATGAATTCAAATCATCTGTTGTTACACTTCCATAATCTTTATCAACAACAATAGCCTTTTTCATTTATAATAACTCCCTCTTCTATCTCTACTACAATGGCCAAAATAACGGAATTAACGCCATGCAGCCAATAAGCACAACTACCGACAATCCAATACCTGGAACAAAAAAATCTCTAAAGCTTAAATTTCCCGGTTTGATAATTAATGTATTAGTTCCTGATCCAACAGGGGTTAAGAATGGAGCTGAAGCAGCAACACATATAGCTATACCTATTGCAACAGGATTTACATCAATAGTAACTGCAATGGGTATTAATAAAGGTGTAACCAAAAGAACAGTTGATGTATTCATCATCATATTTGTTAATAGCATTGTCATAGTCAACACAAGAAACAGGAATAAAAGCTTATTTGGATTGTCTCCCAATACTTTTATTACTCCATCAGCAATTAATGCACCTGCACCGCTTTCAGTCATTGCTTTTGAAACAGCACTCATTCCCCCTACAATAAATAAAGTTGGCCAGTCAATCGATTTTATTGCTTCTTTCTCCGACATACACCTTGTTAAAATTAACAATATAGCTCCTACAGCAGCAACAAAATACATAGGAAAGCTATCATGATTAATTGCCATCGCTATTAATACTGCTATTAGAATAATTCCGGCAATGATTGCTTTAGCAGGACTAAATACATTATTTTCACTGCTTTTATGCGTATATTCCTTAAGATATTCATGACTGGATGTATCCCCTTTTGATAACGCTTTCTTTCCAATGGTAAGAAAATAGATTAAAAATAAAATACACAATGGTAATCCAACCTTACCAATCTCAAAGAACGATACAAATGGAATCCCCATATCCTCAATTAATCCAGCAGTACTTACATTGCTTGCTGCACCAGCTAAAGTTAAATTCCCACCGATACTTGCTGCAAAAGAAAGGGGAATTAATTGTCTGGAAACAGATATATTAGCTTTCATACTCATGGCAATAACAATTGGCAGCATCATTGCTACAACCCCAAGACCACTCGCAATGGAAGATAGCAATAATGCTACTAAAACTACCGCAATCATAATACCATTTTCAGAGGTACCAGTTATTTTTGTTATTCGAACACTTAACGTTTCAGCTATTCCTGTATGAAAAAGGGCTGACCCTATAATCATCATGGCTGCTAATAACACAATAGTAGATCCTCCCATAGATTCAAAAACCACTGATTTATCTATAATCCCAAGTGAAGCCAAAACTATTGCTCCAGTGACAGAAGTTACTGCTAGCGGAATTCTTTCTGTAACAAAAAAGAATACCATGGTAGCAAGAATAACCAGTGTAATAATAGCTTCAATATTCATATTTTCCTCCTGTAATACAATTTGTGATTCTATTGAATATATCTGCGCAGATTATTCATAAAAACAACATCCAATAGAAATAACCCTCAAGAATGCGTTTACATTAATTATTTCAATGGAATAATTGTTAATATTCATCTTATAACAATATCTATTTGAATAGTAATGGGAATTGTTCTATAGTCATTATAGACTTTTGGTTATATAGTAAAAGGAGACTATAATATGTTCTTTAAAAATTTCGAATATTTTTTAGCTATTGTAGAGGAAGAAGGGCTATCAAAAGCAGCTAAAAAGCTATATATTTCACAGCCTTCTCTTAGTAAATATTTAAAAAGACTGGAGGAGAATCTTGGAGTCGAATTATTTGATCGCAACGCATCTCCATTAAAACTTACTTACACAGGAGAACGCTACTACCAATATACCTTACAAATCATGTCACTGGAAAAAAAACTACAGAAAGAGTTTTCTGAAATACAAGCAAACGATCGAGGGAAAATTCGTTTTGGACTCGCAATATGGAGAGGCGCTTCTCTATTGCCGGAAATTCTGCCTTCCTTTACGACCATGCATCCAAATATTGAAATAAATATTACGGAGGGGAAATCTAATTTTCTAGTAAGGGAGCTTTTGAATGAAAAAATTGATTTTGCCGTAATGAACTTGCCAGCTGATATGGATTTTTCAAAGCTTACTTACGACACACTTATGGAAGAGGAAATTTTACTTGTAGGTAATAAAGACCACTCACTGGTTAGAAAAATAAAATCAGATAATTTTAAGCAATATCCTTATATAGATATTTCCTTATTAGAATCAGAGCTTTTTATTATTACCAAACCTGGACAAAATTTAACATCAGCAATTTCACAGCACTTCAGCAAAAAACATTTTGAACCTAAACATATATTAGAAACTGAGAATTTAACTACAGCAATAAATTTAGTTTCTGCAGGAATGGGTTTCACTTTTATGCCCGAGGGCGGGTTGAAGGGAAAACAGCTTCCAGATAATATTGAGGTTTTTACATTAAATGATCCCAGTATGCTGTGGTCTTTAGCAGTAGTATATAAGAAAGATACTTATATGACGAATATCTCTAAGCTATTTATTAACTCTCTAAAAGAGATTTATCAATAACTGTTCTCCTATATATTAAAATCAGTATGCTATACTCTCAATCGTAATAATCCATTTAATACTCTTTACAGAATAACAGGCAGTCTTATCAAAAATATGATTAATACTATTTTTAATAAGACTGCCACAAAGTTTACCAAGTTCCCCTCTTAACCCACAATCTGCAAAAATCGTTCTTTCTCCAGCTCTAATACTTTTTTCTGAATCGAAGCCTCTTCTTCCTCCTGCTCCTGTTCATCTAAAATACGAGTAGCCGTATCCGTTTCTCTGATAAACAGATTAAAGAGATCCGACTTCTCCCCTAATACTTCCAGCATCGCTACATCTATACTGTCCTCTGTCAATAAACGATAAACGACCACATTTCGGGACTGCCCCATACGGAAAGCACGGCTGATTGCCTGCTCCTCCATGGATGGCTTCCATTGCGGCTCACATAAAATAACCACATTGGCTGCCTGAATATTTAATCCAACACCACCGGCAGTAATCTGACTGACCAGCACCGCACCAGCCTCATCAGCTGTAAAGGCATCAATAATTTCCTGCCTTTTATGATTTGAAACATCTCCAGTAATGGTTCGATGTCTCCTGCCTTTCAGATTTTTACTGATTGTTTCAATAACATCTTTAAAGTAAGAGAATACCAGCACCTTATGCCCATTCTTCTTAGCATTCGCGCATATTTCCAAAAGTTTTTCAAGCTTCGGCGATTTATCTGGAGTCCCACCCTGCCAGCCTGCACGGCGCATTGCCATAACCTGTTCACCCTTCACTGCCTGCTGATAGAATTTCTCCTCTTCCTCTCCAAAACGAACCCACTCCGGAATTATTTCTAAATCGGGAAGTTCATTTAAGACATCCTGCCGATTTCTTCTTAAATAAACTGGAGCAATCGCTTTGCGAAATGCCTGCGGATGAAGCAGGTGCATTTCCTTCGTTAAACTGTTCGCAATTTCCGGTTGTAACACAGAAATTAATTGCTTCATTTCTTCTATGCTATTTTCCAGAGGCGTTCCACTCATAAACAGCACATATTCTGCCTTATCCGTTAAATAATAAACGTTTTGTGAGCGCTTGGCATTCGGATTTTTCACATAGTGCGCCTCATCGACAATCAGCGCATCAAGGGACTGTTCTTTTTCAAATGGCAGAAGATGCCCCGCCAATTCAAACGTTGTAATTAATACCCCTGTTTCTTCTTGCCAAGCTTTAAAATGTTCCGCACGATTGCTGCCATGAAAGACAAATGTCTGTAAATCAGACCGCTGTTCCAGTTCTCTTTTCCAATTTGCAACCACACTTAATGGACAAACAATCACAGCATGTCCTTGTTTTTTTTGCTTGAGATGATTAAGAATAGCAAGTGCTTGAATCGTCTTACCCAGCCCCATCTCATCGCCCAGCAGTGTTTTTTTATATTGCAGTGCATATTTCGCACCAAAAATTTGATAATTTCTTAAAGTAATGTCCAAGCCTTTTGTATCAAGCGGATAACGATTAACTGCTTCTACAACTTCTTGCGGTAAGCTTTCCGAGATATTCTTCGAGTCAAAGTCCGTTGCTTTTTCAATTTCTGTATAATAAAAGGCATTTTCTGTTTCAAAATGTTTCCTGAGCTCCTCTTTGCTCACTTCAAAATCAAGCATGTAATCTAATTTTTTCTTAATTTGCTCTAATTCCTTCTGATGCTTGCTTTTATTTAAATTGGCAAAAGCAGACCGAATCTGCTCCTTTTCCTCTTTTGGCTGGAATAATGCCCAAAAAAAGCCCTTCTGCTTCTTTGCCATTTCAATATCGGAAATTGTTTCTTGATAATACTCCTTGAATTTGTTCTGCATCTCCTCCACAAGCTTCAGCAGATGCCACTTTTTATAAATAGATTCCAGCAAATTCATATCTTCATCTGAAATATCATCCGGATTTACCCGGGGGGTAGCCTGTTCATAAACAGATGCTTTTATTTTTGCAACAGCCTGATAAATCCGCTGCGCAGTCTGCTCCCCGATCCCGTCCAGCTGCATCCATTCTTGAGGCGTTTGCTCAGCTATATCCTTCACCGTTTGCAAGCCGTTATGCATCAGAATATGGACAGGAAGCCCTTTTTCCAATGTTAAAAGGCTATCCAGCGGCATATTTTTTAATTGTTCATTTCCTGAGCTTGTTTTCAGCCTCTTCCAAATTCCTTTGATTCTATCATTAAATAACTCCTCCGAGCTGATATCGATACTAGCGTGAATACGGTTCAGTTCAGCTTCTAACCGTTCCACGTCTTGTTTTGTTCTTACCATAATACTTCCTCCTGCTGCTCTATATAAAACGTGTATATTTTTCTTTTTTATTTATCATAGGGCGACGATTGCGGTGTAATAGGCACCTCTTGCTGCCTCTTCTATGTTCAAGGTTATATATAATCGGATAACTCTGTAGAATCAATGATATTTTATTATTGTAGCATTGTTTAGCCTTTGATAAAAAGAGAATATTCCTTTGTCATCATATATTCCCCTTTAGAATTTATTAAAAACCTTGGCATCCGCAAAGCCTTTGAGTAAATAATGCCTTGCTGCACTCATGCTAATCTGCTTATCTAAAAGGAGATACTTTATTCTAGTATCGAAAGTAATTTATGTATCATTAAAACAACCGTTTGATATAAGAATACCAAACGGCAAGTCCTGCGATGCTGCTTACACGCACATGATACAAATGTTAGTGTATCTGATAAGAATTTACGCTGTGTATCCTCTGCTGATGAGGTGTATTTTTGCGGTTTCCCTTAAAAAGAAGGTGGTTTCGGGTTAATAAGTGCTTATAATATGAAGCGAATCCCGCTTGTGATAATCGCAAATTAGCCATTCTTTTCATTGGCTCATCTGTTTTATCCATCCTATCATCCTCCTTGCTTTAGCGTATGTCCAAGGAGAAATAATTATGAAGGCGGATAAAATACACTGCTTAATTCCTTCATTCCCCAGATTCGCTCTCTCTGATAATATATGGTTTATTTGTATATATATTTCAGAAAATATGTAAGGAAGGGTATCTGCATAGTTATAGTGATGCACTCATTCTTGAATATCTCCTGTTTCGTCCAATGCATTTTCTTCCTGACTACTTTCTTCTCCACTACAGACAGCTAATACAATATCCTTCCATGCGTAAAATATCGTAGTATGCCCCTATGAACGCCGATAGGTTAGCTGCATCTGTACCTGCCATATTAATGTTCTTTCCTATTTTGTGAGATGAATCTCTGTAAATACAAAATCTTATCTACATCTTTCTCATTATTTTTATCCGCACGATAGCTGTCTTTAGAAGAAGCCTTATACACTTTTAAATATTGTTCCGATGTTAACAAATAATACTTTACATCTCCCTGCTGGTGAAGTTCTAAATCCTTCAGCGGTATCCCGGCAAAGTCTGGTAATGTATCCATAATGCCGAATCCCACAGCCAAGCTCTCCTTTTCAAATTCATGCTCATGCAGATCAATTAAGCTGTATTCCAGCGATAACATGATATTCATAATTTCATCCCAATCATAGATAGCTTGTTCCGGTGGAATCTCCCAGCCTCTTTCATCACCGGGAACATGAATATCTAAATCTTTCGCATCCCAGTTCTTCCCTGTAACAACTTCCAAGCCTACAGATCCCATTAATAGCGGGATAATGTTTTTCTGATTAAGCTGCTTTGCAATGGTTAGAAAAATAGTATACTTATCATTTTGCATTTATTCTTCTCCTTATTTATTCCGATAAAAGCACGATTTCATCAATCGCTCTTTCAATATCCTGCCGGGTATTATAAAAATGTGGTGCGATCCGGATTATGTTGTCTTTTGCAGTCAATACAACTCCTTTATTTTGCAGCTTACGAACAACCTCAGCAGCCTGCGGATGAGCAAATGCAGTTAGACTTGTTCTGTTTTCCAGCTGTTCAGTTCCATATAACCTTAGTCCTTTTTCGCATCCGTACTGCACCGTGTACACCCCTAATTCCTTAAGATAAGCAGCAATACGATGAACACCTACAGATTGAATCAAATCCAGAGATGCCCTGGCAGTATAAGCACTGATAAATGAAGGCGTACCTGTATCAAATTTTCTCGCACCTATTTTTCCTTTCCCCAGCCATCCTGTTATGCCAGGTTGAAGTTTTTCGGTAGTTTCTTTATTAATATACAGAAAAGCAATTCCGGGAATTCCTAACAAATACTTTCTTGTTCCGGTTGTCAAGAAGTCGATTCCCATCTCTTTTACATGGATAGGGCAATGACCGGCTGACTGATAGGCGTCTACAAATAATAGTGAACCGTATCGGTGTGCCATTTCTGCTATTTCCCTGATATCCATCCTTAATCCACTTTTATAGTGAACATGAGGAATGGATGTAAGCAATGTTTTTTCATTGATATACTTTTCAAAGGATTCTAACGAAATCTCCCCTTGCTCAGCTGGAATTACATGCAGCTTTCCTTGAAACCTGGCTTGTGAGAACCATACGTCTGCAACAGTGGGGAAATCAAGATCTGTGAAGATTATTTCATCTCTTGTTAAAGAATCTGGAAATGCTGTTGCTACTGCAGAAATAGCATGTGATACAGAGGATACAACAGCTATTTCGTCCGTATCTGCTCCAATAAGACCAGCAAAGGATTCCCGGGCCTTTTCCAGCATTTCCATTGCTGCGTCCCAATTGGTTCCATTAGTCAGCAATTCCTCGTGATATGCTGTCATTGCACTGGAAGTACCCGCCGGCAATAATCCCTGTGAACAGCTGGCAAGATAATTTCGATTATTTAGTGTAGGAAATTGCGAGATAATCTCTTCATTCATGCTATCTCTCCTTTTATCATAGAGATCTAAACAGATACTTCGTGTATTTCTTTATTTCCATAGGCACTCAACACTTTCTTTATCATCGCTGAAACTTCTTTCTTTTTCACTGATGCCGATGCATATTGTTTAACCTCATGTTCACCGACACAGACGCTATACAATGCATTCTCAAACAAGCACTGATCATTACTGTCATTCCCAAATGCAATAAATTCCTGTACCTGTAAGCTATGCAGCCCTCTCACTTTATTGATTCCAACCGGGCTGATATCTATCGCATTTTCTCCTTTGTAGCTGGTTATATTTACAGGCAGGCTGGACAGTTCATCTATTATTTGTTGCGGAGGTTGAAACAGAACCAGCTTACACAGCTTATGCAAACTTCTCAATTCCCGATTTTCAGCTGAAGTCTGATTAATATTTTTATAAATAGGATGCGTCTTCTCTCCTGTAAAAGCATAATCCCAGTCACTGTCTGCCAAATACGTTATCTGGTTATCCTCTACCAGTGTAATAAGCTTTGTCAGCAGACTATCTTGAAAATGAATGACATCAACCTTTCCATTATTGGAAGTATATGCCCCATTCCCTCCAACCAGCTTCTCTTGTTGAAAAGATTCCGGCAGAACAGGCAATAAATCCCGGATTGGTCTAGCGGATGCAAAAATCACCTGATGCCCTGACGCTTTTATTTCCTCCAGTGCTTGTATAATGGATGAGTCTATTGTTTTTCCGTCAAAGCATATCGTACCATCTATATCAAAAACAAAATTCATTTGAATCACCTCGTTTTTTAAGTATACTATGTATTAAAAAATACAAAAGGACAGATGTCCCAAGGAGAAAATCACATGGCATTAAAACAATTTGCTGTTATCTATAATTATTCGATTCCAAATGCATTGGAAAAGGAAGTCATCATTCGCACATACAAATCAAATGAATACATATTAACTGCCGGAGAAGAGATAGATGGATTTTATTTTTTAGTAAGCGGAAAATACTTTGTTTCCAGTCAGGAAATCACCGGCAAAGAACTGTTACTGCGTTATTGTCAGATGCCTGCTATTATGGGAGACATTGAAATTCTGGAAGAGTGCTTGATTCAATCGAACTGTATTGCGGCAGAGCCATGTACTTTTGTCTTTATCCCCAGAAGGATTTATGAAATGGAGTTAAAATATGATGCAGCATTCTCACAAATACTGTTAAAAGAATTGGCATACAAGCTTCGGACATGCACCATTTCATCCAGAGTGAATGCTCTGTCTCCTGCTAATGTCCGCCTTGCTGCTTTTTTATGCACTGTCTCTTCTGATGCAGATTCTCAAGCTTCATATATTTCAACCAATAGCCTTGAAGAAACAGCTGCTTTAATTGGAACAACCAAAAGACATGTTAATCGTATTTTAAAACAGTGGATGGATCAAGGGATTGTGGAGTGCGAGAATGATGAAGTACGGATTTTAGAGTGGGATAAGCTGGAAGAGATTTCTGAGGATGTACGGTTTAAATAACACTGGCCATTCTAAGAAATCTTCTTCTGTTTGAGCCGGCATCTATCAGTAATCGCCGCATTTCCTGACCACATAAGTAATTGCATTCGTTTGCAATAACACACCTTTTTCATCCCGTGTTATTGTATACTTCAACGGTTTCACCAGCTGCTTCAGTACTTCCCAGCCTGCATACAACCTGTTTAGCTTATGAAGCATTTCATCTGTTTTAATATTCACTTCCATCATGACATCTAATTTTCCATTTTCTGCAATAGCTATTTCTTCTACCCCAGAATTAACAATAATGCAGTTGATGCCATTCTTTTTTGTCCCCTTTGCCATATTTTCGAGGTGCTCTATAATTCGGATTGTCATTAGAATCAAGCCTGTGCTATTTATGTATGAACAGTACAGGCTACTACGGTTATTGATAAATAAACTGGTTCAATATAAAATACATTCAACAAAACTCACCATGTCTCTTAGAAATGCAGACCAAGGTGAGTCTTTATTACAAACAAAAAGCTATGATTCTTTTATTTTTATAGAATCATAGCTTTTCTCATCATTATATTTGTGGATGCTGTTATCACTACATGTTCTTTCCCCTTACCCATCAATCCATATGGGAACCACCGTTAATATCAATTTCTTCTCCAGTTATATAAGACGCTTCATCCGATACTAAAAATGCAATCGTGGATGCAATCTCATCCGTTTCACCAGGTCTCCCGACAGGAATGCTATCTATTACTTTTTTTGCATCCGCTTCAGGAAGCGACTTCCAAATCTCTGTGTTGACTAAACCAGGTGCAACACAATTCACTGTAATTCCATCAGTGGCCACTTCACGTGCAAGATTTTTAGAAAAGCCTAACACTGCTGCTTTTGAAGCAGAATAATGCGCTCCGCCAAATACTCCCCCTCCTCTTTTAGCAGATACGGAGGAAAGACTTACAATTCTTCCAAATTGCTGTTCCTTCATTGTTTTTAAAACAGCCTGTGTACAGAGAAATAATCCAAACATATTTACACTAAACACTTTTGACATATCTTCTAATGTCATATCCTCAACAGTAACTTTTTGAGAGATGCCAGCATTATTAACGAGAATGTCAATTCTGCCAAATTCAGCTAAAACTTTCTCAATCATTTTATCTACTGACTCTTTACTAGTTACATTTAATTCTACTCCAAGAGCTTTGCTTCCTGCTGCCTCTACAGCTTTTACAGTATCTTGAATGCCTTCTGCGTTTAAGTCGGCAACTACAATAGATGCCCCCTGCTTTGCCAGTGTTAAAGCGATATTTCTTCCAATACCTGTTTTTGATCCACTACCTGTTACGATTGCAACCTTATTATTTAATTTAAACATATTTTAATCTCCTATCTATTATTCATTTTATTTTTAACATATGTTAAATCCTGTCTTTCTCTTTGTTATCCAGATATTTAAATTGCTATAAGAAAAGCAATGTCAGTTGTGGAATTGCCGCAATAACAATAAGTCCTGCTAACAGAACAAAAAAGAAAGGAATAGAAGCTCTGGCTAATACCGGTATACTTAACCCTGATATTCCTGAACCGACAAATAAATTTACACCTAATGGCGGAGTGATAAACCCGATTGCCAGTGTAACAATCATCACAATTCCAAAGTGAATAGGGTCCATTCCAATCTGAATAGCCATTGGGAATAAAATTGGTGTGAATATAATAACAGCCGCAGAAGTATCAATAAACAACCCAATAATTAACAGCATCACAATAATAAGCAATAAAATAATGAAGTTATTATCAGAAATAGATAAAAATACGTCTGCAAATGCTTGAGGTATTCTTTCAAATGACAAGATATTCCCAAATGCATTTGCTGTACCAATAATAATTAAAATAGCTACAGAACTTAGTGAAGCGTTTCTTAATATCCCATGCAGGTCACTCAGTTTAATCGCCTTATGCAGGACAACACTGACAAATAAGGCATAAACCACTGTAACGACAGCAGCTTCTGTCGGTGTAAAGATTCCTCCATAAATACCGCCCAGGATAATAATTGGTACTAATAAAGACCATTTCGCTTGATTAATTGCTGAGAACAATTTCTTAAAGCTGAACTTCTCATCTGTCCCTTTATATCCCATTTTTTTCGAATATACATATGCCCAAATGATTAAAAATAGCCCAATGAGAATCCCCGGCAGAATACCGCCGATGAATAAATCACCGATAGACTCACTTGCTGATATCCCATACAAAACCATTGGTATACTTGGAGGTAAAATAATTCCTAATGATCCGGCAGCTGCAATAAGGGCTGTTGCAAACTTCTTATTGTACCCTTCCGCAACCATCGCCGGAATCATAATACCCCCAACCGCCGCAACCGTTGCAGGACCTGAACCGGAAATAGCTGCAAAAAACATCGCTGTGATAACTGCAGCCATGGCAAATCCGCCAGTATAACGACCTACAAATACATTCGCCAAGTCAAATAATCGTGTTGAAATACCACCCTTTCCCATTATCTCCCCAGCCAGAATGAAGAAAGGGATAGCCATTAACGGAAAACTGTCTGTCGATGTAACTAACCCTTGAGACAGAAAGGTAATGGATATATCAGAAGAATAAATAGCTGTAATGAGACCAGCCATGCCTAGTGCAATTCCAATCGGTACCGTTAATGCCGTGAATAGAAAGAAACTGCCAAATAAAATAAATGCCGTCATGCCGTTTCCCCCTGTTCATCTGTTACTTGCCTCGAATTTTTATGTTTTAATCCTTTTAATTGTTTGATTTCAATGATCATGTTCTGTATAAGTCTGATAGATGTTAAAGTCATACCTGCGACTGGAGCAGCATAAATCCAGCTTAAAGGGATTTGCAATGCAGCAGATTCTCTAGTGATTCTTAAAACGATATCTAGTCCAAAGTAAGTCATTACTAATGCAAATATTAAGAACAGCACATTAGCAAGCAGCGCAATCATCAGTTTTCCTTTTTCTTGAAACAGCATCGTTATGGCATCAACACCTAAATGCCTTTTCTCTTTCACTGCATAGCTTACACCTATATATATCAGCCATATAAACATATATCGTGCCAGTTCTTCCGACCATGTCAGCGAGTTATCAAATACATACCTCATAATCACCTGAAGAAATATAATAATAACTGTAAGGGCACTTAAACACACAAGAATGTATTCTTCAAAGTGCTTATCCAGCCACCTTATTATTTTCATTACTTTCCACCCCTTGTCTTCATGCTACTCAGCCGCCTCAATTACTTTATCTACGAATTCCTGCCCAAACTGTTTTCGGAATTTTTCGTAAACTGGTTCTACATTTTCTTTAAATACATCCGTATCCGGATAAATTACCGTCATACCAGATTGCTCTAATTCATCAATTATTTGTTCTTCCTTATTTACTATTAAATTTCTATGAAACTCTGCTGTTTCTAAAGCACTTTCTTCAATAATTTTTTGTTCCTCTGGAGTTAACGATTGCCAGAACTCCTCACTGATTGCAACAGGCATTGGAATATATTGATGTCCTGACATAATCAGGTAATCTTGAACTTCATTAAATCTACTTGCAAGCGTGTTAGCGACCGGATTTTCCTGTGCATCAACTGTTCTCTGCTGAAGTCCCATATATAATTCTCCAAAAGCCATCGGGGTTGGATTAGCACCCAAAGCTGAAAAAGTACTTAACGAAATAGGGAACTCCGGGGTTCTTATTTTAAGCCCTCTTAAGTCGTCCAAATTCTCAATTGCTTTATTTGCAGTAATATGACGGAAACCGTTTTCAAAAAAAGTAAGTATTCTGAGATTATCTTTCAAAAATGGTTCTGTTACTTCTCTTCCTATATCTCCATCCAAAACTTCCCATGCTTGCTCATAGGAATCAAATAGATACGGAAGTTCAAATACTCCTATTCTTTGATCATATTGGCTAAATGCACTAGCTGTAACCATTTGTAAATCATTTAATGTAACACTTTCCACTTTTTCAGCCTCTGATCCCAATTGATCACTCGGAAAGATAATTACTTCCATCTGTCCATTCGATTTTTCTTCTACTAATTCCTGAAAATGAAGCACAGCAGTATGTCTCTCATTTGTCTCCGCAGCATCGTGACCAAACCGGATTACGGTCACATCTTCAGATAATACATTGCCCGTCGAAAAGAACACGACAATTACTGCAATAGCCAGAGCACAAATCATAGAAACAACTGTATTTCGAAGCTTATTCAATTCTTTCCCTCCTGTCTCGCCGTTATGTCGATAATAAAATTTTGTAAATCTATTTGAAGGTATCCATTGATTGGAAGTTCATCTAGCAGCTTAACCAATAACCTGTCGTTGTCTGCACAGATTTTATTCTCCTACTTACTCTGATACACTTCTCACTCTGCCGAAAGTGCTTTTTTCTAATTTCTCATCAGCAGCCTGTACAAATGCATGCTCTGTTATTTTTCCATTTTTAACTGCAACCATAACCCCCGTATGCCTGCGTCTGAATAAATCTAAAGCTTTTTTCCCCATCTCATGGGCAAGTATGCGATCATAAGCACTTGGCGCTCCTCCTCTTTGCAAATAACCAAGTACAAGAACTCTTATCTCTAAATCTATTGTTTCCTGAAGCTTCTGTTTAAGCTCTTCACCACTATAAGCTCCCTCAGCTAAAACAATGATGTTATGCATTCTTCCACGTTTTTGATTTTGTTCAATCCGGCTGATGACCTGGTTAATATCAAAGTCCGCTTCCGGAGTAATAATAGATTCTGCATCCGTGCCAATTCCAGCCCATAGTGCTATATCTCCGGCATCACGCCCCATCACTTCAACAATCACCGTACGTTCAATCGAAGCAGCAGTTTCTTTCACCTTATCAATGGATTCAACGACAGTATTTACAGCTGTATCAAAACCAATGGCATATTCTGTACCATTCACATCATTATCAATGGTTGCCGGAATTACAATAGCAGGTATCCCCTGGCTGGACAGCTTCATCGCACCTTCCAGTGACCCATTACCGCCAATCACAATGACCCCTTCCATTCCATGCTCCTTCAGCACGGCTATTGCTTGTTTCTGCCCCTCTGCAGTTTTAAAATATTCACTTCTTGCACTGCGTAAAAAGGTACCGCCGCAGTGAATGGTATCTTCTGTGTCTTCCGGTCTAAGTCTGGATATTTCATGATTAATCAAGCCTTCATATCCATGACTTACTCCATAAATCTCCATACCATAAGCAGATCCATGCTTTACAATCGACGATATAGCAGCATTCATTCCCGGTGCATCTCCGCCACTTGTTAAAACAGCTACTTTTTTCATTGTTTCGATCCCCATCTTTCTATATCCCACACGGAACAGGTAGTAATCCCCACTTTAATTACCTTAGAAACAACAGCTAAAGTGAGGACTGGCCATAATGAATGAAATTAGTTTTTCTGTTCATTAATTACTTTGCATTTCTCACATATTCCATATCGCGTACTTACTTTTTCTGTATGGAAGGTTCCTACCTCTTTCTCACAATATTTACAAATAATAACCCCAAATTTTTGACTCATCCTGCACCCTCTCTCTTGATGATAGATTAAAGGATTTCTTCAGCCTTATTCACAATATTTTCTACAGTGATCCCATTTATTTCTAATAATTTTTCGTAAGGAGCAGATTCTCCAAATTGATCCTGTACACCAACTCTCCTCACTATCCCCTCACCTTGTTCAGCAACTATTTCACTAACAGCACTTCCTAAACCATTAATAATATTATGATCTTCCACCGTTACAATTTTACCAATCTCAATACATTCCAAAATGGCTTCCCTATCAATCGGTTTAATGGTATGCATATCAAGCAGCTTCACAGAAATACCTTTATTTTCTAAAATTTCTGCTGCCTGTATAGCCAGGTGGACCGTATCCCCATTTGCAATCAATGCAATGTCCTTCCCATCTTTTAGTTGTTTTGCTTTTCCGATTTCAAATTCTTCATTCTCATCATAAATAATAGGAATCGTATCCCTTGTGAAGCGAAGGAAGACAGGACCATATATTTCAGCAGCTTGTTTTACCAGTTTTCGGGTAGAATGATAATCTGCCCCCATGATAACCTTCATATTCGGAAATGTACGTAATACCCCCATATCCTCGATTGCTTGATGACTTCCACCGTCATTAGCAGGAGTTAAGCCGCCATGCGAGCAAGCAATTTTTACATTCAGGTTGGGATAACAAACTTCTTGTCGAATCTGTTCTGCCATGCGTAAAGAACCGAATACAGCATACGTACTAACAAATGGAATTTTCCCTGTAGTAGCAAGGCCAGCTGCTAATCCAGCTGCATTTTGTTCTGCAATCCCTACATTGACATGCTGTTTAGGAAACGCATTCATAAACTTTGTTGTTTTACACGAACCCCCGATATCCGCATCTACGACTAAAATATTTTTATTTTTCCCCAGCTCTGCAATTTCGTCACCAAAAGCTTCTCTGGTTGCTTTCTTCTCGTTTGATTTCAAATTCATAACTGTCATACGTTTAACCCCCTTGCTAATTCTTCCATTGCCAGTTCGTATTGTTCTTCATTAGGTGCTTTACCATGCCAGCCAACAACATTTTCCATAAAGGAAACCCCTTTCCCTTTAACTGTATTACAAATAATACATTTAGGCTTCCCATTTTTGGCGTCCCGCACTTGATCTAAAGCTTCTAAAACCTCTTCCATTGAATGTCCGTTGATTCGATTTGTTTCAAAACCAAACACTTCAAATTTCTTCTCTAAATCACCGTTTGGCATAATTTCTTCTGTTGGGCCATCAATTTGTAAACCATTATCATCGACAAAAACAACCAGGTTATCCAATTCATACTTCACAGCCGACTGTGCCGCTTCCCATATCTGCCCTTCCTGACACTCACCATCTCCTAAAACAGCAAAGACACGGTATGATTTTTCATCGAGCTTCCCGCCTAAAGCCATTCCAACAGCGCATGACAGCCCTTGTCCAAGCGACCCTGTGGAAATATCTATTCCTGGGCACTTCTTAGAATCCGGATGCCCTTGAAAAGGAGATTTATATTCTCTTAGTGTATTAATTGTTTCAAGAGGAACAAATCCTTTATGTGCTAAAGCAGCATATTGAATCGGAGCAACATGACCTTTCGATAAAACAAACCGGTCTCGATCCTCCCAATCTGGATTTTCAGGGTCAATATTCATTTCATTAAAATATAAAGCGGTTACGAAATCTGCTGCTGAAAGTGAGCCTCCAGGATGACCAGACTGTGCCTTATACACCATGGTAACCGCCGATTCTCTTAAATCTATTGCCTTCTTTTTCAATTCTTCAAGTGTTAAACTTCCCACTTCCATCACCCCAATTATGATTTATTAAAAAAAGATTCAATCTTTAATTAATCGATTTATCAAATACTAATAAAGAAAACGCAATCACTTACTATTGTTTTCAGGTAAATCGATTAACCTAATAAACCGAATTATATATTGTAAGCGGAATCATGTCAACATTAATTTTTAAATTTTTATAATGAAATCATTACAATAGGCTACAATTAACAATAAACAGAAAGAGTCTGGACTTTTTGCTTCCAGACTCTTTCTGTTTATTGTTTACACCTCTCACTGCTTAAAAAATTATAATAATGCTTACATATAAACTTAAAATAACTGGAAAGATAAACTAAAAGTTGGAATCCATTTTCTTTTGGACTCTTCTCCATGAAAATTTACTGTTAAGAAAAATCAATTAACACTTTGATAGCACCATCTTTTTTAGTAGCAGCAACCTCCATAGCTTTATTAATTTCTTCTAATTGAAAGGTGTGTTTGGTTAAAACGTTTAATGGATAGCTTTGCTGCGAAATAATGTTGACAGCTTCTTGAAAGTCTTCTTTTTTGTACATAGAAGACCCCAGAATTTGAATTTCAGACATAAATACTTTATTCAAATCTATGGCTGTTTTACCTTCAAAAATAGCAATGGATACAATCTTTCCTTTCCTTGAAACAATCTCGAACGCGTCTTCTACAACCGTTTCAAAGCCCACAGTCAAGAAAACCTTATCTACATTTCCCATGTGCTCCTTTACATAATCCGTTATAGAATTTTCGCTTATATCTACGGTATCTGTTACTCCTATTGCTTCACCAGCCTCCAAATTATGCTTCAATGTATCTGTAATTACGATTCGTTCAGCTCCTGCATGAAGGGCCGCTACCGCAGTAAGTAAACCGATCGGGCCAGATCCGAGAATTGCTACCTTATCCCCTTTTTCGATTTCTGCAACTTGAACAGCATGAACCCCAACTGCTAACGGCTCCGCAAGTACGCTAACCTTGTAAGGGACATCTTCCGGAAGCTTGTATATGGTTGAAGCAGGTACTGTAATATATTCAGCAAACGCCCCCTCCCACTTTTGAGTTCCTAAAATAGTTTTCCTATTACAGAGATGATAGTCACCTCTTTTACAGTATTCACATTTTGAACAACCATATTGGGGCTCAACCGTTACAATATCTTTTTCCTTAAGCCCCGCAACATCTGAGCCTAGCTTAAACACCATACCAACCACTTCATGCCCCAGAATACTCGGCGGCTCTCTAAATGGGTGCATACCGTTGTACGCATGTATTTCTGAACCGCATATTCCTGTTTGAAGCACTTTGATAACCACCTCATCAGCTTCAAATGAAGGTATTTCCTTATCAATGAGACGAATATTCTTAATTTCATCAAATACTGCAGCTTTCAAGTCAGACACTTCCTTTTTAATTTTTTATTACACACTCAACTAAAAGCTCAAGCAGGATCTTATAACAAAATAAAAATGCATCACATTTAGTTAATCGTTTTACTAATTTTATAATGAAAACGCTTTTCATGTCAATAAAATAATGGTTGCTATCATAGCCTAATAGTTGAATAGTAAAAGAATCTAATGTAAGATACTATATAAAAATAAATAAGGTTAATTGTTTTAACTAAGAGGGGATAAAATGAAAAAAGAAGGAATCACAATGAAGGATATTGCAAGGGAAGCTAATGTATCTGCTGCAACTGTTTCTCATGTTATTAATAATACGAAGCATATATCAGAAGTAACACGTAACAAGGTACTGGAGGTTATTAAACGGCATCACTATGTACCTAATTCTGCTGCAAAAAATTTAAGACAGCAATCTTCCAAAACTGCCGGTCTCGTTGTATCCAGTTTTCCGGATTCTTTTGTTACGGAAATGATATTTGCTATCGAGGAACGCGCTAAAGAGATGGGATACAATCTGTTACTGGTTAATACCAACGAAGATCGCGAATACGAAGAAAAAACAATTAACCTGCTTCATTCTAAGCAAGTAGACGGCATTATTCTATCGCCAACCTCAGGTGATATTCAGTATTTACAAAATTATACAAAAGATAACTTTCCAATTGTTATGTTAAATCGCTACGAATCTACAATAAAAAACATTCCAAGAGTTACAGGGGATAATTTCCAATTGGGTTATGATGCTACGATGCATCTTCTTCAGCATGGTCATCAAAAGATAGGATTTATTTATTCCTATCCAAATGTATCAACCACTGATGATAGGCTGAAAGGCTATCAAGAAGCATTGAGACAATATAATATTCCATATCAGGAAGAATTTTTTGTCCAGGGATATGCTAAAGTGAAAGGTGGCTCAGATGCCGTCCAGGACCTGCTCACCAAAGATAATCAAATTTCCGCTTTTTTTGTTCAGAATGATTTAATGACAATTGGAGCAATAAGCAAAATTAAGGAATTAAAATTAAAAATTCCAGATGATATTGCATTAATCGGTTTCGGGGATTTTTCATCTTCACATATTATTGATCCGCCTATTACCAATATCCTTTTACCACCTGAAACCATTGGGAAAACAGCTTTTGATATGCTTTTAAATAAAATTAACAATCCGAACTATATGAAGCATATTGAATTACCGCCTTCGATGATAGTAAGGAAGTCATGCGGATGTTAGCCGTCCGCCTATTACTTCTATTAGACAGAACCGCTGTCTAATAAAGAAACGGTACTTATCATAAGTGTGTTAAAAAAGCTTGTGAAAGAAAATTAAATTTACTTTATACGACTATCGATACTATCCGGGCTTACATTTATTAATGTTCTTCATATCAAGGGATACAAGGAGAACCTCAACCTCCTTGCAAACGATTTAATGAACATTTTTAATAAAATATAATGAATTACAGGAGGAATTTTCATGGCATCAGTTACTTTTAATCAGGAAGAAATCACATTGATCGGAAAGGAAATTAGAGTAGGCGATCCTGCTCCTGATTTCACTGTTCTTTCCAATCATTTAGATGAGGTTACATTAGATAATTACAAGGGAAAAGTTAAATTAATCACTACCGTTCCATCTATTGATACAGGTGTGTGTGAAGAGGAAACAATTCGATTCAATAAAGAAGCAGACACCATCCCAAATGTTCAAATTCTAACAATCAGTATGGATTTACCTTTCGCACAAAGCCGTTGGTGTGCCGCAAATGATATTAAGAAACTGGATACGTTATCCGATCATCGCGATGCCAGTTTCGGGGAAAATTACGGTATGCTGGTTGAAGAATTGCGCCTCTTAGCAAGAGCCATTTTTGTAGTAGATGCTAATAATACCATTACTTACGTAGAATATGTAAATGAAATTACAAATCATCCAAATTACGAAAAAGCACTGGAAGCTGCTAAAAACGCTTAATTGACTGAAAAAAACCAATCAAATTCGAAACAAAATTTGATTGGTTTTTTTGTCTTCTTTTTCTCTTCAGTCAACAGCTTGCTGTCATTATTTGTTCAACTGTGCATCCCTTTTATGAAACTGATTATTCACTCAGCATTACCGTTCCTTTATCCCTTTCCCGGCAAACACCGTCGTTTTCGTCTCCTCAGGCGCAACCAGCACCGGCCAATAAAAAGCGCCGCCACGCCAGCCCTGTTCCTCTGCTCCATGCTGCCTTATCAAAATAAATGCCGGGATGACCCTGGCCAGCTGACGAGCTATTTTCAATTCATCCTGCTTTGTATCCGGTGCATCTTCAAATCGGCCAGTGCTTTTCCGAATACGTGCCATATTACGATTCTGGCGTAAAATTACCCAGACATATCCTTTTCGATTTGTGTCTATTTCTTCTGATAAATAGTTCATTACAGCACAATAAGTTTCTAAATCCCACTCGTAGCCTTCTTTAAACTCATAGGTTTGATATATCATTTCTACCAGCTGCTGTACTTTTTCCTTTTTAACCAGAAAACAGCGGTCATCCTTGGGGTGTGCTGCTTTTGCTGTCTGCTTCATTGTTTCCACATATTTATCTATTTTCTTCATTTCCCGCTCCAGATAGCTCTTCGCAATTGTTTGAAAACCTGTTGGCAGCATCCTTTTTCCCGGCTTCAGCATTTGCACGCTTGATAATAAAATTTTATTCGGATTGCACGGTAAAATCGTATGATTGATATCCTTTTGAATAAAGGTCACTTCCCCGCTGTTCGCCCCAGATTCAAAAGCCCTGCGCAGCTCTGTATCAAACTCATGCATCTGCTCCATCACATCATAAATTCGTTTCGTTGTATAAAAACGGGTAACCGCAATATCTGCCAGCGGACGGGCTCCATACATTCGCGAGTGCTGTAATACAGTATCCTGCTGAAATTTTTGCGGGTTCCGTCCATAGTAGAAACCAATTAGATTTTTTATCGTAATACCGCGGTCGAGAATTTGGCCGCCGATAAAGAAGTTAAGCGGTGTCCGCAGTTTCAGCTCTCCTGATTTGTCTAATAGATTATCGACGTCCTGCTCTGAGTTCACTATTTCAATCAACAGCTCTTCTTCAGCAATGGCTTCACGGACTTTGGAAAACACTTCAGCGAAGGCAGGAAAATACATCCCCTCCCTTTGTGAGCGCCTGAAATCCTGATATGCTTTCCGGATTAACTGATCAAAGACTGGGTCTTCCTTCTCCATTGCGTCGCGGAGCTGCTCCTCCATATGGAGCATTACCTCTTCCTGCCACTGATGGGCAGCCTTTGTGGTGATGGTATGCATAATAAAAGCATATTTTTCAAGACGCTGATTCTCTTTTTCCTGTTGAATATTACGAATTTTACTGCCGACAATAAAATGAATCAGAGCAGTGCGGATCCCTTCATAACGCTCACCTCTAAGTAAATGAGTCACTTTCACCCTGCGTTTATCACTTTTTCTTAAAATTTCAAGCTCTTCTTCCTGAATTTCATGATAGAGATAACTCGCCATATGCTGATCTTCTTTAGATTTTTCAAAATACATTTCTCCGCCGACATATTTATCATGCACTGGCACTAATTCTGTAAACGCCGGCCGCTTCGGCTGAAATGCTTTATGCTCATGAACCGTCATATCATCCGGCTGAAGGTATAAGGAGTATGGTGTTGCTGTTACCTGCAGATAAGCCGCATCATCTAACTTGGCACGAATGTCATCAATTTGCCCGGCAATCACTTTGAGATCTATTATATTCTTATCTCTGATATTGTCATAAGCTACAGAAGCGAAATCTGCTTCATCATCAAT
The DNA here is from genome assembly GCF_009389585.1 of Oceanobacillus sp. CFH 90083. Lineage (GTDB taxonomy): Bacteria > Bacillota > Bacilli > Bacillales > Amphibacillaceae > Oceanobacillus. The sequence goes on along the minus strand of NZ_VIYG01000003.1, from coordinate 184,783 downwards.
AAATAAGATTTTCCGCATGGCCAGCTCCGGATACCTTTCAAATAATAGACTTTCTAAACGCTGCATATTTTTCTTTTCTTTTTTCAGAACAATTACAAGCTTTTTCTTTAATTCAAATTTACGCAGCTTGACCGGCATTTTCATAATGTCATAAACCGCTAAATTATCTTCCTCTATGCATTCTAAAAATTCACTTTCTAATCTTTCATAGGTCTGTCTGACAAGCGCATTTGAATTCTTTGTCAGGATAATCACAACCTCAAAACCATTATCAAACCCTAATCCCATGGAACCAAGGAAAGAGCGTGTTTTTCCTGATTGAATGTGCCCCAGAAGCATCCCTGGCTTTTTCGATGTAGTAGAAATTTCTAATAGCTGATTGACCGTATTCTGCATCACTGTTATTTCTTCTGTTTTATAATTGTTTTTCTTAAAGGCAAGAGAAAAGAATCTCCCATTTGTTTTTAATGCTGCTGCATCAGGTGTTTGCATATTTATTTCCTTACTTTCTTTTAACCAAAAACTAAAAGTGACCTGATCAGCCACTTTCAGCTTTTTGTTTTATTCGAGTTATGTATCTAGTATTTATCTAAATATACCATTTTTAGATCATGTGCTCAATCGCTGCGAAACCTTAGAAATTGCACCACACGAGGCATCACTGCCTGGTTCATGCATTTCATTCTTATCTACTTTTCTGTTTATTCTCCTTACAGGAAGAAATAACTCTTCTGGTTACTTTAATATCTTTAGTATAATAGGGTTAAGTTGGATAACAAATTAACAAAATGAAATAATACAGCTATCTTTTGTGTATAAGAAGGAGCGGTTTATATGGAATTTCCATTAGATAAAATAAAAGCAACCATCCATCATATTGAAGATTATAAATTACCTCAGCAAGCTTATTTAATACTTAAAACTGCCATCAGGGAACTGATTCTGTCTCCAGGAAGTATGTTTTTAGAACGTGAAATAACAGAATTTCTGGAAATGAGCAGAACACCTGTAAGGGAAGCCTTTGTCCGGCTGGAAACGGAAGGATTAATCCGGCTTGTCCCCCGTAAAGGATTTGTTGTCGAGCCTATCCGTCCAGAGGATCTGCAGGAAATCTACAGTGTGATTGTAGCACTTGACAGCATCGCAGCAGAAGCAGCAACACGGCACGCAACCGATAAAGACATCCAGCAGCTCCAGCATATGATTGATGAACAACTGGAGGCATTGGATCGTGAAGACTTAGCACGCTGGTCCAAGCTGGACGACTTGTTCCACCGTCGTATTTTAGATTTAGCTTCCAATCAACGTCTATCTAATACCTATGAAACTTTCGATGACCAATGTCACCGGGCCAGGCTTTATACGATTCATCAAAGACCTCTACCGACACAATCGATTCAGGAGCATAAAGCGATTGTCGCCTGTATGATCGCAAAGAATGAACAAGCCGCAAAGTATGTTATGCAGGAGCATCGAAATAGATCACATATTGAAATTTTAAATGTACTGCGCAGAGAAAATTAGCAGAAAGGGATGCATTCCTTTCTGCTAATTTTATTTAATGAATACATTAAATAAGTTTAAAACACGAAAAATAAATATTTTAAATATTATATTGACATTAATGTATACATTGATTAAGATATATATAACTTAATCAAGGGGGAAGCGTAATGACAAAAACATTTAAGCTTGCAGTAATTCCAGGAGATGGTATCGGGAAAGAGGTAATTGCAGCCGGTATGAAGGTATTAACCTGCCTGGAGGAACAGTCAAACGGTAAATTCAAATTTGAAAGCGATTACTTCAATTGGGGAAGTGATTACTATATAGAGCATGGAAGCATGATCCCAAAAGACGGTGTAGAAACTTTAAAAAATTATGATGCCATTTATTTTGGGGCTGTCGGTGACCCTCGTGTTCCGGATCATGTCAGCTTATGGGGGCTGCGTATCGCAATTTGCCAAGGGCTGGATCAATGGGCAAATATCAGACCTGTTGAATTTTTGCCAGGTGTTCAACACCGTATCGCCCATCCTGATCCGGAAAGCCTCAACTGGATCTTAGTACGTGAAAATTCAGAGGGGGAATACTCCGGAATCGGCGGAAGAAACTTTAGCGCCCGTCCTGATGAAAGAGAGGTAGCTATTCAATCTTCCATTTTTACAGAGCATGGCTGTGAACGCATTATCCGCTTTGCATTCGATCTTGCACGGACACGAAAAAGAAAGAAAGTAACCAGTGTTACGAAAAGTAATGCACAGCAATATGGAATGGTTTTATGGGACGAAGTATTTGAACGCGTTAGTAAAGAATATCCAGACGTAGAGACGGATCAATGGCTGGTAGATGCGATGGCTGCTCAATTTGTACTGAATCCGGAAAGCCTGGAGGTTGTGGTTGCATCTAATTTATTCGCTGATATTTTATCCGATTTAGGAAGTGCTCTGGCAGGCAGCTTAGGAATTGCATCCAGTGCTAATCTGCAGGTGGATAAGCGTCACCCGAGCATGTTTGAATCTGTACATGGATCAGCTCCAGATATCGCCGGAAAAGGTGTAGCAAATCCAATTGGCACCATTGCCAGTGCTGCTCTCATGCTGGAGGATTTAGGGCTGCATGAAGAAGCAAATAATTTACAAGAGGCAATTCGCAACACAACTGCACAAGGCATCATTACTCGTGATATTGGCGGAACAAGTAATACAGAAGAAATTACAAATGCTATTATTAAAAATCTGACACTGTAATAATGTAGTCCTTATATTTGAAGTGTGTCCAATCATAAAAGGTACTGAGATAGACTTATCTGAGTACCTTTTTTCCAAAGGAGAAAACAAGATCATTTTACTTATATAGAGGGAGGAAATTCATGAAAGTCTTAACTGCTGTCGATTCATTTAAAGGAAGTATAGACTCTTCGGAAATTAATCGTATTATAGCAAAAGAATTAGAGAATAGAGGCTTAGAAGTTATTCAAAAGCCCTTGGCAGATGGTGGTGAGGGCACAATAGATGCTTTAATTGATGCAGAAATTGCAGAAAGGATAGAGTGTACAGTCACAGGCGGGCTGGGTGAAAAAATAACAAGCTATTATGCCATGATGCATGATGGTACGGCAGTCATTGAAATTGCTCAAATCTGTGGATTACCTATGATCCCTCCAAACAAGAGAAATCCTTTGTATACGACTACATATGGTGTGGGTGAAGCAATAATACACGCAATAGAACATGGCGCAGTGAATATTGTTATTACACTTGGCGGCAGTGCAACAAATGATGTGGGAATTGGTATGCTGCAAGCCTTAGGGGTAACCATTACAACCCCCTCTCATCAATCCGTCTTATCAGGAGCTGCTGCCTTAGAAGCTATTACACATATAGATTTTTCAACATGTATAACATCAAATAAAGATGTCTCATTAACCGTAATCACAGATGTGCAAAATCCGCTTTGGGGTCCGGACGGGGCTACCTATATTTTTGGTCCGCAAAAAGGAATGACTCCAGATGACTTAATGCAAATTGAAAAGCAGATACAGCGATTATGTACAATATCCCCTATTCTACAAAAATATCAGGATACTCCAGGCGCAGGAGCTGCAGGTGGTTTAGGGGCTGCATGCTTAGCACTTGGAGCGCAAATATTTGATGGGGCAGATTGGTTTATGGAAAAACTCCAAATTAAAGAAACCATTCCACAAGTTGATGTTGTTATTACTGGAGAAGGAAGATTGGATTCCCAGACATTGTCAGGGAAAGCACCCGTAAGCATTGCACGTCATGCGCAGCATCTAAATAAGTCAGTGATCGCTATAGCCGGGAGCATAGATACTTCCTTACTGCCAGATTTTTATGAAAGCGGTATCAAATCATGTTTATCTGTTATTCCCGGTATTCAAACTTTAGAACAGGCAATGTCATTATCACAAGTACAGAAAAATATCAGCTATATCTCACAACAAATTGCTTCCTTCCTGACATGGTCAAAGGAGTAGTCTCACGTATTTTCATTTATCAAACGGATATGCCTTAGGAGGAATTATATGAGTCCTGAAATGATTACTTTGCTTTTTTTAATATTTGCCATTATTATGTTTGCTTTGGAAAAGATTCCACTGCCTATTACAGCAATGATTGTGGCAGTTGGATTAATATTAACCGGTGTTTTAGATCCGGGTGAGGCTTTCAGCGGCTTTGTTAATAATAATGTATTGCTTTTTATAGCTATGTTTATTGTTGGCGCAGCTTTTTTTGAAACAGGAATGGCACAAAGGTTCGGTGGTATTATTACAAAATTTGCAAAAACGGAACGAATGCTAATTGCTGTTATTATGATTATCACTGGCACACTTTCCGGTTTCTTATCCAATACAGGTACAGCTGCTGTCTTCATTCCAGTTATCATTGGTGTAGCAGCAAAATCAGGATTTGCCAGGTCCAGGTTACTCCTTCCACTGGTTTTTGCAGCGGCGATGGGCGGAAATTTAAGCCTGATTGGTGCTCCCGGAAATATGATTGCCCAATCGGCTTTACAGGATATCGGATTATCATTTGGATTTTTTGAGTATGCAAAAGTTGGCTTGCCTATATTAATCATTGGTATCTTGTATTTTTGCTTTTTCGGTTATCGCTTATTACCAAACCGAAAGGATCGAGCATTAGATAGTGATTCTGTTTTTAACCAGCAGGTAGATTATTCGAATGTACCTAAATGGAAACAGTATATGTCCCTGATTGTTCTTACCTTAACTGTGCTAGCGATGATTCTGGAGGATGTTATCGGGGTACCATTGCATGTATCTGCATGGGTTGGAGCATTAACTTTAGTAGCAACCAGAGTTATTTCAGAAAGAGCTGCCATGAGATCGATTGATATGAGTACCATTCTTTTATTTGTCGGTTCTTTAGCATTAGCCACCGCCATTGACAGCTCTGGAGCTGGTGCAACCATCGCGCATTCACTAATCGGTCTTTTAGGCAGCACACCATCACCATATTTATTGTTATTCTTAATTCTGGCCATATCCGCTATTATGACAAACTTTATGTCCAATACAGCAACTACTGCTTTATTAGTGCCAATCAGTTTGTCGATCGCAAGCTCAATTGGCGCAGATCCAAGAGCTGTATTAATGGCAACCGTAATTGGAGGGTCTTTAGCATTTGCAACACCAATCGGCATGCCAGCTAATACCATGATTTATGGTATAGGTGGATATCGATTTATGGACTATGTGAAAGCAGGTGCACCGCTCGTTTTCGTTTCCGTTATTGTCTCTATGGTATTACTTCCTATCTTCTTTCCGTTTTACCCTTAGGGAAGATTATAAATAATACGATAGATGCAGGGACAACATCAAAAGTTTACTAATAAAAAAGAAGAAGACCGGACTCTCCCGAATCCAGCCTTCTTCTTTTCTATTATTCTATTTCTAGATTCGTCACTCATCCTTCCTGTCCAAAGGAACAGGAGGCCGATCTCCCAGTGGAATTTTCCAATACCACCATTTAAATATTCTTGCTATGACAAAACAGGCAATCGCAATCGCTAAATAGATACCTACAAATGCCCAGTGCTGCCCAGTCAACAGCATAATCGGGCCCGCTGACCATGCAAACAATTCCAGAGGTGTGTTCAATGGTCCAACAACCGCTGTATCTGTCAGCGTTTTTGATTTATTATTTGGATCAATGACTCTTAACAATGTAAGTCCAATCGCAAATACGCCTGTAGAATAACCATATACAAAGATAGAACGTTCAAACCAGCTTTCGTAGTTCATACCTGGCCCAATAACAACAAGCATTATTACTACAATAATCAGACCTGAAAGCATGAGTATCGTTAATGGAAGCCAATATTCCCTGACAACTGGCAATTGAATCGATGCTACCCCAAAAAAGACAAGATAGTCAGTTGCAGCACTTCCTAAACGGTCAACAACTTTACTGTCTACATACTTATAGATGCCTTTTTTCCCTCTGCCTAATAGAATGTACATCAGCAATGCAAGTATAAACGAGATGGTGAAGGTAGGAAATTCCATATTCCATGTCTCAGCAATATAGTTATTGAGTAAATAACCCAATCCTGCCGGAACAGCTAATAAAGCTAAATGGAACGCCAACGGATCCAGCGCAATGGGCGATACTGTTTCGTCACCCATCGTTGTTCGATTTTCAGGCTTTACTAAACCTGTTTTTAAATCCTCTGATATCTCAGAGAAGTCTTTGACATAATGGGTATAGCCTTTCTTAGTCGCCCATTTAATAAAAATAAGCCCGCCAAAAATACCAACTAAAATACCACCGGTCGCTGCTGTCATCCCTAAATCAGTTGCATTTTGCCAGCCCATATTCTCAAAGGTCGTTCCAATGGCAGCTGCGGTTCCATGTCCTCCATAAAACCCTGCTGCTAATAATAATCCAAACCCATAATTAATTTCCGGGATAAATTTGGAAATAATTACAATGGAAATTATTATCGGAACAGATAATTGCAGCGCAATCCCAAGAATTTTATATGTAGCATAAGCTCCCATACGATTTATATCCCGCTTCATATTTCCTGGTGAAAATGAAAAACCATTAAGCCCTATGGATGCGAATACAAATATCGTAATTACACCTGCATAAGAACCTATCTCCCCTGATAAAGGTAAAATATCTAAAAATTCAGGCCCTAATGCCAGACCGAGCAGCCCGGCCAACAAACTTGCCGGAATAAAACTTCTTTGAATAAATTTTAATTTTGCACGTAAAAACATTCCTAATAAAATAAGAATACTTGCACAGGCAAAATCCACTAATAATGTGTTTATCGTCATCTAGTTTCCCCTTTTCCTGGTTGCATTACATCTCTACTAAATTTGTCGATCGTGTTCGCGTAGCCGGCGGAGCAAAGTCCATATCTTCCCCTTGCAGCTGCAGCACATCTTCCGGACGAACCCAAGGCCGATTTTGAATGGCACTGGTTTCTTCATGCGTTAAAAAGCCTTTATAAGCCGTTAAGCTTCTTCTTAAAAAACCATCAAGGGCACAGGCTTCTTTGACACCATGATTTAGAATAGATCGTAAATGCGGCAATACGGAAGCTGCATAAGCAACAGATGTAGAATTTGCAATTGCTCCAGGGATATTACTTACGCAATAATGAACAACACCATTTTCAATATAGGTTGGATTCTCATGTGTTGTTTCACGGAAGGACTCAATGGCACCATCTGCATCATTACTAATGTCGACAAGTACAGAACCCTTCTCCATTAAATGAAGCATGTCACGATCAATTAAGAAGTCTTTATTTTCCTTTGGCCATTTCACACAGTTAATCACCATATCGATTTCCGGCAGCAGTTTTTTAATATTTTGCTTTGTGGATAGCTGGGTGTTTACTTTTTCGTTATACGTCTTGCCAATATCTCTAAGAACACCGTAATTTACGTCCATTACTGTGCACCAGGCACCTAAGGATTGCAGCACCTGCAATGCAGAGCGTCCTACCAATCCGCCTCCCAGGATCAGCACTTTCATACCGGGAGCACCAGCAAGTCCGCTGACAAATTTTCCTTTTCCGTCATTAATCGTCAGCATGGCATTCAACCCCATCAGCGCTCCCTGCTTTCCTGCTGCTTCACAGTTAACGGAACCAAAGCGATGCGAATCCTCTGCTGTAAAGGCAATACTTTTACTGTCAAGAATAGCTTGTACCTGTTCCGGATGCGCTGCCGGATGAATACAGGTATAGACAATCTGGTTTTCTCTTAATAACCCGTACTCGCTTTCTTCAATTTCTTTCACCTTGGCAAGAAAATCACATCGTTTGTACATTTCCTCTGCTGACTCTACTATTTCAGCACCTTCCTGCTCGTATTGTTCATCGGTAAAACCAGCTGACAATCCTGCATCTTTCTGGACTAAAACAGTATGTCCATCTTCCTTAATAGTGGCTGCCTCGACAGGAGTTAATACCACACGATATTCTCCTATTTTAGTATCCTTTAGTACACCAAAAATCATTTGTATTCCTCCAATATCTTTGTAAAGACTGTTTCCATGATATGCTTTATTCAGTTCATTTTCTAAATTATACAATTTTAATTATTAGACCTGTGCTAAACTATACGTTTTATAAAAGTTATTTATATCCGTACTCCTAAATGTCGATTTAATCATTATACCAATTATTTTAGTCAGTATCTAATAATTTTTTCTTTACAGGATTAGGCTGTCTTAAAAAGTAAATTAGTAAAAGGTACCATTGATTTTATAGTAAAAGATTTTGAACAGGCTTATTCGGATATGTTTTGTTAAAAATGAAGAGACCAGTAGAAGCAGTAACCTTTAATGAGGATCCAAAAAGAATATTCCAAGGCCGTCATGAAATAGGATAATCCTGACAGACTGAAAGCTATTATTTTCAGTAAAACGAGACTTCGAACAGTAGGAGTTCTCGTTCTTCTCCCGCTGGTTGAAGTTGCCCCGCTAAAACCATCGATAGTTGAGTGGATCAGGACATCAGCGCACCTGATCTCCCGCCTGAACAGATTTATTTTCTTCTATTTGGAGGCGGGGGTTTACGGACGGTTATCTGTGATAAAATCAGTCATGACGCTAAAGATAAGCATACATAAATAGCTCCCGGAAAAAAGTATTATTTCCCGGAAGCTATTTATGTTACAAGGACCCTACTCAAGTGAAGACATCACTTCCCACGTATATCCATCTAAATCTTTAAATATACCGGTATATCCCCATTCATCTTTTTTTCCTTCCTTCACGATTGTACCGCCGGCATGTCGTGCACTGGAAAGAATGGAATCAACTGCTTCACTGTTCTTTGCCATATGGCTAAAAATAACACTGGAAGCATTTATTTTACCTTCAGGCTGTCCTGTCATCTGAGCAAATGCTGTACGTTCATACAAAACCAAAGACATTTCTCCTTCCAAAAAGAGCGCGACATGATCTTCTCCCTCTGAAATGCTGTCTTCCAGAAATGTAAATACTTGTTTATAGAATACTGTCGACTGCTCTAAATCTTCCACTGAGATGGTTACAATATCAATTTTCGGATTCATTATTTTACCGCTCCTTATTTTTACTGCCATTCTTTTTATTTTATAATTATACAAGGCTTTCGGGCGTCTGATAATTTTTGACTGCCCTCTCTATTCTAATAATCTACTGACTTCTTTTTCAATATTGGACTTCGTTATTTTCCAATGGGATGTATGCCATTTGACTTGCTGTTTATGGATAAGAAAAATTTGAGGAGATTTATGCGTGATGTCCGTGTCTTCCGCTATCTTATTAGACACTGCTCTGCTTTCAATAACCTTCACCAGATAGTAATCTATTTTATTATCTGTCCCATATAAAAGTTTTACCTGCTTGAATGCTCTTGCACTAATCATACAGGATGTACTGTGCTTAAAGATAATTATTGGAGTATCCATTGAGCGGTTCCAGATTTCACTCCACTGCTCAAGCGTTGTCAATTCATTCATCTGCTCCATATACAGACTCCTCTTCCTTTGCTTTAAACTTATTGTGACCGTCTTTTATCTAAAGTGGAACCAAGAACAAAACCAAATGCCACACCAACCGCAATACCAATCGGTATTTGATCAATAGCAACTCCTATGCTCGTACCAATTGCAACACCTAGAACGATTCCTAAGCTGCGAGATTTTGATTTTTTCATGCTCCAGCTCCTCTCCATTTTGATATGAATTACCTTATATACGGTATTGCTAAAGCAGATGTTTCCTTTTAAAGTGTAAAAAAGAAATAAATCAAACTCATTTGCACAAGCACCACTTGATCATCGAAACCTCTGTTCATTATTGCTATAATAAACAAGTAAGATCTATTAAGTTAAAAGAAAGGAAGCATGCAATGAAATACGATGTGATATTTTTTGATATAGATGATACATTATTTGACTTTGGTAAATCAGAGAAAGCAGCTTTACATAAAACATTTGAAGCCTTTGGATTGCCTGAGGGATTAGCAGATTACCGGGCAGACTACCGGGAAATCAGCAATGTGCTATGGAGAGAACTGGAGCAGGGGAAATTATCGATAACGACATTGGGAGCGGAGCGCTTTAGAAGATTATTTGCCAAGCATAACCTTCCAATTGATGGAACAGAATTTAACCATGCTTATCTTGAAAATTTAGGAAAAGAAATATATCTGGTAGACGGTGCTGCAGCATTATTTGATTCTCTTCCCGGGCAGCGTTCAGCAATTATTACAAACGGCTTTAAGCATGTGCAGTTGTCTAAGCTGGGAAACTCCCCTCTTCAGAACGTTTTTGAAGCGGTTATTATTTCAGAGGAAACAGGTTCTCAAAAGCCTGACAGCCGAATTTTTGATTATGCTTTTGCTAAGCTCGGGCTTACGAAAGAAGCGAATGCATTAATGGTTGGCGATTCCTTGACCTCTGATATTCAGGGTGGGTTAAATTACGGTATCGATACATGCTGGTTTAACCCCGCACACAAAGAAAATACGATTGGTATCCAGCCGACGTATGAAATTAATCATCTAACAGAGCTTCTTACAATTGTAAAATAAAAAGAATCGGGGATAGACTTTTCTGCCTAGCCTCGATTCTTCATGGAATACAATGATTTTCCATCCTACAGAGTAAGCTGCGCTATATTACTTTTTTTCATACTCTACTTTTATTCTTTCACAAATTCCTTTGTACTTCTCACGGTATCAATTGGTCGAACAACCTTTTCAATTTGCTCGCGTTTTGGCTCCAAAAATGGCGGGAGAGATAACTTTTCTCCAAGTGTTTCATAAGGCTCATCCCCCATGAATCCAGGACCGTCTGTTGCAAATTCGAATAAAATTTGCGGTGCCACTCTTGCATAAAGAGACTCGAAGAAATGACGATTCACATAGCCGGATGTGCTTAACCCGAATTCTTCCATTCGTTCAATCCATTCTTCCAGTACGGAACGATCCTCGACACGGAATGCGGCATGATGTACTGTGCCATAGCCTTGACGTGCTTCAGGAAAAATGGCATTGTGTTCCACAATCACAGAAGCACCATTCCCACCTTCTCCAACTTCAAATAAGTGATAAGATCCTTCAGTGGAAATTTCTTTAAACATTAATACTTTTTCCAGTATTTCTTTAAAGTGATCAAAGTTTGCAATACGGACAAACACAGGACCTAAACCAGTAATCGCATATTCCAATGGAACTGGACCTTTTTGCCAAGGGGTACCTGCTTCCACCCCTTCGTCCAGCTCATCTGAAATCAATTGATATTGCTGGTCATCAAAGTCAACAAAGGAAAGTGTTTTCTTACCAAATTGCTCTTTAATCCCTTTATGCTTAACTTCTAAACGGTCAAATCGTTTTACCCAATAATCCAATGCTGCATCGCTTGGTACGCGGAAGGAAGTTTTAGAAATTTCATTTGTTCCGTGTACCCCTTTTGGAATACCGGGAAAGTCAAAGAAAGTCATATCTGTACCAGCACTGCCTGTATCATCTGCGAAGAATAAATGGTATGTTTGAATACTATCCTGATTCACTGTTTTTTTCACTAAACGCATCCCTAAAACATAAGTGAAAAATGCATAGTTCTTTTCTGCACTGCTTGTAATTGCTGTTACGTGGTGGATTCCTTTTAATTGATTCATGTTCATTTCCTCCTAGAAATATCTTTTTTCTTTACTCTATTGGTGTTAATTTGGACTCAATTTCTGCCCGCTGTTCTTCTAAAAATGGCGGTAAATCAAGCTTTTCTCCTAAATGGTCCACATCTCCATCGACGGTAAATCCCGGACCGTCTGTTGCGATCTCAAATAAGATACCATTGGATTCGCGGAAATATAAGCTTTTAAAATAGAAGCGATCCACGATGCCGGATGATTGGAAGCCGCGTGCTTTTACTTGTTCTTCCCAAAACCTGAGCTCTTCATCATTTTTTACACGAATCGCCAAATGATGGATGCTGCCGCGGCCCGGTCTTTCTGACGGACCTTCTAAATGTTTCACAACGATTTCCCCAAAAACCTGCCCTGGAACAGATTGAAAAATAGCCTCCCGCTCATTTTGGCTGATTTTTGTATAACCAAACATATCCACCAATGTGGACGCCAGTTTATCAAGTCTTCTTACGGTCATTTCCACAGATCCCATTCCTAGAATCTGGTGTGCAGCAGGAACATCTGACTTTTCCCATGCTTCCCAGTGATCTGCTTTTTCTCCATCAGCTGCAAGCAATACCATTTGCAGCCCTTCCGGATCTTCGAATTTCATCGCCGGGTGGTTGGCATAAGTCGTTATCCCGCCGTGCAGCACATTATACATATCAAACCGTTTTTCCCAATAATGCAGGCTTTCTTCGGATGGAACCAATAATCCAATTCGGGTAATCGCATTAGTACCCCGATGGGTATTGCCGACCATCGGAATCTCAAAAAAGGTTAGCTCAGTGCCCGGACTGCCTGTTCTATCACCGTAAAATAAGTGGTACATGGATGGATCATCCTGGTTAACCGTCATTTTCACACGACGTAAACCCAGTACATCACGATAAAATCTATTATTTTCAATTGCATTTTTTGTAACCATCGAAATATGATGGTGTCCTGGAATGATATACATAGTCAATTCCTCCCTTATCAGTTTACTAGTCAAGTTATAATTAAAAAAATAATAGGACTATTATTTTTTTAACTTTCTTTCTGTATTCTTCTGCAGCTTCGACATAAGCATATATAGTGTTCTTTGTTCTTCTCCTGTTAAACAATCATTGACAATGGAAGTTTGAAAAGCCAGCTGATGTTCAAAAACTTCCTCTATTTTAGCTTCTCCTTTTGACGTCAGGCTGATCCATTTTGTTTTCCAATCCTGCTTTCGCTGGATATACCCTTCCTGCTCCAGCCGGGTAAGCATCCGTGAAATACCTCCTTCTGACACCGTCACTCGGGCAGCAAGTTCACTCTGTGTGAGAGGCTGATAAGACCAGATTTGGTTTAATACATCAAATTGTGCAACTGTAATATTAAATTGTTTTAGAAAATCATTGGACAATAGATTGCTTTGATGCATAAAACGGGCAATACGCAGCCAGATTAATGAGCCAAGTGTATTTTTTTTCATCCGCCCCATCCCCTTTCGTTAATATCATTTTACATGTTAAGTGATAAAAACGCAACCCTTTTTATATTTAATTAAAGATATTTTCCGTTTCTTCTTCCAAGAGGGACATACGTAATGCTTTAATACCCTAAAATTAAAGAAGGCTATCCTTTATACAGATAACCTTCTTTTCATTACCTTGATTCATCTATATTTAAGCCTGAATCAATTTATTTAATGAAATCATCTCCAATAAACCTAACGCAGCTTCTCCACCCTTATTCCCTGCTTTTGTACCAGCTCTCTCTAACGCCTGTTCGATGGTTTCTGTGGTCAGAACACCAAACATAACCGGAATGTCTGCATGCAGACCAATTTGTGCAATGCCTTTGGCTGCCTCATTACTGACCAGCTCATAATGTGTGGTTGCCCCGCGAATAACCGTTCCGAGTGTAATAATGCCATCATACTTTTTTGTTTTTTCTACCTGTTTTGTAATATACGGAAGCTCGAAAGCACCCGGTACCCAGTAGACATCAATATCCTCTTCTTTTACTCCATGCCTTTTTAAAATGTCCTTGGCACCTTCCAATAATTTAGAAGTAATCAGCTCATTAAATCGTGAAATCGTTATTGCTACTTTCAACTGCTCTCCTTGAAACATTCCTTCATATATAGTCATAATCATTCTCCCTCCATAGATAATAAATGATGAAACTTATCTTTCTTTACTTTTAAATAGTGTTTATTTTCATGATAAATGGTTGTTTCTATCGAAATCCGTTCAGCTACCTCAATACCATATTGCTGTAATTCCTTCACTTTATCTGGATTATTCGTTAACAAACGAATTTTCGATATTCCTTCCTTTTTCAATAACCATGCAGCAATGTCATAATGGCGTTCATCAGGGAGGAATCCAAGAGAAACATTGGCTTCATAGGTGTCTGCTCCCTGCTCCTGCAGTTCATACGTTTTTAATTTATTGAGCAGTCCAATTCCTCTTCCTTCCTGTCTCAAATACAGAATAGCCCCCCGGCCTTCCGCTGCAATCATTTGCATGGCATGCTCCAGCTGCTCACCGCAATCACAGCGGCGGGAACCAAAAATATCACCAGTCAGGCATTCTGAATGTACTCTGACTAAGACAGGCTCTTCATTATCTTTAATTTGTCCCATGGATAATACAAGCTGATCTTTTCCTTCTTCATCCTGATAAAGAGACAAATCAAATTCTCCGTGTTTTGTCGGCAGCTTCACTTTTGCATTTGCTTTGATATTGGAATAAGTCAGGTAATCTGCCAGCTCTTCTATGGTAACCAATGGCATGCTCCATTCTGCCGCAAGCTGTCTTAAATCCTGCAATCTGGCCATTGTCCCGTCTCCCTTTAAAATTTCGCAAATATAAGCAGCTTCAACATCTCCTGCCAGCTTCGCTAAATCTACTGCCGCTTCCGTATGACCTCTGCGTTCCAACACCCCGCCGTTCTTGGCTATCAACGGAAAAATATGCCCCGGCCTGTTGAAATCAGCGGCCTGACTATTTATATTTGCCAGCTCTTGAATGGTCTTTGCCCTTTCAAAAGCAGAAATCCCTGTGGTTGTCTCCTCATGATCCACACTGATGGTGAATGCTGTTTGATATTCGTCTGTGTTGTCTTTGGTCATTTCCCATAAATTTAAGTTCTCAGCAATTTGTTCAGATATTGGAGCGCAAATCAATCCCCGGGCATGTTTTGTCATAAAGTTTATAGTTTCGGCCGTAGCTTTACTGGAAAGACCTACTAAATCACCTTCTGCCTCCCGATTCTCGTCATCAGCAACAATAATCAGCCGCCCTTGTTTCAAAACTGTAATAGCTGCTTCTATATTTTGTACAGTCATGATTTCCCCTCTATTCTCCAGTGTATTTACTCAAAATCTGATTCTTTTCCGTGCCTATCATAGCTTTGATATATTTTCCAAGTATATCCGTTTCTACATTTACAAATTCACCTTGTTTTAATTGCCCAAGGTTAGTATGATTCATCGAATGAGGAATGAGCGAAATACTAAATGCCCCTGCCGTTACAGCGGATACGGTCAAGCTTGTTCCATTAATCGCTACAGAACCTTGAGCTACAATCTCTCCTTGTATTTGCGGCGGATAATAGAAGGTAAGCACAATGGAATTCTCCTTTTTTACCTTTTTGATTAACCGCGTCGTTGTATCTACATGGCCTGAAACAATATGTCCTTCCAAGCGTCCATTAGCAGCCATCGCCCGTTCCAGATTCACCGCTGCATGTACACGCAAATCAGAGAAAATTGTCTTATGAAATGTTTCCGGCATAATATCTACCGTAAAATCTGAATCAGTCACTTTGATTGCAGTCAAGCAGACACCATTGATTGCCATACTCTCGCCAATTTTATAACCCTGCAAAAGTTCCTTAGAAGCAGAGCATGTCAACTCAATATGGTGACTTGCTTTTTTGATTCGCTTGACTGTTCCTATTTCCTGAACCAATCCTGTAAACATCCTTCTTCCCCCTCCTGCTGACTATTCGTATATCTTCACCAACTGCTTCCATGCTCTGCAAAGTTAACGGTTTCGTGGATAAAACATTTCTATCACTGGAAAAGGCTGATACTCCGTTTCCGCCAATCAGCTTAGGAGAGATATACGTAATTACTTCTTCAAACAGATCTTCCGCTAAAAAAGCATCATGAATTCTGCTTCCACCTTCCACATAAACCGATTGAACCCCCTCTTTTTGCAAATAATCTACTAGCTTTGATATCGTCCAATGGTCATCGGGTATCAATCGGACATGATCAGGGATATTCTCTATAGCATCGTTTTTTGTAAACACCCAGACAGGAATGGCTTCCCTATAAATCTGATACTTTTCAAAATCCAGTGTCACTCCTTTCCGATCCAAAATAATACGAATCGGCGGGAAATCAGTAATTTCATTCGGTAATAGCTTAGGATTATCCGCTAAAACTGTCCCGCTCCCTGCTATAATAGCCTGGAAATATTGCCGCTCCTCATGCACTCTTTTATACGTTTCTTCTCCTGTGAGATACGTCCGTTGTAGCGGATCGACGGAAATTTTACCATCCAGACTGACAGCTTGCTTTAATACAATGTAAGGGCGCTTGCTTCTATGAAAATAGTTATAATGCTTATTCAATACTTCTGCCTCGTCCTGCAATATACCGGAAATCACTTGTATCCCATGGGATTCTAGATACGCCTTCCCTTTTCCCGCAACAACAGGATTAGGGTCAAGCTGTGCAATCACAACTTTTGAAATACCACTATCGATAATCGTTTGGGTACAAGGGGGCTGTTTTCCAGTATGATTACATGGCTCCAGCGTTACATACATCGTTGAATCGATTAAATCTCCGGGAGTTTCACACTGGTCGATAGCCATCTTCTCTGCATGCCTCTCACCATATCTCTGATGAAAACCAGTCGCTAAAATGGCACCATCTTTTACAATTACTGCACCGACTAAAGGGTTCGTATATGTGCTTCCTTTCCCCAGTTTTGCAAGCTCTATCGCTTGCTCCATATACAGTGTATCCACGTGCTTCCTCCTTTCTTAAACCGCAAAAAGCCCCGTGAAGAATCTTCACGGGGCATACTTAAATAAACTATGTCATGGTCACCTGAGCGGACTTTTGTGTACGCAAAAAGAATACACTCCACCCGTCTATTGTGCTGACTAAGTTTTCTTCTCCCATCCAGACTTTAACTGTCGGCTCCAGAATCTCACTGGATCCACCGCTATACGCGGGTCACGGACTTCAAACCTTAAATGTTTGTCACCGCCGGTCGGGAATTGCACCCTGCCCCGAAGAATAATATTCGATTCCATTATAGAATATCTTATTTTACCAATTTGTCAAATTAAATTCCACCTAATATGATAATTTCTACTACATTTTATAGCACGCTGCTCCTTTAATAATTATTGAAAAAAAGAGACAATTTCAAATAAAAAAGTATGATTGACAATACGATAAAAGTGATTTAGGGTATAGAACGGTGGAATTATACTTCCGTTGCTGGAGTATAATTCCACTTTTTATTTTGCTGCGTTTCTGTTTCCTATTTCATGATATTAAAATGACATGTCGGGGTTTTTTTCGCATTTCCCCCGGATTATACTCATTAAATAAAAAACCTGGATTCGGAGAAAAAATAAAAATATAGAATAATTTAACAAAATGGAGGAAAAGAAGGAATGCAAGATTCAAATAGAAAGAGAACTTCTTTAGATTTACCAACATTCCTTATAAGTGGCGGTGCATTATTATTATTTGTTATAGCTGCATTTATCAATGCTGACTTTGTTGCTGATATGGTTGATACTTTATTCGGCTGGTCCGCTACTTATTTTGGAGTAATTTATCAGATGACTGTATTAGTCACATTTTTTATTGCTTTAGGCTTAGCATTTTCTAAATACGGAAAAATCCGTTTAGGTAAGATGAAAAAACCGGAAATGAGTACATTTAAGTGGATTTGTATTATTATGTGTACTTTATTAGCAGGTGGAGGAATATTTTGGGCGGCAGCAGAGCCTCTATCCCATTTTATAACCGTGCCTCCTCATTTCTCTGGAATTGAAAATGGGACAATGGAGGCAGTTGTACCTGCCTTAGCATCCAGCTTCGTTGACTGGGGCTTCCTGTCATGGGCTATTTTAGGAACACTGGGCACCATCGTATTAATGTATGCCCACTATCATAAAGGCATGCCATTAAAGCCAAGATCTTTGTTATATCCGATTTTCGGCGAGAAAATCATGAAGAACAGTATATTAGGAACACTTGTTGATTCCTTTTCTATTCTTGCTGTTGCTGCTGGAACAATTGGACCGATTGGATTCTTAGGGCTGCAGACTGGCTATGGATTAAACGCATTAACTGGTTTGCCAAATACCTTAGTTATTCAAATTATCATTATTATCGTCATTGTTGTTGGTGCAGCTATTTCTGCTGTAACAGGAATTCATCGGGGTATTCAGCTGTTAACCAGCTTTAATGTTCTTTTGGCACTTGGATTAATCATCGGAATCTTATTACTCGGACAAGGTTTCTTTATCTTTAACAATTATTTCGAAGCATTCGGCCTTTATGTAAATGATTTTATTTCATTCAGTACCTTCCGGGCGGATGAAGAATGGCTTAGCTTGTGGACGGTATTTTTCTTTGCATGGTTTATTGGCTATGGCCCAATTATGGCATTATTTACAGCACGAATCTCACGCGGACGTACCATACGCGAACTCATTATTGCGGTTGCCGTTATCGCTCCAATTATTACAACATTTTGGTTTACGGTTGTCGGCGGAACAGGAATTTTTCATGAATTAAATTCCCCTGGCTCGATATCAACTGCATTGAACGAGGCTGGTCCTCCCGCTGCAATGATAGCTATTACAGAGCAATTGCCATTTCCTATGGTTTTCGGAGCCTTGTTCCTGCTGGCTACTGTTATTTTCGTATTAACAACGGCAGACTCTATGGCCTTGTCCATTTCCATGACGATTACTGGCGAAGGAAACCCTCCCAGCTGGTTAAGAGCATTTTATGCATTGGTTATGGGGCTTGTTGCTATTGTTTTAGTTACCATTGGTGAAGGCAGTGTCGATGCCCTGCAATCCTTTATTGTGGTGACAGCCGTGCCTGTTGTATTCCTACTGATTACAACATTCTGGACAGCTCCAAAAGCAGCTAAAGATCTGTATGATAATCATAAAAAAGAAACTTTGTAAAATATAGTGTAAACAACCTTTCTCTTAATTTGGAAGAAAGGTTGTTTTTTATCATATGAAAAAACTTTATAAATACCGCATGAGTGGGATTCTAAATCTGCTTTATATCATTATTTCTTTGCAATACAAAATATAAAATGATCATCCGGATTCCAAACATGTTCTTCATCAGCAATATACCCACGCAACCATAAATTTCCTTGAATCCGTCGAAGATAAAAACCTTTGGGAACACTCACATCCTCACTAAAAATCTTTGAAGCTATCGTTATTGAGCCATAAGGAGCACGATGTTGAAGCTGATTTTCATCATATCCTTCTGCCTGATTTAAATACGCCAATCTTACATAAGGCGCTAATTCAAGTGGACAAGGTTCCAGTTTAAGATCAGCGGCTTTACTAAAAAGCCGGGATGTCGTAGCTCCATCAATACATCCAAGGTCCTTTACAGCAAGTTCAATAACCTTAGCTTGATAATGTTTTTTAGATACCTCAAAATATTTACTGGCTAACAGTTGCTCGGCAAGTTCATTTAAAAATATCTTATTTTCTTTCATTTTTTGAAGTAACTCCGATTTCGTATAACCGCCTGCTTTAATTATTTTTATATTTGGATCGCAATCATGGTATTTCTTTTCACCTTTGGTCACGGGCAGCTCCTCCTCATGATCTTCTATTTTTTTAATTGTATTAACAAAAAAATAGTTCCTTTGCATACGCAAGTCGGCTCAATTATCATAACACAATATTCTCAACATTATGTTATGATAATTTTTCATATTGTTAGATATAATCTTTTGTAATCACCGAGTTCTTTCCTGTTTTATATCCAACCCAAGCTCCTCCAACAGCGTAAAATATCCCGGAAATGTTTTAGAAACACAGCCCGGATCATGTAACTGAATTCCCTCAATCTTTGATCCGATCAGCGCTAATGCCATCGCAACCCGATGATCATCATAGGTATTTAAACAGGCTGGTTTCGGAGTCCCCGGATAGACTTTTAACCCATCATCAAATTCCTCTGTCTGAATTCCTAACTCCTTTAAAGCCTCACAGATAACACTTATCCGGTCAGACTCATGATGGCGGATATGAGCAACGTCTTTGATAGTTATTGGAGCATCCGCAAATGGAGCAATCGCTGCTAAAGTTAATGCCTGATCAGACATCTCCTTCATAGATATCTCAAAGCCTCCTTTTAATTGTGCAGTGCCTTCCAGCTCAATAAAGGAATCACCTTCTGTCACCTTACAGCCCATCTTTTCAAAAATATCCAGCATCTGAATATCCGGCTGTTTTGTCTTCTCTGTTAATCCATTTATCCGAATTCTGCCGTTTGTTACCGCAGCCAGTGCTAAAAAGTAGCAGGCTGCGGAAGCATCAGGCTCGAGTTGAATATCCTTTGCAGTGTACGTCTTAGGGTTTACAATGATTTGCTCGAGAGCATTATCATACTGCACTTCTGCCCCAAAATCCTTCATTAAATCAAGCGTTAAAAATACATAAGCATGTTGAACGATTTCATCCTCAAGGCTTACTGTTGTTGTTTCTTTGAAGTATGGTGCAGCAATTAATACCCCGCTGATAAATTGACTGGATATAGTGCCCGAAAGACTTACTTCGCCACCTTTCATTTCTTTGCCTTTAATCTGTAACGGATAATAATCTTTATCAGACAAGTAGTCGATTTCAGCACCAAGCTGCCTTAAAGCATGGATAAGCGGTGCAATCGGTCTTTTGCTCATACTTTGACTTGCTTCCAGCTCCCACTCACCTTCACCGGATGCTGCTAATACTCCTGGCAGAAATCTTGCAATGGTTCCAGCTGCACCTATGTATAAATGATTAGATCTCCAATTCCCGCTGCTACCTTTAATATAAGCTGTATCACCCTGAATCTTGATATCCACTCCTAATCGTTTTAAAGCCTCGATACACCAGTATGAATCATCACTTTTCAAAATACCGATCACTTTAGAATTGCCCTCTGCCAAAGCACTGATAATAAGCGCTCTGTTCGTCAGGCTTTTGCTCCCGGGAATGGTGGTAGAAGCTTCTATTCTTCGCTTCGCAGGTGAAACGGTTATCTGATTTATCCCATTTAAAGGTGTCCACGGACTTCTGGCTTTGACATCAAACATATGATTTTCCTCCATCCTTATTCTCTCCTTTATTCGCTGCTGTTTGTTATTCATTATAATCAGGGTTATGATATAAATAAAATTAATATTTTTAACATTGGCTATAGGTGGTATCTATATCATGAATACAGACTTATATCGAGTATTTTATATAACAGCAATGAAAAAGAATTTTAGTAAAGCAGCAAAACGGCTTTTTATCACACAGCCGAGTGTCAGCCATTCCATCAAGCAGTTAGAAAATGAGCTGGGAATTCAGCTTTTTACCAGAACATCCAAAGGAGTCTTGCTTACAAAGGAAGGGGAAGTGTTATTTAATTACCTCAAACAAGCGTTTGATTTAATTGATAATGCAGAACAGAAAATAGCGGAAATGAAAAACTTGCAAAGCGGCACTGTCACAATCGGGGGAAGTGATTCAACCTGCAAACATTATCTGCTGCCGTATGTCCAAACCTTCCAGGAGTTATATCCTGATATTCAAATTAAATTACAGCATGGCTCTACACCACAGATTTTGGACAAGCTGGCAAATGGATTGATTGATATCGGCATCGTTCACTTACCAGTCCATCAAAGCAATGTTTCCATAACGGATTTTTTAAGTATTAACAGCATATTTGTTGTTGGGAAAAGGTTTCAGTACCTATCGAGAGAAAGGCTTTCTCTATCAGAAATACAAGCATATCCGATTATATCTTTTTCCGAAGCAAGCAGCTCGAGAAAATTTCTTAATCAGCTTTTTTTAAAGCAAGAGCTGGATGTGAAACCGGATATCGAAGTGGGCAGTGTGGAATTATTAATTGAATGTGCAAAAATTGGTATGGGGATTGCTTTTGTGACAAAAGAGCTTGTGTTAAAGGAATTAGCTGAAAAACAATTATTTGAAGTGAAAATCGATGAGGTTATTGAAAAGAGAAAGATTGGATTGGCAACGAAAAAAGATGCTTCTTTATCGTTGGCAGCTGATACGTTTTTAAATCATTTGTTAACATAGCAGATAAAAGCATACGTACAATTAACGTGATAAAATCGAACGTGCGCTTCATCTGCTTAAACAGAATAATTATACCTTCCTTACATGTATCATGAAACGAATTTATTTATCAAACTCCGACAGAAGACTCCCACCTCAAGGAATGTGAAGGACATAGCCCAATGAGCAGATGGGAGATGAATGTCGGTAGACGTTAGCCTAAATGGTTGAATAACACGAACATTTGTACTATAATATACTTGTAAGTTGCTCTTTGAAAATGGAAGATATGGGGTTGTTGCAGAAAATTCGTCTGCAACGTAAAATCTTCAACGTTCAGTCGCCCCACACGACCCGAAGTTGCGAAAATCAAGCTAAAGTAGGACGTGTGGCGAGTCCAACGTACAAGATATGAAGCACGGACCGTCGGGATAACGGGGTTAGCCTGCTAAAAAACTGGTGGATGCACCGGTGTTCGCAGGAATCTCCCACTTCAAATTTTCATTAGAAAATGAAGTGGAGGTAGTTCAAAAATGCATCCCCGTCCATTGCCAGAAAGTAAAATAGAATAACATGGTAACTCCTATATAAACTGGCATTAATATAGCACTGATCTTTAATAGATTGCCAGCATCGTATGAAATTCCTGCTTCCTCATAAAAGAGAAGCAATGCTTTAGAGCTGACTGGAAATGTAACACAATAGTTCATACCTACCAGACTTAGAAAAACAACTGTGGAAGGATCAACTCCTATTGTTTCACTAAATAATAATAAACCTGGAATAAAAACGATTGCGCGTGTTGTATGCGAAGTAATATATAGATGACTTGTCACAGTTATCAGCAGGATAATCAAAACAATAAGCCATTCTGGAGAACCCGTAAATAAATGCAAGATGCCCAGCATTTCATTTTCAATCCATTGAACGACACCTGTATCTATCAGCACCCTCCCCAGTGCAGTTGCAGCAGCAACAAATAGAATCAAATTCCAGGATACGGCATTGATTCCTTGTTTCCAGCTAAGAACTCCGTAATGCGGCATCATCATTAAAATGGCACCTACCATTGTGATAAACGCTATATCATAGCCATGTATACTTTCTGTCATCCAACCCGCTATTAAAAACGAAATGAACATCAAGGTCTTTTTTTCTTTTCCATTCATTGCTTTTTGATAGTTAGCTTTTTCTTCAGATTGCAGGTTTTCTATTTCCTCTGACTCATCTTTTGGCCATAGCATCCATTTAATCCATAAAACAGAAAATAATGAAATGACGATGGTAAATGGAACTCCCCATATAAACCATTGGATATAAGATATGCTTTGATCTGTCGTGCTTTTCAGCAGTCCTATCCCAATTAAATGAGATCCTGCACCTATTAAAGTAGCTGAGGTACTCATTAATATGATAACAGGTGCTAATATAGCTAACACACTCTGTTCCTTCGCCGAAAAATTCCGGCCAATCTGGTTGATAATCGGCATGGATAAGGCCGCACGACCAGATGTAGAAGGTATGAAAAATGCTGATGTAAATAAAACGGAACTTAGCCCAAAGAGCATATTGGTCTTTTTATTAGACTTGCTCCATATGAAAAGTGTTAACCGTTCCGCTAATCCAGATACTTTCACCGCCTCACCAATGATAAACGAGCCGACCATTAGCCACACGACTTCCTCAGAAAGTGAGTGGTATAATAATTCCGATTCTCCTGCACCCATTAAAATAATGAACACAATGAGTGCAATGGCTACAAATCCTGCTGATATTTTCGTTGCCACCCATAACGTCATCGCTGACAAAAATGCAAATAAGGATATCTTAGCACGGTAATCCAGAGCATCAATAAATAAAACTGCAACCATCATCAAGACATGTATGCCGATAATCACTATTGTCTTCATAGACAGCTGTTGCATCCAGATGTCTATCTTAGACTGTTTCGCGGCATGCCTCTCTGTTCTTGTCATCATGGTTCTTAAACGCTTTCCTTCATATATTTTCTTTGCGCAAGCTCCAAACCGACCCAAACCTGCCGTAACACAGATTCCGTGCTCTGCTCAATCCATTTCGGTGCTTTTTCTATTGCTTTTTCTAAAGAAATAGGTTTTTGAATAATACTGCAGTATGCATCTATACCCACACGATAATTTAATTTTGCTCCCTTACCAATGGTACCGGTAATAGCGATGACCGGGATGTTATTTTTTTTCGCAATACGCGCGACCTCTGCCGGGATTTTTCCATTTGGCGTCTGGAAATCCAGGCTTCCTTCTGCCGTAAATACAAGGTCAGCTGTTGCAATTTTTTCTTCTATGTTTATATAGTCCATAATAATGTCAAACCGTGGATGTAATTTGGCTCCAGCAAACGCAATAAGCCCCGCGCCTAACCCGCCAGATGCTCCACTACCCGGCAAGGAACGAACATTAATTCCTAATTCGTCATGAATTAAATTTGCATAATGGTCTAATGCGGATGATAGCTGTTCAACTTGTTTTGGCGTTGCTCCTTTTTGCGGTCCAAAAACACGTGCGACCCCTTTTTCCCCGCATAAAATATTCTTCCAGTTACATGCAACATTAATGGAAACACCCTGTAATCGTTTATCTATATGCGTCATTACAATAGTTTCCACATTCATTAAATCTTTTCCTCCATGAATATCGACAATTTGCTGTTTCTCATCTAAAAATTGAACACCCAGCGCTTGCGCCATTCCTGCACCACCGTCAGATGTGCCTGAATCTCCACAGCCGATTAATATATTGTCAACACCTAAATCAAGTGCAGCAAGTATCAATTCGCCGACACCATAGGTCGTTGTTTTTAAAGGATTTCTTAGATTATGCGGTACTAATTTCAATCCTGATACCGCTGCCATTTCAATGACAGCAGTTCTTTTACCATTCTCTACGAAAATACCAAAATGACTTTTGATTTTCTTGCCTACTGGCCCCGTTACCTTTCTATATATTAATTCTCCATCTTTTATATTCACAATGGTCTTCGCAAATCCTTCTCCTCCATCTATCATTGGTATAACATCCACATCGATAGACGGGTTAAAGCTTTTCACTCCACGTTCCATTGCTACAGCTACTTCCTCCGCATCCAGACATTCTTTAAAACCTGAAGGTACCATTACAATTTTCATTTCAACATTCCTCCTAAGATTTTCTTTGGTAGTTTTTACTGTACTATCAAAAAATTAGAAAATAATGAGAAAAAGACTACGAAAATAATTAGAATATAATTAAAATCTTAATTTTTTTACAATAAAGAAGAACTACTCACACATAAAAGAAGTTTCCTGCCATTAACAGCTAGCATTTTTTATGCATCCACATTCTACAAAGAGCAGAATAAAAAGGCGGAAATCTATTTGGAATAGCAAATAGACTTCCGCCTTTTTATCTTCTATAAACCACAGAAACAGAGAAGCTATGTATTAGCCCTCTCTGTTGTGTTTTAGCATCTATTAGTCTCGATTTCTCTCCTATATATCTATCTATTATTTTCTCTCTTTTGAAAATGCCCGACAATTTCAGAGATTCCTATACATGTCAAGATAATTCCAAAAGCTTGAAATAGTATGAGTGTACTTTGGAAAGGATTAAAAACAAGGACTGCTCCTCCGACCATGAGCAGGATACAAAAAATAGTCCAGCCGGTACTCTTTGTATTCAAGGCTACAATCAGGTGCATTAGTCCATTGATGATAATCGCTAAACCTAGTAAAAAAGGTAAAATCGAGAAAAGTGTCGGAGCAAAATAAAGAAAGATAGCCGCCAATATAATCAAGATAATACCACCAGCTAACCCTATCCCATAAGAACCGGTCTGCTTTTTAAATTGATAGTTCTGATATATTTTAATCACACCTAGTAAGGTTAAATACCCGGCAATCAAATAACCAATAAAATGTAGAAAACCATTTGGGTTAATAAAAATAGCCGCTCCAATGAATATAAATATAACCGCCCGGAGAATCGCATGACGTTGAAAGTTTTCTTTGAAATCCTTGATCATTTCGTATTACCTCCTTTATGTCTTTTTATTATTTTAATGTAAAAATTGTTTTTTTACTATATAAACAGATTTAAATATTTACATTCCACATCTAGCATTTTTTAATACATCTACATTCTACAAAGAACCCAATCAAAAGGCAGAAATCTATTTGCTATTCCAAATAGATTTCTGCCTTTTGATTTTCTATAGAAGTTCATATTAAAATTCCACACACACATAAAGTGGATGCTTGTTTTCGTCCAGATAATGCTCAATCCTTTCTCTAAAATTCCTCGCCTTCACCATTTCCAAAGCCTGCTCAACAGGGAAAAATTCAACGTCTAAGCTTTCTGATGTAGTTGTGAATCCCCCGCCAACCGGTTTAGCTAAGAATAGTGTATTGCAAATGGATCTATTTACATTTTGATATATTCCACAAAACTTTAAAATCTCTACATCAATCCCGGATTCTTCCTTCGTCTCCCTGATAGCAGCTTCCCTGATGGATTCTCCTTCCTCCACTTGACCTCCAGGCATTTCCCAGCCTCTCCTTGGACCTTTAATTAATAAAAGCTCATTGTTTTCATTGCGGACGATTGTTGCTGCAGATATGATATGCTTGGGTGGTGCGAAGGTTTCTGATTTATTTTGTCCCAATAATCTTCCTCCACATCCAAATTCTTATTAAATATTAACACTATTTAAAAGAGTTCTTGAGTAAAACCCAATCATTGCTATATGTGATATCTGTCCAATCTGTTTTTTTATTCTTCTCCATGTTCAGGTCGCAAAAATAGTGATTTGTTAATGATCGACGATATATCCATTTGTGGGTATTCATGTTGTATAAGTTGGTAAACCTCCCGAACGATACTTTCCAGTTCACTTAAGGAGGTTACAGAGTCACCCAGAAAAAAAGATTCCAGACGAGCAGATATATTTCCAGGAGCTATAGTCATTAACTCCAATGTCTGCTTCTGCCATTTAAAAGCAGGATGATGCACATATTGTTTATTTAAGCCAGATAGCATTCCCATGATGTTTGTTTGAACATCTGTTATTACCTTATGTCTTTACGATGCAGCAAAGCCGCCCGATTCGTCCAGCTGTTACCTAAAAACATGTATTCTTTGATCATTGCAATACTTAATTCATCAGGATACTTTTTTACCCTTTCCTTCAACTGTTTAATAAGTGCTCCGCCACTCAGTGTTACACCGTCATGTACAGCAGCCACAAGACATTGTTTATAGACATCCGGATTAAAGGACGTAACGACATCATCTATAATGTTTTTCATACTGTTCGTTAGAAAATTACTTATTTCTAATTTTATCCCTTCAGCAATATAGGTTTCTGACCATTCCTCTTCTTCGTAAGGGTAAAAATCAATAATATTCCCTTCCAGCTTGTTAATAGGCATTTTTCTATCCTCATCAGTCGGAGATTTATTCCAAAAAATAAATAGCTCAATATCTGAATAAGAATCATGCCAATTTCTGGACACCGATCCGCCTAATAAAACAGCATCTACTTTTGGGTTTAATTGATACACTTTTGCGGCTTTGTATGCTAGAATATTTAAATTCATCTTATCACTTCCATACAGTACTAAATAATCTTGTTCACTCTGTTTTATTAAGTGTTTTAATAACTTCTGACGTACAACCGTACAGTTATTCCTTTTATCCTATTCGGCATCTGTCAAATTACTATCTGTCTATGAACTTTCCCATCAGCACTGTATTATAGTAATTTTCATCCGATAACCTTTTATCTTTTTTTAATACACCTTCTATTTCAAATCCATACTTTTCATATAATTTTATCGCTTTATCGTTCGTTTCAAGGACGCTCAAACTTATTTTCTTCAGCCCATTGAGTTCAGCCCAACGAATAGATTCTTTTAAAAGATTTTGGCCAATAGCATATCCCCAATATTCCTTGAGTACACATACGCCAAATTCCACTTGATGAGAAGTTCTTTTTAATGTATTACCTTCACACCTTGAAAACCCTGTAATTTCTCCAGCCACTTCAGCCACTAAAAATAAATTATTCATACTTTCAGCGTCATTTTTGATAATATATCTAAAACCTGCTTCATCTATGTAGGCCTCTCCTCTCTCCCTATCCATGTTTTCTGTTTCTCCATCAATTTGTAATCTTATATCGGATAACCTTTTGGCATCTTTTTCTGCGGCAGTTCTTATTAAATAATCTATGTTTTGAACATGATATCTGCTCTCGTCAACTATCATAACAACTCTCTCCATTCATCCTATGTATTGAATTATCCATCCTCAAAAATAATACGGATTTTGAATTTTACTATCTCCCCATTTCTTCACAGCCATACGATACATACCTTTCGCATGAATATGATCATGCCAGATAAACCTTCTTAATACCTTCCGAAGTGACCACTGCTCGCCATAACTGCCATGAAATATTTTATTTTCCAAAAAGCTGCTTCCTTCTTCCATCGCTTCTAAAGCCAGAACTCTATTATGATAAATATGATCTACATTATCTATCCTTACGCCAATTTCTCCCGCATAGTAATTTGTAACACCGTTCGTATGTACATACATCTCTTCAGACGTTCTCGGCACTGTTCCATAAAAGGATTTTCGGTTCGGCAAGGAAGTATATGCCTTATCAGGAACAGAATCATAAAGCAGTTGAAAATCATGCGCAGATTTTAATACCCGATTTTTTAATATTTCATATTCCTCTTCTGACAAGGCAGCTTGTTCTGACAAAAAAATCACATCCGAATCCGCTTCATGTATATCCAGCTTGCTCTCTTGTGATTGAACAACAACAGATTCAACCACATCCGTTTCAGGATAATCTATCCCGGCCCATCTGCAATACCTTTTAATCTCAGCAGGAAACTTAGAGAGCGCTTCTTCACGCTCTCTGCCCCTTGTGTATGCTCCCGGAAAACTCTCAGAGTACATTAAATATCCTTTATCGTTATATTCCAATACAATATTATTCCTTATCAGCCCCACTCCCATTATCCTCCTTTTCTTAGCAGATCTGTTCTCCATTAAAACGCAAAATACAGCTTGTCTCCACGGAATAGCCAGCTCTGACGGCAGAAATGATTTCTTCTTTCCTTGTTTCTGTTTCTTCTTCTCCAAGACAAAGCACAATATCCTCGATATCATGTGGACCAATCCGCCAATGCCCAAGCACCGCTCCTTTAAATTCCCCGTCAATCAGAAGATACTGGAGAACTTCTTTTCCTTTAAACTGCTCTTTCAGTTTATCTAAATCTGCTCTGACCAGAAAATCGGATTTATCCAGCATAAACACAGACTGGGGGATTTCTTCATCCGTTAGTTGTAAATCTTTCTTCTGAATAAATCCTTCCCCAAGCTCTTCCACTTCTATTTTTATTATTGCTTCTCTTTCCATTAATACGGTTAAAGCGCTCTGTATCGTTTTGCGCTTCAATTGCGTCCAGCTTTTCATTTGATCTAAAGTGGCAAATACTGCTGCATCCAAAAAGCGCAGCAGCATTTCCGCTGCGGCAGGAACTGTATCCTCCTGCAATTTTACTTCCGGCCACTCTGTTTTAAAATCAAACCAGCCTGTATTCCAATCGGTATCAACCTGCGATTCATAGACTAAAAAGGCCTCCTGCAATCTTTTTAAAGCAGCAGTGATTTCTCTTGCTTTAAAAGGCAATTCCTCTTTTAACTGCTCCTTTGATATACCGCCAGATTGCTGAATCATGGATGAAACCGCTTCCTTAAGCATCGTTGTTTTTTGAATAGGCTTTCGGAAAATAGCACTGTATAAATCTAGATCTTCTTCCAGGACATATCCGATGCGTCCACCCTGAAAGCGGCCTTTTACCAGCAGTTGTTTTTTTCGTAAGTCTTCTGCCAGAAAGGTATCATTAAAAACTGTCCGACGTACCAGCTTTGGGGCTTCACCGGGACGACTGTTAAAAACCGGCGCTATCGGCTGCAATTTCTGAAATAACTGTTTATATGCTTCTATATCATGACTATCCTCAAGCGGCGCTGTTAATCTTTGTCTTTGCAAGCGTTCACAAATTATTTTTCTCTTATTCAAATAGGATTCCCCCAGTCATCTTCCTTATCTCTTAAACGTAAAGATCAAACATATTTATATCGTAACCCAGTTGCTTTAAATAGTTAAAGAACTGCGCCCGGTGATGAAATAAATGAGAAACATCCTCCACAAGCCAATGCGCCTGTATTGCACCCTCTTCTAAATAAAATGGCTTCGTCTTTTTCGTCAAAAATTCCTCGTCTGATAAGGACAGCATATAAGCTTTATACTTATCGAATCCCTTGTTCATTGCTTCCATCATCGCCTCTGCTGATTCCAGCTGTTCATACCCTGCTTCCACGTTTTGAATTGCTTCCTGGTCTTTTTCCTGCCAGAGATTTAAGCCCACTTCCGGTGCAGAAACAATATGTCTGGCAAGCTCCCCGAGACTGCGCATATTTTCTGCCGGACGGTAACTCCAATCCTTTTCCTCCACCTTTTTCAATAATCCCTCCATAGACCGGATACCAACTTCTAATTCAGCCAATAATTCGTCTCTTAAAATAGATACAGCATGCATGACACTCATCCTTTCGTTATTTTTTCTACCCTAACGTACCATGGAATCATGACAAATCCTGTCATCATTGATAAAGGTATTGAAAATTAATTATATTTCTCCAGCAGGTTTTTCAGTTTTCTTTTCAGAGAGGCTACTGCTGCTTCCGGTTCTAATACATGTGCCTCCTCTCCAAATGTCCATATCAATTCAACAAAAAACATTAGCTCAGACTCAGGTATATCCATGTTCACCCAGCCCGTCCCATCCTCACGTTCCTGAACATTCCGTTCCAAATGCCGATCCGACATCGCACGCCGAACTCCCTCTCTTGTCAATTCCACCAAAAAGGTAATCGGATTAGAAACTTCGGATTCTGACAGCTCTATCCAGTCCATAATAGATTGGTATGGCAGCTCCTGCCCTTTTCCACCTGTATGTACTGCTTTTCTAATCCGGTCCGCCCGGAATAAACGGATATCCTTGCGCAGAAAACAATAGGCAGGACAATACCAGAAGCCATTATGGCTGTACAAGCCGATGGGCTGAATGGTTCTCTCTTTTATTTCCTTTTGACTGTCGTATTGAATAACTACTGTGGATTGATCTACCGCTGCATGTAATAATACATCCAGTTCGTTTGCTGTCTGAACACGGCGGGGATTCCAAAAAACAATCCGGTCCTTCATGGTATCAATACGCAGCTTCGCATCGCTCGGCAGGTAGCTGTATAGTTTCTTTAAAACATAACCGATTTCTGTTTCAAAGGGGAGAGAGCCTACAAATTGCAGCGATTGAAAAGCAAAATAAAGTGCAATCGCCTCAGACTCTTTTAATAAAACAGGCGGCAGCATCCGCTCATTCAATACATAATAGCCGCCATCCGCACCTACTTCTGAATAAAGTGGAACCCCCAGCTCACTCAATTCATCCAAATCTCTGAGAATCGTACGGTAAGAGACATTAAATTCCTCTGCCAGTTCTCTCGCTGTAAATTTTCGTTTTGCATTTACTGTCATCATTAGTTCGATTAAACGTTTTGTTTTGGACATGATGCTGCCTCCATTTACGTGAAAGATAGAGATTGATTAAGGGACAGGTTTCTCTGTTAAAATCATGCTTACCTGCTTCAGACTGTCTACAATAAATGCAGGCTTTTCATCATTCAGCTCTTCCAGCGATCCATATCCATATGTAATACCAATGGAATCTATGCCAGTTTTATTGGCTCCAATCAAATCATGCTTCCTGTCACCAATCATAATAAATTCTTCCAGCCCATATTCTGAGTAATTGTCAATAATGTACTGGATAATCTCTGCTTTTGCAGATCTTGTCCCATCCAGGTTGCTTCCTGCAATAATATCAAAGTACTCACTGATTTGGAAATACTCCAGTATTTGCTCTGCGAAAACAGTCGGCTTTGATGTTGCAACTGCTAAGACAAACCCTTGTTCCTTCAGAAATTGTAATACTCCTGACGTATCAGGATATAACGTATTCTCAAACATCCCTTTTTCTTTAAATCTTTCCCGATATAACTGAATTGCTTTTTGCGTTTTCTCTTCATTAAAATGGTAATATTCCGTAAAAGAATCCTGCAAAGGCGGACCAATAAAGCATTCCAGCTTATCGAGATCAGGTTCCTCAATTCCCATTTTGTCTAATGCATATTGAACTGACTTTGTTATACCTTCTTTCGGATCAGAAAGTGTCCCGTCTAAATCAAAAAGGATGATTTTGTATTTACTCATAGAAACTTCCTCTCTATTTCATTAGTTAACTTCATATGCCTTTTATTTTACCATTTATTTTATAATTCGAGATTCTCATAGAACCTTTTATCCAAATTTCATTCAGACTGATTTTCCTATACAATAAAAGTAGACAAATAGGGAGTTGAAGCACGTATGGCGGAATTAGAAGACAGATTAATAACTATTATCAAAGAAGACAGCTATATTATATCGATTTTACAAGCGGTTGAAAAATTACAATTGAATGATTGCTGGGTTGCTGCAGGGTTAATTAGAAGTAAAGTTTGGGACACCTTATACGAGTGTCATACTAAAATAAACGATATCGATGTCATTTATTTTGATCAGACCGACCTTTCCACGGAAACAGAGAAAAGATTAGAAGCAAAATTAGAAAAAATGATGCCTGGACTGCCCTGGTCTGTAAAAAATCAGGCTCGAATGCATATTAAAAATAGCAACCCACCTTATACCTCTTCCTTTGACGGTGTTGCTCATTTTCCTGAAACACCTACTGCGGTTGCTGTGCAGATGTGTCATCAGGAAATAAAAATAATAGCTCCCTATGGTTTGGAGGATTTGTTTCAAGGCGTTGTCAAGCCAACACCTTACTATATAAAAGGGGTAGAACTGCATTCCGTTTATACAGAGCGGATGCAAAACAAAAAATGGGATACCCTTTGGACAAATTTAGAAATTGAATATTAGTTGAAAAACTTCTTTCATCAATCTAATCACTTCCTTTCCATCATATAAAAAACAGAAAATTACACACTATTTACATTCTATTCATCCTCAGTTAAAGTTTCCCGCCTACAATGAGATTAGGTTCCATTTTGAAGGAGGATGAAAGAATGATTAAAAAGCTCGGAGTAGCTGCGTTAAGTGCGGGACTGATTTTTTCAGGAGCCAGCGCGACAGCAGCAAGTGCAGACGGGAACAGCCAGGTGAATAACAACAGTAACAATGGAGAGGAAGCGAAGAATATCATTTATATGATTCCAGACGGCTTTAACGATGATTATGCAACAAATTATCGGCACTATAAGGGAGAGGATGCAGTATGGGATAACCATTTAAAAGGGATGTATTCTACATATTCCGCTGATTCCAATATTACAGACTCTGCAGCAGCAGGTACAGCAATGTCAACAGGCGTAAAAACGAATAATGGCATCATTGGATTGGATCCAGAAGGTAATCCACTGCAGACGATTTTAGAAGCTTCACAAGATCAGGATAAGTCAACAGGGCTCGTCGCTACTTCGACGATTACACATGCAACGCCAGCAGCTTTTGGGGCGCATGTAGATGACCGGAATAAGGAAACAGAGATTGCCGGGCAGTTAATAGATAATGAGATTGATGTGTTACTAGGCGGCGGGAAAAATAATTTCCTTCCAGAA
Organism: Oceanobacillus sp. CFH 90083; assembly: GCF_009389585.1. GTDB lineage: Bacteria > Bacillota > Bacilli > Bacillales > Amphibacillaceae > Oceanobacillus. The sequence continues at coordinate 150,985 of NZ_VIYG01000003.1, read as the reverse complement.
TCAGAAGGCGGAAATCAGGCAGAAGCGAATGTACTCCAGCAAGCGGAAAAACAAGGTTATCAGCTCGTAGAAAATCGCAATCAATTGCTTGAAGCAGATATCGATTTAGAGAACGAAAATTTATTGGGTTTATTTGCAGATGATGCTATGTCACCTGAACTGCACCGTAATGCGGAGGAAGAACCGAGCCTTGCGGAAATGACGCAAACTGCTATCGATACACTAAAAAATGATGAAGACGGCTTTTTCCTTATGGTAGAAGGAAGTCAGATTGACTGGGCAGGTCATGATAATGATGCAGTATGGGCAATGACAGATGTAGAGGCATTTGAAAAAGCAGTTCAAGAAGCGATTAACTTTGCTGAAGCAGACGGTAATACATTAGTCGTTATTGGCGGAGACCATGAAACAGGCGGGATGACTGCAGGAGCTAATGGTTCAGGAACTGCAAATCCAGAGCTGCTTCACGGTATCACAGCAATCGGGGCGAATATCGCTGAAGAATTAAATGAAGATCGCTCTAACGTTAGTGAAGTCGTAAGTAAATATACAGATATGGAATTTTCAGAAGAAGAAATTCAATCGATTCAGGAAGCGGAAGATCCAAAAATAGCAATCAATACAGTAATCAGCGCGAAGGCCAATGTCGGATGGACAAGCACGAATCACACAGGAGTCGATATCCCGGTCTACGCATATGGTCCAGGAGCTGATAAATTTTCAGGGCATCATGATAATACAGATTTACCTAAAATCATCGCTGAATCTGCAGGAATTGAATTTGGTGGAAAAACCAGTCAAAATCAGTCTGAAGAAACTGCATATACTGTAAAGCCTGGAGATACACTATTTGAAATTGGTCTGAAATATAATTATTTATGGACGACACTGCAGGAGATAAATCAATTTCCAAACCCACATTTGATTTATCCAGGGGATGAAGTGCATGTAAAATAAGTATTTTACCAAAAAATAATCACAGCTTATAAATCCTTTTGAAAACCCCTGTGAATTCGAGTTTTATCAAATACTCGGTTATTCACAGGGGGTTTTTGAATATCTTAAACTTCCAGGAAAGGAGTTAAATTTTTATTTTACTCAGACAAAACCTCCACAGTAAATCCACCTGGGGCTTTCACATAAAAAGTATATCCATGAGATTCAATGGGAGAATCTACTTCATAACCATCCTCTTTCAACTGTTTATTTATTTGATTCACTTTCTCTCTGCTTTCTTGCGGAAATCCAATGTGAAAGGTTTTTGGATATTGAACATCTTTCCCTTTCATCAGTGTCAAAACGAATTGATTATCGTCAAACATAGCTGCAAATCCTTTTCCACGACTGTTCACACATGTCATTTCAAAGTATTTCTCCAGAAACTCCCGTGCAGCTTCCACATCGTTTACCATCAGATTTAAATGACTTAACTGCATACAATCACCTCTTTATATTAATATAATCTTCATTTTTGAAATAATAACTATTTAACAAGTACACTTGAAACAAGAGTAAACTCTAAACAGAGCGATATTTTTTCACAGAGAAAAAATAACTAATACCGCCAATCATCCAGAATGGCTCCCAAAACGCCAATCTCCAAAAGGTTGCATGGGCTTCTAAGTCCATATCTAAAACAGCAAATGCACTCATTGAAATAGTGATAAAATTTAAGAATCCATATAAAAATAAGAATACCCCTGCAGCCTTTGTAATGTAGTAAAGCACCTTAGAGATAGCAGCATTTTCCCATGAAACCAGCAGCATTAACAGTAATAACACACCTAATAATTTCACAAAACCCGTCAGCCATACAATCAGAATAAAGGAACGGTCTGGATTAAGAGGCATCTCATAGATTGCTCCACCCAGAGGATCTGACACCAAACATGCCGCCCGTTGCCCAATAAAAGCTCATACCTGCAAAAATAACCGTCCAAATAACCCCAAAAATAAGCCATCCTTTATTAACTCGCAAATAAATGCTCCTCTCTGCATAGCTATCCTTTGTGCAGGAATAAAAAAGAATCAAGAACTGTTGGTTTACATACATTCCTGATTCTCCATATCCTTTCACCTGTTTACAACTACACTCTTAACAAGCCCCGAAACCCTCTGGAACCATAATAAGATTCCGCACCGTTATGATACACGAAAACATGCCCAAAACGGAAATCGCAAAAGAGCGCGCCGCCTAGATTTCTAATGCCCTCAGGCGTCTGCACCCATGTCGATGTTTTCGTATCAAATGTTCCGAGCTTTTGAAGCTCTCGATATTGGTCTTCTGTTAAAATCTCAATACCCATTTCTGCTGCCATATCTACCGCATTATTTTCCGGCTTATGCTTCTTCCTCGATTCCAGCGCCGCACGATCATAGCAAACACTCCTGCGTCCTTTAGGACTTTCTTTCGAGCAGTCAACAAAGATATACTCTCCACTTTCTTCATCATACCCAACCACATCAGGCTCTCCTTCCGTTCTCTCCATTTCATAGAGAGAGCCTAATTTTTCCGGATTGCTTTCCAGTTTTGTTTGAATCTGCTCCCAGTCAAGGTTTTGATGACGATCCATATTTTTCTCAAAACGTGCTTTTAATTTGTTCAGCAGTTCTTCCTGTTCATTTTGAGAGAGCTCTTTTATATTTTCTGTTGTCATACCTATTCTCCTTCATGTTTTATTATTAAGACAATTTCATGTTTCTTATTTATTCATTATTATATCCATATAGGTTAATAATTTCATTTCTTATCAATAGATTTTTAGTTTAAATTACATACCGTTTTCACTACTATTCTTTAGAGAAAGAAAAAAATCGCCCATGAAAACATGGAACGATGATAAAGGCTAAATAATGAATAAAGCCAGGATACTATATTGATTACTTTTTTATCTAAAAAGAATATCTGCGTTGTCTTACTTCAGTACTTTTCACCCCAGATAGCGATGATAAACATTTTTCGCCTCCAGCTGATCCATCGTTCCATGAACCAGTGCTCTTCCGTCCTGAAAGAGAACAATACGGAAGGAATCCACTTCAAATGAAAGCAAATAAGGATTTTGAAACAGCTTAATTTGTTTATTCTTTTGCAGCTCTTTTGCTACCTCATCCAAATCTGTTTGTTTACGCTGCGGACGCAGCTGGACGGTATTTCTCCCGCATAACACAGCTGATTTCAAACGGGAATCATAGGCTAAGTTTGGATAGCTCCTTTTCTCTGAACACGATGGACAATCCGCTTTACGCAAGGCATCTACTTCTATTTCTGTATGCTCATTTTTCCAAAGGTCAAAGGAAATAAGCCTTCCTGATAAAGCTGCTTCATTACCTGTTAACAGCTTTAAGGCCTCTGTTACTTGCTGGGACACAACCCTTTGCACAACGGGCTGAATAATACCAACACTGTCACAGGTAGCACCATTAGCTGGTATATATTCTTGCAGACATTGCAAGCAAGGCGTTTTATCAGGAAGTACGGTAAAGGTTACTCCATAGCTTGCTACAACAGCTCCGTAAATCCAAGGCTTCTGATACTTTTGCGCGATATCATTCAGCAAAAGCCTTGTATCAAAATTATCCGTAGCATCAATGATTAAATCTGCTTCAGGTGCAATTTGCCTCAGTAAATCTATCTCGGCATCTCCGACAATCGCGTCTATCCTGACATGGCTATTCACTTCAGAAAGTCTTTGTTTGGCAGCAATCGCTTTGGGCGTTTTTTGCTTCATATCCTTTTCACTAAATAGCTGCTGCCGCTGCAAATTACTTTCTTCTACATAATCCCGGTCAATTAATGTCAGATGACCAACACCCGCACGAGCTAATGCTTCCGCGCTACTTGATCCGAGTGCACCTGCACCGACAATCAGCACATGACTCTGGTTCAGCTTTTCCTGACCGTTCTCTCCTATTGGTGCAAATAATATTTGACGGTGATAACGATTAGTTTCCAACACTAATCCCTTCCTCTGGGCTGCTGGCTACAGCATAGTCTTTCCGGGGAATTCTTCCTGCTTCATATCCAAGTCGTCCAGCCTTCACTGCATATTTCATTGCTTCTGCCATTTTTACTGGGTCATCCGCTCCGGAAACGGCTGTATTCAATAAGACACCATCTGCTCCCAATTCCATTGCATAAGCTGCATCAGCCGGCGAGCCGATACCTGCGTCTACAATAACAGGCACTTTCGACTGTTCGATAATAAAAGAAAGATTTAACGGATTAATAATACCTTGCCCGCTTCCAATCGGAGAAGCTCCAGGCATCACAGCATGTGCTCCTGCTTCCTCCAGTTTTTTTGCTAATACAACATCATCTGATGTGTAAGGAAGCACGGTAAAACCTTCTGCTACCAGTTCTTCTGTAGCTTTTAATGTCTCGACGGGATCTGGAAGCAATGTTTTATCACAGCCTATGATTTCCACCTTCACCATATCACATCGTCCCGAAGCAGCAGCTAATTTAGCAATTCGCACCGCCTCCTTTGCATCCTTCGCCCCTGCTGTATTTGGCAGAAATGTATATTGATTCACATCAATTTTTTCTAAGAAATTTGGCAGGGAAGGATCATAAATATTCATCCTTCTTACCGAAAAAGTAAGTACCTCTGTCTCTGATTGATCTACCGCCTGCTTTTGAATATCGAAATCAGGATATTTACCTGTTCCTAAGAATAAACGAGATTTAAATTGATAGTTTCCAACTTTAAGCATTTGCTTAGCCTCCTCCTACAAAATGAACAATCTCAACTTTGTCTCCATTTTCTAAAATTGCTTTTTCATGCTCTTCCTTCTGTAATATTTGCTGATTATGCTCGATAATCAACGGTTTATCCTCCAATTCCAGAAAATCAATTAAACCTTTAATGTGCTTTACATCTTCCCGCACCTCTAATCCATTGCCATTCACCATTATTTTCATTTTGACTCACCTGCCTTTTCCCGTTTATTGCTTTGACGGTCTACACGAAAGCGATCGTAATAAAAAGGATTAACTGGCTTTTTCTCTATTAAGTCTGCCATATAGATTCCCGTAATCGGTGATAATAATATGCCATTCCGGTAATGCCCCTTTGCCACATATAAGCCTTTAACACCCGGAATCTCTCCCAGGTAGGGCAGCTCATCAGCCGTCGCAGGTCTTACTCCTGCCCAAAAACTGCTTATCCTCGCTTCTGCCAGCTGTGGAACCATTTTCTGTGCCCGCGATAGTAGCCTCTGAACACTTGCAGCATGGACATGCTTATTCGTTTTACCAGCTATGGAAGATGCGCCGACAATCACTTTTTTTCCTTGTTTTGGAACAAGATAACAGCCTTCCATCCAAAGTGTAGATCGAAATAATTCCTGATCCAATTCCAGCAGCAGACATTCACCCTTCATAGGAAGTGTGCCATAATCTTCAGGCAACAGCTCATCCCCAAATGCTCCCGTTGCAATAACGACTTGATCAGCATAATAAGCTGCCTCTATTGTCCGGACCCCCTGAACCGTTCCATTTTCCACCAGCAGCCCGCTTACTTTTTCCTGCTCCTGCAAAACTGCACCATGATGGCAGGCTGCCAGCGAAAATGCTTTTGTCAGATGACAGGCAGAAACCTGACCATCATTCGGCAGATAAAGAACAGCATGAAGATTCTCTGTTAATCCGGGTTCCATCTGTCTTGCTTCTTCTCGTGACAGCAAATAAGCAGGGTTACCCTCTTCTCTCTGAAATGCGGCAATTGTTTTCAGTTTGCTGTACTGCTGCTGATGAAAGGCAAGCTTCATGATTCCCTTATGAATATACTGAATATCAATTCCTGATTTTTCATACAGCTCTTCTGATAAGTCTTTAAATAACGCCCTGCTCTCCTGTGCAAATTGGAATAGAGGGCTCCTCTCTGTAAATTCTCCTTGAGCACCTAACATTCCAGCCGCCGCACTTGATGCCTCACATCCAATATGATTTTTTTCCAGTATCAGCACCCGATAACCTCTTTTAGCCAGCTGATATGCAATGGAACAGCCGATTACTCCACCACCTACAATGATTTGATCAAACTGATTCTTCACCTTCACCCACCTTCCCAGGTCTCCAACACTTCACGGTAAGCTTCAGCAATTTGTACCGGATTATCCACCACCCAAATACCAGACATTACCGCTACCCCGGCTGCTCCTGCCGTAATCACTTCTTTCGTTCGTTCAGGAGTAATTCCGCCAATAGCGTATACCGGTACAGCTAATACACCGGTAACTTCCCGAAGCTCAGCTAATCCTCTAGGCTGCTGATCAGGCTTGGACCTGCTGGGATAGATATGGCCATACAGCACATAATCCGCTCCTTCCCTTTGAGCCTGTTCCGCTTCTGGTAAGGAATGGACAGATTTCCCCGCGAGCAGTGCAGGGAAGCTATCTTTCACAAATGAAACAGAAGGGCTATGATATGCCAGCTGGATACCTGCACACTGCTTCATTACCGCAATATCAGCCCGGTCATTAACAATTACTTTCGCTAATGGAAATCCGATATCTTCTAATGCTTCGATGATTGCCAGTATATCTTTCGCTGTCTTATCCTTTTCTCTGATATGCAAATAATCAATCTCTCTATGAATCCGCTTTACTATTTGCAAGTGCTGTTTTGAAAAATTTCCATCGCTGATAACATGCAGCTGTTTGCCCATTTCCATTATCCCTTCCTTCCATTGCTCCAGGGCCGGCGAAGAACATGAAAAGGCCACTTATCCTATCTGGATAAGTGGCCCTGATTATATAAAAATTCATCGATCGAATGATATATCGTCATGTTCCTGCCACTTCCCTACGCTAGTGCTAACCAGATCAGGTTCAAAGGGTCCGAATATTCGTCTCAGCCAAAGGCTCCCCCAGTGTTGACTATTTAATTTTCGAGTTACAACTAAAGAATAACATATAATTTTTTATTTTCAAAGATATTTTTCAGATGGTTTGGAGACATTCAAAGATAATAGCTCTTCTATTTTTTCTCCATAAGGCATTAACCTTTTTTCGAAACAACAAATATTTCTGCAAAATCATTTACGATTGTTGTTTGAGGATCATGCTTCACATCATACCTCATCTTCTCTAACCCTTCTTGATAATCGTGATCATCAATCAACGTTAATATAGATATGTCTCTATTCTCTGCATATCCCACATAATCAGATACTTTGATTTTTCCTAACCGATATTTTACCTGTATATCTACGATAAACTCTCTTCTTGAAAGCTCATTAAAAAGCACTCCCTTTTCCCAAAACCTTTTTAAATCCTCATAATAAGCTGTTGGAAAATAGTGATAGATCCACCACTTTTTCATATCATGGATAGCAATATTATGCAGTTTGTATACACCGTTCTTCTTTAAAACACGATAAATTTCATCAAGAGCTGCTTCTTTATTTAAGAAATGATGAAAAGCATAGTTATTTGAAATGTAATCAAAACTTTCATTTTCGTAACGCATATTTTCAGCCTGACCATGGACGAAAGAGACATTTTTTAATTTGCTCATTGCCTTTATTAACATATCCTCTGATGCATCAAGCCCATGCCAGCAGATATTTCTTTTATCAAAATATTTTATTTGATGATCGAGATAAAGCCCTGTTCCGCATGCTAAGTCTAACACTTGGTACATTGATTTAGGATGGTTATCAAAATACTCCTTCAAATCATTATCAACTTGAATTTCATCTAATCGATACTGGTTGTTCTCATACTTATCAGCAATTTTTGAGTAATCCGTGATTTTCATATCATTTATACCCGCCTTTTGATTATTGGAAAGAAAATAATTGGTTAATATGGTGCACAATGGCAGTTGCTGTTTCTTCTTTACCGGAATACGCAAAGACTTCATGGTTATGATTCATTATATAATGTGGTGTTAAAGCCGAGTATAAAGATTCCGAAGAATTAGCTACCATAAAATCAGCGCCCGATGTGACCATTCGCAACTTTGCCTTTTCTATAAGCGTCTAATTGTAAGTTTTGAGTATTAACTGCATCCGGTTTATCAGCGAAATATCCATGCAGGTATGTAACGTTGGCTCCTTTTAATAATGCTTCCTCTGCAATCTTTTTTCCAATGGTGCCTTTCGCTAAATTCGTATGACCCCGGACATTATCCCATTTTTCCAGACAGCCGCCACTGGTGATCAGCACATTTTTGTGGAACATTCACTTCCTCCTTTTCCATACTTCTTATTATTTTAACTTTTCTATTACACTGAATTATTATCTCTCAACATATCATTAAAAAAATTCCCTATTGCTACTTTTTAACAATAGGGAATCGGTGCATGTGTATCTTTCTTCTATTCTGTCAATCCCTCAATCTCCATCACTTCAATCGTTGCTGTACCATTATCCATCAGCTGTGCTTCTGCCTCGATATTATCCCCCTGTTCCAGAAAGATTGCCAGTGGAGACTTGCTGGCATTAACAGTATAAATCGTTGTATCGTCTTCAAGCAAGAATTGAATAATCTGTCCCTGCTCTGTCGAATTCACAACCACACGGCTGACAGTTCCTTGAACAGTCTCAGTGACAGTGTCATCAGTAGCTCCTGTATTTCCAGGATCCTGCAGCAGAGCCATCCGATAGGCATCCAGCGCAGCATTAGCGGTATCGCCAAACACGGCGAAATCTGAATCATTCGCTTTAATGTAGGCATATTGCTTATGCAATCCGTTCGGGTCCAGTACATTGACAACCCAGGTTGGATTTCCGTCAATATTGTACAGCACTGGCATATAGCCTTCCCATTTCTTCTCCGGGAATTCCTTATTAACGATTTGCTTCGCTCCTTCACTATCCATAATACCATTGTTCTTCTCACCGCCATAATAGGTCAGCTCTCCGGTCCGTGCATTGACTAATGTATAACCTAATGCCGAATCAATATTTTCCTTCGGGGAAGTCATATCGGTAAAGTAAAACATATTGCCATTCTCGTCAAACATCGGTGTAACACCGGATTCTGTGCCAGATTGGTTAGGCAGCTTCACATCTCTCTTGCCAAAGACACTGTTTAACCAGCCATGAACATATTTCCCATAATAGTCATTCGTTAACGTAGCCATTTCTGAGCTTACAGATCCTTCAATAAAGTCTGGAGCCTCATCTGTTTGGTAGGCATTCATTTCACCAGTCACCGGATCAATCACCACAACCTGAAGCTTATCCAGATTTGGTTTATTTGTAATATGCATCGGCTTGTAAATGGTTTGCACATACCATGGCTTTCCAGCATCATCCACTTCTATTTGTGCCTCTCCACTTTGTATATATTGCGGAAACTTATTATAAATTACGCGCTGCACATATTTATGAAAATAACTGGAATTTGTATATTCCATAGGCTCCTCTTCAAACGTTGGCTGCGCATTCACATCTGTTGCTGAAATCGTAAAATATCCTGCTGTTTCTTTCCCACGGATAAACTTCCAAAAATCGGCGAATTCAACAGGGGCAACGTAAACAATTTCATCTCCCACCTGCTGTACCTGTAACTTGCCTAAGTCATAGAATTGAGCATTTGGCACAACACTCATTGCCTTTTGAATCTTATTACGTGCAAATTCAGGGGCAACTGTAATCGGTGTTTCATCCTTAGATAATGGCTTTGCCTCAGCCTCTTCCTTTACAGTGATGGTATTGTGCGCATTATCCAATACTGTAAAACCTGTAATGATTACAGCGATAAATAATAACAGCCCTAACCAAAAAATGCTGAATAATGGTATTAATAGCTTTTTCTCCATAAAATTTTTCGGCTTTAATATTGCCGTCAAAACCGGTATAAGGACCATAGCTGTAATTAAATTAATCAATAGCATATTCGGAATAGTAATAGCCGGCATCATAAAATAGTTAATAACAGCTAAAACGATAAATCCAAAAATAAATAATCCAAAAGCAAATTTCAGCACCCGTCCCGTTTGTACAGATGAAGTAACAGCTGCTATAACTGCTCCGAGTACATATAATATCATACTAATTAAAGTTGCTAATAAAATTCCCATTCTCTGCTCTTCCTCTCTCATTGCTGCATCTATATTTACGATAAAGCATACAGAAAGGATTCATTTTTATGTAAGTAATCATCGGCATTGCCCGACTCTTCTCCCATTAACAAAAAAAGACGGCCTCCTCCAATTAGAAAGAGATACCATCTTCTTCAATATAATCAATTATTGATTTCCTTTTTTAACCCATTCAGCAGCTGTAACTGTACGCTGTGCCTGATGTTTTACAGCAGCTTCAACATCTTCAACCATTTTTCCGTTTTGATCCACAGTAACACTTGTACCATAAGGGTTTCCGCCAGCTGCAAATACAGATTCATCAGAGTAACCTGGAGGTACAATGATAGCTCCCCAGTGCATCATGCTTGTGTATAATGATAGGATGGTTGCTTCCTGACCGCCATGCGGGTTCTGTGCAGAAGACATCGCACTGACTACCTTATTAACTGTTTTTCCGCTGGCCCAAAGTCCACCTTGAAGATCCAGGAATTGTTTCATTTGTGAAGCCATGTTTCCGAAACGTGTAGGCACACTGAAAATAATGGCATCTGCCCACTCCAGATCTTCTGAAGTTGCAACTGGAACGTCTTTTGTTGCTTCTACCGTTGCTTTCCATGCTGGATTTCCTTCAATTGCAGACTCAGGAGCTAATTCCTGTACTTTTAACACTCTTGCTTCGGCACCATTCGCCTCTGCTGCTTCTGCTGCCCATTTTGCCATTTGGTAGTTGGTACCACCCATACTGTAAAAAATAACTGCTACTTTTGTGTTTGACATCTTTTCCATCTCCTTTGATTCATTTGATTTTCCAAATAATTTATTTAAAAATCCCATTGTTACACCTCATTATAAGTATGAATAATTTACTGCCCTTCTTTGCCAGAACCACCTCCCCTACCTGAAAATAAATCCTTTCCAAGAGCTGATTGTTCTTTTTATGCCTCATTACTGCATTTTCTATACCAATATAAACATTGGAGTTAATTCACTTGCTTCCTCTCACTGCCTTACTTTAATTGCTCATACCATCTGCCGGCAGCATCTACCTCTTGCATCGTCAATTGATGTCCCTGGTCTTCCCAATGAATCTCTACCTCTGCATTCGCTTTTTCTAATAAGGATTGCAGTTCTTTAGATTCTTCCGGTGAACAGATTGGATCATTGGTTCCTGCTCCAATAAATACAGATTTCCCGGATAAGTCAGGTAGATCCATCCCTCTTCTCGGCACCATCGGATGATGAAGAATAGCACCCTTTAAGGCATCCCGATAGTGGAACAATAAGCTTGCTGCAATATTGGCTCCATTAGAATAGCCGATTGCAATGACATTATCTCTGTCAAAGCCATGCTCTTTTGCCGCTTCATCAAGAAATTCATTTAGTTCCTTCGTGCGGAAAATAAGGTCTTCTTCATCGAATATCCCCTCTGCCAGCCGCTTAAAGAAACGAGGCATGCCATTTTCTAAAATATTTCCACGGACACTCAATACAGAAGCATCTTCATCAATTCTTCCTGCGAGAGGCAGAAGATCTAATTCATTCCCGCCTGTTCCGTGCAGCATAAGAAACGTTGGTTTATTGGGATTATTTCCTTTTTGAAATATATGTTTCATTCTTTATCCTCCTTCATCGCACTTACCTCTACATACAGGCGGCAAGATTTGTATATCGTTTTCTGCGCATTATTAACCATTGCGGTAATAGGATGGGTCCCTGCACTTTTCAGCAACCTGCTCACCGCCTTTTAAATACACATCGCTTTGCATAATTAGCACCAGCCAGCCGGCTTACTGCAGCCAATCCCTTTGCATCCACCCTGCCACTTTCATAAATGGCATCATCGATATGAAACTGAACAACTTTTCCAATAATCAAGTCACAGCCGGGTACGTCACCAGTACCCCCTAATTCGAGAGACCGCTCCAGCGTGCATTCTAATCGTACCTTTGCTTCACAAATCCCCGGAACAGAAACCTTCTTACTATTTGCCGGTGTCAGCTTTGCCAGTTCCACTTCACTCTCATCTGGAGAAAGTGTTGCAGCTGTTTGATTAATTTTATCTACATTTTGTTCATCAACCATATGAACGACAAAGTCCTCGTTCTTCAGGATGTTTCTTGCTGTATCCTTTTGCTCTCCTCCAGAACGCTGTAATGATAAAGAAGTAAGTAGACCAAGGGAACCTCCCCCTTAGTCCCTCTCAGAACCGTACGTGAACCTCTCAGCTCATACGGCTCCCATTATTCATCGCCGGTCGTATTCCATATTTCCAATGCACAAACAGCTTGCTTTCTCGCTGTGCAATCGCTCCTAGCCAATGTTCTGCTCTTCTTCGATGTTCTCGCTTTTTGTATTTTCTACGAACCCATTTTACTAAGCATCCATTGATATATCGCAATACACTATACATCTCTGATTTATAGAAATGTCCATAATAATTAATCCATCCTTGGATTTTCCTATTAATCATGTTCGAAATATCCTGCAGTGTTTTATCCACTTTGAGTTGTAATCGCCAACTCCTTACCTCTTTCCGAATTGCTTTCTTCGCCTTATCCGAAATAGCTGGCAAGAAGTTTGTGAAGAATTTTCCATATCTGTTCTTTGCATGTCTTGGTCGAAAAGTATACCCCAAGAAATCAAATGAAATGTTGGGATAGTCCAGCTGCCTGTCTTCATCTTTACAGTAGACAATTTTCGTTTTCTCCAAGTTCAGTTCTAGCCCTAGTAATTTAAACCTCTCTTCCAGTTTTCGCTGAAGATATTTGGCTTGTTTCAGTGATACACAGTGGGCTATGCCATCATCTGCATATCTTGCCCAAGGAATATTCGGAAATTCCCTTGCCATAAAGTCATCAAACGTATAATGAAGGAATAGATTCGCAAGAACCGGGCTGATTACTCCTCCTTGCGGAGTACCAGAGGTTCGTTCCACTAGCTTGCCATCTTCCATTTGAAAAGGTGTTGTTAGCCACCTTTGTATATATAAGACAACCCAGTCTTGATTAGTATGTCGTTTTACCATTTCTATGAGGTAGTCATGCCGGATATGGTCAAATAACCCCTTAATGTCGAACTCTAATACCCAATCTTTTCTCCAACATCTTTTCCTTGTGACCTCTATGGCTTGTATTGCCGACTTATTTGGTCGATACCCATAGGAATCTTCATAGAACAGTTTTTCTACAGTTGGTTCAAAGTATAATTTCGCAACCATCTGCGCCACTCTATCTTCGACTGTGGGAATTCCGAGTGTTCTTGTTCCCCCATTTTTCTTGGGAATAGCGACTGCTTTTACTGGTTTTGGAAAATAACTTCCGGAGGACATACGGTTCCATAGTTTGTACAGATTGTCTTTCAAATCTCGTTCAAAACTTTCAATGGATTGTTCATCTATTCCATATGTTCCTCGATTCGCTTTTACGCGCTCAAACGCCATCATTACTGCATTCTTTGAAATACGAAACGGTTTTGTTTCTTGCATAAGTTCCTCCTCCTTTCAAAGTTGACTTATCCTTGAAACAGAATAATTCGGGTTCTTCGCTCCACTTCCATTACAGAAGCTTCTTCACTACTACAACCCAATCTGCCCCTATGACTGCATCGGTACTCTTTTCTTGTGGGTCTTCCACTTGAAATACTCCCTTCACATCAGCCCGTAGGTTCCCACGTTCCGTACAAACGCCTGTGTTATGTTCATGCCACCTCTATGCCGCCCACCACTTAGACAGTAAACAGGTTTCCTCTAAGCTCATCCCAGATTAACGACTACCCCCTGGTTTTGATGGAGTCTCTACGCTTTCGACATTTCCGTAAGTGGTTTACATGCTCGTTCATCTCCATAACACACACTTGACAGTTCCTGACTGCCTTTTCCTTAACGCTCAATACCATAGCTTTTGACTACAGCACCTTAAGGTAGTTTGAAATCTCCACCTGTATGGCGATTTCGACGGGCCTACCGTCATCATTTGCACAGCACAGCTGCTTTGAGTAGTCTCGCTACTCACGCACACTTTCGTGGCGCACAATCATCGGCGGATTGGATGATACAATATTGAAGTAGCTGAATGGAGCGCCGTTTAACGTTCCCGCTTCAGATAGCGTCGTAACAAAAGCAATCGGCCTTGGAATAATACTCCCGGTCAGGAATTTATAATTTTCTCTCTCTGTCATCGAATCCGGAGTAATAGATATCATCGCCGTCAGCCCCCTTTTAATGCGTGTTACAAGTTAATCTAACTCTCTTACCTGAATCGGAATCAACGTACGCTCCAGCTGTTCTCTGTGCTGTTCATATTGGACAGGCAACTTCAATTCACTTCCCATCGTCTCTTCTGACTCATCGTGTGCAAATCCTGGTGGATCTGTCGCGATTTCAAATAGAATTTCACCATGCTCCTTAAAATAGATCGCATTAAAATAATTTCTATCCTTTACCGGAGTTACGCTATAACCATGTTCGCCAACATACTGCTGCCATTCTAGTTGGTCTTTATCATCATCTGCTCTCCATGCAATATGATGGACTGTGCCGACTCCCATTTGCCCCCTGCCAGTTGGCTTTGTTTTTAAATCAATCACATTTCCAATGTCAGCTGTAGAACGGAAACGAATAAGATCCCCTTCTTGACCTATTTTTTCAAGACCCATCACATGTTCTAATAAGTCAGCTGTCTTTTCCGGCTGTGCAGAAAATAACGTCGCTCCTCCAAACCCTTTAATTGCCACTTCTGAAGTAACAGCTCCAAAAGTCCAGGTATTGTCGTCTCCTTCTTTCCGTTCAACAAGTTCTAAATGTAGTCCATGCGGATCATCAAATGTGATGTACGATTCACCAAAGCTCTCTGTTTTCTCAAAAGGAATTTCAAATTTCTCTAAACGCTGCTCCCAAAATCCAAGTGCACCTTCTGGAATAACATAAGAAGTTACCCCTGCCTGACCATCACCGATTTTTCCTGAATATGCATTCGCCCATGGGAAGAAGGTGATAATGGTTCCTGGTTTACCACCTTCATTACCAAAATAGAGGTGATATGTCCCTGGGTCATCGAAGTTTACTGTTTGCTTCACTAAACGTAATCCTAAAATACCAGCATAAAAGTCAAGATTTTCCTGCGGATGACCAACAATTGCAGTGATATGATGAATGCCGCTTGTTCTTTTTGTCATGTTCTGTTCTCCCCTTTTTAGGTCTTGTACTTCTTTAATATGAGGGATGTGATTCAATAGGCTAACAGCACTTGTTGTCTCACCCAGTTAACTTCTGTCATTTGATTAAGTACACATCTCTAGTTTATCCAGCTTCAAATGAATCAGCCTAATTTCATTTAATTGAAATTCATATATTACTAATTCGAGATAATTGTTTAAAAAAATTTATAATCCTTGTGCGTAGTAACCCAGCTTTTTCAGCTGCTCAATCAACTGCTGCTTTTCATCTCCATCTAAACCGGCGCATATTTCATTAATCGCCGTCCGGTGCTTCGGAAAAATGTTATCCATTAAACCTCTTCCCTCAGCAGTAATCGCTGCAAAAGTAACACGCCGATCATTGGGGCAAGGTTTTCTCTCTAATAATTTTTTCTTCTCCAGTTTGTCAACCACATACGTAATACTGCTGCTGGCAATCAAGACTTTTTCACCAATTTTTTGAATTGGCTGTTCTCCTTTATTGTAGACAAGTTCGAGAACGGCAAATTCAGTCGGATTCAACCCTTTTGATTTAATATCCTCTTCTGCTCGCTTTTTCAGAGACTCCAAGGCCCGGGTTAAAACAATAAACAGTTTTAAAGACAACACTTCTTCCTGATGGTCGTTCATCGGATTGCCCATAAAAATCCTTCTTTCTAAATTATCTCAAATTCATTTATTTTTAATTCAATATAAATTATATGATGTCTATTTTCATTTGTCAACAGGTTATAAAAAATATTTTTAATTAAAGATAATTTTATCTGCTATGCTTTCGTTTCCTGATTTTCTTCTAACCTCACCATGCTGTCATCAATGATGCAACACATATGCAGGGCATACTTCAAAACTCCGTATAATTTAACAGGAATCAGAGAAAATAAAACCAATACGCAGGAAAACAATTATCAAATAAATCGGAGGAGTTTTGTTATGAATCAGTCTTACCAATGTCCCAGATGCAAAACAAACCGTTCCCGCTTTAATATCATTGAACAAGTTGCAAAGCCGGTAAAATTGGATGCTCATACCGGGGAAGTGTTAAATGATTATACGCATGAACCATTGGAAGTCTTTCATATTGCCTATAATGGACCTGACAAGAGAATACAGTGCGGGGCATGCGGTTTAATTGAGGATGAAAATACGTTTATAAACACGAAAGCACAATAACCACACTATAACGGAGGATTGAAGATGACTAAAAACAGAAAAGGACCAAAACAACAGGAACAGCCTGATTTACCTCAAAGTCCGAAGCAGCCTTATGGTGAGCCCTTGGCAGGATCTCATAAAGTTAAGAATAAAAACCATTCCAGACAAAAGCATAATGCATCGCATGATATGTAGTGTCATAAACGTTTACCCATTAGAAAAACTCAGCAAAGCTCGTCTTTTTAGCGAATCGGCAGTTTTTCTTATACTTTCCTATCGTGAAATAAAAGCTTCATTCATGACGAACGAAGCTTTTTCTAATAAATAAAATGCCATGATTATTTTAAAATATCATATTTAATATGAACTACAGCTGTTCCTTCTATTACCTTGGTTGATTTCAATTGGATACTTTCTTCTCCAATATGATCGAATAAGCGTACACCTTTCCCTAATAGCACAGGAGCAATATGCAAATTAAGTCCATCCAGCAGACCACGTTCCAGACATTGCTGGGCAACACTGGCTGTTCCAACACTTACATCTTTCGTACCAGCTGCTTCCTTCGCCTGCTATAAATCCGTCTAATGACATCGAGATATTCAGAATCACTTTACTCATTTCAAAATCTCCTTGGCTGTCATTTTATCAAGTACAAACAGGCTATATTTCTTCTCATTTGCTGCATTGTTTATAAATAGGATTAAAGCAGCGGCTTCATCTATGCAGTCCGGATATTCCGTTTCCATTCAACGAAACATGCCAGCTTCCTTCTCAAAATTCCTGCAAGCCCAGCCTCCTTCCTTTTGCAGCAGCGTATATGCAGAATCGCGATCCAATGGATGTTCTTCTATCCAGCTTAACAAGGTATCGACAACCGTATTTTTTTCAGGAAAGTAGCGCGTAAACACTTCAGATTGCTCATGCAGGCGCGTCGTCCAAATCTGTGAGCGCACCATTACCATCGAATAATATGTCCGGATAAGCTTGCGGGCAAACCCTTGTGAAAGAGCTTTAAAATCTTTATCAGAAGCTGCTTTCATCCTTTGTAAAGCCCTATTGCAGACCTCACAAATATCACCATTAAAAGAAATCGGTATCTCCGGTGTCAGTTTGTATGGACCAAATTTTCCCCCTGCATCCTCTCCATATACACAAACACAGATTTCCTTTAAAAATGCATTTTCATAGTAATTAGAGGGGTTGAAGGTATCATTATAATCTGCAACAGCTATCCCGACATCACGAACCAGTGATTGATATTTTCGAGTTAGTTCACCAGCAAGTTTCTTTAATTTAGCCAACTCAGCAGAACTTAATTTACTGTGAAACATAGCCACAATATCTAAATCCGATTTCACAAGAACAGCTTCTCCTCTCGGCACACTGCCGTAAAGATAGACACTATGCAATTGCTTTTGGAACAAATCCCCAAGACAATCAACGGTTTCCTCTATACATGGCAAATATCTTGAATCCACTTTATCCATGCTCACATCACTTACGATAAACCCGTCAGAATCTAAACCATATCCAGATTTCAACATGACACCTTCCAGCTCCTCCCACATCATTCCTTTTCTCCGATCATACTTTCACTCTTTTTCTATTCCATCAGGGACTTCAATTTCAGAAAGTCCATTTATATTGTTATATTGAAGCTCATGCGTAATGATAACGTGTTCTCCATCCTCATAACGCATCATTAATTCCAGATTAACATGATCAAGCAATAAGGTGCTTTCGTTCATTTGAAACTGGGCAGCAATATCATCTATATCCGTATAAACCTCCGAATCAAAGCCCCATTCATCTAAAAATGCGGCAGCTTCTCCTTCAGAAGCCTGGTAGGAAAATGTATAAAAATCCTTTGCCTCCTCAAATGCAGTCTCTTCTTTTTGCGCAATAAATTCTAATGTTTGGGCAATTGTCGGGTAGTCTATAAAAAATATGGCATGCATTTCTTCAACGGGGATTCCACTGTTTCTCCACTCCCCTTCCTGTGTTTTTTCATAAACATTTTCATGATCATAATACATTTCTACAGGGTCTGCATCATACCGTTCCGCTAAATCAATACCGATGGAGCCCTGATTATTTTCCATATCTATTTCCATTGAGTATATGTCTTCCATCTCATCTCCTTGGACACTCGATACAATTTCTAATTCGTAGTTATGGACTTCACCTATATTTTCCATTGTCTCTTCAACGACTTCCTCTTCCGATAAGCTGCCGCATCCTGCCATCATTAGCATAGTTAAAAGTAAAAGAATTCGTTTGCCCAACTTTATTCCTCCTCTCCTTCACCATTTTCCACTGACATTTCAACACGCCAGGGAATCCTCAAATCTCCGTCTTCAAAAATATTCGCTCCTACATGCGTAAAGATAGTCTCCTCCACCTGAACAACCTCTCCCTCAACATCCAGCGTGCCGTTCATCGTTGTATAGATATCGATTGGATGGTTCGTATCTTTATCGATGGTTAAATTAAAATAAAATTCATCGACATCAGCAAGCTGATCGGATTCATCCATATTGCGATTATTCATTAGTTCATGATAGATATTGGAGCCCCCTCTCAAGGACAATTCATAAAAATCGATGTTATGTTCATCTTCTTCATACTCATCGACACTTACTAAAGCAAGGACTAATTCATCTGTGTATTCCAATAAAGCATCATAATTTACAAATAAAAATGCTTCATTCTCTTCTTCTATGCCTGCAAGGATTTCTTCATGCTCCTCTCCAGTGAATTTCTGCCAGTGTGGCTCCTCATCATTTGGATTCGCTGATAAATAAGTTGCATCCTCATTCAGATGCATTCTTAATTCCATGCTTTGGTTAAACGAGTTCACTTCACTATCTATACGGGCTGCAAGAGGTTCAAGTATTAAATCATAAGTAGCAGAAACCTCACTTTCTTCAATGACTTTCTCTTCTCCTGTGATAATCTGCGATACGCTTGCTCTTACGCTCACACTGTTAATTTCATCCTCAGCAGCTTGAAATTCCTTCAATAGATCCGCCTTTTCCTCCGCATCATCAAAGTATGTTGCCTCAGAATCCTGTTCCGGCTCTTGTTCCTCGGACTCGGATGAACAAGCAGCAATAACTGTAAGCAATAATAAAAGAAAAAAAGAATAGAATAATTTCATAGACTTCGCCTCCTGTTGATTTGAATAGCTTTATTCTTCATGCCCCTGTTCCTTAAAAATTTTGATTACTGTACCCATACCTAAAGAAACAGCATAAAAGCACGCTCCTCCAATCAGGCTTGGCACGATAATGATTCGCCCATCCAAGTCAATTCCTATAAGCAGAGCAAATAGTACACCTGCTAATAAACCTGCAAAAATATACAGTGCTGGATGAAGAAGATAAGCAAATGCCCGGTACCGAAAATTTATACTCCTCATTATGCTTTCAATTAAGATGGAGGCAGGAATTCCTCCAATTATAAAAATAAAGATAGAAACCATAAAAACAAGTTGAAAAATACCTTCAAAATCTGGAGCCTCTGGGTAACCTTCCTGTGGCGGCTGGTAATAAATTACAGCCATCATAATACCAAGCATAAAGGCAGATAAAACAGCTTCGACCAGCTTTCTTAGTATCCGTTTAATCATTGTTTCACTCCATTCGTTTAAATACTTGATACAGCTTTATTTCATTATGTGTGAAATATTCTTTTTTCTGATAGTATAGAGATAACAGTTTGAAATCGTTCTCAACAATTATGCTGATTGCTGATATATGCCATACAGTGCTCATGTTACATCATTATCCAAATACTTTTTAGTGATAATAGTCATTTTCTTCATAAAAAATTTACAGGACTTTTATCACTTTGTTAGAATATCCGGGTTCTCATAAAGTTTCTATCTTAGCAGAAGGAGCTAATGCCCCTCATCTCAACGGAAGCTCAAGGGAGAATGATTATACCAGACGTCCTTGCTGATGCCAGCGGAGTAATTGTCTCCTGCTTACAATGGAAGCATACGCAGGGTGTACACAAATTTACAGAGGAAGAGATCATTTCTGACATGTCCAAAAAATTGACAACAACATTCCAAGATGTATATGATACCTGCTTCTTTTCTAATAGGCATACGATGAGGTATATCTATTATTTATCAGCTTGGACAGGATAACTAGTTTACTACATTAACATGGGAAGCTTTAGTAAATATGCATAACAACGATATATGTGCTAGTAACTATTTTTAATATTAAGTTTTTATTCGAATGTCGGATGTGTCTGTCATATTTTTCTCATATTTAAATCCAGATGACCAAAGACAGGAGGAAAAAAATGCGTGAAAAGCTTAAAGCTGGAGAAACTGTTGAACTTGGCAAGGAACTTGTCCATCCTGATGGAAGAACGGTTACTTTTCTGCAGGAAGGACAGGATGAAGACGGGGAATATATTACATTGAGGCATCGTATGACACAGCAAGGAGCAGTTAATGGGGCGCATTATCACCCTTTGCTGAAAGAAACGTTTAAAATGATAGAAGGAAAAATGCGCTTTTTAGTGGATGGAGAGGAAATAACGCTTGAGGCTGGAGAGGAAATAACCATTCACCCCAATCAAGTTCATCAATTTTGGAATGTTAGCCAAGGAAACCTGGAGGTTGTCCACGAGATCCGGCCACCTGGACTTCATTGGAAAATGTTTGTCCTGATGCACAAATTAGAGTGCGAAGGTAAATTAACGAAAAATGGAATACCAAGAAATCCACTCTGGCTCGGAATTGCTTGGAAATGTATTGATGGTTATCTGGATGGCCCACCCAGGTTCATCCAGAAAATAATTCTTGGAGGATTGGCTACATTAGCGGAAAATCTTGGTTATAAAATAGAAAGTTGATATCAATAACACTATGAGCAGCACATAGAATTTTCCCTATTTTTGGGCAGGTCCATTGTCCTCCGCCCAAAAACAGGTCGCATCAATGCAATAACTTCATCAGGAACAAGCAGCTTCTGATGGCGTCAGACACAAGAAAACCACAGTTTAATTTAAAGATACAGTCATTGTTCAGACGTTTGATTAAGTCTTTGATGGTTAGAATACGCTTGATATATAGAATAAAAAAGAAATAATCATCCCGGCACCATTCCATTCAACAGGCACTCCAAGCCGGGATGATTATTTATCACATGATAAATACGATCCAGATCAATAGCTGAAATAATGGCCTTCTCTTTCTTAATTAATAAACCCTCTATTGATTTACTTTTTTAAAGAGAATCGATAATCCTGTCTCTGGATCATGCTCACTTAACCGTTCTGCAACAAAAACAACTTCATAATTACCTTCTGAATAGGAATGGATATCATCCAGAAGCTTTCTTTCCAACTCTATTTCAAAATTATTAACAAAGTCTCCCGGGGTTAAGCCAAATGCTCTGGCAGCTGCAACACTGGCTTTATACCCCTCTCCTTCTAACTGTTCATACGGTTCTGATGATTCTATTCTTACGGTATATCCAGATAGTTTTTTTCCATCTTCATAATTAGCCTCGATTGTATACCCTTCTGATTTATATAATGTTTGCCATCTATTTCTGTCTCCTCCCTCTATCTCTCCAAAGTTGTCAGGATTTAATACATCAATACCTTCGTTTTTTACAACTTCATTAAAATCAGAGGCGAAGCTTTTTATTTCTCCAGAACTGCAACCAACTAAAAATAAAAGCATAACAAACCATAAAAATAAGATTTTTTTCAAATTAAAACCCCTTTATTTACATGACTCAAGCAACTTTTACTACACTTTTTACTTCAAAGCTATGAGCATTAGTTATCTGGAATCTCATCATCAATACGATCAATCTCATCTGCTTTAATCACAGGTCCAAATGTCTGATGATTGGTCCCCTCAAATGTTCCCGTGACAGTAATAAAATCTCCCTCATTCCATTCACTAAAATCATCCGTATTATTAACGAGTACAATATACTCCGGTGCTTCTTCTGTTTCCACCATAAATAAATTACTATCTTCAAAAGCAACATTCTCAAATTTTATATCTTCCTGTTCAGAAATTCTGCTCGCTAAAATATCGGGGGCATCCTCCGTTTTACTTTTTATTTCTCCTTCAAGCATAACAGTCGAGCCTGGTAGAATAATATCATTCTCATCCAATTCACCTGGTTCAGTGAAGTCATAGTTCAGTTTTTCAAAATCTGCTTCAACTGCATTACTATTACTGCATGCACCAAGTACAAAAATCATAACAAGAAACAATAGATTCTTCTTCATTTTCTGCCTCCTTGTAAAATGTATAGGATTTTTTATAGGACTACCTTTGCCCTCGAATATGAAATATCAGAAAGCAAATTGTTTGTCCGAGCAACAATAGAAATAACAAAATAATATGAGGTTCAGAAACAATTAGTAAACTAAGAACAATCAAGATAGAAAGATAGTCGATTTGACACGGACTCCTGCTAGCATTATTCACTCGTCAGTCAGCCTGTATTTATAGATAACGCATTCTATACGCATTCATTGCCGTTTCTCCAAGGGTATCCATCAGATTATGATTGGCATATGCACCTATGATTGCACCGAATCCCGGAATAAGCTGCAGCATTTTAATCAAATCAATATAATCGCGATACTCCTGCTGGAAAACACGCCAATCCATATCAACCAGCTTCCCCTTCTCCCGCTCCCAATTTTCGATTAGATAAAACGTATCCTTCCGTTTTTCATCGCTGGAAAAAGCAAGCTGGAAAACATGGAGAATAAATAGCCGTTCTTCATATTCACTCGCATCATAGCCATAAACTGCTGCCAATTCAAATAAAAACTTCATCTTGATCGACAATAATAGCGGAAAATCTGCAAGTCCTAGGAAAATGCCTCCTGCACCTGTTCCAGCCCCTTCAATGACTGCTGTTTTACGGTAGGAAATGAGCTTTTCTTTAGCCATTTCATCCCTTTCATACAAGGAAAGTTCTGTTGGTTTTGGTTTCTTTGTTGTCATATTGGACCCGACCAGCGTAGCCTTCACCATATTTTTAATGCTGTCTGTAATGATTTGATGCGCCTTCTCAGGAATCATGCTGTTTATTTTCTTCTGTGCTTTTTTTGATAACTGATTAAAAAGACTGGATTTTTTCAAAACTTTATTACGCCAATCCAAAAGCTCTTTATACACGATTGTTTCATATTCCATATTTAAAACCTGCCTTCATTTGCTGTACTTTATTATACGATTTTGTCCGTAAATAGATTCAGCTATGGTTTGAATAAAGCTTTTTATCTATCCTTTTCATTCCATGTTTACCAAGAAGTAAGGATAGTCACGACAAGCTTTTTCAATGTCAATTTAATGATTTTCATCATTGTTCGCCCCTGACTCATTAAACATTTTATACAACTTTATTTAGGGTTGCATAAATTCTTTCATTTTCCGACAACATACCTCCAGTATTGTTGAAGGCAATTTTAAAAATAATTCCGGTAACTGCAACTATTTCGTATAGTGATATTAGAGATCAGTAGGTCCACGACACAATTTCGCCCGAATGTTTTTACAAGATCTTTCGCCTCAACAGCAAGTTCTGTTGTTCCATCCAGATTATTCTTCATTCGTGTATGACTTCCTTTTTTGTACCTTTCAACACAGCGAATGAATTATAATTATATTCATTCGCTGTGTTGAACTATAAAAAATGAATTAATCCAATGATTCATTTTCATTGTGTACGACTAAAATAATTCTAACTGATTCATAAAATCAATAACATCAGAAGAAACCCAATAATCCTTGATTTTGCCACTTTCAATATAGAAGATATCGGTACCATCAAAGGACACCAGCTTTCCTTTTTCAGCCTTAGCTCCCTCCATTTCACCATTATAAATACCTTTAAAATTCCAGCGTGCGGAGACATAATTCCCATCTTCAATAGGTTCTACTACAAGTGACATTTCTATATTATTAAAATATTCTTTAGCTGATTCAACAACATCTTTCAACGCTTGTATCCCTTTTATACTTTTCGAATCTTTGCCATCTGTTCTTGCTTGATGAACGATACAATTTTCATCTGTAATGTCATTAAGAAATAATATATCTCTATTCCAGGCATCCATCCAAATTTTATAAATTTCTTTTCCACTCATAAAACAAATTCCTCCTTCGTTTTTATAGTAGATTTGTGAAACCTTTATTAAAGTTTAATTCTGTTTTAATAGCCTTCAAATTTAATTATTAATCATTTTATACTATGTTGGAATATGAATTTTCTTTAAGAGGATGTTTAAAAAGTATTCAAATGATAAATGGGGAACGCTTTAGTTAATGTGCTTTTCCATTGAGGTCGGGACTGCATTTACTCACCCTGTCAAAACCACTGGTTCAGCATTTTAAAAAAAAGATGGTTAAGTTTCCATTTTCTCTTAATAGAGAAAAAACAGGAATACAGCAGCAAGTCTTTCTACGTCCTCCGCCAATAATATAACGCCAGCTGCGTCCTATCACGAACCTCCAGCTTATCCAAAATAATGGAAATCACATTACGCACCGTTCCTTCACTGACGAACAGCTGGCTGGCAATTTCTTTATTGGAGCAGCCTTGTGCGACAAGCTTTAAAATATCCTGTTCACGTGCTGTTAAGCTGTCAAGTCCCTCTTTTTCCGGCTGTGTCAGCCGCAATAATACATCTGCCGTCAGTACAGAGCTTCCAGAAATCAGTGCCCGTAATTGCTGCGCCATGTCTTCAACTGGGGCAGATTTAAGCAAATACCCTTCAGCTCCGGCTAAAAGTGCCAGCCTGATATTTTGTTCATCCTCAAAGGTTGTCAGCATCATTACTCGTACCTCAGGCCAGCGCTTTTTAATTTCACGTGTTGCTTGAATACCATCCATTTCCGGCATTTGTATATCCATAAGAACAGCATCCGGCATCGCGTCTTCACAAGCTTTAACCGCTTCTGCGCCGTTATTAGCCGTTCCCACAACTTGAATATCCTCTTCGCGGGAAAACAGCAATTGAAGACTTTCATACACCATCGAATCATCATCTACAATGATTATCTTCACTTTAAAGACCTCTTTCTTTTATTTTTATTCCTGTTCGTCTTTTTCAAGCGGCAATACACAGACCAGTTGAAATCCTTCTTTTACAGATGAGGCTGATAAGCTCCCCCCGACGGATTGTGCCCGCTGGCGAAGATTTCGGAGTCCGATACCATATCCGCTGGATCCCTTCAAAACACCATCATTGAAAATAAACAGCCGGACAATACTCTCACTGACATCCAAAGACACCTTTACATGCGTTGCTTCTGAATGACGAAAAACATTGGTCAGTGATTCCTTCAAAGCCGGCTCTAATATTCCCCATAGATAAGAAGGAATCTTTGAAGTATCTCCATAAATGTTCAATTGAACGGGACACATGTTGAATTGCTCCGTGATTTCTTTAAAGCTTTCCATTCCCAGCGTACTTATCGGTTTCATATTACGCACTGTTTCCCGCAAATGACGGGAGCTTTCAGAAAATCTCTCTTTTGCCTGAAAAAACAGCCTCTCTGCCTGCGGGTCGCCTTCTTTCCATAGCTGTTCAAAAGCTCTCAGTGCTAAAATAGCTCCTGTCAATTCATGGCCAACGTGATCGTGCAGTGATTTAGAAATACGATTTCGTTCTTCCAATTTAGCCATTTTTGCTGTCTGTGCACTCGCCGACAGCAGCTCACGCTTAAAGCTTTCTAATTCATAACGGTGTCGACGCTCCCGGTCTGATTCTTTTTTATATAAATCTACACTCTTCGACCAGCTATATAGAGCCACTCCTGTAAATGCTGCCGAAAATAGAATCAATAGCAACATAAGCGACGATTGTGCTTCGACGATTAAAAAAATAAGAGAAGGGATCATAAACCATGGCTTCCCTTTCAGCATGACTTCAAAGACAGGAATAGCTAAGGCAAACCAGGCGCCGGGCCAGAGTGTAACCGTAATAATACAAACAGCCTGATCGAACAATGTTGTCCAGGCAGGCATCTCTATCCTCCATCTTGCCAAAGCCATAATAATCAGAAAAAGCAAAAAGAGAATTCCTGCTTCTTCTGCATTATTCATCACCCAATAAAAACCGAGGAAAAGGAAGGCAAGAGACCGCCATATGAGCGTGCATAGTGCTGGCGTCAACACTTCATATTTATTTGACGTCATAGGCTGGTCTCCTTTCTGCCAGTTTCCTTCTCTTTGATATGTTTTTCGGCTTTTTTATTCAGTTTAAGTTTACCATGTGAAGCAGTGACAGAAAACCGCATGCTTTTTTCGTTCAGCGAGCGACGATTGTCTCATCCTGTGGCGAATAATGCAGTAATAATCTGCAATGGCAGATTTATCAGCCCATGAATAATAATTAGAACCCAAACATTTCGATACTTTGCCCATAAAAATCCTAAAAACAATCCCATTACACCTTGATTCACCAGCACATTGGAAAATGCAATATCAGGGGAAATCCCGCCTTGAATGGCCATATGCCATACTGCCCAGAGCAAAGCAGTGACCATAATAGCCGGCCAGGTACCAAGTAAGGCTTCCAGTCTTGTTTGTAGCCATACTCTATAAAAAAGTTCCTCTAACACACTGTTTATCAGGAAAGAAAGAAAAGCGCCAATGATTAACATATATAATCCCGTCTCATATTCAGGTGCTTGAGGCATGGCAACCGGGCTAAAGAAGTATAGAACAATCCAAGCTACTGTTATAAGCAGCGGATAAAACCATTGGTTATCCTTCAAGAAGGAAGTTTTTTTAGTTAAATCTTTATAATGCGGATTTTTCTCTGTATACAGGTTGAACATCATGATCGGTACAATTAAGAAAAGCACGATTTTAAAAACGGGAAAATAGGTAAAGACATTTTCATTCGGAACGATTAGCAAACCAACAACAAAAAGAAGGGCAGCAGCCGTCAAGATACCTGTTTGCTGTATCAGCATCTTCTTATTTGCATGGATAAACGGGTTATTTTGAGAAGATTTCCCTAATACAGCTATCAGGAGAACCAGCACACCTGAAATTACCCAGTTATGCCAAAAAGGGATCGTCATGTCATGGTCAGCACTTGTTTGAATCATCCCGCTGTTTTGGATAATAATCCAGACTGCTGCAGCTCCAATAAGAATAAACCCGGTGTATACAACCCAATGATATTTACCATTCTTCATCTGCTTGCTCTCTCCCTTTTTCATTAAAGTATGCACATGGATTTGAAAAATATATTTCTACCCTGATCATCCAATTGAAACACATTCCAGCAATATAAAACTACGCAAGACGTCTTTTACTGCCAATGATAAGAAAAGCTATCGTGAACAGCAGCAGCATCGCAAAGGGAATAAGCAGCTCAGATATATCCCCTTGACTTGCCACAATGGTTATCGACTCTGCCAGCCAATAAGTAGGGAGCAGCATCGCAAATCGTTGCATGAGTTCGGGCATCATATCCAGCGGCCAAAGCATTCCTCCAGCCATTGCCATCAGAAAAACCATTCCAATCAGAACTGCAAAGGCGGTCTCTTTATGTCTAAACAGGGAAAACCAGGCGAGCGAAAACCCAATTGCTGTTAAGGCAAATAACGAATACACTACAAATAATAAAAATGGGTGAATTAAATCATGTCCATATAAACTGCCGGCAATAATGACCAGCCCCACCTGTACGATAAGGATAAGAGAGTACGCCAGCAGGTTTTGCCAGAGATACTGTAAATGTGTTATTGGAGAGATTCCAACCCTTGTCAAAATCCCTTTAGCCCGATCATCCATCATAATACTGACGATTCGCCCGGCTGCGAAAAGCAGGATAACGCCATACATTTGAAAGCCTAAAGGTAATGGCAGCCACTCTTCATCAGGCATCAAAATAACAAGAATCGGCAGAACACATAAGAAGATAATATTCATTACATTTCGGAAGCATCGCTTAATCGCAAAGAAGAAGATGGTCATGTATACCTCCTCCTCCCGAACAGCACCATGAATGCTATCAATAAAACCGAAATGGCGAATAACATTCCTGTACTTCGATATACCTCACTCATTTCCTGTCCCTGCATTTGATAAATAATCGCTGTCTCCCCAAGTGTTAACGGATTGATATATTGATTGATCCAATCAATGAGTGCAATATCAGGAACCGGAATAAATAGATAGCCTGACAAAATCATAAAGAGAAAAAGGTACGCATAACCAATAAATTCCGCAATTTTGTATCTCTTTATTACCGTAACAGCTATCAGGAATACAAGCTGGGAAACGAGTGAAACGAGCATCAGAACAAGGATAACCCAGCCCATATTACCCCAATTCACATCAAATACCCAGTAGGTGAACAGCACCATAATGCTTCCATTCAGCACACTGAACAGGACACTACTTATCAAGATGGAAATAGCATGTATATATATCGGATACGGCAAGGAAAGCATGCGCCATCTTTTTTCTGAAAATAGATCGGCTTTTATCGTTTCCATCGTATAAAACCCTCCAACAAGCTGAAAGGCGATAATTATCCCGACTGAAATCACCTCCATCCCTGATCGTCCATGTTCGTCCCCAACCACAATACCATCACCTGCCGCTGCAAAGCCATTTACCGTGATAATTGCTAAAGGAAGCAGGATTAAAATAACATAACCGACATAACCACGGAGCATCCGTCGCAAAGAATAATAAATAGACCTGAGCAGCATGTTAATCCTCCTCCCCATCTCGAAGGGTTTTCCCGGTCAACGTAAGAAATACATCTTCCAGGGTTAGTTTCTTAGCAGACACGGAACGAACTCCTCCTGCCTTTTTAATAATCTCTAGTACATTATCGACATTTTCTGCACCACCGCTGGATACTACCTGGATATTCTTGCTATCCTGTGTCACTTGTTTTACTCCATTCAGGTTTTCGAGTTCCACTAAAAGCTCACTCGTAGGTTCATTAACTACTTCCAACTCTATTCTTTCCTCATGCTGTATATTTTCAATCAGTTCATCCAGTGTCCCTTTGGCAATAACATGCCCCCGATCCATAATAGCTATTTGGGAAGCAATCGTTTGAACTTCTTCCATATAGTGCGTTGTATATAAAATGGTTGTTCCCTGCTGTTGCAGCTTGCGAACCGAATCTAGAATATAGTTTCTCGA
Source organism: Oceanobacillus sp. CFH 90083 (assembly GCF_009389585.1). GTDB lineage: Bacteria > Bacillota > Bacilli > Bacillales > Amphibacillaceae > Oceanobacillus. Next base: position 121,413 of record NZ_VIYG01000003.1, on the reverse strand, counting down.
TTGCGGGTCAATTCCCACAGTCGGCTCATCCATAATCAACAGTTTTGGTCTATGAACCAGGGCACAAGCAATATTCAGACGGCGCTTCATCCCGCCGGAAAATTTAGTAGGCAGACTTTTCGCTTTGTCCGTCAACCCGACAAAGGACAGCGTTTCATTCACACGCTGTTTTAATTCCGCACCTCTCAGACCATAAATACCGCCGAAGAACTCCAGATTTTCACGGGCAGTTAAGTCCTCAAACACCGTTACTTCCTGTGTTACCAAACCAATTTGCCGCTTCAATTCCATGATATTTTCATTCAGTTTTTTTCCGAATAAATAAATTTCACCAGAATCTATTTTTATTAACCCTGCCAGTGAATGAATCAGTGTCGTCTTACCAGCTCCATTCGGCCCGAGTAACCCGAGGATAGTTCCCTCTTCTATTTCCAGATCAACATGATCCAGCGCCCGGAAAGAACCGTACCTCTTTACAATGTCTTTCATATATACAATGGTCATGCAATAACCTCCCATTATTAATTGTTTTTCTCTTATGGTTTTATTATTGCAGGAGAGCTTTAGCAGGAATAGTTACAAATGTAATGAATTTCAGATAGGACGCACTTATTTAAAATAAAAATAAAATCACACTTGAATTAAGTTAAACACTTAGATCAAATGTGATTACATAAAAATACGTTTCTTTTTATCGTAAGAAGCACCATAAAATATATTGCCCTATGATTTTAACACGTTCAAAATATCACTATCTTTCTATTGGTTGTTCCGGTCCGCCAAGCTCTAATTGATAAAAAGCTAAATCTCTCCATTGATTAAATTTAAAGCCGGCATTTTTGATAGTTCCTGCATGCACAAAACCAAATTTCTCATGCATGGCAATGCTTTTCTCATTTGCTGCATCGATTCCGGCAATCATTGTCATGTATTCTCTTTCCCTCGCAATAGCAATAATTTCTTTCATTAAAGAGCTGGCAATCCCCTGCTTCCGATATCCTTTATCTACATAGACGGAATGCTCAATAGTATATTTATAAGCCGGCCAATCTCTAAAAGGACCAAACGTTGCGAAGCCTGCTACTTTTCCATCCTGTTCGCTTACTAAAATTGGGTAGCCTGCATCCTTTTTTTGCTTATACCAGTCCTGCCTATTTTTCAATGTCTGCGGCTTATATGTATATACAGCGGTAGAATGGAGGATGGCATCATTATAAATTTCTAAAATATCTGCTAAATCTTTCAGAGTTGCTTCTCTTATCATCATTTTCTTCCTTTCATGATAATTATTTCAAATATATATGCTGCGCTGAAAGTTGAATCTCTTATCTGATAATGTCTCCTTCATCCAGCTGCAACGAATCTTTTATAGATAATTATCTTATCACATATTCTGACGATAAAAATAACAATAAAAAGACACTTATAATAAACAACATGGTATTATAAGTATTGATAGACTCTAAATTACGATTAGGAGGTCTTTTAATGGGAGCAGATAAACCAGAATGGATAACTATTGAAACAATTGTCCATTCACCTGTTGAGAAAGTATGGGCGCATTGGACAGAGCCGGAGCATATAACAAAGTGGTCTTTTGCTTCAGACGAATGGCATGCACCACATGCTGAAAATGATTTAAGAGCTGGCGGAAAATTCACAACAAGAATGGAAGCCAAGGATGGAAGCTTTGGATTTGATTTTGGTGGTGTATATGATGAAGTGCGTGTAAATGAATTTATTTCTTATACACTTGGCGATGGACGAAAAGTCAGCATTACTTTTGCTGATCAAGGAAAAGAGACCAAGATTACAGAAGCTTTTGAAGCAGAAGCTGAGAATTCGATAGAGATGCAGCAAAGCGGCTGGCAGGCGATATTAGATAATTTTAAAGCATATAGTGAGCAAGCTGAATAAACCGGTAACAAGGCAATTGTCAAATGGAAGAAAACAGCTCATTTTTAAGGGTAACATGGCAGAAACAGTCTTCTGCCGCTCAAGGAGACTGTTTCTCTAATCTCTCTCACTAAGAAATAACGGGAGCTATCATTCTATTATTGTATAAACGTATTTTGATCATAGATCAGGAGCCATTCATCCTTTTCCTTTTCAAATACGAGATGGAGATAATAATCCTGATGATAAGGATTTCCGTTTTCATCTAAATCATCATAATGAATAAGCAGTAATGCAAATGCCATGCCCTCTGATTCCCTTGTCTTGACCAGATCATAAGTCATTTTCCAATCTGGATCTGAAAACCAGTCCTGATTAAACTGAATGAATTCTTCCCGATCTTGAATAAGCTTCCCATTTGGCAAAATAAGCGTGACATCTTTCCGATGAATCGTATCTGCAAAGCTCTTCATATCCTTTTGTGTCATGGCCTGCATATGTCTTTCCAAAGCCTGATGAAAGTCCAATTGCTTCCCCTCCCAGGAGTTATATTTTTAGAGCTTAACTATTCTTTCTCTGCTCAGCTCAATAATTCCTGCTTTTTAGGGAAATCTATCGACAAAAAGAGAGGTAAAAAGAGGTAATTATTGTTCCATTCATAACGGCTTATTCTCCAAAAATGACTATTCTTTCTTATCTTCCTCATTCTCTACCAAAAATTTCAGCATAGACAATTTATTATCCCAGAACTGCTCGAAATAAGAAATCCAATCTTTTATCTCCATTAATGGCTCTGGATGTAAATGGTAAATTTTTTCTCTGCCATTCTTTTTTCCAGAAATCAAATTTGCCTCAGACAGGATAGTAAGGTGCTTAACCACTGCTGTTCGGGTAATCGAAAAATGAGATGTAATCTCTGAGATAGCTAAATTCTGATGGGAGAGCAGGTGCAGAATCTCTCTTCTGGTCGGATCTGCAACAGCTTGGAAAACATCATGTTTTTTTAATGCTGACATTTACTCCTCAACAACCTTTCTCAGTCTTTCAGCAACAATGTTTTTCCAGCCTTCATTCATTCTCTCTCTAATGACATCGCTCTTCTCATTTGGTTTGGTGATAATTGCTTCTGCTTCTTTCCAGCCGCCATGAATAAGTGTAAACTCTGTCCGATCACCTAAATCCTTTAAGATAAATGAAACAACCCATCCATCTATATCCCAGGCAAAAGATATTTTATTAGGCATATCTACTTCTAATACCTTACAGGGTGACGGCCCAAATGGTGATTGGATAGTAAATTCATGTCCCACTATCGCTTCAAAATCATTTGGCATAAACCAGGCAGCCATCCCTTCTGATGTGGATACTTCAGGCAGCCATCCCTTCTGATGTGGATACTTTATCCCAGACCGTCTTGATTGGAGTATTAAAAGTAGTTGTTTGTTTTATATCTTTCAGTTTTTCCATGTCGATATTCCTCATTTCACATTTCATATAACACCTTTTGGTTTCATTTCATAATATAACACCAAATGGTTTCATGTCAACAATATTTCTTTATAACAAAAAAAATCCTGCATATACAGGATTTTTTATTACAGTTTGATACATTATCAGCCAATAAGATAATTATCCATATTCTTCATCAGAACATTTTCCCATTGTAGAAAGAGCTTGGCATTGTTTCAAAATCATATTCTCGCAGCTCATCCAGGGTGAGATTGGCATGGGCTCCTTCATGTATCATTAAGTTGCTGTCCTCACCTAGATGGACTGCGATAAATGGTTTATTTGTTCCATAGGCATAACCTAATTCAAATGCTGTTCCGCTATCTGAATAATTGCCATGATAAATACCAACAACTATTTCTGCCCAATCGATGAATTTTTTATCATTTGTAAATGTTTCCATCGACCACAGCCTCGTTCCCGGTTCCAAATGATCCATTTGATTTTTTCGTGGTGAAAAGACCTTTAATCCTTTCTCCTCTAAAATTTGTTCCACTTCTTTTAAAGGCTCCATCTCTTTTTCGTTAAAGAGCGGGCTTGCTAAATAGACTCTCATATTTCGTCCTCCATATTTACCTATTGATTATGCCTGAGTGATACCCTTCATGCGCTTTAAGAGGGAGTTTTCTCGCCTGTTTCTGATAAAATGGCATGTATGTTTAGTATATTTATATTACCAGACTTACTCAAGATTGGATGCTGGTAATATTCATACCAGTATCAAATTTTTTGTTATTACCGCGAAATCAGCCAGAAATCCATTAACTGCTTCAAATCTTTTATAATGCATTCTTCAAAAAGGCAATAAAACTTCCAGCCGTTTGATATGCTTTGAAATCGCAGGCTGGGTCAGAAACAATTCCTCAGAGGCTTTTCTAAAATTCTCAAGCCCTGCTGAAACCACAAAGGTTTTTTAACCATCTAATATCCATTTTGAATCTTCTCCTTCTAATCACTAATAACAGATCGTTATTAAAACACACAAATTATTTTATTTTTAATTATAAGCTCAATTCAATATAATGCAATTAACCATTGCAAATTGAATCCAGTGTTATATTTGAAGGAGGAGCAGCTATGAGGAACCATGTAAAAGATATGTGGAATGCAGGTTTGTACGATGGGAATCATTCATTTGTATCTACGTTTGGAAATCATTTATTAGAGCTTCTATCCCCTGTAGAAGGAGAGCAGATTCTTGATGTGGGGTGCGGTACAGGAGACCTGGCAAATAAAATCTATCAGCATGGTGCAAATGTAATCGGTGTTGATAAATCGGAGAACATGGTGCATCAGGCAAACAATAAATATCCAGAAATAACATTTATGACGAAAGATGTTTTAGAGCTCGAATACAAAAATGATTTTGATGCTGTTTTCTCAAATACAACACTTCACTGGATTAAACAACCTAAGGAGGCACTTCAGCACATCTATAACAGCCTGAAGCCTGGTGGGAGATTTGTTGCAGAGTTTGGCGGTAAAGATAATGTTCAAATCATTACGAATGAAATCATCGATCAGGTGAAAAAAGCAGGAATCCCCTATACATCGGAACAATTCCCTTGGTATTTTCCAAGTATCGGTGAGTATGCAATATTGATGGAGGAAACTGGGTTTAACGTAACATTTGCTCAGTATTTCGACAGACCAACACCTTTAGAAGGGGACAAAGGATTGCGAAATTGGATGGAAATGTTCTGTGGAAATATTTTTGAAAATCAAGCTGAGGATGTAAAAGAACAGGTTAGGACAGATGTGGAAAATAACCTGCGGGAAGTTTTGTATCAAAAGGGGCAGTGGATTGCGGATTATAAGCGAATTCGGGTTGTTGGGGTGAAGAAGGATTGACAGCTTGCTAGAACAGTAGTAAATAAGAGTAGTACCCTCATCAATTGAGTGGATACCACTCTTATTTACTAGCTTTTTCATAAAACTTTTAATCTAGTCTGATTCTGGGTCAATGTAGAAGCCCATTAACTAAATCTGCTCGTAAAAGTTTTTGAGTTTCATGGCTCTAGAGTAAGTGTTATGGTTATAATATATAGCTTTTAAGGTACAGGAGGGAGAAATCTCAGCTATAAGGAGTAACTGAAAATTGTTATGCGCTTAATTCAAAAAAGTAACCTTATCCACATCACGATTTAATCATATTATTCTTTTGATTTTTATTATTTGATACATAAGATAAATTTATTAAACTAAACATAGTTAATGATGTGACAAATAATACAATTACAATAATTAAATATAGTTCCTTATAATCTACAACATATAGTGAATATAAAACTAAATATACCATTAATATTGGAACTTATTCAGGTTCAGCGGCAGGAAATTCAAAACCTTCAATATAGTTTGTACTTATTTTGAATGGTTCTTTATTATACTGTAATCGATCAGTTAATTTCTATGAAAATAGACACGATCACTACCTTCTTGAAAAAAGAAGGGCTGTTGCACAATCAGATAACTGACTGTGCAGCAGCCCCTGTCTAAACCTATACTTTTCTCTTATATACAGAAGCAAATAAAAACAAAATAACACCAAGCAAGACAGCAGTCCCACCAATTATTCCAAAATAAAGAATCTCCGTTTCAGGACTGTAGAATTTAACAATTTGCGCATTAATGGCCTGTGCCGAAGCATTGGACAAGAACCAAAGACTCATTGTTTGTGCCGAAAATGCAGCAGGAGCCATCCTTGTTGTTGCCGCTAAACCAACTGGTGATAAACATAACTCTCCAAGCACAACAATCAAGAAGCTGAGAACGAGCCATACCGGGCTGACAAGTGCATTCGGACCAGCGTATATTGCAGGGATAATCATCACTAAGAAGGATACTCCAGCCAGTACCAAGCCTAAGGAGAATTTTTTATGCGTAGATGGCTGTCTTTTCCCAAGCTTCATCCATAGTGCTGCAAATACTGGCGCTAACAGAACAATAAACAATGGATTCAATGATTGAAACCAGGAGGATTGCAATGAAAAACCGGCAAATGATAATCTTGTACGCTCATCTGCATATTGTGCCAAGATAACTGCTCCCTGCTCCTGGATCGCCCAGAACATCATTGCTGCAATAAATAATGGGATATAAGCAAGTAAACTTTTTTGTTCCTGTTTAGTTGTTTTCTTACTGAAATACATGACCAAAAAGTAAACAACTGGAATGATTATTCCTAAAATACTGACCAGCATGATAAAACGATCAATTGTCAGAATACCATTAGAAATAAGAATAGCACCGGCAATAACAATGACTACTGTACTGATTCCAAATTTCAGAAATACAGATTTCTTTTCTTCTGGCGAAAGTGGATTTGGCACATAAGACCCAGACAGCCCTAGATATTTCTTTCTTGTCGCTAAGAAAATAATCAGCCCGATCAGCATTCCGATTGCAGCTACTCCAAACCCAAGATGAAAATTATACTTTTGCCCGAGTGTTCCGACAATGACAGGTGCAAGTAGACCACCCAGGTTAATTCCCATATAGAATATACTAAATCCGGCGTCCGTACGCGGATCTTCTTTATCGTATAAATCTCCAACAATATTAGATACGTTTGGTTTTAACAGCCCTGTACCAATAACAATTAAGCCCATCGATATAAATAGAGCTGTAACTCCTCCTGGAAAAGCTAAAGCAATATGACCTGCCATAATCAATAGCCCGCCATAAAAGACAGTTCGCTTCGTACCTAGTAATCGGTCAGCAATCCAGCCGCCAATTATTCCTGACATATATACAAGTGAACCATAAATAGCCATGATGGAAGCGGCTGTCCCTTTATCCAGACCCAAACCGCCTTCTTTTATCGCATAATACATATAGTAAAGTAAGATCGCTCTCATACCATAATATGAAAATCGTTCCCAAAACTCCGTGAAAAATAATGTAAACAATCCTTTAGGATGTCCGAAAAAACCTTTTTGCGGAATACTCCTCAAAATCTCTTGTGAATTCTTTGTTGCCATAACCTTTCCTGTTCCTTTCTATATTTAAACTGATTCAGCTTTTACAATACGGGCTTCTCTAAATGCTTGCAGCATCAAATCGGAAAAATTGATGCTCTTACATAAATATTCTAATAATTAAAAAAGACCTCATCGTCTGGTTTTTGTTTACTGAAATCGTAAAGCTGCCAAACAGAAGAGGTACCTTTAATTGATAAGCCTATATGCAAATGCTATATGAATGAAATAAACTCAACTTTTAAAGAAATAAACGTATTTAAATATTTATATCATGCAGGAATGACATTGTTTTCTTGATTTGCATTGCTTCTATTTTCAAATGGATTTCTAATCTCTGCTTTAAAATGAAACCCTTTTTTGCATACTTCCTTTAGCTAGCCAGGCGGCACTACTTCTCCTGTTTCATTTCATGTTTAAAAGTCGAATACTACATATGATACCACTCTGGAAGTTTAATGTAAATTAACTGGCAAGTGGTTATTTTTTCAATTTTTTATCGGGCATGCATATAATGTTAAAAAAAGGGACTTATTTTGATAAAAAATGCATCAAAATAAGTCCCTTTTTTAATTTTCATTTCACATTTGAACGATTTGCATCAAATTGCCACACGTATCATCAAAAACAGCCAAGGTAAGGTTACCCATTTCTGTCGGCTCTATCGTAAATTCCACACCCAAGCCCACTAGTCTTTCGTACTCTTTGTGAACATCTTCTACTCTAAACATTGTTGCCGGAATTCCCTCAGCCACTAACTTCTGCTGATATTCCTTGGCAATTGGATTGTTATTTGGTTCAAGTACAAGCTGCACACCATTTGGGTTGTCGGGAGAAACAACGGTGAGCCATCTGAATTCTCCAGCAGGCTCATCCTCTTTTTTTATAAATCCAAGTGTGTCGGTATAAAATTGCAGAGCCTTTTCTTGATCTTCTACAAATATACTGGTAACAATAATTTCCATCTTATTTTCCTCCTTAAATATCGGCAACTATAGATAAGTCTAACTGCCCTCACATTTTCCAGCTAATTAATCGATCCAACCTTTCAACAAATTTTCCAGAGGTTCGTTGTTGAACTGAAGTACTCGAAATTTACCTTTTCTTTTTGATTCTACGAGTCCTGCTTCTTCCAATACGGCAAGGTGTTTCGCTATAGCTTGCCGTGAAATAGAAAGGTTATGTTTCATGATCAGTCGCGAAGTAAGTTCGTACAACGTCATCTCCTTACGTTCAGACAGTTCATCCAGCATCAGTCGCCGATTTGAATCACTGAGTGCTTTGAATATAGCGTCTTTATCAAAAATCATATATTTATTATACGCAACTATATGGTTGCATGTCAAGAAAGCTTTTTCTGCACTTTTTACTCACCAGCTTCTATAAAGCAAAGAAAAAACCCATTTAAAATTCGAATGGGCTCTTGATCTATTGAATTTCTGGCTCTGGAAATTCATATCCTTTCGTATCTACAGTCATTGTTTCGATTATTTGATCTTCTAATGGCTTGTCTTGGGCATCCTGCTCAGCAGCAACAATGGCATCAGCCACTTCCATTCCCTCGATTACTTTCCCAAAAGCGGCATAATCTCCATCCAAATGCGGAGAATGTTCCACCATAATAAAGAATTGCGAACCAGCGGAGTCCGGGGCATTCGTTCTAGCCATAGATAGAATTCCACGCTCATGTTCTAAATCATTTTCAAATCCATTGGAACTAAATTCGCCAGCGATGGAATAGCCGGGACCTCCTGCACCAGTTCCCTCAGGATCTCCACCTTGAATCATAAAACCCGGTATCACACGATGAAAAATAACACCGTCATAAAACCCGTCTTCAATTAAAGATATAAAATTAGCTACCGTATTAGGGGCAATCTCAGGGTATAGTTCCATAATAATTTCTTCCTTATTCTCCATCGTGATTGTAACTACCGGGTTTTCTTCGATGTCCGGAAATGTTGCTGTCACCTCCTCCCCTGTCTGGTCACTTGATTCTGTCTCCTGCTCATTTTCTGTTTCGTTTTCATCTGACTGTACACCACAACCGATTAACGTTAATACAGCCATAAAAATGACGGCAATGAATAGATATGTTTTTATTTTAAACATCTTAACCTCCTATGGATAATCAGGTGAGTATATTATAGCCATTTCGCTGTTGAATGGAAAGGATTTCGACTAGTCCATTCCCTTTTAAAAAATGAAATGTTCTTCTTAAGCAAAAATGAAAAAAAGAATCCTTCCCCTGTTTTTTCCACTCATAGCTTCCCTTATATTACCTCATAATATAGGTGAAGCGGAATAAGGAGGTAGCTATCATGGGTGAAATTAGTCAATTCAAAGGTGGAGAGAAGGCTCCGAACAATGGGATTTATATTGAAGTTGGTGAAACCGGCAGTAATGTAGAAGATCCACAGCAAATTTCGATGAAAGCTGGAGAAAAATTTCCAGAGACAAAAAATAATAACCGTGTTTGGAAAAACAAACGCAGTCAATCTCGTCCAAGTCCGCAAAATAGTCGACAGTCTGATTAAATCAAAGAAGGGAAGGAACTTTGATACTAGTTTCTTTCCTTCTTTAATCTAAAAAGCATAGCAACTTCAAGCAGCAAATGGCGTATAAACTTCTTACTGCTTTTTCTTCCCTGTTTTTTGTCTGATAGTAATAACTTCATTGTTATTCAGCCTTGTTCTTTTCTCATTCCTTCTAACAAGTGCCGTAAAACAGTCATTGCTTCTTCTATTACGTTTTCCTTCCGGTCAAGGTGATTAGCAATCCATAATACCGCTTCATTCATCGCACCAGAAAGACAGTGTGTCAATGCCTCTATCGAAACAGGCTTTATTAAACCTTGTTCCTGCATATGCTGCAGCTGTTCCCTTAAGGAACTCATCGAATATTTTTCATCCATTTTTCGGAAGGTATCCCAGCCTAATACGGCTGGTCCATCAATTAAAAGGATACGCTGATTATGTGATTCCACTGCCCCTTCCAGAAAAGCCTGACACCCACCGATTAATTGGTCCCAGCTATCCTTCCTTTTGGCTGCAGCTGCTTCCACATAATCGCCCACTTCTTTTTGAACTGCTTCAAACACGGCAAGAAAAAGCCCTTTCTTATTATGAAAATGATGATATACAGCACCTCTTGTTAAACCCGCTTCTTTGACGATTTCTTCTAAAGAAGCGGCCGCATATCCGCGTGCTGTAAAATGCTGTCGTGCTATGTTTATTAAATTTTGTATCGTTTGCTCTGTTTCTGCTTTATTTTTTCTCATGCCAGATACACTCCTTACTCCACCTGACGCAATAATGCCAATGCGTGTTTATCCTTTAATTTTATCAAAGTTCTCAATCCATTTTTAATCATCTGGCGATTTACATCCTTATTATCGGAAATATATTGCTGCATCCATTCCAGAACTGCTTCCGGATTCTCTTTTGTTAAATCATTGATATGGTTAGCTACAGACTTTTGGACATAACGGGATTTGTCACACATGAATTGTTCCAGCAAAAATAAATTATTTTGGACATCATTTTTTAATGGCGGCATCTTTTTAGCCCATGGAAGCCGCGGTCGTGTCCCTTCACTTACCAACCGTCTGATGTGCGGGTTAGGGTCCTTTATCCAATATTGGAAATAATCCATACAACGATCCATATCTGCCATTAAATATGGTCTGATAGCGTACTCCGATGTGTGCCGTTTTGTTATTTCATACATTGCGTGAAAGGATAAATCAAAGTGATCCAGTCCATACTTTTCAACAAAGAAAGCAACCGGCATTAGAAAATAACCTTTCGTAAACATTCCTTCTTCTGTTTCATTTTCTGGTCCCAGAATGTTTAACAGGACGGCCAAAGCTTTTTCATAATCCATTGGAAGATATTGCTTCAGAGCATCCGCTATGACTTCAACACGTGCCTTTAATTCTTTATTCTCTACTTCTGCCGTCACGGTATCCACAAAAGCAGTTTTAGAAAAAGCAGGATATTGCGGCTGGATTAAATCAGAAAGCCTGAGAGCCAGCTCTTTATCAAAATAGTATTTTAAAGATATATATTCACTCATGGCAACTCCTGCTCTCCAATCTCCTCTTTATAATGATCCTGAAAGGACTTATCAGGCGGAATCACTGTAATAACATCGATCAAGACACCATTAGGATCACTCGTAATAAAATGCCTTTGTCCGAATGCCTCATCACGCAAATCGAGATGTAAAGGCAGCTTGCTTTTCTTAATCAATTGCTCGTATTGTTCATCTACTTTTTCCACTTCAAAGTTAAGGATTAATCCTTGAACAGACTTTCCAAAAGGAGAAGGCACTGTTCCATGATCTTCCTGAAGGATTGCCAGTTCAGCACCTGTCTCTTCCTGCTTCAGGCTCACATACCAATCTGCATCAAAAACAATAGAGAATCCAAAATGCTGGACGTAAAATGTACTGGTTTCGCTTACTTTCTTTGTCATCACTACCGGGTAAAAACTGTTTAGCTTCATTTTCTGCACCCCTTATTATAAGTTAGATACATTTTAACATACGTACAGTATGTATGTAAATATAATAAATGATAGCTTGTCATTAAATGAAATCGTAATTTTTCTTTTAAATCCGTCACACATTAGCCCGACAGCTTTATTACACATTCAAAAGGCATCTCTTCAGATACAAATATCTAAAGCGATGCCGGGTTAAAATGAATTCAAAAATCTTTATGTCCTGTTTTTTCCACCACTATTCCGACCACGGTGAATGTAAAATACAGCTGCAGAAATTCTTATTTTGATATTCCGGCTGAAAATACTGGACAATATCTTCTTTCATATTGCCGAAAGTCGTTTCCGGCTTATGCTTAAAGCCTTCATAAAACGCCGGGATAATTTCTTTTTTAAAATTATTGCGGGGGAAAGCCTTAATAACCTCTTCCCGCAAATCAGCCGGAAATGCTTCAAAGCCATCTCCCATTACATCCATACCAACACCGGAGAAAAGGAGAGCTACTTCGGATTCTTTATGCTCAGCAATTCCAGGTGTAGTATGTAATGCAATCGCATCCCATACAAGTTGAATAGATTCATCCGGAATTTTATATTGCTGTAAAAAGCTTTTCGCAGCATTTGCACCATCAACCTCAAAACGTAAATCAGGACTGCTGTACTCTTTTGTTAAACCTAAGTCATGAAATAATGCACTGATATACAGTAACTCTAAATCATAATTCAGCTTCGCCTGCTTACCATTGACTGCTCCAAATAAGAATACACGATTAGAGTGGTTCCACAATAGATCATTTCCATGCTCCCTTAGAATATCTGCTGCATCCTTTGCCAATTGCGTATCCGGAACTGTAATACCTGCTACTTCTTGCATCATCATTTAAACTCCCCCTTACCATTTGATTTTTAGCTTAATCTCATTGTAAAAGGACTGTTTCTATATAACAATACAATCATTTCTATCATAATAATAGATAAAACCTATAATAAAGTGTTTTGTAAAGAAGCAATTTCCTCCTCTTCTGTATGGAAACGCAGTCTTTCGATTTCCCGTATCAACAGCTCCATATACTTACGTGCCGGATAATTCACAAAACAATTCTTTTTCATGACCAGATATACTGCTCTTGTCAAAGCCGGTTGTTCAATATGCTGAAAAAATAAATCCTCTGTGCCATAAAATTCATACAATGTTCGTGATACGACACTATGACCAATGCCGTTATGGACAAGGTTCAAGATAGCTTCAATACTGGAGGTTTCTACAATAGGCTCCAGCTTTCTACCAGCTTCTGCGCTTGCTTTATCAATTATTTTTCTGCATTGATGCCGATTCGGAAATAAGATAACCGGGCTATCAAACACGGCTGAAAACGGAACCTTCTTTCTTCCGTCACTGTGACTGCTTATGAGATAAAATTCTTCCTCATACAGCTTTGTTACTTGTAATCTATCCTGTTGATCAAAATGAAAACCAATACCAAAATCAGCCCGATTTTCCAGCACCGCTTGTTCCACTTCATCTGTCGTTTGAATGATTACTTTAATATTCGGATACAAACGGTTAAAATGAATACATAACGTAGATACCAAGTCTGTTATTTCTCCTGGCAGCACAGCTATTTTCAATTCTCCTATTTCCGCTTTGGTAAATGCAGCAATTTGAGAGGTCATACTTTGCAGCGATCCCTGAACATTCAAGGCTTCCTGCTGAACAATTTCCCCAGCCTTGGTAAGCTCAATTTTCTTGCCGACACGGTTGAAAAGTGGAAAGCCCACCTCTTGTTCCAGCGTTTTAATTTGATGACTTAATGTGGGCTGCGAAATTCCTAATTTTTCAGCCGCTTTTGTAAAATGCAGCTCTTTGCTGACCATTAAAAAGTATTCTAAATGTCGTAATTCGATTATGGTTCAGTCCTTTCTAAATGAAATATTTATTTTCTATCATAAGCTATTTTCGTTATGAAGTTAATCTATTTGAAGAAAGGGAACTGAAGTAATATAGAGGTTCTTATCAAAGACAAGCAGACAGCGAGAAGGTTTATTTTTTTAGTGAATTCATTTACCTCACCGCAAATTAATGATAAGATGTCTTAAATTCAACTCTGAAGGGTGAAGAAAAAATGGAAAGAATCAACCAAATCATCTGCGAAAAAAGATCCTATTCTAGAGAATTTCAATCTCATCAACATACATTTGGACAGTTTCTTTTCCCGCTGCAAGGCTCTCTTGATATCCAAACAAATCACCAGAAACTTCACCTTGAGCCGGATTACGGCTTCTATCTGCCGCCAAATTTTCATCATCATTATCGCTCCGTAGACCGAAACGAATTTCTAATATTGGATATACCCCTGCGTTATTTGCCCGGTGATACGAAAAGCATGCATATCAGGCTGGATAAACAATGGACAGCTATCCGCTATTTATTATTGGAAGAGGTTGACACGAAGGAAAATTTATCTGCCTTAACCGATTTAACCCGCTATGTAACCAAAAAACTGCAGACTTCCAACCCTCCTTCCATTGACTATATTCACAAACATTTTAAGGAGCCGATTCGGTTGGAAACACTGGCAAAAATAGAGCATTATCACCCCGTCTATTATTCAGAGTGGTTTAAGAAGAGAACAAGCAAGAGTCCGCAAGCATATATTTTAGAGCTGCGTTTAGAAGAGGCTGAGCATTTATTACTTTCAACGGAATGGTCCATATCCGGAATTAGTGAGGAATTAGGTTTTGAGAATGCTTCCTCCTTTACAAGATGGTTTACCCGGCATAAGGGATTTGCACCAAAAAAATATAGAGATCTTTAAAATGGATAAAAGAAATATGAAACTTGGTATAGAAAGTTTAGCAGAAATTTTCTATGATGAGTTTATATCCTTTTTATTTCGGAGTGAAATCGATGCAAGGAAAATTTTCTGCTTTTCTTATCCTGTTTACTGCTGTACTGTGGGGAACAACTGGGACAACACAGGCTTTCGCACCAGAAAGTGCACATCCCATTGCGATTGGCACCATCCGCTTAGCAGTCGGCGGTCTTTTTTTATTATTTCTTGTTCTCTTATTCGGCAAAATGGAGCTGAAAAATTGGCCAATGAAAGCTACTATCCTGGCTGCTTTAAGTATGGCTTTATATCAGCCGTTATTTTTCTCTGCTGTCACCATCACCGGCGTGGCTATCGGAACAGTCGTAGCAATCGGCAGTGCGCCCATTTTATCGGGACTCCTGGAATGGATATTTTTTAAAGCCCGCCCCTCAAGAATCTGGTGGTGCTCTACTTTTCTATCCATTACCGGCTGTATTCTATTGTTTGTAAACAGAGCATCCGCTTATGTAGATCCTGTCGGTGTCATAATGGCTTTAGGTGCAGGGCTCTCCTTTGCCGGCTATACCCTTGCCAGCAGAGATATGGTTCAAAAATTCCCATCCTTAAATGTTGTGGCAGTAGTTTTTACACTCAGTGCGATGTTTCTCGCTCCATTTCTGTTTATCTTTGATATGTCATGGGTGGCGAGCTTGCAGGGTATCGGCGTAAGTATTCAACTGGGGGTTGTAGCTACAGGGATAGCCTATTTCTTTTTCGCCAAAGGGCTGGCTAAAGTCTCTCCCTCGACTGCGGTAACACTTGCTTTGGCAGAGCCTTTAACAGCAGCATTATTAGGAGTATTCCTGTTAGGAGAAAGCTTAAATACAACCGCTTGGCTTGGTATCTGTCTTTTAATTATGGGGATTGCCATATTAATCGGAGCATCCAGAGTGGCTAATCGGAAGAACAAACCTGTGACAAGAACTTAGATATCATCCTTCTAAATCTGGATGAACCTGTGCCAAATCACAGAAAGATCCCGTAATATCGTTAAAGGGCAACGAGAATAACATCTCCTTGCCCTTTTTATATTCATCTTGTACTTGTCGAAATAAATAAAGACGCATCTTGGTTCATAAAGATATTACTTCCATGATAAAAAGTATGCATTTTCATATCCCGAAATCCGGCATCATTTAATGCTTGATTTATTTCCGCTTCTGTAAAACCATTATGCACTTTCGGGTGTTGTATCTTTTCATTTTTATCAAAATCTACAATGATAAACAGACCATTGGGATTGAGCAGCTTGCTTAATTTTTGCAGAAGCGGAACAATATCTGGCACATGCAGCAAAACCAAGGATAAGACAATGACATCTGCTTTTACATTCAAATTGTCTTCTTCTGCTAAGTTACATTCTATTGCTTCGAAATGCTTTAATTGCTGCTGATCTATTTTACCTTGAGCAACTTGAATCATTTCCTGAGAGGAATCAACCAGCCAGCCCTTTTCAAATTGATCTGCCAGTTGAAAGGTAACTAAGCCTGTCCCTCCGCCATAATCCAAGATAGAGCGGTATTGCTTATCAGTCAATGTGTTCTTTATCTCATCGGCAATGATAGCTGCAATCTGTTTTCGATCTTCTGTGTCATATTTTTTTGCAATTTGATTGAATACATTCTCGTCCAACGTATAGCCTCCTGTATACAAGCCTTTTCATTTTTCAACATAGAAGTTCTTGATTTTCCAATATACCATAATTTCAGGTATAAGCAAAATGAAGATATGCTGTTTATTCCTAACCAACATTTAATCAAAATCAAGAATTATTATTCCATCTTTACAACCACCGGTACATTTACGATTAAACAAACGATTGATTTATTGCTTAGAAGAGCTTGAATGATACGCTGCAAACAACTATCATTCAAGCCTCTGATAAATTATGTTATTTATATTTCACTGACGGCCCAGCAGTGTTAAATCAAGATAATTCAAAGGAAATAACAGGATATCCAACCCGCGCATATAAGTTGAATACGTATGAAAAATACGATTATCTTCCCGTAAAAACACAATTACCCCGGCAATCCCGTACCCCATATACTCACTTTTCAACAAGTATATTCACAGATAATATTTCAGCAGGAACAATACTAAGAGTATAAGCAGGTTTAATTAGTGAAGTATTCTTTTGAAAAATTAGCAGAACATCTTAAACACAAAAAGGAGATTTTTCCACACCAAACTACACCTCACATACGATTTAATAAATATTTAATAAATCGTTTCGATTTCTTTAAGCTATTCATCCTATTATATGAAACAGCAAGATAAAACATCGTTATATCGAACAAGAAAGGGGTTTTCTCAATGTCTTTTCAAAAAATAACTGATTATCTAGGTGTATCTGTGCTTACTTTACTATTACTTTCGCTACTAGGTGTCCCACGAGTGATTTTACACGATTTATCTATTATTGAAGAAGGCAGTATGGTAAACAGTATACTCGTTTTTGCACCAATTATCATATGGATTGCTTATATCGTTTTGAAAAATGTAAACAGAGCCTTTTTATCTCTATTACTCATCGGCTTTTTCTATGGGATATTTTTAGCAATCGTTCACCAAATTTTATGGAACATAACTATGGATACACCTATTCAATTGGGAGGTAATTTAAGTAATCTGCCGCAAACTGCAGTAAATGCCATTGCCCGTACATTTGCATTCTTCAGCAGCATTACAACTGGCATCGCATTAGGTACAATCATTGGAGCAGTCGGCTCTATCATAAATTTTGTTAAGAAAAGCTTCACATCAAAATAAATAAAAAACATGATAAAATGAAGGAAGAAAAAGTCATTCGCTAAAGGAGCAAAATATAAATGACAGCATCAATGGACTGGAAGTATAATGCCCGCAATCATAAATTTATTACTTCTTTCAGCGGTGGAAAGGATGGTTCCCTCGCTCTCTATAAATCGATGAAGGTTGGGGAAGCTGTCGGGCTGATTGTAATGATGGAGGAAGAAGGAAAACGTTCCAGGTCTCACGGCATGCCGCCAGAGATTATACATGCCCAAGCGGAATCAATTGGCTTACCTGCATATACTGCCGCTGCAAGCTGGGAAGATTATGAAAAGGTATTTATAGAGCTTTTGGAAAAAGCGAAAAATCAGGGAGCGGAAGTTTTAGTTACTGGTGACCTGGATATGCCTGCGCATGGCTGCTGGCACGATGAGGTTACCAAAAAAGCTGGATTAAAGCTGGCAATGCCTTTATGGGAAATGGATCACCGTCAAGCTGTCAAAGAATTCATTGACTTGGGATTCGTTGCTATTGTTGTAACCGTTAATGTATCACTTGGTATGCGGGAAGATGATTTAGGAAGAACGCTGGACCATCAATACGTGAAGAAGCTTGAAGATCGCGGTATCGATCCCTGTGGAGAAGGCGGGGAATTCCATACTACGGTATTAGATGGTCCTGTCTTTAAATATCCTATTTCCATCCGTAAAGGAGAGGTTCTTAGAGATGGCGATTATGCTTTTTTACCTTTGGAACCGGGTTAAATCATGAAGTTTTCCGTAAGCATCATATCGGAGTATGCTCTTAACTTACTCCGATATTTAACAACCATCCAGCTCCTTTTGCCTGACTGTAACATGTCATTCTGAGAAATACTTGATTTGCTTTTACCAAGTTCATTCTTCTATTTTTATCGTTCCAATCCTGGTTCAGTTCCTCTGTTTTTTAAATTAACATTCACAAATCATCAGCATATTCCCATCAGGATCTTTAAAATTAAAATAATGATTATGTTCTATCTCTGTAACCAAATGAACGTCTTTATTTTTCATATATTGAAATGCTTCTTCAATACTTTTCGTATTCAGATGAAATGCTGGTGTTTTTAAAATATTATTCTTTGCATAAATCTTACTATCTAATACAATCCCTGTGCCCTCCATAGGGATAACATAGAGATGACCGAAAAGGACTTTTCCATCTGCTTTTAAGCCTAAAATATCACAATACCAGTCTCTTGCTTTTTCTATATTACTAACCGGAATAAACACCGTTCCAATCTGTTTTAAGATAGGACTATCCATCAAGACACCTCTTTTTTATTTAGTCACTATAAATTATACCAAACATTCATCTAATCCAAATCTGAATGCAGCATCCCATAAACAATACTATCTGTCCATTCCCCTTTACTCCAGAAATCCTGAATGAAATGCGCTTCTTTTCTCATCCCGATACGCTCACATAATTTTTGAGATGCTTCATTTCTTGCATCTAGATTAGCCTGTATACGATGCACTTCAAATGTAGTAAACAACTTCTTCACTAAACCTCTCACAGCCTCTGTTGCATAGCCTTTTCCCGAAGCCTCTTGAGAAAAGCTGTAACCAATTTCAACAGTATCCTTCATTTCTGTATACCATACGGATAAATCACCGATTACTTTTCCATCGCTTACTACTGCCAAATTTAAAGGCGTCTCTTTTGTAAGTACATTATTCTTGAGCTTTCTATGAAACTCCTGCTGTTTATTTTCATGTGTCCACTTATCATGCAAGAGATATTGACAGGCAGCATCATTATGATAGATATGAAATACATCCTGTAAATCATCCTGATTAAAAGGTCTGATGAATAACCTTTCTGTTTTAAATTCCAAAGAAATTCCTCCTTAAAATAGCTCGCTTTTATAATAATTACAACTCAAATCCACCTACCCAATTGTATCAAACTTTTTTATAAATGATTGCCTTTTATGAAAACGGATACGTGCTCAATAAATATTTTGCAATAAACTTTAATATGCACTTTACAATAGTGTGCGTCATACACTATAATAAATTTAGGAGTTGATGATATGGCTGATGCAAATGAACATTTAGATAAAATCATGCTGGAATTGAGAAGAGGAACCATTACAATTGGTGCGCTGAGCCAGCTTTCTGAGCCGCAATATGGATATTCACTTGTGACAATGCTTAATGAAAAAGGGATACATGTGGAGCCTGGAACGTTATATCCATTGCTGAGAAGATTGGAAAAACAAGGACTTCTGGATAGTAAATGGGACACGAATGAATCAAGGCCAAGGAAATATTATGTCCTGAGTCAAACCGGAAAAGAAGTTTTTGATTTACTGGTTGTTGAATGGAAAAATATTGCTGCCAGCCTGGATCAGATAATAGAACCTAAGAGAGGTGACGAAAATGGAGGTAATTAATCGGTATATTTATGCGGTTACCCAAAAGCTTCCTTCATCCCAGCGTCAGGATATCGCTGATGAGCTGCGCGGGTTAATTGAAGATATGCTGGAGGAGCGGACTGAGCGGGAAGACATGAAAGAAAGTGATATAGAGGAAGTATTGTTAGAATTAGGAAGCCCAAGGGAGCTTGCTGATAAATATCGGGGCACAAAGAAATATATGATTGGTCCGGAGCTTTTCGACTCCTATATATTAGTCTTGAAAATTGTTCTTATTGTTATAAGTGCCTCCATAGGTATCGGATTTATCATCCAAACGATTTTAGACCCTGTATCTATTTTAAATTATTTTGTTGATATGATTGTCAGATTAGTTACTGTACTGCCAATGGCTTTCGGCTGGACGACATTCTGGTTTGCTATCGGCGATTTATATGACGGAAACAAGCAAAAAGATTTACTGGGGCAGGAATGGAAGCCTTCTGATTTACCGCCGATTCCAGATGAAAAAAGGCAGATCAAACGCTGTGAGTCGATTATCGGAATTATTTTCTACACAATTATTATTGTATTTCTTGCCTTTTCGAGTGACTACTTTGGAGTTTGGATATTTCGGGATGGATTCAATGGTGTTGTTCCATTTTTAAATGAGCAAACCTATGGCATCTATTTATTATTGATTCTTCTCGTGTTCGGGACAGGAATCATCAAAGAATGTCTCAAGCTCGTTAAAGGAAAGTGGACATATAGGCTGGCCATTTATACAACCATTGTGAATGCTGTTTCTATGGCAGCAGTACTATTTATAATTAGCAGGCCTGATTTTTGGAATCCTGAATTTATGAACCAATTAGTAGAAGCTGGTGTGGTTACTGCTGGTTCTGAGGCATTTGATACGGTAACTGCGATTTGGAATCAGTCCACCTTCTGGATTCTTATTCTGTTTATTATCGGATTAGCCTGGGATGCTGTGGATGGATTTATCAAGTCTCGAAAAAGATAAATGCTTGCTCATGACGCATGCTGGAATAAAGTTATATTCCAGCATGCGTTTGTTGTTTTCATTTATATCCATATTTTCCTTCTTGATTCCAATGCCAAACTTCAGGATTTACACGTTAAACTCCGTTACCAATCCATTTAACTCTTCTGCTAGCTTAGCAAGCTCACCTGAGCTTTGGGCCACACCTTCCATGGAGGCACTCGTTTGTTGCGAGGATGCGGAAGTCTCTTCAATTCCTGCCGCAGATTCTTCTGCTATCGTTGCAATTTCTTCAATCGAACGATTCATTTTCTGACTGTCCTCCGCAATCGTTGCTAAGTTTTCAGTTACTGCTCTAATATTGTTAACCATTTCCATTACAGCTTGATTAATACCATTGAATTTCTCCCCGGTCGACTCAATTTGGTTCGTTCCTTCTTCCACTTCCTTGTACCCGACCAGCAAGGATTCCGCTACCGCATTTGATTCACTTTGAACATTAGCCACAATTTTAGTAATATCCTTCGCAGAATTAGAAACTTGTTCGGCCAATTTTCTCACTTCACTTGCAACAACGGCAAATCCTGCTCCATGTTCACCAGCTCTTGCTGCTTCAATAGCTGCATTTAAGGCAAGGAGATTTGTTTGCTCAGCAATGTCATTAATAACAATGACCAGTTTGGATATTTCCTGTGATTGTGCATCTAAGCCTTTTACTTTTCCTACTGCATCTTGCACAATCTGATCAATCTTTTCCATTTGCTTTTTAGATACCTGCATCGACTGATTTCCCTCTTCTGTCAAATTCAATACATTGCCGGATGTTTCATGAATCTGCGCTCCTGCTTCATGCGCCTTTTCCACTTCCATAACAAAATTTTGCATCGCATTTGATAGGTCACTTGCACTGCCCGCCTGCTTTTCCGAGCCTGTGGCCAGTTCCTGCATAGTGATCGCTACTTGCTCTGACCCTTCCTTCACTTCATTCGATGATTGCATTAACCCTTCACTCTGACCTGTCATTCTATTAGACGCATCAGATACATTGGATACTAAATCTCTTAATCTGTTCTGCATATGATTCATGGAATCAGCTAATCTTCCAACCTCATCATTTGATTTAACGATGATATCATCTGCTGTAAGATCGCCGTCAGCCAGTAAGTCCATTTGCTTTGACACCTTATCGATGGGCCCAGCAATCTTATTCGCAAAGATCCAAATCACAGACATACCCACAACCAAAGTTACTGCCGTTATTAAAACAATATTATATAAAATAGCATCAGCAGGCTTATTAAAATCCATCATATAGGTACCCGATACAACCGTCCATCCCCAATGTGGATCTCTTTCCGAATAGGACACTTTCGGTTCGATATAATTTTCATCATTATTTACCGGCCAATCAAAATAAACAAAACCTCCGCCATCATTCCCTGCTTTAATAAGTTCCTGCGTTGAATACACCCCATTCGGATCGATGGATTCCCAAACATTTTCTCCCTCCATAAAAGGATGCGCCATTTGGTTACCTTCATCGTCCAAAACAAACATATAACCATTTTCACCTAAGTCTATATTTTCGTTAATCGGACGTGTTCCATCACTATTCAATTCACCTAAGATGGATTCTTTCACCTGTTCCTGTGCCTCTGCTAACGTCAAATCGCCCTTCTCAACAGCTTTATTTAATGTTTCAATTAATTCAACTGTCATCACCACGCTATTTTTTAAGTTCGTCTCTCCTAATTCAGATAAACTGTCAGAACTCTTCTGGTAACTGAAAAAGCCGAGTACAATAATTGGAACCGTTAAAAGCAGTATTGAAGAAATAATCAGTTTCATTTTAATAGACTTTACATTCAATCTTTTCATGCTAATCCTCCCATTATGTAATATATATATAGTCAATCACCAGAATTGCTCGATTCAGAAAAGCCCTTCAAATTAATTAGGTATAAAGATTTATTCAAAATCAATAATAAAGATTGAAAACCATATTTTACTATATCAAATCACACAATGGTTTTTGCTCATCTTAGTTGATACGTATACCCAGACTATTCTTAGTAGTACAATTCCAATGACAACAAACAATACTATTATACCACGACATAAGGATTAATTACGTGAAACATCTAATATTTTCCCTCCCCCTCTAGCACCTATAACGGAGTAACCTGACAAAAAACAGAGTAATTCCTCTCAAAAATTCCAAAACTAAAATAGGTAAACATGTTAGATAATATGAAGCGTGATATTTATACCATTTTATATCATTGGAATTACTAAACCACTTAAAAATACAGTCGATAGTATTTATAACAAAAGAAATCCTCAATAAATAAAGACACTGACTTTTTCAGAATCAGTGTCTCTCCATCTCAATTATTATTTCCTCAAAATCTTCTCCATTGCCTTCCCCTTCGCCAATTCATCAATCAGCTTATCCATATAACGAATCTCCTGCATCAGCGGCTCTTCAATATCCTCGACACGCATCCCGCAAATCACACCTGTAATCAGGGAGCGGGAAGCATTCAGCTGTGGAGCTTCGGCAAAAAATGTTTCAAAGTCCGCCTCTTTTTCAATTTGCGTTTCCAGCTCTTCCTGACTATAGCCTGTCAGCCAAGTAATGATTTCATCAACTTCTTCCTTTGTGCGTCCTTTTTTCTCTGCTTTTGTAAGATAATGCGGATAAACACTTGCGAAGCTCATGGTATATATACGATGTTTAGCCATCAGATAGCCTCCCTATTATGATTGAGTTACTTCTTCCTTCTCCACATGAAACGTATCCAGCAATTCGCGAACTTCATCCGTTGTTTCCGTACTCATCAATTGATGTCTTAATTCACTAGCACCCCGAAACCCGCGGACATAGATTTTAAAGAATCGGCGTAATGGTTTGAAGGCACGAGGCTCCAGCTCTGAATATTTATCATGCAGATCCAGCTGCAACCGTAACAGGTCCAGCAATTCCTCACTGCTGTGCTCTCTTGGCTCTTTTTCAAATGCGAATGGATTTTTAAAAATACCTCGCCCAATCATCACGCCATCGACACCATATTTTTCTACAAGCTCTAATCCGGTTTGTCGATCTGGAATATCTCCATTAATCGTCAGCATCGTATCCGGAGCGATTTCATCACGAAGCTTCTTAATTTCTCCAATTAATTCCCAATGTGCATCGACTTTACTCATTTCTCTTCTGGTACGCAAATGGATGGAGAGATTCGCTATATCCTGCTCGAATACGTGCTTCAGCCAGTCACGCCATTCATCTACATTCGAATAACCAAGCCTTGTCTTGACACTGACAGGGATTCCGCCAGCTTTTGCAGCCTGGATAATTTCCGCAGCTACTTCCGGGCGAAGAATCAGTCCGCTCCCCTTTCCTTTAGAAGCAACATTCGGCACAGGACATCCCATATTAAGATCGATACCTTTGAATCCCATTTCCGCCATTCCAATGCTCATTTCACGAAAATTATCCGGTTTGTCCCCCCAGATGTGCGCAACCATCGGCTGTTCGTCCTCTGTAAAAGTCAAACGTCCCCGCACACTGTAAATTCCCTCAGGATGACAATAGCTCTCCGTATTCGTAAACTCTGTAAAAAATACATCCGGGCGGCCTGCTTTACTTACAACGTGACGGAAAACAACATCCGTTACATCCTCCATCGGCGCCAATATAAAAAACGGTCGTGGTAAATCACGCCAAAAATTATTTGCCATTTTTCAATTTCAATCCTCTCATGTATGGTTGGATAATGGATTACATACTTATCCAATATGATAAAGCAGATATAGACTCTGCTTACTTTTCATTTGTCCATGATTATATTATCATAAGAGGGTTGTTGTGTACAAAAAGACTGAATTATGATTTGCACGCATTAAATCATAAAAGAGCTATGGAAAATAACTATCGACCGGATGACTGAGTATTTGTATGTTATAACGGATTTATTGATAAGCCAATTTTACTTTCTTCCTCCTGAGAAGAGAGGTTGTTATATGTATATAGAAAGTGTTTTATCGAATAATTTCTTTCTGGAATGTTCTTTTCTATAACTATAATTCCTGGCAAATTCATTACTATTTTCCTTCTAAATATTTTTCTTTGAAATGCGGACTAAGTTCACTCCACACATCAAATTTATTACCGTTTAAATCATAAAAAACAAAATTCCTTCCTGTATGCCCTCTGTTTTCAATCTCTCCAACTCTAACCTCATTTGCTATTAATTCTTCATGCAGCGCTTGCAGAGATGCTAACCCGTCTACTTCAAATGTTAAGGAAAAACGTTCTTCGCCATAAATATCAGTAAAATTAGAGTTTTGCCTTTCGCTTGACTTTACCAGGAAAAAACTTTGATTTGCAAGGTTTAAAATAGCCTTGTCCTCATCTTTATAAGATAAAGCTGCACCTAATTTATTTATATACCATTCAGCTGATTGCTCTACATTTGTTACTGGAATATAAGCAGTTCCAACTCTCAATAATTTATCACTCATTTGAAAGCTGCTCCTTTCTGATTTTAGTTACTTTCTTTTTTCATATACTGTTCTCCTTTTAAATCTAATCATGTCAGCAGAGAATATGAAGAAATCCTACTCCTCAAATAATCCTCTTCTAATGAAATTTGCAGTTACCGGTGCTCTTCCCAGCTCGCGTGACCATACAGACAGCTGACCAATATGATGTATTTCATGCGCAATGACGTGACGCATAACTTCTCCATACCTAAAACAAACTACTTTCCTGCTGGAGTCGGTTTCTGAAAATATTTGACGCTCCATTTCGCAGGTCCAGGAAGCAACAAAAGGTTCGACCTCCTGGCGGCACTTCCTTGAAAATTCCTTTACTTTTGGCAAACTTGCATAAGATTCAAATAGCGGTTCCTCAGGACACGGTTCACCTTTTAATTCTAAAATCCAGCTGTATTCAACGTCTATAATATGAAACAAAGTATAGAGTATACTGCCTGCACCTCCCACCCGCTTCTTTAATAATTCTTCTTCAGAAACATTCTCACACCACTTAAACCAATCGTCACGAACCTGCCAATTATATTGAAACAGTTTTAACATGATAAACCCTCCATATTTTATCTTCATAAAAAAGTTTAATCCTGTATTCTTATTCCCTCATTAAACGAGACAGTTTATCAGGAAAATTCATTTACCTCTAAAAGATTATCAAAGAGACTTAATCTCGCTTCAAGTTTAGTGATTTCCTTTTCTAATTGTTTTGCATACTTATTAAATAAGAGCAACTCACTTCCGTCTGGAAATAAATTATCCAGATTCCACACTTATTCATATTTTGTTTCAGTCATGCTTACCCTACCGCTTATTTTTAATCACAACCCAACAAGAACGTATATTCCTATATTAACATATTAGAAAATTATTTGTATTGATAAAGAAGTATTTTATAATACCAGAAAAATACAAAGAACTCATTCTGAATGTTTTATCAAAATGAGCTCTTTTATGAGAAATACGATTTCTGTTATTTATTTTTCTGCAAATATTTATTTAATGCGGCTTCCTCTCTTTTAAAGTAAAGATACCATCCGAACCAGTTTATGACATACATCAGTATAAAAATCAACGTACTCCATAAAATAACCCGTCCATTAAGCGGGATCCATCCAACCATACCAGCGATAATAAGCCAAACACTATACGAAAGGAAAAAGTGGATAATCGACTTTTTAATAAGGTGGCTGCCGCTGTCTCCAAAAATAAAACTGGATATACCAAAATAGATTCCTAACAACATACTTGCTCCCATATGCATCCAAATTTCGGAGACAGTCGCCTCAAATGCATTCAATTTCATAATCGTGAGGGCAATAAACGTAAATATACCGCCAAATGCCACACCCAGCATAGAACGCCTTAAAACTTCAAGTACCATTTTACTGCCCTCCCTGAATTAGTTTTTCTTTAATTGCACTGACATATTTCCGTGTAATATATTCCTTGTTGCCGGATTGAAAATAAACACATAAATTTCCATTAAAAGACGCTTCAAATTTTTCAATACGATGAATATTTCCGATAACAGACTTTGAAAAACGCATAAAACCATGGGGAACCAGGAATTCTTCCACTTCATACAGCTTCATTTTCACTTCAAAACGCGAATCCTTGGATACAGCATATATTTTTCTTTTTTCAGCATGAATAAAATCAATTTCCTGTGGCTCCAGAAGAATAGTCTGCTCTTCATCGACACCGAGTAAGCGCTGCTGCTTTTTCTTTTTAATAATATTCACGATTTCCTCCAGCTCCTGTGTCCATTCCTTCGCTTGGATTGTTATCCGCGTTTCTTCATGATTATCATCGATATCGATGTTTATTTTCATTCCATCCCCTCCAAATGCGCTCCACATCTCCTGCTAGTTTACTGCTCGTTTCAGAAAATATGGGTAGCGGACGATGGCTATAATAAATGCAGCCAGCCCAATTGCAAATAATACTCCCAACGTTTGGAGAAGCTCCGACGCTTGAGTGGTTCCTGCCATGGCATCCTGGAAAGACTGATGCGCCCAATACTGCGGCAGAAAACGGGCAATTGTCTGCATAAAGTCCGGCATCATTTCAAGCGGTATCCATAACCCGCTCAGCATTGCTCCACCGAGAGCAATGACTTGCGTGATTGCAATTCCCATATTTTCTGTATTTACAGTAAGCGTCAGTGCGAGTCCAATTGCTGTCACTGTAAACATAATGGACAAGGACAAAATCAACAAAATGATTGGCTGTCCCAGTGAAACATCATAAACTACTTTTCCAAACAAAAATAACACAACAATCTGAATAATCACGATATACATGAACGGAAGCCACTTTCCAAGCAAGTAATAATAGCTTTTAAGCGGTGTGCTTGCAAGTCTGGCTGTCATCCCTCTGTCCCTGTCTTTAATAAATACCTGGACCATCGAAATCATAATAAAAAATACAAACATAACGATATACCCCGGCACAATCGACTGAATAATTTCTTGATTGACTGCTTCATTATCACCTGTTGTAAATATGGAAATAAATAAAACAGTAAATAGAATAGGCAGAATCAGCATCCAAAAAGCAAGCCCTTTATCCTGTAAATGCTTCTTTAACTCAACGATCATCATTGCATTCATTGTAACACCTCCCTGTTTAGTCTCTCAAGCTACTCCCGGTTAATCTGAAAAAGACATCCTCCAGCCGGGGGTGAACAAGCTCCAGCCTTTCTACACCAATACGATTCTCTCTGCAGTAGGAGATAATACGCTCCATTGCTTGCAGGGCTTCTTCTGTATAAAGTATAAATGCGCCATCCTCCAGTGAAACGGTTCCATATTGTTCTAATTTGTCCTGTGGAATGCCACTTCCTTTAATATAAATCGAGGGAACAGCGTATTGCTGGAGTAATTCATTTATAGCACCATTTTCAATCATCTCTCCCTGGTCAAGAAATGCGACATAATCACACAGTTTTTCAACCTCTTCCATATAATGACTGGCATAGATCACTGTCTTTCCAGCTGTTTTCAGATCATCAATCATTTGAAAAATATACTTTCTTGATTGCGGATCTATACCGACAGTCGGCTCATCCATGATAATCAGCTCCGGGTTATGCATCAGTGCACATCCAATATTCAGCCTGCGTTTCATCCCTCCTGAAAAAGTGGATACTTTATCCTTGCTTCTTTCGCTGAGACCAATGAGTGCCAGCACTTCTTTTACCCGCTGATTCAGCCTGCTTCCTTTTAAATGGTATAGTCTGCCGAACAGCTGTAAATTGCCGGCTGCTGAGATATCTTCTTCTAAAATAATATCCTGTGGTACATATCCTAATTTCTGTTTTGTTTTATCGGTAATTCTGTTTTCATTCCATTCAATTTTTCCTTTGTAGTCACGAATAATGGAAGTAATCATTTTAATTAATGTGGATTTTCCTGCGCCGTTGGGACCGACCAGCCCATAGCAGGCTCCTCCGGGAATGATCATGGAAATATCTTTTAAAGCTTCTGTCTTATCATCATAACGCTTCGTTACGTTTTGAATCATCAGCATATTCACCATCTCCTTTCACTTATATTATGGCAAAGGAACGGAAATCTGCGGGATGGAATGTTATAACATGCAGAGGTATATGTATGAAGTGCTGAAAATTCTGTATAAAGATTACGGAGCTTTGCGGAATAATTCTAATCAATAAGACAGGTGTGTGTACTATCTTAACCATTTGACGCAAAAATGCCTCTTTTGCTAATCAAATCCAAAGGGGAAAATTGAAGTAGCTTTTTCAGAGCAATTTTGCTAATTACCAGGTTCCGACGCTATTTACATCGTAAAGCATGATATCATCTGTATTTTCTTTTTATCTATCAGGTTAAACGTATTTTATTTCAACGGATAGATCAACATTTTTCATAATAAAATTATAATCATTTACGGTATTGACCGATATTTTTAGATTGTTATAATAAACGCAATCAAATAGAAGTCTGGAGGGAAAAATAATGAGGTTAAATAAAATAAATACAATGATCAATCGTCAATCTGGAACTTTTGTGGAGTATTTACGATGTTGATTTACTAATAAAATAGATTTCCTTAATTTATTGGTAAATCAATACCAAACAATTTAAGGAGATAATTAATGAAATTTAAAAAATTTATATCGTATTATAAACCCTATAAAAATATTTTTGCGGGAACGTTATCGGCATCTCTATTAGTCACAATTATTACACTCTCGATTCCGCTAATCATCAAATATATGACGGATAATTTATTAAGTAACTTTTCCAATGAAAATATTTCTCTTATCTATTTATTAGGCGGATTAATGCTGGTGTTCATCTTCATTCAATTTCTCGCACATATTTTTGTAGATTATTACGGGCATGTGATGGGGAACAGAATGGAAAAAGATATGAGTGAAGAGCTGTTTCACCACATTCATCAACAGCCGCATGCATTTTTTGATAATAATAGTTCAGGTAATTTGTTATCCAGATTAACACATGACCTGTATAATTTGTCAGAGTTATATCATCATGGCCCAGAGGACTTCCTGATGTATATATTGAGGTTTGCCGGCGCTATTATCATCCTTTCATTTATTAGTATGAAGCTGACATTCGTGCTGCTGCTTTTCGTACCCATTTTCTTAGGCATCACATGGTATTTTCAAAGAAAGCTTTATCATGTTTATAAGAACGACAAGGAAATGACAGGAGAAATTAATGGGTTTCTTGAAAGCTCATTAAATGGAAGCAGGGTTACAAAGGCATTTACGAATGAGAAAAGTGAGTTGGAGCAGTATAAGCGTTATAATAAGCTTCTTATTGACATTAAAAAGTCTGTTCATAAAAATGAAGCACTTTATAGTGAATTAACAGGTTCTCTTGTGCAAGCGCTCCCTATTGTTATTATTGTCATCGGTTCCGTGTTAATCTTGCAAAATGATATTACAATCACTGATTTATTGACGTTTATTTTATATATAACTTATATCACAACACCCATTCAAGTGTTTGTTAAACTCACTGTTCAATATAGAGAAGGAATTTCCGGCTTTAATCGATTTTATGAGATTTTACAAATCGATCCAGCTATTAAAAACCAGCCAAATCCACAGCAATTAAATAATGTACGTGGAAATATAGCATTTAAAAATGTCACGTTTCGTTATGGTGAGACAAATATAATTAGTCATTTAAACCTTACAATAAATGCAGGTGAATATGTTGCTTTCGTTGGTCCATCAGGAATAGGAAAATCAACAATCGCATCGCTAATCCCCAGGTTTTATGAGATACAAAATGGACAGATACAAATAGACGATATCGATGTCAGAGAGATTGAGCTTACAGCATTAAGGGAACAGGTAGGTATCGTTCAACAGGATGTATATATGTATTCAGGTACAGTGATAGACAATATAAAATATGGAAATTGGGATGCAGATAAAAAAAGTATTATAGAGGCAGCTAAGCTTGCAAACGCGCATGATTTTATAATGAAGCTGCCCGATGGCTATGAAACCGTCATTGGAGAAAAAGGAGCCAAGTTATCCGGCGGGCAGAAGCAAAGGCTTAGCATTGCCAGGGTCTTTTTAAAGAATCCGAAAATAGTTATCTTTGATGAGGCAACGAGTTCCCTGGATAATATGAGTGAGCGTATCGTACAACATTCGTTAGAGCGTTTGTCTAAGAATAGAACAACAATTGTAATTGCTCATCGGCTTTCCACGATTAAAAATGCGGATCGGATCTATGTTTTTTCCGATAATGGGATAGAAGAAATTGGAACGCATGAACAATTAATGAAAAGTCACGGATATTATTGGAGGATGTATTTAGAAACATCCCGTGCAGATTAATATTTCTCAGTAAGTTTTATCAATATAACTTATTTTGAAATAAAAAATCGCTGTTAATTTACTGTTAATAGCGATTTTTTGTTTTAGAATTTTTTTGCAAAAAAATTTCATCTTCTTTTCATTATCTATGCGTAAAAAATAAAATTAGGCATCATCTCAACAGTCACCGTACTGGCTAACGTTGATTTGATCCAAAACAGCAATATAGCAATCGAGAAGAATTATATATAAACGAATAATGCTAAGATGAAGAAGCATCAAAACAGTGCATATCTATATGGAGCATCATATCATTTACTGATAAAGGAGAGATTCATCATGCCCGAAAAGAACACAGCGTTGCCCGAGATTGTCTCCCGTGATGAATGGCATACTGCACGCAAAGAATTGCTAAAAAAAGAAAAGGAAGCCACTCGTGCGCGAGATGCGTTGGCTGCAGAACGCCGCAGGCTGCCAATGGTTCCTTTGGACAAAGAGTACATGCTTGAAGGTCCAAATGGTACAATTCGTTTATTAGATTTATTTGAAGGACGCCGTCAGCTTCTCACCTATCACTTTATGCTGGAGCCAGGAGATGAAGCACCCTGCTCTGGATGCTCGATGTTTGTAGACAACATTGGCCACCTTGCCCACCTGCATGCCCGTGACACTTCCTTCGCGCTTATATCTCGCGCACCCTATGCTGAAATTGAGCAGGTACAGAAACAAATGGAGTGGACAATTCCATGGTACTCCACGTTTGGTCATGCAGATTTTAACACAGATAGTGGAGCTGGATCAGGCTTCGGTCTTAGTGTCTTCCTCCGTGACGGCAGTAGTATTTATCAAACCTACTTTACGTCAGGGCGCGGTATCGAGACACTCGGCAGTAACTGGACATTCCTGGACCTGACACCTTTGGGACGCCAGGAAACCTGGGAAGACTCACCGGATGGATGGCCGAAAACAAAGCCATATCAGTGGTGGCGCCTTCATCATAAATACGATAGTTAAGGGGTACTCCAAAATAGGTTATATGATTTTTATTACCTGATATCATCGGGAAGATTGCGATAAGGAGGGTATGATAGAATTTCAAGCATTTAAAAGCTATCTGATGGAGTAATGGAGGTGGAAATCCATATTCATAGATTTTGCAACTATGAAAATTCATTCACTTTACCTCTAAAAAGAAGTAATATATATTCCTGAAAAAAGGCTTTTCTTTATTTTCAGGAATATATATTGCTCAGCTGATTACCTGTCATTCTATTTTATCCAATTTTCTCCGCCAGCTCTAAAATAATCCCTTCCGGCCCGCGAATATAGCATAATTTATAAACATTCTCATAGTTTTGTATCTCACCAAAAATCTCTACGCCTCCCTTTTCCAATTTGGCAACAATAGCTTCTATATTTTCAACAGCAAAAGCAATATGCCGGAGTCCCAGTGTATTTGGCAGCGGATGCTGAACATCATTTTCATCTAATGGCGAATGGAATTTAACGAGCTCTATCCTTGCTTCCCCACCCGGCACCTCAAACATAGCTACCGTTTCTTTCACATCAGGAACCCCAATAATCTGTTCCACCCATTCACCTTGCACTTCAGCCTCCCCCAGCTCTCTAAGTCCAAGCTCAAGAAAAAAGGCTTTAGCAGCAGGAAGATCATTTACGATGATACCTATATGATCTATTCGTTGAATCTTCATATACTTTCCTCCTATTTTTCTTAAGCTTATCACATCGGAGCGCTTTAGATTTCTTCTTGATTGCGAATTATTGGTCTTTATTTCATTAGCAAGCTTTAAAACAGGTTTCACAGAATGTGTTAAATCTTAGCCAGAGAGACCAATTTTTCAGTCTTCCTACTATTCCCAAGCACCTGATCCAGAATTTTTTCTGATAGATACACAAATTCATGTGAAGACCTCTTCCTTGGTCGCGGCAAGGTAATATCATATGATTTTGCTACTTCCCCTTTTTCAATTACCAATACTCGATCTGCCAACGCTACAGCTTCATCAATGTCATGCGTAACAAGAACAACGCTAAACCCTCTTTCCAGCCAAATCTCTTCTATTAGCTGCTGCATTTCTCTTCTTGTTAATGCATCCAGAGCGCCTAATGGCTCATCAAGCAGCAGCAAATTGGGGGAATGTACAAGAGCACGGGCCAGAGCGACACGCTGTTTCTGTCCACCTGATAATGAACTGGGCCAATCATTTTCTTTTCCTTCAAGCTGAACACTTTTTATGGCTTCAAGCGCTTTTTTCTTTGGTTCATGCCGTAAGCCCAGCATGACATTTTCTTTTATATTTTTCCATGGAAGCAGGCGCCCGTCTTGGAACATCATTCGAATAATGTCTCCATTCGGAATAACCACTTCTCCTTTGGTAGGGCTGTCTAATTGAGCCAGCAAGCGCAGGAGTGTACTTTTTCCACAACCACTTTTCCCAACAATAGCAATAAACTCGCCTCTTTTAACAGAGAACTCCATATTTTCCAGCACCTGTGTTTTTCCAAATGATTTATCAACCTTCGATACAGACAATGCATTATTCACGCTCATTTTATCCTCCTCTACTTTTGATAGCTGGGGTGCCACTTCAAAAATTTAAACTCAAGTGTTTTAGCCATCATATCTGATAATTTTCCCAGCAAAGCATATAAAATAATGGATAAAACGACTACATCCATTTGCATAAATTCTCTTGCATCCATTGCTAAAAATCCAATTCCATCATTGGACGCAATTGTTTCTGCAACAATAAGCGTTACCCACATAATCCCAAGAGCATAACGAAGTCCAACTAATATAGACGGAAGCGCACCAGGGAGAATAATTTTTCTAAATACTTCTACTTTAGACAGCCCATAATTTTTTCCCATTTCTATATAATCTCTGTCAACCGAGCGAATACCATGGAATGTATTTAAATAGATCGGAAACAAGACACCCAGTGCAATTAAAAATACTTTTCCTTCTTCTCCGATTCCAAACCATAGGATAATTAAAGGAATTAAGGCCAAATGTGGAATATTTCTCAGCATTTGAATAGATGAATCAAAAAATAATGCAGATAACCTGGATAACCCATTTATCAATCCAAAAATAAAACCAATACCGCCGCCGATCAAAAGACCAATAACAGCACGACTCGTACTTGCCCATAAATGAGACCAAATTTCTCCAGTCTGAATAAGGGAAACGGCTGCTTCTATAATTTCAAAAGGAGCTGGTAGGATACGATCCGATAATATACCCAGCTTTGAAGACAACTGCCAGATGAATAGGATGAGAATGGGGATGAGCCATGGAATTACTTGATATAGAAAACGTTTTGACATTGTCTTCCTCCTTTATCTGGCGGTGATTCCGCCAAACGGACTGGTCCATTGTTTTTCTTTTTTTCCCGACTGTGCATTCTCTATATTAAAATAGGGAAATACAAGCTCCGCAAAGCGATATGCCTCTTCAAGATGCGGATATCCTGACATAATAAATGTTTCAATCCCCAGGTCCTTATACTCCTGTATTCGTTCAGCAACTTGCCCAGCATTACCAACCAATGCAGTTCCAGCCCCTCCCCTTACTAATCCAACTCCAGCCCATAAATTGGGACTGATTTCAAGAGATTCTCTGCTCCCTTTATGCAGATTGGACATTCTTGACTGCCCATGTGAATCAAAACGTGCAAATACTTTTTGCGCTGCTTTAATATCTGCTTCGGATAAATGTTTAATTAAATCATCTGCTGCCTGCCACGCTGCTGCCTCTGTCTCTCTTACAATTGCATGCAAACGAATACCAAATCTCACTTTTCTTCCAGTCTTTGAGGCATACTGTTTTACTTTCTTAATTTTCTCCTCTACCTGCTCTGGTGTTTCCCCCCATGTCAGGTACACATCAATATGCTTAGCTGTTACTTCCATTGCTCCTTCTGAAGACCCTCCTAAATAAAGAGGTGGATGCGGATCCTGTACACTTGGAAAATTTGCTCTCGCTTCTCGAATATCGTAATGATCTCCCTGAAAGGTAGTTGTACTTCCTGTAATAATGGAACGCCATGCTTCCAAAAATTCATCAGTCAGCTTGTATCTATCCTTGTGACTTAAGTGAATACCGTCTCCTGCCAGCTCCACCGGGTCACCTCCCGTAACGACATTTAATAATAATCTGCCATTGGATAACCGGTCAAATGTAGCTGCCATCCGTGCGGCAGCTGTCGGTCCAACTACCCCGGGACGTAATGCCACGAGAAATTTTAATTGTTCCGTCGATGAAATAAGAGAAGCTGCAGTTACCCAGGCATCTTCACAGGATTGCCCTGTTGGTAACAACACTCCTTCATAGCCTAATTGATCCGCTGCTTGAGCCACCTGCTTAGCATAATCTAATGTGACCGCCCGGCCGCCAACTGATGATCCAAGATATCTTCCATCCCCATGTGTAGGTATAAACCAAAAGAAACTCATATTATATTACTCCTCCTCTTCTAAACTTGCTTCTTGTATAGATAATTCTTCCGGAATTAAATCAAGGTTATAAAATGTATCAGCAATATTTTGCTGATCATCTAAAACGTTCTGTTCTATCCGGTGCAATCCTAATTCACGTCTTTTCAAAACCTTCGTTAATGTTTCTGTATCCAACCCTACCTGAGGCGATAGAAATTCTGCATATTCCTCCGGGTTTTCTTTAACATCTTGTTCGACTTCTTCTAACTCCTCCAAAATAATATCCATAATTTCTGGTTGGTTTTCAGCAAATGAGCGTTCTGCTAATAAAAATTCGCGGTTATCAGCAATACCTTGCGCATCTCTGATAATTTGCGCATTCAAGTCATCTTCTGCAGATTGAAGAAAAGGGTCCCAGATGGCCCAGGCATCCACATCTCCGCGGTCAAAAGCAGTTCTTGCTTCTGCTGGAGCCAGGTAAACTGGTTCAATATCATTTATAGACAAGCCGGCTTCTTCCAATGCTTTTACTAATAAATAGTGAACATTTGATCCTCGATTTAAAGCTACTTTTTTACCTTCCAATTCACTGACTTCCTTAATCGGAGAGTCTTCTTGTACTACAATCGCTTCACTTTTTGGAGACGATTCTCCATTCGCTATATAAACAAGTGGAGCACCCGCTGCTTGTGAAAATATAGGAGGTGCTTCACCAGTGTGTCCAAAATCAACACTTCCCCCATTTAAAGCTTCTAACAGTTGCGGTCCTGCAGGAAATTCTACCCACTCTACTTCCATGTCTCTCTCTGCCAACCGCTCTTCCAATGTTCCTTCTGCCTTCAGAAGATTTAATGTCCCAAATTTTTGATGACCGATATGGACTGTTTCCTCCGCTTCCGATGCTTCACTTTCTTGTGTATCCGCACTGCCGCAAGCTGCAATCAACAAAATAACCATTACCGCTAAACCAAGTTTTATCATTCGTTTACTCAATACTGACGACACCGCCTCTCAGACTCCTTAACTGGTGGACCGCTTTTGCTATTCTCTCTTTTGCAGATTCATCATGCAGTATAATGTTATCATTGTTTTTTTCAATTTGTTTATCTACTATAAAGATGGATTTCAAAATACGAATCGCTCCAAGTGATTGAAGAATTGGCGTTAACGAATAATCAAGCACTAAATAATGGGCAATGGTCCCTCCAGTAGCTATAGGTAAAATCGTCTTATCTTCAAAAATGTGCTGTGGAAACAGATCGATAAGCGCTTTAAGGACTCCGGTAAATGAAGCCTTATATATCGGTGTTCCAATAATTATTACTTGAGCTTTTTCAATCGCAGCAATAATAGAACGGACTGCTTCTGAATGATGATTCGCTTCTACCAGATCCTTTGCAGGAATATCTGTAATGGAATAAAACGTTGTTTCCTCCCCCACTTCTTGCAGGGAAGCTTCTATATTCTTTAATACACCTTCTGTCCGTGATGCCAAAGAAGGACTGCCTGATAAAAATAAAACCTCTGACATTGAATTTTCTCCTTCCATTTCACAAAATACAAAGACCCGCTTTTCTATAAAAGAAGCGGGCCTTCAGTCGACTGATCAGCCAATTATTTTTTATTTTTTTTCGCATTTTCAAAACGTTTTTTTTCAGTTCGATCAACTTGAGTAATTTGACCATTATGAACAGTTATACTTAAAGAACCGAATTCAATTTCGTCCAGTAAACGAAGAACAGTTTTCACTTTGTCCTCTTCAAGTACATTCATTTTCACAGCTCCTTTCTGTTCAATCAACATACTTTACACATTAATCATATGCGTTAACTTGGTTTAATGACAATAAAAATTTTTTTCAGCGCATGCTCTCCTATTATTTATCATAGGTACAGATCCCCCTTCTGGCAAGAAAAACTGAGAGAAAGAAAAAAGCACAAAAATCTATTGTTGCTTAAAAAGATTTCTGTGCTTTTGGTTGACCAATCAGCCTCTTCATTTATTTAATTTATATTATGCTTTATCTTATTCTGATTTTTCCTACTTGTCAAGTAAGATTTAAAAATTTTATGTAATTTTTATCCTATACAAAATTCTCCTTTCACATCCGTGCAAAGGAGCATACTTTAGAAAAAAATTCTCTTTTTAAGAAATTCATATCCACAAAAGAAAATACGCATCATGTGTCTCAACAAGCATTATATAAGTCTCAATCAAAACCTCATCCAGATTACGAAAATTGGCAACTCCGGCACATAACACAACAAATCTAACGATAGGCATTTCTAATATGAACCTCCAGTTCCCCGGTCAATTGTTTAGAAGTCATTCATTTTTCATGCTTAATAACCCCAAAATTGTAATTATATTATCAGCTTGGGACATCCTCCACTTTCTAAATACAAAAACAAAACTGCGTACTAGTTTTTACTCCAATCTACAAACTAAATTTTCCGCCATGGTAACAATAATAATGTTCAGCTTGAAGATTTTTAATTTTATTCAGAGACTGCCCTGCACTTGAAATATCCAAACAAAAATATGGATTAGCCACAACTAATTCATTATTTTCATTCACAGCTGCATCACCTGTAATCACACTATTTAAGTTTGGAAAATAGAGTGAAATATGCCCTGAAGTATGGCCCGGCGTGGCTATTATTTTACACTGACTGTCTAAAATCATATCACCATCTTTCACCTTTTCATCAACGGAAACATGCTTTAAATTCTCTAATTGCCCTACAAACCACTTACCAAATTCTTTTTCTTCCTCTGGCATATTTGTCAGCATTTCTTTGGCTTGAACAAGCCGTTCTGACTCTATTTCACCACTGATGTATTTGGATTCTATTTCACTCGTAATAATATTAATCCAGGGATACATTTCTTTAAGATCATATAAGGACCCAATATGATCGTCATCATAATGCGTAATAATGATATTCTTTAAATTTCTCATATCATATCCATTCATTAAAATTACCTTTTTAATGAATGGAAGAAAATCTGGATAACCTGCATCAACCAGGGTTAGTTCGTTATTCAATATAATTAAGCTGGGATAAATATAATCTTTTTTTCCGTTGAATTCAAATTCAATTGGTAATTCTATTATCTTCATTCTATTTCCTCCTTATTTAATGAAAGGGCTTCGAAGATATCTTTCTTTTTCTACCTTTACTACTTTCTTCCTTCTAACCTTCTTTGGTCTGTTTACTGATTTAAAATACGCTAAGACTTTTTCCATAAAAAGGCCTCTTTAGACAATATCATATCCAAAGAGGCAAACTGGTGCAATTTTATGATAAAGTTCAGCAAGTCAAGTTTATAATCTCCATTACATTGCATAGGCGTACATATCTGGATTATTTTCATTCCTATTTTCGTAAATTGACTCTAAGGATTGTTCCACAAGGATCGGAAATCCAATAACCATCTGAATTCTCGTGTAACTCCACTTCGTCTCTTCTATCAACCTGATTCTCCTGTAAATAGTCTGCTGCATGCTTTACATTGTCTGTCTGAAGCTCCAGCCATACATCCTGTTGAGAATAGTTATCCATACAATCCAGCCACAGTGTAGCCTCACCAAACTGAAAGGCATGTGAATCTGACATAAAACCCAGGTATGGCAGCTTTATTACCTCCTTATAAAAATGCACTGTCTCGTTGTATTTAAATTTAGGAATTTTTAAAGCTATGTTATTTCCACCGCCGAATTCTCCTTTTGTCATTTTCATACAGGATACCTCCGTTATTTTTATCTTCAATATATCATTTGCTGGTTCTCTCCACTTCTTCTGGATTGCTCATTTAGACGATAATATATTGCCCATATGAATTGGCTGCAGATCTAATTTCCAATCGTGATTTCTGCTTGAAAAACGATAACTGCATAACCTCCAATTTGAACTTGTACAGGTTTTTGATCATTACAATGAACGGTAACATCCACTATCCCTGTACGTTTTATTGCCTCGCCTTGTACTCCTGAGAAATGAAACGTTCTCCCTTTCAATGGCATCAACTGATGTTGAACTAGATAAGCACCTGCAGGACTATGGGCATTTCCAGTAACAGGATCTTCATTTATTCCGATAGCCGGTGCAAACATTCTTCCATAAGTTAATATATTGGTATCTTTTGAATCAAGTGTAAAAACAAAGTATCCATTACATTGGATATGTTTACTAAGCTTAACAAGCAAATTCATATTAGGAGATAATTGATTAAGCTTATCTCTTGATTTAATAAGAATCAGTACTTTCGAATGTCCAGTTGAAACGATTTGAATGGGACACTGATTATGCAGTTCATCCGGCGTAAGACCAAAAGCAGAAAGCAGTAATTCTTTGTCAGCTCCTTCAATGATCGACCCAAATTCAATTTTCTCTTGCGTCATAACGATTTGATAATCATTATTTTTTTCTGTAATCTCTATTGGTAATATTCCGGCTCCCGTTTTAATATTGATTCTTGAAAAATCAGTCATATTATTTTGATGCGCCCATACATAGAGAGCAGCGATGGTGGCATGTCCACAAACAGGAACTTCGGTAGTTGGCGTAAAATACCGTATTCTAAAATCATGATTAGATGATTCTGGCGGAAAAATAAATGCTGTTTCCGAACAATTAATCTCCCGGGCAATATTTTGCATTTGATTAATATCTAAACCTTCTGCGTCCGGCACTACTCCAGCGGGGTTTCCCTGAAACTTTTCTTGCGTAAAAACATCTACTTGATAAATTTGATATCTTTTCACAATAACCTCCTATAAAGTAATTAATCATTGTTTAATTACTTTGATTTTACATTTATTTATGGATACGATTCATCCAATTCAGAATTGGTCTTAACCCATTTTGGTTAAAAAGATAAAAATTCCTTTTCCCTTCCTTCGCTAAAAAAATCATTTCATTTTTTCTCAGTTCTTTGAGATGATAAGACAATTTAGTATTTGAAATATGGATATCTTCTGCTTGCAAAATATTCAATATATCCTCTGGACAAAATCCATCTTTTGCTTCAAGTGTATCCGGTAAAAAAACTCTCCTTTCCTGATCAAATCGCAACATCTCAATTATTCGAACACGTATTGGATCCTGAAGTACTTTAAAGGCGTCTGTTACTTTAATATTATTCATAGCTTTATTATAATCTTTTCCTCTTGACATTTCAAATATTTTTGAAATAATAAATTACAGTTCAAAAATATTTGAAATGAGTTGATTTCTATGAAATATTCACAACAAGAGCTGATTAGTTTAGTAAGTATTTGTATTGGTACTTTCTTAATTATCTTGGATACAAACATTG
This sequence comes from Oceanobacillus sp. CFH 90083, assembly GCF_009389585.1. Classification (GTDB taxonomy): domain Bacteria; phylum Bacillota; class Bacilli; order Bacillales; family Amphibacillaceae; genus Oceanobacillus. The sequence continues at coordinate 80,328 of NZ_VIYG01000003.1, read as the reverse complement.
TAAACATTATTATTCCTGAATTACGAAAAGAAATGGATTTGACAATTTCCCAAACATCATGGGTCGTCAATAGCTATGTTCTGGCATTCGCTTCATTAATATTATTATTCGCCAGAATCAGTAAGCGAATAGGTGCAAAAAATGCATTTATTTTTGGAATTACTATTTTTATGATTGGCTCTATATTATGTGGTTTATCAGATGTCTATGGAGAGCTAGTCATTGCTCGTATTATTCAAGGAATTGGTGCCGCTTTGTTCGCGCCTATCGCAACAAAACTTTTATCATCTACCGTAACAGATCCTAAAAAACGAGCTATTGCTTTTGGCGTATGGTCAGGTACTTCAGGTATGGGATTCGCATTTTCACCAATGGTCGGCGGATTTTTAAATGAGCTGTGGGGATGGCAGAGTGTCTTTTTAATCAATATTCCTTTTTCTTTGATCATTATTTTAACCGCAGTTATAGCTATCAAAGACGTAAAAAAAGAACAAACATCGTTATTTATGAAGGAACAGATAATGGTTGTGCTGTTGATTTTGACATTTGTATATATTACTCATGAATACAAAAGGATGTATGAGACCCCGTTTTTATTAATAGCAGGAATTCTTTTGCTGCTGATTTTGGGAAGTTTTTATAGCAGGAAGTTTCAACAAAACCTTACGCATGTTATACAACGACAAATGTTTTCAAGGCTAAACATTTCCAGTTTATTAAATGGATTCACATACAATTTTTCGATATATGGGATAATGTATTTTCTGTCTATTTATTTCCAAGAGAACCTATACCTATCTTCACTGGAGACAGGTATTAAATTTTTGCCCTTAACCGTATCAGCTATGTTGATATCCTCATTTTTATCACCAATATTAGTTGACAGGCTTGGGCAAACATTTACACAACAGCTGTGTTTATTTGCAATTATTTGCGGCAGTGCTATATTGTACATTTATTTGGGAATTTCGGCTGTGCCCAGTTTCATTTTAATTAGTTTCATTCTTTTAGGTTTTTCCGGGGCAATAGCGCCTGTGCTAATGAATACAGCATTTTTGACGACGAGTAAAATGTACCACAATGAAATTTCTTCTTTAGTTAATCTACTTCGTCAACTGGGCAGTATTATCGGGATTATGATTGTTTCTATCATGTTACATTTTTTCGAAACTAAAATGGCTATCTTGTATTTCCTGCTATTGACAATATCATCCTCATTTATAGCTTATCTGTACTTAGTCTGGGCACATAAAATGGAGGAAAGATCCTTCGAATGCAATGAAAAAATAATTGGCTCCCATACTAATAAGGGCGAGGGGTGAACTGTATAACAGCTTATATATATTTCATTCTAACTCCACTCCTTAAAAATATAATGAATTTTAAGGCAACAAAGTCTATACTATAAACTGTCCCTGTCAGATCAGTCAGAATGAAACAGAGCGGTTAATAATTCACTCCACACAAAGTACCGCCATTGTGTATCATATAGACTTTGCGTGGAGTTTAACAAGTACCATACGAATCGTTGGAGTCATTGAATTCAATGGAATTACCTTCTTTTGTTATTTTAAACTTAGCACATACAATTGTTCCACTTCAAGAAACCGCTTTAATTACTTTTATCATCGCTTTAAAGGCTGCACTATGACCCAGGCCGCTGCATTGATTAATCGTCCCAGTAAAGAATATATCCCGTTCCGGATTATAAAAGGCAAAGGCTCCCGATTGCCCCCAAAAACCAAGTATTTCTTGAATCGGATTCGACGGTGAGAGGATTCGTGGTGTCCACAGCTTTTCTAATCCAACACCAAAATAGAATTGTCCGGGAAAAAAGATCATTTGCCATTGTTTGAGTTCCTCCAGATCCTCCTTTGGAAAAAAGTGCCCATTGAAAAAAGCTTTTAAAAATTTCATCGTATCCTTGGCTGTTGACACGATACCTCCTTCTGGTGTTACGGATGACATATACAGCGGGAGATGTAAAGCACTGGATTTATAGTATAAAGACACAGGCTTCGTATCATGGACATCTTCATACACATACGTTTGTGACAGCTCTAACGCATCAAATATAAATGTTTGAAATACCTCTGACATACTTAGCCCGGTAATATTCTCCATAATTCTTCCCAGCAGTTGATAGTTTGTATCTGAATAATTAACCTTTCCTTTTTGTCCAGGTTTAAATTTGGGTTTTTGCTTTTTTATCAAATCCAATGTTTTCTCTAAATGCCACTTCTCATCATGACCATTAAAAAGCTGCGAAGCCACCTTTTTCCCATTCGATTGCTTACAGGCAAAATAATCCGGTATGCCCGAGGTATTGGAGATTAAATGTTTAATCGTAATCTCATTCGAATAATCAACCCTATCCAAAACATGAATGCCCCGCACAATATCTTCAGACAAATAATTTGCTATTTTATCTTCCAATTGCAGCCGGCTTTCCGATCTTAATTTCAATACAACAGCTGTAACATATAATTTCGTCACACTGGCAATAAAATATGGATCATGCTCCGCCATATTACCCGCCGCACCGACCCAGGAAAAATCATTATTTCCTTGTTCAACACACAATACCGCTCCAAAATTATTTCTTTTCTTAACCATTTTCTGGACTGTATGATGAAGAAAAGATTCATTCAATTTATTGACCATCCATGAATCCCCCTGTCTGATATAATTGGTTATCAAGCTTTGAACGCAGGGTGTTTATCCCTTTTTCTTACGCAGAAGCGTCGCAGTCACAACATCTTCAGCAGCACTGTCTAACATCTCTTTCATTTTTTCCATATCTAACTTCTCAGGCAACAGCCCATTGGCAACCATAACAGTTAACCCCGTTTGAAAGGCCCTCATTTTAAATAAAATGGTCTGCAGCTCCTCCTCTGTAAAATCTTTAAGCTCCGGATCCTTTTTCATATGCGCGATAAGACTATCCCCCATATCCTGATCATAGTCCAGCAAATAATCATTCTGTTTCATAATGAAATCTCTAACTAGCACTGGATACGTTTTGGCAAATTGGAGACTGGCAACACCTATATCACTGAATGGATTTCCGGTATTATTTTCGTCCAGTAAACGGTGACTTACTTCAACAACTTTTTTTACTACCGCTTGTTTCAATTCTTGCACATCATTGAAATTAACATAGATAGGAGCAATGGAACTCCCCAATTGATCGGCAACTTTTCTGATGGTTATACTATCCATCCCTTCTGTTTTAGCAATGTGAAAAGCAGCATCAATGATCTGTTCCTTGGAAAATTTATTTTTAGGTGCCATAACGTTTTCTCCTTCAATATAAAACATATGATACATATCATTTGTTTTATATTATAAATAATCATTAGCACATGTCAAGGATTTTCAATCAGTGACAGAAAAGGATTTTTAGAAAGCCTATAAAATAGTTAAATGTACGGGAAGTCATCTGCTTTAATACACAAAGAAAGCGGCTTATACATGCATCGCATAAGCCGCTTTCCCATATTGTTTCCCAGTGAGATTTGTTCACAAAGGATTGAGGTTTTATCTTTTACTTTTTTTACTTTTAGTTAATACATAACGCAGAAGAAAAAAAACTATTAGAGCCCCAACCCCTACAAATATTATTTGAGAAAAGAATGTATTGAGTTCAAAGCCGCCCATGAAAATGACTCCTTTATAAAAATATTTAATAATCACCTTTGAAAATCTTCCTAAGCACTTCCATATCAAAACGGAGAATAGCATCCAAATGTTCGTTAATCACCTGGATTTCCAGATCCCACCATCTTATCTCTAATAATTCTTTTATTTTTGACTCAGAAAATCTCTTTTTGATTTGCTTAGCAGGATTTCCACCCACAATGGTATAAGGTTCAACATCTTTTGTGACTACGGATTTCGCTCCAATAATCGCTCCATCCCCAATGGTTACACCAGGCATAATTACAGCATCCATTCCAATCCAGGCATCATTACCGATAACCGTATCTCCCTTGAAAGGCAGCATATCCAACGCTGGTGTATGCTTTTCCCAGCCATCCCCAAAAATATTAAAAGGATAGGTGGAACCATCCATGCGGTGATTCGCTCCATTCATAATAAAAGTAACCCCGGGTCCTATCGAACAAAATTTCCCGATAATCAATCGATCTCCCAGCAATTCATAATGGTACAAAACCTGATCCTCAAAATGCTCTCCGGACTTGCTGTCATAATACGTGTATGCACCAGCTTCTATATTCGCTCTGGTCAGTGAGGGCTTGATAAACTGAACATTTTTATTTCCAGCTATCGGATATATTTGATTTGGATCAGGTCCTTTTACGATTCCTGCCATACGCACACCTCCTTTTATGAATTTTTTCTGATACAGCCTATTTTATTACACTCTAATGCAAACCAGACCTCTCCATTTTCATCGCATGTGATGCCATGCGGTTCTGCGGATGATGTTGGAATGTCATATTCATTCATTTTTCCATCCATAACCGAAATCCGGCCAATTTTATTCGCTCCCCATTCCGTAAACCACAGGTCATTATTTTTTCCTGCAGCAATCGCATGCGGGCGTGCATTTAAAGTTGGAATATCATACTCTGAGATTTCTCCATCAAGCGTGATTCTTCCCATTTTATTCCCTATAACCTCAACAAATCAGATAGCACCATCTGGACCATTTACGATACCTACTGGCCCCGATGCAGGTGTCGGTATAGGATATTCTGTTAACTCGCCTGTATCTGTCAGCTTTCCAATTGCATTATGTTGATTCTCTGTGAACCAAAGCGCATTATCTGGACCTAAAGTGATAAAAGCAGGATAAGCTTCCTTATTGGGCAATTCATATTCATAAATCGTACCGTCAGCAGTCAGTTTTCCAATACGTGCTCCCTTCATTTGCGTAAACCAGATGTCGCCGTTTAGACCTTCTATTATTCCATACGGCTCTGAATCAGGCTGTGGCAATGGGTATTCTATAAAATTGCCTGCTGCTGTCAGTCTCCCTATTTTATTGGCAGCATTTTCTGTAAACCAGACATCACCGCTGGAAGCAACTGTTAAGCACATCACTTTAGCATCAGGAGTCGGTACTGCATACGCTTTGATTTCCCCATTTTTATTGATACAGCTGATCTGGTTTGCTTTATGCTGTGTAAACCAAATATTCCCGTCTTTTGCTGCCGCGATACCATAAGGACCAGAATCAGATTTAGCAATTGCAAATTCTGTTATATTCATTGTCATGCTATTTCCTCCATTTAACTATTGGATTTTTATGATGAACTTCTTAAACGTACTATCCAGCTGTTATGGATATAGACATTAAAAACCCCCTATCCAATTCTGAACAGGAGGCAATCATACATAACAAAAAGAAATAAACTACTTTTCGATTATGATAAAGAACATGATAAATCCTATTCAGAAAATGCAATATTATACAAGCCAAGTTTCTGAATAGGAAGATCATGCATACATTTTTTCTATTTCGCACGGTTTGAGCAAAAAAGCACAGATTTATCCTATCCAAAAAACGTTTCGCAGCTTATAACGAATGTTTTTCTTATCAATAGGATTAATAAATCATGTGCTCGATTCACCCTTTCAAAGTTTATCTACTATTATTTTAAACATAGTGATTTATAAAAATCAAGTTATGCTGCAACTCATTACCATCTTCTAAAGTGAAGAGACTACTAAACTTATTTTAAATAATTTATTAATCGATATAAATGATGAGCGCCTTCCAATTGCTCTTCATTTCTTTTATTGAGTAACCTTTCTACATGTAAGTTGAGAGACCTTATCCTGTCAACACTACCTCCAAGCTTCAATCTGCCTTTTAATTCAACTATTTCACTTGAATAGTTGTTAATTCTTTTTAATATTTTTAAAATACCTGCACTGTTCGATACGTAAGAAGAATCGCTCCTGTTTCAAATACTCTTGTATCTGTAAGCTTGAGTTTCATTCTATCAGATATATTTTTAAATATGGGCATTCCGCCTCCCAACACAACCGGATGAACAATCAATCGATATTCATCAACTAACCCAAGTCTTGAAAGGGATTGGGCAAACGCTGCACCTCCATGAGCTAAAATATACTGCCCAGGTTCTTGCTTCATTCTTAAAATTTCATCTGTTAAATCACTCTTTACTACACGCGAGGACTGCCAATCAGCTTCCTTCAGCGTTTTAGAAAAGATAACCTTTGGAATTTCGTTCATCGGCGGAGCATATTTCGACGTGGATGATGGCCAATGCTCAGCCATATCATGGTACGTCATTTTCCCCATAATATGAACATCAGCTTGCCAAAGAATTTCAGTAATACACGCTTCTAATTCTTCATCAACTGTATCAAAAATCCAGTCTATGCTTCCATCCTGCGCGTTAACAAATCCGTCAAGAGAAACATCCATTTTTAAAACTACTTTTCTCATTCTATCTCCTCCTATATAAGATCTATCATTCATTTTAGCAATTAATATAGGAGAGAATTTCTTGTGAATTGCTATTTTAAAATATGGCAGTCTATTAACCAGCCGAAAAAACTTTTCATCATTATATTCGTAACAATACGATCTGAAACCGCCAGTTCAGCAGCTTTCAACGATTGGCGTACCACTTCGAAACCGTACTGCACCATTTCTGTCTCATAGTCATGTACAGATTGCAAAAGTTTCTTTTCTCCACGTTGAACCTTGATAAGGTGATCGCACAAGCAGCTCTGCATCACGTAATGCTGTGTTGGCAACCATTTCGCCCATAGGAGTCATGCTGTGAATAGCATCTCCAAGAAGGATGATATCCGTTGTTTTCCAATGGGCGATTGGTTTGAGCAATCCTTTACGGTCATAGTATCATACAAACAAATCAGCTATCAGAAGTCCAATTAAGCCTACAATTCCACAAATGGTTGATGGAATCGTCCAAACCCACATTTGTTCCTTCACTTCACGGATTCCTAACATACGATTCATAACCCAGAAAAAGCTATCGTTAAAATAGGAGCAGATAAATGCACCTATACAAGCAGCTTGTGCAGCAAGAGCCATGTTGACATCCAATGATGCTAAAGGTATTTTAGTCCATTAAATAAGTGGTAATCTTTTTAATCTTAGCATCCTTCTTATTGCTGACAAATTCAAAAAAATCAGCGATATGAATTTGTCTGCCATTATTTAATGTCATTGTCGTATGAGAGGCTCCTTCTTTACCATGCGTGAGGTTTCTGTCAATTTCTACACTGCTTATATTGTAATCTGCTGTGGAAACTTTTTCACAAAAATTCGAAAAGCCATGTATCTCTTCTTTGTTAATAATGTGCCATGTAACGTCATCTGTGATAACATCTTTTAATATTTCTTCTTTACCGGCAGCGCGCCCTGTAATAAAGTCACGAATAAATCTTCTTTTCGGTGCATTGTCGCATTTTAAATCACCGATCACTGCAAAATCAAGAGTGAATGGAAGTGGATGATTATCTGCAAAGCTCAATCCTTTTTCTTCCAGTGTCTCCTCTAATATTTTGACTGCCTTTGGTCCGACACCATGAATCTTAAGCAGCGTCTTTTCATCGAGCTTAGCAACTTCTTCCAGTGTTGTGATGTTGATATGATGAAGCGCATTTGTCGCAGGCTTGCCGATTTTAGGAAGTGGATTACTCATGGACAACCCTCCTCTTTTTTATCAAATATCTGTGTCTTAGTTTGTATATTTATTTTACCATGATTTGAATGTAATCTAATCTTTGTATATAAAATTCACTCTATCTTCATTTTTCTAATCTTTTGGCATCATTGAAAGTTAATAGTATTTTTATAAACTAACTTCCATTATTCATCACAAGAATAATGACAAATAATGATGTTTAGATCACTCTCTTTCCATATAAATCCTAAACAATTTTGTAATAAATTACTGTTGTATCTAATTTGCCATTAGGAGAAATTGCATACTCTGGTATTTTCCCAGATTCTTGATAGCCTAATGACTTGTAGAGTATATTGGATGGATCTCCTTCTCTCGTATCTAATACTAAGAGCGATCGATTTTCTTTTTTTGCTCTTTCCTCCGCCCTTTGCATAAGCGAGCGGCCAATTCCGTTACGCCTAAAGTTGGGATGAGTCATTAACTTACAGATTTCAGCTCTATGACTTCCATTTGACTTTGTAATTAAATGCAATTGAACACTACCTACAACGACATCATCTATTTTAGCAATAAACAATATCACTTCTGGCGCTAAGACACTTTTCCAATATTTTGTAGCTTCTTCTTGTTTCATAGGAGGTAAAAACCCAATAGATGCTCCATTATCTACTACTGTTCTCAATAGTTTAGACAGGTTTTCAACCTCGTTATCAAGTAATTTAATTTCTTTTATCTCTGCATTTCCCATTATCTCTTCTCCTTTTCATCAACAAAGCGCAGCATTCCTTTACCAACAGATATAACATCATCCTGATTAAAAATAATACAGGCTATTCCTCCAACATATTTATCAGAATCAAACTCACCAAGAACTGTTACATAACCCTTTTCAAAAAAATAAACAAGGTGTTTGTCATTTTCCTCAGATTCAAAGGCCGCTAAATCATTATGTAAATATGCTGTCATCGGTTTATCATATAATCGCACGTACATCACTTCCTTTACCATTGGTTTAAAAAACCGTTTATTGCATCCTTACTCAATATACATTAGCCCCACCACATAGCTAAAACAATTAAAGACCAACACGCGATAATATAATTCCAATAACGAATACGGTTATAATAAAAGTGGGGATGGAAAGTATTATTTTATTTCTAACTGAAATGGCATTAAATCGTTTAAATAATTTAGTCAGCACAAATAATAAGCAGACAAGAACAGGCAGAAATATGACTCCTGCTATTAAATCCACTCTTGTAAATGGATGTTGAAAGTAACCATCGAACAAATAGTTCACTATAATGATCAAACTAAATAAGATAAATTCATAAAAAAGAAACTTAAAATAATACAAGTTCATTTACCCCTCAAAATATTGATATGTTCTGTAAGGTATAGCCGCTGCAGCATACTAAAATCTTTATTCCCTTCAAAAACATCATATCATCATCAATACGGATAGCTTACTCATCTTCCTCTTCATCCTTATCATCATCAAAAATAATTTCTATTACAGCAATCAGTAAAGCAATTATAATCTCTGTTTTTAAAGAAAGCGTAATACTCCTCATAAACTCATCTATGGTAAAAAGAACGAGCCAGTTCGATGTGAACTCAATAATAATTCGGATAATAAGTACCGTTGTTTTTCCTGTAATATTTCGGACAGACAATATAAAAATTAATTTGGAGAACAATTCAAATATGCTGCTTACAATCAGCAGGCTGATAACAAAAACAACCAAGGTCCAAATAGATTCATACTGCACGCCAAGCAATTTAAAAACCCCTGCCAGACCGAAGAAATAAAGCCCAAATATAAAACCCGCTACCAAGATAATAAGCAATGTTATCCCTATAATTATTAATATTTTATCCTTTACGTTCTTATCACGAAAGGAATCATTCTCATTTTCTGACATGCTTCTGTTTCTCCCTCTGTTCGTATGCTGCAATTTTGCAGAGCAACAGTTAAGTTCCTTATATAAAATGCCTATAAAACAACAATAATAATAAAGAATTACGGCAATCTATGTCACGTCGAGATAAACAATGTCTTTTCATACATTTTCAGTACATAACAAAAGCACACACTCAAAAGAGCGTGTGCTTTTGTTATGTCGTTGCTCCTCAGCATAAGAGATAACAGCGAAAAAAGTTAGTGTCTTTGACATAGGGTCCACTTTAAGATTCAAATCTTGGAGACACAGTTTAAAATATATTGCTCTATCCTTCTAAATTAAGGGCACAATGATAATCCTTCTATTAACATACTAATGTATGAATTTGTACTATCGATATATGTATAAATAATGGGCCTGAGTGGACTCGAACCACCGACCTCACGCTTATCAGGCGTGCGCTCTAACCAGCTGAGCTACAGGCCCATTTTAATAATAGAGCGGGTGAAGGGAATCGAACCCTCATCATCAGCTTGGAAGGCTGAGGTTTTACCACTAAACTACACCCGCACATTTAAACAAATAATCAAAAATCTCTTCTGGCCGGGAAGACAGGATTCGAACCTGCGACCCCTTGGTCCCAAACCAAGTGCTCTACCAAGCTGAGCTACTTCCCGATGGCGCGCCTGAGAAGAGTCGAACCCCTAACCTCTTGTTCCGTAGTCAAACGCTCTATCCAATTGAGCTACAGGCGCTTTATAAGCGAACTTTTATATAGTATCACATCTCTCAAATTGATGCAATAACTTTTTAAAAATATTTTTCAATCAATCTCTCAATTGTCTGTGCAATCAATCGACTTTTAATACTATAGCATGTCCTTATCGTGGATGCAAGAGCAAATTTCAATAAAATATAATCAGACGGTTCTTTTAAAGAAAAGCAGACAAGTACATTGGATTGCCTTGATTAAGGTTTCGTTAAGACTGTTTCTGCTATTAAAAACGTGGAGACCTGAGAATGCGATTACTCCCCCGTCAAAAGCACTGCTCAAATCCGCACTCCCTCATAGGGCGTGCTAGTGTCGGCGTTGCAACAGCTCTTTTCGATGAGACGAGTAATCGCAAGTCCCAAATATTTTCGGTGGGAAGAGTAATTGCAAAAGCTCTTCGGTGGGGCAAGTAATCGCAGCCCCAGTCCCAACTCTTTTCAATAGTATAATTAATCGCAACCACACGAATTTACGATTTTATCCGACTTGGTCCTTTTCATCGTGCTTTATGAACACTTCTTATATAGAAGAGATTTGGTTTTTCATAGTTACAAGCTGTCTGTTTTGAACTCCTCCCTCTATTGATCTAAAACAAATATTTCAACCTACTAAAAAATAAAACCACTACTTGTTATTGAATAGTACTAAATAAAATGCTATAGTGAATTTATCAGCTTACCTATAAAGAAGGTGACTTTAGTGAATGCACAATTTAAAAAAGGGGTTCTTGAACTCTGTGTATTAGTATTGCTTGATAAACAGGATTTCTATGGTTATGAATTGATTAAGCGAATTACGAATAAAATCGAAATAGCGGAGGGCTCGGTCTATCCTGTGTTACGCCGAATATTAAAACAGGGATACTGTACAACTTACTTTAGAGAGTCCACAGAAGGACCCAGCAGAAAATATTATCATTTAACAGAGGAAGGACAAGAATATCTCCTGGAACTTAAAGAAGCATACGTGAATTTTACGCAAGGCGTTGATTCGCTAATGGAGGAGGAGAGAAATGAATAAGTCAGACTTTATAGGAGAACTTACGGTTTACTTACAAGACTTGTCACCACAAGAGCAGGAAGAAATTATTCAAGATTTTGAAGAGCACTTTGAAATGGGGAGAGCAGAGGGAAAAACAGATGAAGAGATTTATCGCTCACTAGGTTCCCCGCAGCAGATTGCCAAAGAATTGCAATCCACTCAGCCATTTGCAAAAGCCCGGAAAAATCATGCTGAACAAAGTCCATTCCACAGAATAGGCATAATCATCGGGCTCCTTTTCTTCAATTTAATTATTGTCCTTGGACCTTCCATTGGTATTGCCGGAATCATTCTGAGTGCGTGGGTGGTTGCTTTTTCTTTTATTGCACAGCTTTTGATAGCAATCGTACAATGGATTGTCCAGCCTGATTCATTTTATTTATTTGAATTATTTACGTCTGTCACACTTACAGGATCTGGATTATTCATCTTTATCGGCGCAAATTATATGACAAATGCAGCCATCCGTATGTTTTCAAAATATATTGCATTTAATGTCCGGCTAGTGAAAGGAGAGAATCACACATGATAACTGTAAAGCGAATTATCATTCTAGCCATTTTCCTGCTTCTTATCGGAATCATCGGGATGGCTGCTACTTTCTCCTCTTACCGGGAATCTGCTTTCAATGAAGAGTCAGAGTCTATTCCTTTCCAAGCAAATGAATTAAATAACATTGAAGTAGATGCAGAAAATACGGAAATTCGGCTGCAAACAGCTAATGGAGAAGAACCGAAAATTGAATATACAGCAATAGGAAGAAAGCTTGAAACACAAGAGTTGAGCAGTTCAATTAACGGGGAGACATTAATGATTCAAATTAAAGAAACCTCCTCTTCTTTCTTTCATATGGATTTTATGTTTTATTCGAAAGCTACATTAGACATATTTGTTCCAGAGGATATGCTGGAGCAAATATATGTAAAAACAACAAATGGCAGAATATCTGCTGCTGATTTACAAATCGATTCGTTACAGCTTTATACAAGCAATGGAAGGATTGAAGGAAAAAATATAGAAGCCTCCTTGATTGATATGGAGTCATCTAATGGCAGGATTGCATTGGAGAACACACAGGGTGATACGAATATAAAAACGTCAAATGGAAAAATCACTGTAGAGAATATTATTGGTGAAGTAACAGCCAATACGAATAATGGAAAAATCGGAATTGCTTCCATACAGGGTAATACGAATACAGAAACAACAAATGGCAGAATTGAAGCACAGGGTATTTCCGGGGAAATAAAAGCAAAGACGAATAATGCAACTATTCATATAGAAACAGAAAACTTTGAGTATCCAATGGATTTACAGACAAGCAATGGAAAGATTCATATTATTTCGGAGCAGGCACCTGAAAATGCTACCTTCGATTTACGTACAAATAATGGAACGATTCGCGTATTTGATTCCAGAGATTGGGATGTCATCTACGGCAATGGAGAATCATTAATCAAAGCAAATACAAGCAATGGCCGCATCACAATTGAATAATAATCCCTATTTATCATTAAAAACCTGATCTGCCATTAATAATTAACAGCAGATCAGGTTTTATTAACGAATAAATTCTTAAACATCCTAAATAAAGATATTAATTCCTCATTTTCGGATCTAAAACATCTCTTAAACCATCACCAACCAAGTTAAACCCAAGTACAACAAGCATAATAGAAAGCCCCGGCATGACAAGTGTCCATGGAGCCAGCTGAATAAACTCCCGGGAACTGGCAAGCATCTGTCCCCACTCCGGTGTCGGAGGCTGTGCACCAAGCCCGAGGAAGCCCAGTGCAGCTGCTTCCAGGATGGCAGTCCCAAAACCAAGTGTAGACTGTACAATAATTGGCGTAATACTGTTCGGTAAAATATGATGAAAAATGATTCGCCCATTTTTCATTCCCTGCGCTTTGGCAGCCATAATGTACTCCTCTGCCCGCAAGCTGATTACCCGGGAACGCACAATTCTTCCAAATATCGGTATGTTAATGATTGCAATCGCAATCAGTGCATTTTGCAAAGAGGCGCCAAGAATAGCAACAATTGCAATCGCAAGTAAAATGCTTGGGAATGCCAGCAGGATATCAAATATTCTGGAAATAATCATATCTACCCAACGCCCGAAGTAGCCGGCAATAATCCCAAGAAATGTCCCAAACACCAGAGCACCTATCACTGCAAAAAAGCCAACCTGCAACGAAACTCTTGCTCCATAAGCTATTCTGGTAAATATATCTCTGCCTAAATCATCGGTCCCCATCCAATGCTCACCGGAAGGAGGCTGCAAACGATTCGCCAGGTTTTGTTCATGGTACGAATAAGATGTAAGGAGCGGCGCAACAATCGCAAGGATAATGAAAAAAATAATAATAATCAGACCTGCCACTGCAAAACGATTTTTTCTAAGCTGCCGAAAAGCATCTTTCCAAGGCGAAACTGCTTCTATTTGCTCCACATCTGCCTGCTGCTCTCTATTTTGGGGGCTGGTTATTTGCTGCTCTGTATCTATTGGCTTTTTCTCATCCTGTTTCATCACAGCGCCCCCTTAATAATTAATCCTTGGATCAATGATTTTATAAAAAATATCAACAACAAGATTGATGATGACAAAAATAAAGGCAACAACCAGAATACCAGACTGGATAACTGGATAATCCCGATAGCTTATTGCTTCGAACACATATCTTCCAATTCCCGGCCAGCTGAAAATGGTTTCAGTTAAAATAGCCCCGCCTAATAAAACTCCTGCCTGCAAGCCAATAACCGTTAATACCGGTATCATGGCGTTTTTTAACGCATGCTTATAGATAACCAGAAATTGACCGGAGCCTTTGGCACGTACTGTACGAATATAATCCGACTTCATAACCTCCAGCATACTCGACCTTGTCATCCTGGCAATAATCGCCATCGGAATGGTACCGAGCGCAATACTTGGCAGAACCAAATGCTTCAGGATTGTTCCTGCTCTGGAAAAATCCAAATGAATCAGGGAATCCAATACATATAAATATGTAATTGGCGCAATCGGGTCTCTATTATCCTGTCTGCCATAAGCCGGAAACCACCCGAGCTCCTGAGCAAATATCCATTGCTCCATCAATGCCAGCCAAAACACAGGCATGGAAACACCGATTAAAGCAAACAACATGGCAAGAAAGTCAAACCAGGAATTCTGCTTCCAGGCACTGATAATACCAGCGTTCACTCCTATAAAGATAGCAAACAGCATGGCAAAAATCGTTAACTCAAATGTGGCAGCAATATATGGCCATATCTCTCTGGATATTTCTGCGTTAGAGCGTAAGGAAGTTCCAAGATCGCCCTGCAGCAGCCCCTTCACATAAATCCCGTATTGTGTTAAATAAGGTTCATTCAAACCCATACTTTCTTCTAAATTTTCAATGGCAGCCTGGTTAGCTGTTTCTCCCAGTATCACCTGAGCCGGATTCCCGGGAATCAAATGAACAATGGAGAAGGTGATTAATGTCATTCCAATTAGCACGGGAATCATCATTAATAATCGTCGGATAATATAGGAAACCATTATTTCACCTCTATTCTTTATGTATGTTTCACTCCTTTCCAAGAGTAAAACAAGGAGACTCTCTCCAAAAAATTCTGTCCTCCTCATCCTGATAAATCAAAGATAGCATTATGATTGTTACCAGTTGATTGAGGAATGAGAAGCAGCAGTTTGACCGGTAAAAGAGTCTCCTTCGTTTGTTTCTAATTAATTTGCAAGTTCTACTTCAGCTAAAGATTCACTCGTTGATGGATGCGGCACATAATTTTCTACTGCACTCGTTGTTGCAAGTACTGGTCTGGAATGTACTAAAGGAACCATTGGTGCATCATCAGCAATAATTTCCTGCGCCTGCTGGTAAAAGGAAGCTCGTTCATCCTGATCGACAGATAATTTTGCTTGATTTAATAGTTCATCCACTTCATCATTAGCATAGAATTCCCTGTTACTGCTTCCTACGTTATCTCCGTGCAACAGGCTGCTGAGGAAGTAATCAGGATCTCCGTTTGTTCCTGACCAGCCCAGCATATACATTTGGTGTTCCCCATTCATTGTTTTTTCCAAATACGGAGCCCACTCTTCTCTGACAATGGTAACAGTAATACCTATTTGCTCCAGGTTATTCTGAATAATCTCTGAAACTGTTTCTGGGTCTGGCATATATGGTCTTGCCACAGGCATGGTCCATAATTCAATTCCCAATCCATCTGCATAGCCCGCATCCTCCAGCAATTCAGCAGCTCTGTCCGGATCATATTCAAAACTCTCCACTTCATCGTTATAGCCCATATAGCTAGGCGGAAGCGGAACAGAAGCAGGAGTGGCATACCCGGCATATAAAGCATCTGCAATTGCTTCTTTATCAATAGCATGGCTGACAGCATGCCTTAACTCTTTATTATCGAATGGTTCATTTTGCACATTAAATCCTACATAACCAATATTATTTTCCTCGCGCTCGTACAGCTCTAAGCCTTCGTCAGCTTCTACGCCTGCTGCATCATCCGGATTTAACCCATCCATAATATCAATTTCGCCAGAACGCAAAGCAATCAAACGGGCAGCATTATCCGGAATAACTTCAAATACAACACGATCCAGCTTAGGCAGTCCATCTATGCGATAATCTTCAAATTTATCAAGCACAATCGAGTCATCTTTTGCCCAGCTGACAAATTCAAACGGACCTGTACCAACAGGATTCTCATTAATTGCTGCACCATATTCTTCCAATGCGGCTGGAGAAGTAATAGGGAAATAGGTCATCGCCATATTTTGCAGGAAGAATCCCAAAGGCTGGCTTAGCACAAACTCAATTTCATGGTCATTCACTACATTAATCTCCTCAATGACATGGTTCTCATCTCCTTGAAAGCCTCCAAACATCGTGCCATACATGGAGTAGACATATCCATCATCAGCAAAAGCATACTCATGATCTGGATCAGCCCAGCGTTCAAAGTTAACCTTAACAGCATCTGCATTAAAGTCTGTTCCATCATGGAAGGTCACGCCCTCTTCTAAATAGAAGGTATAACTTAACCCATCATCAGCAACCTCCCAGTCATGAGCAAGTCCAGGCAAAATTTCAAAGGAATCCTTGTCAAAATCTAATAGACTTTCATAAATCTGCTTGGTAATCCGGGATGACTCTCCATCTGTTGTGCTTGCCGGATCAAGGCTTTCCGAATCACCGCCGCGGGCAAATATTAATACCTGGTCTCCTTCTGCATCTCCAGCATCTGCTGCATCCTCTGTTGTATCAGTCTCATCACCTTCGTCAGCTTCTCCTCCATTTTGTCCGCCATCACCTGAACATGCTGCCAGAACCAGGAAAACAGCAAGCATCCAGACGATGAAAAGAGAATATTTTAACTTCATTCTTTTCCCCCCTCAGGTATTAGTTAATTTATAAGAGTAATATTTTGTCAGCGTGTCTATTCATATAAATGACAGGCAACAAAATGATTATCTTCCACAGGTTTAAAGTCAGGCCTTACTTCCTTGCAGATATCCATTGCATATGGACATCTTGTGTGAAAAGCACACCCTGAAGGTGGATTGGCGGGACTTGGCACGTCTCCCTTTAAAATAATTCTTTCCCTTCGCAAATCTGGATCAGGGAGCGGAACAGCGGAAAGCAATGCCTGTGTATACGGGTGCTTCGGATCATCATAAAGCTTATTTTTATCTGTCAGTTCAACCATTCTCCCTAAATACATCACACCGATGCGATCACTGATATGTTTCACTACACTTAAATCATGCGCAATAAAAATATAGGTTAAGTTAAATTCATCCCGCAGCTTTTCCATTAAATTAAGTATTTGTGATTGAATGGATACATCCAATGCGGATACTGGTTCATCGCATATAACTAATTTAGGGTTATTAGCAAGTGCCCTGGCAATTCCAACACGCTGCCTTTGTCCTCCACTGAACTGATGCGGATACCTTTTTGCATGATAAGGACTCAGCCCAACAACCTCTAAGAGTTCCCGGACTCTTTTCATTCGCTGTATAGAAGATGTCATGCCATGCACTAACAGCGGTTCACCGACAATTTTCTCTACGGTATGTCTCGGGTTCAAGGAAGCATAGGGATCCTGGAAGATAATTTGCATATCTTTTCTCAAACTGCGCATTTCACTGCTGCTTAAGTTTGTTATCTCTTTATCCTGGAATTTCACTTTACCTGCTGTTGGTTCAATCAGACGCAAAATAGCCTTTCCGGTAGTTGATTTTCCACAGCCTGATTCCCCAACGATTCCTAGAATTTCTCCTTCCATAACCATAAAGGATACATCATCGACAGCCTTTACCTCACCGACTTTTCTCCCTATCGGTCCACCTTTGATGTCAAAATATTTCTTCAGACCATCAACTTCCAATATCGGCTTCTGCATGCTTTTTTACCTTCCCTTCTTTATCATCATGTAAAAAACATCTGCTCAGGCGGTTATTATCTAAAGCGTACAGGTCCGGGTTTTCCTGAAAACAGCGGTCAAAAGCAAATTCGCACCGCGGAGCAAAATGACAGCCTGCCCTTCCCATTTTAGGCTTTGGTACGACTCCCGGAATAGAATAGAGCTGCTGCTCTCTTTCATGCATTTTTGGTAAGGACTTAATCAGTCCTTGGGTATAAGGATGCTCAGGTGCTTTTAATATTTCTCTCGTTGTCCCCTCTTCTACGATTTGTCCGGCATACATAACGACAACCCTGTCACAAATTTCCGCCACAACTCCTAAATCATGCGTAATCAGTAAAATAGCCGTTTCTTCTTTTTCATTTAAATTCCGCATTAAATCTAAAATCTGTGCCTGGATTGTCACATCAAGTGCTGTTGTCGGTTCATCGGCAATCAATAATTCCGGATCACAGGACATAGCCATCGCAATCATCACCCGCTGTCTCATTCCCCCTGATAGCTGATGCGGATATTCACTCACTACTTCGTCCGCTCTTGGAATTCCAACAAGCTGGAGCATTTCAACAGCTTTTTTCCTTGCTTCTTTTTTCGTTATCTTTTGATGAAGCCGAATAGCTTCAATTAGCTGATTTCCAATTGTAAATAGGGGATTTAGCGATGTCATCGGCTCCTGAAATATCATGGATATTTCATTTCCCCGCAATTTTTTCATTCGCTTTTCTGAAGACCGGACAAGATTTTCTCCTTTAAAATTAATTTCACCACTTACAATTTTTCCTGGCGGGGTGGGGATAAGTCGCATAACCGAAAGCGATGTCACACTTTTCCCACTTCCAGACTCCCCTACAATACCTACTACCTCACCTTTATGTACTTTAATGCTCACACCATTTACAGCGGGAATTTCACCACTGTCAGTAAAAAAATGTGTATGTAATTCTTTTAGCTCGAGGACAATTTCTGTCATGTATGTTCCCCCATTCTATCTATCAGTTCATTTGTTAAAGACAAAGTACCACTTCCAATATATAGGATTATACCTCTGTTCTTTTTGACACTAAATGTTTCTATCAGGCAATAAAAATGGAATAACGAAACTTTAATACGTGCTTATAGCTATAGAAAAATTATCAGTTGTTAAACCGCTTATTGAATTCCTTATCACATTTATAATACAGGATAAAATTCCTATTTAATTCAAAAGAGGATAGCTTTAAACCTATAAACATTGTATAGATTCAGAATATTTTCACCCTTAATTATACTAAAAACGAACAATATTGCAAGCGTTTTCATAAAGGAGAGTAATTTCCTTTTTCTGTTTTTACAAACAAAAAACTGTCAGCATATTATGCTAAACAGCTTTGTTATCGATTCCTTCACTAAAAGAGAATTTCACTTATTCTTTTGTACTGTTATATTGAATAGTCACTTTTTATTGTCAGCTTCCTGCATTCTTCTGATAACTGCTTCTCTGATTGGCATTCCTTCCTGGGCACCATGCTTTTCTACAGCCAGTGATGCAGCTGCATTCGCAAACTGAATTGCCTTTTCAATATCTTTTTCTTTTGCATACTCTGCAACAAAGGCACCGTTAAAGGTATCTCCTGCACCAGTTGTATCCTTAACCTTTGCCGGATAAGCAGGGATTGTCTTCTTTTCTCCATTTGGCAGGGTGAATGTTACTCCATTGCTCCCCTTTGTTTCAATAATTTTTCCACATATTGCTTCGTAATTGGCTGATTTTTTTAGTGCTTGTAATTCTAACTCATTCGGTGTTAAAAAAGTTACTTTTTGAATAATGCTCCCAGGAATCGTTTGATATGGCGCAGGGTTAATAACAACGGGAATATGATGTTCATAAGCCAGATTCACTGTATACTCTATCGTCTCCATTGGTATCTCAAACTGCATCAATATAATATCACTTGCTAAAATAATATCCTCTTTCTTTTTAATGATTTCGGGTGTAACATATTTGTTGGCTCCTGGTGCCACAATAATCCGGTTATCTCCATTAGAAAGAATAATGGAAGCAACACCTGTCGATTCATCTGGTATCACATCCACCGCTTCTTCATTGATTCCTTCTTTTTTAAAACGCTCTTTTAGACTTTTCCCAAATTCATCTTCCCCGACAGCCCCTACTATAATAACCTCTGCTCCTAATCGGACAGCGGCTACTGCCTGATTTGCCCCTTTTCCGCCAGGGTAGGTTGTAAAAGATTCACCTAATACAGTTTCTCCTTGATCAGGTATAATATTTGTTGTTGTCATCATATCCATATTGATACTTCCTACTACACAGACTTTTGGATTTTTTGCCATACAATTCATTCCTTTACTCAGTTGGTTGTCACTGGATTAATTAACTAGTTTGAAATAACTATCAAAAAATGAATCCCTATCAAGACACAGATTCATTATCAAAGCGGGTAGACCTCAAACCCGGACCCACCCGCTCACTCATTTTATATTGATTCCGATTCCTTTGGCACAACTTGCTTCGATCCGCCCTGCAGTCTCAGGAAATAAAATATCCCGGCAATAATCAGTACGCCTCCTATCATTTCCACAAGCGTAAGCATCTCATGTAAAATGATAATTGCCAGTATTGAAGCGCCAACCGGTTCTCCCAGTGTACTCATAGAAACCGTTGTTGTATTCACATAGTTTAGCAGCAAGTTAAAAATAATATGTGCTCCAGTCGGGAAAATAGCCAGCATCAAAAAGACCAGCCAATCATTGGTGCTGTAGCCGGTGAAAGCTATCCCGCCAATCAGATTAAACACTGCTACTGCAATACCTGCCACTAGAAATACTAAAAAGCTATATACCCAGTGATTGATTGATTTTACATTTCGTTGACCGATCATCAGGTAAAGAACGACAGAAACAACAGCAAGAAAGGATAGTATATTTCCCAGCAACGCCCCGCTGCCGCTGCCTAAACCACCGCCTCCCACAATAACAACACCAACAAAGGCAATCCCCATCGCTACAACTACACGTATATCTATTTTTTCTTTAAAGAAAATCAGACCTCCAATAAGGGCGATTGCAGGCTGGAGCGCTAAAATTAAAGTAGAACTTGCCACTGTCGTATGATTTAAAGACTCAAACCATAATCCAAAATGACTGGCCAGAAAAATTCCGGAAAATACAATGGCCAGCCATTCTTTTCTTTTTATCTTTGAAAATGTTTCTCTATATTTGTAAACCATCGGGAAAATAAGAACACAAGCCAAAAACATTCGATACATTACCATAACAGTAGAAGGTGCATCCGATAATTTTACAAGTATTGCTGACAAGGATATACAAATAATTGAAATAACTAATAGTATATTAATTGTTCCTTGTTTCAATGATTATCCCTCCTTTAAGGTTGAATTCTGCTTAATTTAAGAAGAGATTCAATTATTTTGTTTCTATTAATCCGTTCTTTCATTAATACTATTATCGAATAATAATAGCATGATAAATAAATTTTTAATATCAATTCGACCTTAGAAAACGAATATTTCCCAGGACTTTTATTGAATACCAGAATGCCCTCATCCCTGTTAATCTAAGTAGCCTAATAAAACCAGGTACCAGTTAAATTAATAAAAATACCTGATTTTATTTAGGACAATTATTTAACTGAGCTTCTCCTGCTGATTTCATTTTTTCAGTCAGGAAAAATCTCAAAAGAGCTAGTAAGAAAACGTTATATGGTTTTCTTTCAGTGTTTTTTCTAATTTATTCAGCTTCTTAATGAAATCACCTGAAAAACGTTTTCCAAATTCAACAATCAGTGCTTCTACTAAAGCAATTGTCGGTACAATAGAAAATTTATCGTCACTCACTTCAATTTTCAAGGTTGTCGTTGCGTAGTTTATGATTGGGCAAGATATGTGATCCGTGATTAAAATAATTGGAACGCCTAAATCATATGCTACTTTAGTAGCCTGAATAATTCGTTCTGTGTATGGTTCAAAAGCAAAAACAAATAACACTTCATCTTTTTCAATCTGTAATACCTTATCCAAAACAATTTCAGAATCGTGGCTTAATTGTCTTAATCTCGGATAAAATTCTCCCATTAATTGCTCAAAGTAAAGAGCAACTGCTTTATAGGGTCTCGTTCCAAAGATATTTATAAATGCTGCCTGACTCATCATATCAACTGTTTTATCAAAGTTTTTCAGTAAATCTTCATTTAACGATTTATCCAGCAGGTTTACGGACTCTTTACACATCTGAACCAGTGTATGCTCATATTCTTTATTTTCTTGAACATCTGAAAGAGAGTCCTTCAATTTCCATTTTGAATTTGTTTTTTCCGTCAGAGATTCATCATAAACATCTTTTCTAAAATCATTGAAATTACTATACCCTAAAGAATGAATTGTCCGCATCACCGTTGAAACCCCGACACCTGATTCGTGAGAGAGCTCTTTTACAGTAATTAATCCTAAAGATGAATAATTTTTTAATATATAGTCACATAAATGTCTTTGTCTTTTAGGTAAACTATCCTTCAAGTTAATCATTTCCGCTAATAAGGATTGATTATTGTCTGCCATAGCATTTTCCTCCCCTAAAATCATCCTGTTTCACTCAGCTCCTGCCTGAAGCGATTAAAAACTCAGGCGGAAGGAAGAGCTTCACTTTATACACAACAGCTAATTATAGCTGTTCGTAGATTTTATAGATTTATTCGCTAAATCTGTGCATATAGGACATTATATCTTATTCATGAAGCAAACGTCATGAATAAGATATTAGAGCAGGAAACTCCATGGGCAATTAAATTAAAAAGATACTTATTTTGCCATTTTTAAATCATCATTTTGGGGAGTACTCTTTGTTTTTGACTTGATTCGAAATGTCCCGACTATTAAGATGACAAGAAATACATAACCTAAGTAGCCGACAATGGGGAACACAATAGAAATCAATTCAGAAAAACCGTAAAAGCTTAAGCTGCAGGCTACAATTAAAGCAATAATACTGAATACTTTAAATCCCTTGGTTTTTGGTTCAAAAAAGCGTGAACCAAAAGAGAAAAACATACTTACTGCGGTTCCATAAATCATACCAAATAACGCAACAGAGAATATCACCCCTAAAAGCGGAGATATCTGGGTAGCCAGCCCCAAAGTAGGCATCTGCAGAGAGGCAACGCTGTCTATATTTAAATAAATAGCCATGTTGCTGACAAGTACTAAAACCCCACAAAGCAATCCGCCAAGGAAACCGCCAATTGCTGCCTGCTTTCCATTTGTCTCACTTCCTCCCATAATAAAAAGCATCGCTGCATTTGTAAGGGTAACTACAGATAGATAGTTAAAAGCTGCTGAAAACCAATGATTAGCAACAGAAGATTGCTGCAATGCAATTGCTTCCATATCTGCAGATGAATTACTGCTCGTTATCATACTGTAAATATTTACAAAGATAATGACAAGTAAAAATACCGGGGTCACAATTGCAAGCACTTGGATAACCTTTTTCACCCCTGTCATAATCGTTACCAGCACCAGCACGGACATAAGTATCGTGCCCATATATGTCGGTACATTTAATTGCTGGCTGAAAATAGGACCAGATCCGGCCAGCATCACTAATCCAATTCCAAATAATACGAAGATAATAACAACATCATATCCCATTCCCAAGTAGCGGCCGCTGAGCTGGCGAATAACCTCCATATGAGAAATTGCTTTCAGCTTAAATCCAATGCTTACTAACAGCATCCCGGTAATACCAAATAATATCGATACAACAATTGCACCCAGGATTCCAATTTGACCAAAACTTGTGAAATATTGCATAATTTCTTGTCCAGAAGCAAATCCGGCACCTAACACCGCACCTATAAAAGCACTGCTTATTTTTAATATATTTTTCATACGTTCCCCTTCCTATTTCTATCACAGAAATTATTAAGTAAACTTATATTGGTAAGCGTTTACACAAAAGGGTTTATCCTTACCTTTTCATATCATTTTTAGCAGACTTTATAAACATCCTTCTAAGGTTATTTGTAATGCATCTTTTTTGGCAGAGAGCGGTACATGCATTACAAATAACTAACATTCATCGTTTCGTGCTTTATTAAGATCCATCTGCCATACGGACATCAGATTCTGCAATATGAGAAAGTGATGTTAAATATTTATTGGTATCCGTTCCCAGGAGACTATTAATATTTTGTGCAGCAGTAAACCCTGACTGAACAGCAGTTTCCGTATAAGTTGACCCTAAATAATCACCAGCCAAGAAGAAGCGGCCATAAGGCTTTGTTAAAATGGGCTGTAATTCTGCACGCCCCGGGAAAATATAAGCAGACCCAAGTGGATATTTATTTACACGTGCTTCCACAACATGATTACTGAAGCCGGGAAAAATATCATCTAAATCCTTCAATATAATAGCAAGGATTTCCTCCTCAGATTTATCTATTAACCGACTTCCGCTTTCCCCGGGTGAAAAGGTCATAATGCTGCTGCCCGGCTGTCTTTTTGTTTCTCTTGCCCGAATCAAATTTGTCTGGTTAAGAATAATATCAAACGCTCTTTTCGGTGTAGCAAAAGAATAAACATTATCCCAAACTTGCGGCTCTGCTTCCTTTGTCAGAAATGCTGCACTTACATGCGGACCATAGGTAACCTTATCCAGTGCTTCACCAAGTTCTGAATCTATATTTTTAGCAATTTTTCTTGTGGTTGGAGCAGGAGTTGCAAGCACTGCATAACGGGCTTCTTCTACATGCTCCACTCCATTTTGGATGTAGCGTACAATAACGGAATCTTTTTTCTGAATAACCTCGATCACTTTCGCATTAAGCTCGACACTTTCAGCTAACTCTTTTGCAATCGTATCTGTGAGCGTTGATGGTCCGCCATCAATATTTCTTCCAAGTCCATCACTTTTATTCCACACCGTGTGAAAATATCCTACACCTGATCCAGCTGTAATTGTCTCTGGACTGCCAGTTGAGCGACTAACGGTAGGTCTAAAAATAGAATCTGCATCTGTTGGCAGTTTCCCGGTAAAATCGGTAAAAGTCCGGTCATCCATAAATTCTAAAACACGCTGCTGTTGAACCCTGTAATCTTCTCCCGGTCTTCTCTTTGCTATTTTTCCATATCTGATTACAGCAGCACGCACTTTTACACCGGCACGTATCAGAGCAAATCTCGATTTCCATGACATGGGAACCCTGAAAGGATACATTTCAACCGACCCTTTTAAAAGCAGCCTCCCATTTAAAGACATTGCCGTTAATGTACCGGGTACAGGAGATGATGCGACGCCTACAGATTTTAGTAATTCATCTGTAGCAGAACCGGGTCCGGCATATAAATGACCGCCCCAATTCAGCCAATAATCACCCCGGCGTTCCGAATGGACACGGCCGCCAATCCGATTTTCTGATTCTAATACTAAAATATCGTGGTGCTTCAGACGCCAGGCTGCAGACAGCCCGGCAAGTCCTCCGCCAATGATTACAACATCTTTCATTTTGCTTCCTCCGTTTTTAACACACCTGCATCGGATAATAATTTCTTTATTTTCTGACGATACCCTTCTGTTGCCGGCACTAAAGGATTTCGGCTGTTTCCGCCTGGTAATCCTAATGCTTCGAGTCCGGCTTTTACCGTACCTGGTATAACCTCTTCCTCAATCGCATTGTATAGAGGCATCAATTTTTTGTTTAATGCTATTGCTTCCTGAATGTTATTTTCGTTTACTACTAGATCATATAAACGCACCATCTCCGCAGGAACTAAATTATGAACGACACCAATTGCCCCTTGCCCGCCAATTGCTAATGTAGGAACGATTAGATGCTCAAATCCAGTCAGTACGGAAAAATCAGGATTATCTTTTGTCAGTGCTAATAATTTACATGTATGAACTTGATCATCCGTATTTTTTATTCCTACCACATTATCAATTTCACTTATCTCATGAAGTAATTCCGGGCTTAATACCACATTGGTTGCTTCCGGGTAATGATAAATAACAATACCAATATCCGAACTTTCTGCAACTGCTTTATAATAATCAACAATTCCCTGCTCGCTTGTCTGCATATAATAAGGATTAATGACCAGAGCCCATTCTGCACCTGCTTCTGATGCAAATTTTGTAAGTGCGATCGTATCTTCTAAGCGGTGGCAGCCCGTACCAGCCATTACTTTTGCTCTGCCGCCGGCTTTGTCACAAACATACTCAATAACTTCCTTTCTTTCATCCATACTCATAAGAGAGTACTCCCCAGTGCTTCCTCCCACTAATATTGTTTCAATTCCATTATCGATAAGATGATCAATTACTTCTCCAATACCGCTATAATTAATACTATTATCCTCATTCATTGGTGTAGGTAAAGCTGGAATCATTCCTGTTGGTTTCGTCATGGAAAACCCTCCTGTTATTTTTTAATTATTATCCATTATTTTCATCTTGCTCGATATTTACATAGACACTCTTGACTTCTGTATAATTCCGTAGCCCGTATTCTCCGCCCATCTCACGTCCAATACCTGACTGTTTGTAGCCTCCAAATGGCATCGTTTCCCATTCTTGCCCGACATCATTTATCCATACCGTTCCTGCCTGAAGTTTTCCGGCAATATAGTGCGCTTGTTTTAAATTCTCTGTCCATACACTGGAAGCCAGTCCGTAGATGCTATCATTCGCTTTCTGAATAGCTTCCTCTACGGTATCGAATACATGAACAGTCATAACTGGCCCAAAGATTTCTTCCCGAACAATCGTCATCTCTTCATGGACATCTGCAAAAATAATCGGTTTTACAAAAAAGCCTTTTTCAGATACAGGTGTACGGTCGCCAATAAGTCTTGCACCCTCATCCACACCCTTTTGGATATAATCAAGAACTGTCTGCTGCTGTCTTTTCGATACAAGCGGGCCCATATCTGTTTCCGGGTCTAATCCATGTCCAAGTTGAATTTGCTCTAATTTTTCTGAAAGCCCTTGCAAAACTTGGTCATAAATGTTTCTTTGTACATATACTCTTGTGCAAGCACTGCAATTTTGACCGTGATTATACATCGTACCAGAGAAAGCACCATCTATTGTCTTTTCCAGATTTGCATCTTCCAAAATAATTGTAGGCGATTTGCCCCCTAATTCTAAAGTAACGTTTTTCAACTGATCAGCAGCTTTTTTCATCACACTCTTCCCTACATTAGTTGAGCCGGTAAATGCCACCTTATCAACCAGCGGATGTGTAGTAATTGCCTCTCCAGCTTCTCTTCCTGATCCGGGAACAACATTGACAACACCATCCGGAACGCCGGCTTCTTTAAATAATTGCGCTATATATAGTAAGGATAATGGTGTTTCACTTGCCGGCTTGATAACAACTGTACAGCCGACAGCAAGTGCTGATCCCAGCTTCCAGGCAGCCATCAGCAGTGGAAAGTTCCATGGAATAATTTGTCCGGCCACGCCTATAGGTTCATGAACGGTGTAGTTAATATAGTCTGGTGCAACATTCGTTGTTTTACCTTGAATCTTCGTTGCAAAACCAGCATAGTATCTAAAATGTTCAATGGTGCCATCGACATCATCTGTTAAAGCTGTTTTGTAAGGCTTTCCGTTATCCAACGATTCTAATTGCGCTAATTCTTCACGATTTTCTTCTAAAAGATCAGCAAATTTATAAATAATACGAGAACGGGAAGCCGCTTTCATTTTTGTCCATTCCCCTTCATCAAAGGCTGTTCTCGCTGCTTTTACTGCCCTGTCAATATCCTCTTTATCCGCCTGATAAACCTGAGCTATCCGCTCTTCTGTGGCAGGATCTAAAACATCGAATTTATTGCTCCTGACAGATTCAACATACTCCCCATTCATATAAAGCCCGATACTTTCTTGAAGAAATTCTTTTACCTTAGGTTTTAAATCAACATGTAACGTTTGCAAAATAATCCCCCTTTTCAAATCCTTCATTTTAAGAATTTCCTATACTTTATCACATAATTGAACATAATAAAACCTTTTTTGTAAAAAAGGAATAAAATTATTCAAATTTGAATGATAACCTATCTTATAAATTGACTGTATAAGCTTTTAAAGGTAAGTTAATCAATAGACTCAAACATTAAACGATACGCCCGCAAAAAGGAAAATCCAGAAGTGTTCAGCCATATGGCCTCCCGTCATTTTTCCTTTGTTAGAAACAGATCGTTTACAAGCAGGTTCACTGTGGTAAATTCTAATTAAAAACAGTAAAAATTAAAGGAGAAATTATGCCAAATTTAAAAGATCAAGTCGTTTTAGTAACCGGAGCGAATCGTGGCCAGGGAAAAGGTATCGCCAAACATTTCGCTTCACTTAGCGCAAAAGTTGCCGTAGGAGCAAGGAGTTTTAAAGATGCTGAAGCTCTCTCGTTAGAGATTGGACAAAATCGAAGTCTTCCTGTCCAATTAGATGTGACAAACGAAGCTGATTGGGTAACAGCAGTCCAATCTATTATAGAAGCTTATAATAAAATAGATGTACTTGTTAACAATGCCGGTATTTTCATTAAAAAACCTCTGTTAGATACAACCGTGGAGGATTTTCAACAGTTAATCAACGTGAATCAGCTCGGTGTTTTTATGGGAATAAAGGCAGTCGCACCCTATATGGAGAAACAGCAAAAAGGGTCGATTATTAATAATATATCTATCTCTGCTTTTGCGCCAATTAATGATGCAGCCGCCTATGCAGCTTCAAAAGCAGCTGTATCCAATCTTTCTAAATCTGCCGCTATCGAATTAGGACCAAAAGGAATCAGAGTGAATTCCATTCATCCCGGCGTTATTCAAACAAATATGGTGAGCAGCTGCAACCTGAATCTAAATGAAGCTGATTCTGTTCCATTAAAAAGGCTCGGGCAGCCTAATGATATAGCGCAAGTAGCCGCTTTTCTCGCCTCTGATGAGAGTGCTTACTGTAATGGTGCTGAAATTGTAGTGGATGGCGGGCTTACTCTGGGAACGGATGTTTAAATAAGAGCTTATGTATTTTTCATAATGTAGAGAGAACAAAATAGAGAGGCCGATAAATCCATCTCCCTCTCTATTTAAAATTGCCATTAAGATGATAAGCGATTAAAATATCATCACTGTACGTTCCATCTTCATATTTAATTTAATTGTCTTCCTTCTTCTATAAATCCCATTCGTTTGTAGACTTTTATTGCTCGTGCGTTTACCGACAATACACCTAAACAAATTTTCTCTAAATCTTTTTGCTGCTTTCCCCAATTTATTAAGTACTTAATCAGCTCTGTACCAATTCCTTGATTAAGTACTTTTCAGAAGTACCCATTCATAACAGATAAGTAATTAAACTAGCAATGAAATACGACAGAAGATTATTAATAGAACATACTGCTAATTCTCATAGCATCGGTACATTTAAAACAAAAAAACTACCACTTTCGGCACTGGTTGGAGAATAATCAACAATGATTCGACACTTCTCAAAAGTTGTTAATTCATAGGAAGTTTATGCTCTTCTTCACTGATTAAGCCTGATTGAACTTCCAATCAAGCAGCTTTTTTCTTAGCCTATAACAATCCATTTCATAAGTCTGCTTGATAATAAACAAAAGTCAGCTGCTTCCCTTCATAAGCAGTATCTTCCCTGCTTATTTCCTCAAACCCCTGCTTTTCCAATACTTTTTGAGAAGCAATATTATCAGCAGTCGTCTGCGCTTTTATTCCGCTCAGTCCCAGTGCCTTCGCTTCTTCTTTTAGAAGTCTGACAGCCTCTCCTGCTAGTCCTTTTCCCGTATGTGCTTCAGCTACTCTGTATCCTAAAAAGCCTATTTGCTGAGCAGGCTCGATATCTGTTAAATTGACCCTCCCTAAAATCTCTCCATCATCGTCTTTAATTAAATAAAAATACGATTGTCCATCAGCTTGCTCCTTCAGTAATTCATGAAGTCTATCACGAAAATAATCCAGTTGATAAAATGCATCTCCCCGTGAAGGAACAGATTTTTCAAAGTAATTTCTGTTATTTAATTCAAACGTATATAACTTATCTTCATCCTCTATTTGCAGTGGAGCAATATGTATTCTCAAAACGGCACCCTCTTCTGTATTATGCGGTATATATGTCCATAACACTTTTTTCATATATTATTTCACAATCTCAGGTTCCTGTCGATATGATTTCAAATATTAAAAACAGCCAAAGCAAATGCTGTAAAATCAACAGTATCACTTCGACTGCTTCCATTTAATCAATTACTCTGTGATTTTCATCTACCTGCAGCTTTTCCGTTCTTTCCACAGCGGCAACAAACCCATCACCATGACAAACGGTACACGTATAGTGCCACTGTTCATCATCCATTAATAGCCCTGTTCCGGCACAAGCTTTACAGGCATGTTCCTGTGATCCCATAGCTGACTTCCTTTCTATTGTTTTTCTTTAAGAGGTTGTTCAAAAAGTCCAACAAAAATGACACATCGAATTTCTGCGTTGGCTTGCTTTTCCGGTACTCACGTATCTAAAATCATACGTTCCGTTCCTCAAATCTGCGCCGCCTTGAACCTCTTGGTCCTTTTTATTGTCCATTTTGAACTCGTATTTTAATCCAATTAATAATTCCGCCGGCCAGCAGAATTTCAAGATGCCGTCTCGTAAGATCATGCTGAACGGTAATGGTACGATTTGTTCCCTTCAGCTTAATATCAAAGGTACGCTGGTTTTGAATTGTCTGGTGGATATGGCGAAATTCAAGTACATCCTCCTGATGGAGCAGATTATAGTCCTCCTCATTGACAAACGTTAATGGCAAAATACCAAAGTTAATCAAATTCTGCAGGTGAATGCGGGCAAAATCTTTTACGAGCACAACCTTTAATCCAAGATAACGGGGTGCGAGCGCTGCATGCTCCCGGCTGGATCCTTGCCCATAATTATAACCGGCAACAACCATATGACCACCGTTATCACGTTTTTTCATCGCCTTTTCGTAATAATTATCATCAATAATCTCAAACGCAAAGGTACTGATTTTTTGAATATTGCTGCGGTATGGTAAGACGCGCGAACCGCCGGCAAGGATTTCATCTGTTGAAATATTGTCTTTCATTTTTAATAAAACAGGCAAATCAAAGTTATCTTCCATTGGCTGAAAATCTGGAATGGAAGTGATATTCGGCCCTTTTTCCAATTTGATTTGGCTGTTATCTTCCGGTGGTTCCTCCAGCATACCCTGTGTGGAAAAAGTAGTCGGTTCTTTTATTTTCGGATAAGAAATATCTAATGTCCTTGGGTCTGTAATAACACCAGTCAACGCAGAAGCAGCAGCTGTTTCCGGACTGCAAAGAAAAACACTGTCTTCTCTTGTGCCAGATCGTCCCGGAAAATTTCTTGGTGTTGTCCGTAAACTATTCCGCCCCGTCGCTGGTGCCTGTCCCATTCCAATACAGCCATTACAGCCTGCCTGATGCATCCGGGCTCCGGCAGACAGGAGATTCGCAATATATCCATTCTCCACAAGCTGCTCCAGCAATTGACGGGAGGTCGGATTAATATCAAAGGAAATACCAGCAGCAATCTGTTTCCCTTTCACAATTTCACCGGTAATTGCAAAATCACGGTAACCCGGGTTAGCAGAAGAACCGATATAAGATTGATAAATGGCTTCTCCAGCTATTTCTGTAACAGGTACAACATTATCAGGACTGGATGGTTTCGCAATCAACGGTTCCAGCTCAGATAAATTCATTTTTTCATGTTCGTCATACGTTGCTCCGTTATCAGCTTTTAATTCTATCCACTGGTCTTCACGCCCCTGCGTTTTTAGAAATCGCTTTATCTCTTTGTCAGATGGAAATACAGTTGCAGTCGCTCCAAGCTCAGCCCCCATATTGGCAATAACATGCCGATCCATGGCAGATAGTTCTTTGACACCCGGTCCATAGTATTCAATTATCCTGCCGACTCCACCTTTTACGCCGTGGCGGCGCAGCATTTCTAAAATGACATCTTTCGCACTGACCCAGTCAGGAAGTTTTCCCGTAAGCTCTACTCCCATAATTCGCGGCATTTTTATATAGTAAGGTTCCCCCGTCATCGCCATCGTGACATCAATACCACCTGCACCAATAGCTAACATGCCCATGCAGCCATTTGCACATGTATGACTATCTGAACCTAATAAGGTTTTTCCCGGACGTGCCAGCTGCTGCATATGGACAGGATGACTGACCCCATTTCCAGGTCTGCTATAGTAGATACCAAATTTTTGTGCCGCACTTCTTAAAAATAAATGGTCATCCGCGTTACGAAAATCCTCCTGAATCAAATTATGGTCCACGTATTGTGCAGAAGCCTCTGTCTTCACCCGATCAATCCCCATCGCTTCCAGCTCCAGCATGACCATCGTACCTGTAGCATCCTGCGTCAGCGTCTGATCAATTTTTATTCCAATCTCTTCTCCAGCCTTCATCTCTCCTGACAGCAAATGATCCTGAATTAATTTTTGAGCCGCATTAAGCTGCATGTTACTTCCTCCTTAAAACATACTGTCCTGATTAGAATATGCTTATATCGTATTTATTACACATATCAAATGAAGTTAAACGATGTATTTCTTCGTGCAGGGGAATCATTTTATACTAAAAGTTACAGCACCAGCTACAGTGATTTCCATAAAAAAATTTAAATACGTTAAAATTTGCACTTATCGTACCAGCACTATATAATAAATGAAAATATCAATTGAAATAAATCCCAAAGGGGAGTAGCATAATAGCAGCTGTCGTCATTACAGGAGATATCCTCGGCACTGCTGGCAACAATTACCATTCGTTGCTTGCGAGACCTTTGTCCAAACAGGTGGGCAAAGGTCTCTTTTTTATAAACTTTTGCCACACTTACTTCAAAAAGTTGTTCAAGGAGGAATAGAAATGTCTAAACTTACAAAGCTTTTAAAGTCTAAAATGGTAAAAGAAGGAATAAAGCAAGCACAAAAACATGCCCTTCCTGTCATCAAAAAAGAGCTGGCAAAAAGGAAAGGCTCGTTTAAAAAATAATGAAACCATCTAGATACAATGAATATGCGTCCACCGTTTTATTTGTTAAAAAAAGTGGACGCATGAAAATAGACAAACATCATTGTCACTTAAAATTATATGGCATGGGAAGAAGTGCTGCTGTATTCCAAATTAAAAATGAAAATAAAGTGATTAAAATTTTTTATCCATCATTTGAAAAAATAGCAATCGAAGAAAAACAAAACTATGAAAAATTAAACGGAAATCCTTATTATCCCACTATCTATGAATCGGGAGCCAACTATTTGGTAATGGACTTTATTGAAGGAAAAACATTCTTTGAGTGCCTGGCCGAGGGAATTCCATTAAAGTCTCATTATATCGAGCAGGTTGACAATGGATTACAATACGCGAAAGAGGCAGGATTAAATCCGTCAGATATTCATCTGCATAACCTGATCCTGACCAAAGAAGGTGATGTGCGTATTATTGATGTTGCACGTTTTTCACAAGAGAAAAAGTGCACGCAATGGGATGATTTAAAATGTGGATATACAAAATATTACCAGCGTGCTTATTTTCCGAAAAAGATACCGAGGTGGATTATGTATACTGTTTCAAAATTATATCGGTTATATAAGTATCTGCCTGTTAAAAAGGAAAAGAGTTAGATGCTGACTCTTTTCCTTTTTAACTCTTTTAATAGTTAAAGCTATTTATCTTTTCTGTTGATGTTTTAGCAATTATTATCTTGTACAAATCCTATCGTCCATATTTTCAGTATGGAATAAGCTGTCTAGTACCTCTACAAAGCTTTTAATTCTTCCTCTAAACCTTAAATCGAATTACCGCTTCCAATAGCCGCTTTGCATAAGCACTCTGAGCATTTGCCAGGTATTTTGTTTCTATCTGTTCAACAATTTTTCCATCATTTAAAAATATTATTTGATCACAAAGGTACGCAACCGTTTGTAAATCATGAGCAATAAATAGACAGGTCAGATCCAGCTCTGCTTTGAGTTGATGAAGCAGCTGCAGAATTTGAGCCTGAACAGGAACATCGAGTGAACTGACCGCTTCATCCAATACCAGAAACCTCGGGCTTGTACTAATTGCTCTTGCGATACATACCCTCTGCAATTGTCCACCGCTTAACTCATGCGGATAGCGATTCTTTATTTCCAAAGGCAAACCGACTTTTCTCATTAAACTTTCCACTGTTTCGTGAATTGACTTATTCCCGCCAGCTGTCTTCCATGATTCATGGATAATATCTTTTACCTTAAAAGCAGGATTAGCTGAGGTTATATAATCCTGAAAAACAACGCTCATTTGTCCTCTATTTTCTTTCATCCATACCGCTGCGTCTTTCCCCTCGAGCAGCAGGCTGCCGCTGTCTGCTTTTTCCAAGCCTAATACCAGCCTGCTTAATGTACTTTTTCCACTCCCGCTTTCACCAACCAAGGCCGCCCATTCTCCAGTATTTATCTGAAAGGATACATCGTCTAAGACAGGTACTCTTCCTCTTCGGAAACTTATCCCTGTTTTTGAATAGCTTTTGTAAACACTCTTTACTTCAAGCATCGCAAGATTCCTCTCTCATTAATTTTTCAAATGAACGGGTCAGCTTTATTCTTGTATCTACTAAGTATTTCGTATATTCATTCTTTGAATGGTGAAACACATCCCCTGTCCCGCCATATTCCACTAATTTCCCATCCTTCATTACCAGCACATCTTGAGCCAGCTGCTGAATCACACCCAGGTCATGAGAAATAAAAATAAAAGTCGTTCCTAATTGAGTGTGCAGTCTTTGAAACGTTGCGATGACATCACTTTGTGTAATAGCGTCCAATGCAGTTGTCGGTTCATCTGCAATAATAATATCAGGCTTACTAGCAGCTGCAATGGCAATCATACATCGCTGCAGCATCCCGCCGGACAATTGATGCGGATACTTTCTTAGTACCTGTGACGCCTCTTTAATCCCTACGCGTTCCAATTCATGCAATGATATTTGTTTTGCTTCTTTCTTGGATATTTTCAAATTCTCGCATAATGTTTCCATCATCTGCTTGCCAACTGTATCTAAAGGGTCAAATGCGGACATTGGATCTTGCGGAATCATGCTGATATGCCGGGCTCTTATATTTTGTATTGCTTTCGCACTCATTTTCAACATATCTTCCCCTTCAAAATATGCTGCACCAGAAGCATTCATCCCAGGTGCCATAAGCCTCAATATTCCCTTGATCATCATCGATTTGCCACTTCCGCTTTCGCCGACAATACCCAGATTACGATGATGTTCTAATGCAAAAGAAATATCCTTTATGATGCCGTTTTTTGTCTGTGTATCATATATGGATATATTTTTTACTTCCAGCAACTTCATTCCTTCACCTCCGCTTTGTCCCATGTTTCACATTGAAAGCACCTTGTAAGCTGTCCCCCAAAAAATTAAAAGCTGCTACGACGAAAAGGATTGCTATACCTGGTGGAAGCATTAATTCCGGGCGTATAATCATCACGTTCTTAGCTTCATTTAACATCATTCCCCATTCAGGTGTCGGCGCTTGTACACCTAAACCGAGGAAAGATAAAGCCGAAATCATTAAAATAACAGAACCAATATCAAGGGTAGCCAGTACAGCTATTTCCCCGGCAGTGTTCGGCATTATATGTTTTTTAAAAATATGCCATCTGCTGAAGCCAGATACACGGGCGAATTGAACATAATTTTTATCCGTATACTTTAGAACAATCGAACGAATCATACGCGTATACCACGCCCATTTTGCTATAATACTGGCAATAACAATATTGGTTATTCCCGGTCCCATCATGCCGATAATAGCAAGAATCATCACTTCACTCGGAAAGGACATAAAAATATCACAAACCCTCATTATTATTTCGTCTATTTTCCCGCGAAACACCCCGGCAATGGCTCCTAGGACAGTGCCAATTAAAACGGTCACAGCCATTGTGATAAATGCAATAAATACAGTAGTACGAACACCATATAGCAGTCTGGAAAAGATACACCGTCCCAGCTGGTCGGCCCCTAAGGGATAGCTTGTGCTTATTCCTGCAAGCTTTTCTTTGACATTGACATCAATAGGACTATGCGGCGCTATCCACGGTGCAAAAATTCCCGCCAATACCACAATGACTAAAAAAGCGATACAAATCATGGCAAAACGATCTTTCATTAATTTACTTAAAACCTCCACGATTCATACCTCTTTTCTCATTCTTGGATCTAAAATTGCAGTAACGATATCTGCCAGCAAGTTGCATACAACAAATAAAACAGCCATCAGAAAAACATATGCCTGAATAACTGGATAATCATAATTAAATATTGCTGTTACACTTAACCTGCCTATTCCCGGCCACGCAAAGATATTTTCTACAATCACCGTACCTGCAATCAGCTTTGGAATCGACATCCCCAGCGCTGTAATTGCAGATTGAAGGGAGTTTTTAAAAATACGCTTTAAAATAACACTCTCTTTCATTCCCCGGGCTTTTGCATACAGTACAAAATTCTCACTTTTGATTTGGACCATATTATTCCGAAGCAGCCTTACATACGTTGAAATATAAGCAAGAGCTAATGTCACTGCCGGCAGAATGACAGACGTCCAGGAGCTCATTCCGCTTGTGGGAAGCAGATTTAACTTAATGGAGAAAAACCACATCAGTAAAAGTCCGATCCAATAGCCTGGCATGGCTTCACCGAAAAAGACAATGCCCCGGATAGCCCGATCAATCATCCTTCCTTCATACATGGTGCATATGATTGAAGCGGAAACGCTGACAACAATAATAATCACAAAGGAAACAAGCGCAAGCAGCAAGGTTGCCGGTAATGCCTGTGCTATTTCATCTATTACGGGCTGATTATTAATAAAACTATTTCCAAAGTCCCCTTTGATACTGCTTGTCACCCAGGTGATATATCTTTCTATAAAAGGTTTATCAAGCCCCAGTTCCTCCCGCATCTCCGCAACAGCAGTTTCCGTTGGCGTGATTTCATTCACTCGCAGTGCTACCTCGGCCGGATCACTTTCAGTCAAATTAATTAAAATAAACGCCAAAAAGGATATTCCGATTAATAAGGGAACGATGCTTAACAGTCTTTTGATAATATAATGTCTCATTTACTTCACCTACATTTCTGCACTGAAAGACTTAGAAAACCGGCATTAACCAAACCTTTGGCTAATCTTATGTGAACAGGGAAATATTCAGCTTTTTCCTATCCACGAAAAAAGCGGAAAATTATCCGCTTTTCGTTCTTTATTCTGTTTCAAAATACATTTTTTCAAATGGAACCTCATATTGAGAGACATTAAAGGTTACTCCCTGCAGCTTCGGGCGATAAACAGCTTTTGTACGTGAATAGGTGAGCGGTATATAGACAGCCTCGTCATGAATATACGTTAAAATTTCCTCATACATTGCTTCTCTATTACTCTCGTCATTTTCAATCATCAGATCCGTAATGGTTTCATCGAGCCACCCTTTCCTATCCAGGCCTGTTTGCGCCTGGTAATCACCATGGGCAGGAATTCTCCAGGAGGACAGGTAAGATTGCGGATCATAAGGTGTGCCCCAGGATAAGGAATATTGCAAATCAAATTCTCCGGACTTTTGTCTATCTAAAAACGCTTGCTTCTGCTCTCCTGTGATATGAAGCTCTGTCCCTATCTCCTTCAGATCATGCTGAATATATTCACTAATCGTCTTTTCCTGCGCATTATCCGAATTATAATGCAGACTGAGTTCTAATTTTTCTCCATCTTTATAGCGGTATCCATCGTTATTCAATTTCCAGCCAGCATTCTCTAGTAATTCACTTGCTTTATCGGGATCATATTTCCTTTCCACCAGCCCAAGGTCGCTATAAGGAACTGTCGCTGACAGCAATGCAGGTGCAACAGATTCTGATCCGTTTAAAACACCATCCGCAATGGATTGTTTATCAACCGCATATTGCAGCGCCTCTCTTACCTCCACATCCCCTAATATTGGCCGGTTCGAGTTTAATAAAATAGCTCTGGAAGC
Organism: Oceanobacillus sp. CFH 90083; assembly: GCF_009389585.1. Lineage (GTDB taxonomy): Bacteria > Bacillota > Bacilli > Bacillales > Amphibacillaceae > Oceanobacillus. Next base: position 42,389 of record NZ_VIYG01000003.1, on the reverse strand, counting down.
AATAGGATCACTTATCGCTGTTACATACTCCCCTTGCTCTTCCAACGCTGAAAATGAATCAAGGTCAATCATATCTCCATCGGAACCAAAAATCAGATCGACTTCCCCTTTTTCAAGCGCAAGCAGAATGGTCTGATGATCAGGTATTACTTTCCACCTTACAGTATTCATTTTTGGCTGTTCTCCCCAGTAATCCTTGTTTGCAGTAAATACAGCTTCCTGATTCTCTTTATGTTCCGATAAAACCCAAGGACCGGTTCCTGAGTAACCGCTGATACCATCTCTTGTCATTCCATCTACAAAATCATTGGGGGATAGAAAACGAAACGGGCGGGTAAGCCCTAATTCGGTTAACGTTGGATAGTAGGGATGTTTCAAAACAAGTTTATAAGTATATTCATCGACTACAATATTTTCTTCCATCAAATTGACCAGGTCCAGCCAGGCATGTCGTTCTTCATTATCCATGATTGCATCCATATTCTGTTTTACTGCTTCCGCATTAAACTTTTCGCCGTCAGAAAAAATCACATCTTCTCTCAAATGAAATGTATATTCCAAACCATCCTCCGAGATATCCCAGCTTTCTGCCAGCCAGGGCTTTATACCATCTTCGGTATTTATAACCAGCGATTCAAATACCATATTCTGTGCGGCCATTTCTCCACTGTATAAATGTGGATGAATATTGCGAATATCCTTTGAACTGGCATAGACAATTTCATCTCTAACTGTTGCGTTACTTTCCGAATTACTGCAGCTTACCAGCAAAAGTAAAAATAATATGGACAGCAATCCTATATTTAGTAATCTCATTTCATTTCTCCTATTATTCTAGATGTTATAACAAATGAAGTATCTAACGCAGAATGAATTGTGTAAAAGGGTGTTTCCGCTATAACTCCTTATCCATATGTAATGTCCTCCAAACCGGATCTGATTCAGCCAATCTTTCTTCAAACCCCAGCGTTTTCCAGAAAGGTATTCCCCCAGGTAAAAACGGATGGGTATGTAAATAAATCTTCTGATAACCAGCAGCGAGGATAGACTTTAAAGCAATGTCATATAGAGCAGAACCAATTCCCAAACGTCGATAATCTGAATCTATATAACATCTTACCAGTTCAGTCGTTTTTGTTTGTGCATAAAATTTCTGCAAATCAGCAAAACGATGATCATAGGGCAGATATCCAATTGTCCCCAGCACTTTTCCATCCTCACTTATGGCTGCAAATAATGCAGCATCCTTTCTATCCATGTAGTAGGTATACAGATGAAGCATGTCCGGTGGTATCTGCTCCTGATTCAGCATCGGAAATACTTCCTTCCGGACAGCTTTCATAAACTCCACTACCTGCACAGCATTATTTTTTTGTACCTGTTTAATACTATATTTTACAGACATTTCTTATTAACGTCCCCATTTCTTCACAATCTCATGAAATTCCAACTGAATTACTTCAATATTGATTACGCTTTATACACTAATAAATTATAAAATAATACTTTAATCAGCGGAAGCTTTACGAACAGTTATCTGTGATAAAGTGCAGCAATAAAAGCTCGTTAATTGACGAATTTAAAAATACCAGTCTATTTTTCTATAATTGTTTCCATACCATCTCATACACTTGCTTTAATGGAATATGATGTTTGTCAGCTATATTTTTACAGTCCTCATATTCAGGTGAGCTTTGGAAAACCTTTCCTTTGGAGATTCCCTGTTTTACTGTCACTGGCCCCCACTCCGTATCCACTTTAATAAATCTCCGTTCCATCCGGTGAACAGTTATTGGGTAGTAACGAATTCCAAGTGTTGTCGTTTCTTGTAACAGGATATCCTTCATTTCAGATAGTGCTTGATTAGAACAGAGTAATTGCAGTAATATACCCGGCCGATTTTTTTTCATATAAATAGGTGTATAAAAAACATCATTAGCTCCGGCTTCAAACAGACGGTCCATCACAAACCCCAGCCACTCTCCTGATATATCATCGAGATTCACTTCCACTTTTATCATATTATCATCAATATGTTCATTATTTGGAGGGTGATTTGCTGCCAACTAGAAAACTCCCTTCTTATTGTGAAATGCTACCTTTCTTTCCCATAAGCCAGCCGGTCAATCAGCACAGCATTATACGCACCACCGAAACCATTATCAATATTAACCACACTAATCCCGCTTGCACAGGAGTTCAGCATCGTCAGCAATGCAGACAGACCTTGAAAATTTGCACCATAGCCGACGCTTGTCGGTACTGCAATAACCGGATGCGATACAAGGCCGCCAACAACACTTGGCAGTGCGCCTTCCATCCCCGCAATAACGACAGAAACCGTAGCTTCTCGAATCGCTTGAGCTTGATCTAATAAACGATGAATTCCAGCTACACCAACATCGTAAAATCGACGCACATTACTTCCTAATGCTTCAGCAGTAATCGCAGCTTCTTCTGCAACGCTTAAGTCAGATGTTCCTGCACAAATAATAGCGATATAGCCTTCTTTTTCTTCTTTCTCCGCTTTTGCCTTCCAAACAAGAATTTGTGCTATATCGTGATATGTCAATTCAGGATGAATTTCTAAAATTTTATCTGCCTTATCCTGAGAAATTCTTGTAATTAAAACATCGTTTTGCTTCGCTTTTATCGCTTGAAGAATGGAAATGATTTGTTCCACTGTCTTTCCTTCTCCATAAATCACTTCCGGAAAGCCCTGACGCTTTTCCCTGTGATGATCAACTTTTGCAAAACCCAGATCTTCATAGGTGGCGAGCGCTATTTTCGCATCCTCTATGCTTAACAATCCATCTTGAACCTTCTTTAAAATTTCCTCCATTTCACGCCTACTCTCTCAAGCTTTTTCATCGGTTACGCATTCTCACCCAGAATTACTCTAAGTACATTGGGATGGTTCGGAAATGTTTTCGTTCCTGCCCCATAACCTACATTTGTCACCTTCATGGACGGAATATCACAAAATGCCTTTGCTAACACAGCAGCAAAAGCAGCCCCGGTCGGTGTCGTCAGTTCTGCTTTTAATTCACTTTTCGCAATAGGTACGCCACGTAAAATTTCCAGAGTAGCTGGTGCCGGAACCGGATAGATGCCATGATCAATATGGATTTTTCCTGATCCAGTCGGAACAGGTGCTGACCTAATTTCATCAACATCTAATTCTTCTATTAAAATCGCAGTACCCACAATGTCTATGATCGAATCAACGGCACCTACTTCATGAAAATGAACGTCCTCCAAGGGTACTCCATGAATATGTCCTTCTGCTTCTCCAATTTTTTTAAACAGATCTAATGCCATATTTTTTACGGCTTCTGATAAATCTGCTTCCTGAATCATTTTTATAATATCACGATAGGAACGATGATGGTGACTATGGACGTGATGATGGTGTTCATCATCGTGACTGTGCCCGTGATGATGCGCATGATCATGGTCGTGGCTATGCTCATGATGATGTTTATGCCCGCTTTGGTCGTGGTGAGAATGCATATGCTCTTCGTTTTTCAACACAACATCAAATTTCGTGCTTGTAATCCCATTCTTCACTACTTTATATACTTCCAGCTCATACTCATCTTGTAAAGGAAGCTTCTGTAACTCCTTCTGCAAATGCGAAAAATCCCCGCCAGCATCAAGCAGTGCCCCTATCATCATATCCCCGCTGATTCCAGAAAAACAATCTAAATATAAAATCTTCATGAAAAATGCTCCTTTTTTTATGTCATTCATGATTTTCTTATTTACGTGAAAAAGCAGTTGCCTCAACTGCTTTTTCACGTAAATGATAGCTATTTTATTTTTATGCGTTGGCGACGATTTTTTGTTCCATGGAAGCCTCCGGTAAAACCTCATTCATGCTGCCTGTACGATAACCACGTAAGTCGACGGATACATAGTTAAAGCCAAGAGATTCAAGCTTATGCTGAACTTCCACACGCTTTTCCAGTAAATCCACAATTTTATCAGCTGCTACTTCAATACGTGCCACATTATCATGATAACGTACTCGTACTTCTTCAAAACCAGTACGTTTTAAATAAAGCTCTGCCTGATTGACTTGATTTACTTTTTGCCTGTCCAATTTTGTGCCATACGGGAACCTGGAGGCTAAACTGCAGGAAGCTAATTTGTTCCACACCGGGAGATTGAGGCTTTTCGCCAGCTCACGGACTTCTGATTTATATAGATTTGCCTCCTGAAGTACACTGCGAATTCCTTCTTCCGTTCTTGCTTTCAATCCCGGGCGAAAATCTTCCTCATCATCCATAATCATCCCGTCTAATACATATGGATAATCCAGTTCCCCGGCCAGCTGATTAAGATGCGTGTAGAGTAATTTTTTACTATGATACCAGCTATCTGGATTATTTGCTGCAATGTGAGAATTGTCTAATTCTTTTATTTCTGTTTGATGCACTTTCACACCTAAATCCTCTGCCAATTGCACAGCTGCTTTAAATTCTGAATCGCGGAACAGCTCTGATGCAACAACAACAGCTAAAACATCATCTCCCAGCTCCTGCTGCGCTCTTTTCAAAACAACAGCACTATCTACTCCTCCTGAAAACGCGACCATTACACGGCCCATTTCTTTCAACGTATTACCTAAATGACGATTTTTCTCACCGGTTTCCATCATTTCATTCACCTCATCTCCCTTCGTTTGAAGGGTATTTTATTTTCTTTATCCTTTTACTCACAGAAATTTTATACAAATTCAACTATTCGTTCTTGATACAAAAATCTTACGTTTATTCTGCCTGACTGTCAAACATATTCCGTTCTTCTACATATATGAGATAAGGCTCCCAGCTTAGGAATTCACTTTCTCTTCAACATACGGAATCGTCAGCGGTCCGAGCGGAAGAACGGCAACTGTCATTGATTCTCCATACTTTTCCTTTAATTCTTCCAATGTCTGTTCAATGTCATGAGTCGGCTTTAACATCGTATTTGTTATTTGTTCATCAGATAATGTTGAATAAACATAGACATCTGCCCACACTTGAATGACTGCCTGCTTCTGCACCTGCCACTGGTCAAACATTTTAAATTCTGGATTATTAATCATATCCAGCAAATCTTGCGGGGTTTCAGCCATATCAAAAATTTTCGCATAGTTTCCATGGTCAGGTAAGCCATCGGAACATTCTGAGGCAACAATAATCGCGCCGCCTTCTTTCACAATTTTATGCGCAGCACTCATTCCTTTTACAGCTTGATACAAGTTCTGATCCAGCGGATAACCGGAATTGGATGTAATCACAACATCAAATCGTTCATCACAACGGAACATAGCATGATCCTTTGCATACGCGCACCCTTCATCATGTGCCTGATACAGCTCTCCGGCAAATACATTGGTAATTTCTTTCTCCCGGTTTAATGTAACATTTAACATAAAGTCCGGCTTACACATCGCATTAATTTCACGGGTCATATCCTGAACCGGATTATTCTCCATATTTCCCCATGTGGAGAGCGGGTCCCCTATCATTCTTGCATTATGGAATGTCATAATCGTTTCAATCCCCGCTATCCCCGGCATGATTCCTTTGGGACCACCAGAAAAGCCTGCAAAAAAATGCGGTTCAATAAACCCCGTTACAATTCTAAAATCAGATTCCACATAGTCTTTATTCAGATAAACATCACAGCCGAATTTACTTTTACCAAGGTTAACAAGTGTATCTTTATCATGACATTGGTTGTTTATAATCCGTATATTATCTACAACCCAGCTTCCTAACATTTGAACAAATTCTTCTTTTGTCTGATCACGATGTGTTCCCGTTCCATTAATAATCACAAAGTTTTCTAACGGCACATGGCTTAACTCTTCAATCAATAACGGTACAAGGATATGATTTGGTGTTGGTCTGGTAATATCACTAATTACAATAGATACCTTGTCTGTTGACTTTACGGACTCTTTCAAAGGTGCGCTGCCAATCGGGTTTCGCAGCGCCTGCCTGATGGCTTCTTTATCATCGTCTAATTTCGGCGAATTTGTCGGTTCAATGAGCAAAGCGTTGTCCGGTAAATCTAATGAAATCCCATTCTTTCCGTATAATAAATCTGTTTTCATGTTAAAACCTCATTTCATTTAATAGCTTTAATCCCGTGTATTCTTGAGATTTAAAAGGAAACTTCAAGCAAAACGATTAATAAATCCTATCCATTTGCAAAATGACATTTCATCATCCATCCGAGATAAATTTATCTGTTGGATCAAGCCTGCTTCCTGAATAATGCTAGTCATTTACCGCATGCTTTAATTCATCTTTATTCCCTTTTAACCCCAGATCCTCTCGTGTACCATCAATCCCTTTTTTCCGTTGATATCTATCCATTAGAATAACTCCTAAAGGGCAAAGTAAGGAAGTTGTAATGGTTGATATAGAAATCTGTGCAGTTGCAATTGGTACGATGCTCTGGATTGCTTCAAATTCTGCTTGTGTCATCGCTCCGGCACCAACAGCTACAGACGCTGCGGCGGCTACGGCTGCAGGTGTTGCAGCGGCATTTCCAGCTGTAGAAGCTTCTGAAATCGGAGCAATATAACTTTTTTCTTTAAATATTTTAAATACAAGGATACCTGTACCAGCTGAACAAACAAATGTAAGAACAGCTAGCGTCAATCCACCTGTAAGCACTGCAGGATTAAAGAAGTTTGCTAAATTCATGCCGGCTCCCAAAGCAAAAGCGAAAAACGGAATGGTAACAGCCTCACCCGGCTTTAAGAACTCTCGTATTTTGGGATCCAGATTCCCTAAAAGCATTCCGATTCCAATCGGAAGCAAAACAGCAATAAATGAAATCATCGGGAATGCTGTACCTAATACGCCTAATGCAACTAATGTCAAAAACGGCCCATCATTGATAGCCAGAATAGAGAGACCGCCAATATCTGATCTATTCCCGAATTTTCCGGTTAAAGCAGCATACATTCCACTATTACTATTTGTCATTCCTGCGATTAATGCAAGCGTTGAAAGTCCAAATAATCCAGTGATCGGATCAAAGAAGAATCCAAAAGCCATTCCGACAGCTACTCCGGCACCATACTTCGAGCCGGTAAGTAATACGCCTTTCTTTAATGCCTTCCCGCCGACTTTCAGATTCATCTGACTGCCTACACAGAACAGGAATAGAGCAATTAATACTAGTGCACTATCTTTAAATAATTCTTGTGAAAAACCGCCAATTCTTAAAAACTCATAGTACCCTTCCTCTGTTTGTGGTGCACCAAGAAACTCAAGAACCCTCATCACTGCTGGTATATGCATTTGATCAATTGTATTTAAAGAAGCTCCCAGCAAAAGAGGAACTACCATTAATCCCCCTGGTACTTTTTCAATTGTATCCTTAATTCTCATAAACCGCTCCTCCTTTGATATGATTTATAGAATGAAAATAAGCTCGTATAACTTGTTCACTACTTAATTCCAATAACGTAGATGCATTCTGGATAGATTCTTCTAAAGTCATTGGTCTATTGATAATGCTGTGGATACTTACGACACCAAAATCATGGAGCACGGATGCATCTTCACTTACCGATCCTGCTAAAATAATTGTCGGAACTCCTTGCATCTTCGCTGTTTGTGCCACTCCGAGCGGGGTTTTACCTGAAGCAGTCTGCCCGTCTACTCTCCCCTCGCCAGTAATGACTAAATCTGTTCCTGGTAAAAATTGATTGATGTTACTATACTCCAGAACAACATCAATTCCCCTCTCTACTTCACATGGAAAAAAAGCTTGGAAAGCTCCGCCAATACCGCCAGCAGCTCCTGCACCCGGCAGATCGTGCAGCTCAATTCCTGTAACCTTTGCAACCTGATCTGCCCAATGTGTCAGATTCTGATCAAGCTGCTCTATTATCTCTGGAGTTGCTCCTTTTTGAGGTCCAAAAATATGAGAAGCTCCATTTGGTCCAATTAACGGATTTTCCACATCAGAGGCAATTAAAAATTGACAGCCTTTGATTCTGGAATCAAATGAATCCGTATCTATCGAAGCAATTTGTTCTAAAGAAGCTCCGCCATATCCGATTTCATTTCCATCTGCATCTGAAATCCTTAGCCCCAGCGCTTGCAGCATACCCGCTCCTCCATCATTCGTAGCGGAACCGCCTAATCCAACTATAAAAGAAGTAAAACCGTCGTCCAGAGCCTGTTTAATTAACTGGCCTGTCCCATAAGTTGTTGCTTCCAGAGGGGAGAGTTCTTCATTCGAAATCAGGGTAAGCCCTGATGCTGCAGCCATTTCAATGACACATGTCTTTTTATCTCCTAAAACACCGTATCCAGCCTCGACTTTATTTCCTAATGGATCAGTTACAATGACATTTCTTATTTCTCCTTTCGTAGCAGCAACAAGTGTTTCTAATGTCCCTTCACCACCGTCCGCAACAGGGATCAATACTGATTCCGCGTCGGGGAAAGCATTTTTGATTCCTTTATCTATGGCATTAGCTGCTTCGACTGCACTTAAGCTTCCTTTAAATGAGTCTGGAGCAACGATAATTTTCATTTAATCACACCCTTCAGTAAGCGTTTTCATAAATCTGTAGTTAAAATTATACGAATCTTGACTTCATTTGTATATGGCTATATCATACAAAAATAAAAGGAATATTCTATTAGTTTTTGTATGGTGTATCTAAAGGAGAATCATATATGAATATGTTAACAAAAGAAATTGCAAATGCTATCGTTCGAGAAACCTCGATACGTTTAAACCGAAATGTTAATATTATGGATATAAGAGGAGAGATCATTGCCACTCGGGATGAATCGAGATTACATACAATTCATGAGGGAGCAGTAGAAGTCTTAAGCAATGGAGAAACACTTTTCATCTATCCTGAGCAAGGGGAAACATGGAAAGGCTCGGAGCCTGGAATTAATTTACCTATCGTTTTTCGGGACAATATTATTGGTGTCATCGGTGTTACTGGAGATCCGGATGAAATGGAGGATATCGGGGAGCTGGTAAAAATGACAACAGAACTGATGATTGATCAAGAATTTATTACTTCTCAGCTTGAATGGAAACAACGTACCAAAGAAATGGTTATTGACCAATTATTAAAAAGCAGCTATTCTTACAAAACCATTCAACAAGGTCTTGATATGCTGAAAATGGAATTAACTCCTCCATTCATGGCATTCGTCATTCATCTAGATAACCTCGATATCCAAAAACAAGAATTGATTCAAAAAATAGAGCAATTATTTGATAACCGTCATGCCATAGCTGGATTTATCAGCCTTAATCAGTTATTTATTGCCGTATCAAAAATAGAAGAGACTGAAGCATTGCGAAAAATTGATCTGTTACAAAAATTATTCCATAAGCAGCATGTTACATTTAGAATAGCCTATAGCTTAGCTTTCCATGAACTGAACCAGTTTCACCAGGCTTATGCTGACTGCGAACTTGCCTTAAAAATCAGCGATCCGGCAAGTGAAATTATTTCATTTAGTCAAATAGAAGTAAGAGCATTACTTTACCAGCTTGATCAGACGCTCAGAGAAAGATTCTCCAAGCGGACCTTAAAACGTTTGGATGAAACGCAGGCAATGACGTTAAAAGCATTTTTTGCAAATGATTTAAATATCCAAAAAACTGCTGACGCCCTATTTTTGCACCGAAATACACTGCTTTACCGGATAAATAATATAGCAAGTGAAACAGGATATAATCCAAGGGTATTTAATGATTCACTTATTTTACAGGTCGCCCTGTGGATTAAAGAACAAAATAAATCGTAGCAGCAATACGAGAAGCCGGGGCTAATAACCATTGATGATTCATCCAAAGTGTATAGCTGTCTTTATGAAATGAGAACCATTAATACCAAAGGAGCTTCATCCAATGATATTAATGGTTTTCGCAAAAAACACTGTTTGTAAGAATGCATTCATCATGAAATAATTTACAGCTGCTTCTTTCTCAGGCATCTTCCATTTTATATGCCTGAGAAGCTCATTTATTTTTCTTCATAACTTTCATTGCTTCCATTTCACTAAGTCTAGCTAATGGTGTCTGATGAACAAATTCAAGTACAGACTCAGGATTTGTCTTGGAGTATTCCCTAAGCGCCCAGCCGATCGCCTTGTTAATAAAAAACTCCTCTGATCCAAGACACCGATTAATATAATTGTACAGCAGATCCTCATCTGTTTGCTTTTTATATTTTAATTGAAACAAAATAGCGGCCCGCTGCAGCCATATATTCTTCGATGCTATCCACCTGCCTGTAATGGATTTTATATTTTTCGGATATTGCAAGAAATAATGCCCGGCATGTTTGGAAGCAATCCAATCTACTGTATCCCACCAGGATTTATTGACGATGAGATGCTCTAATAATTCGATGTCTTCTTCTTTAAAACGTTTTATCCTGCGATCCATCAGGTCTAAGGCAATGCTTTGATACTCTCTTTCAGGCAATTTCCAAAGCTCATACATTATCTCTTGAAAATGTTCCTCCGGCGGATTGCCATGCTTTTCGAGCAAGGATTTTACTAATACTTTTCTTTCCGGAGCTCTAATTCCTAAAAAAGCAAATTGATTTCGCATATATTTTTTCATCTTTACAGCGTCCTCTGTATCCTCATTCTCTATCAATAAGTCATGAATTGCCTGTGTGTATTCCTGGTTCATTTATTTACACCTCTACTTGTTGGATTGTTGAATAACCGCCTTCACTTGTTCAAAGTGATGAACATCATGCTTCACAAGCCCATTAAAATAGTCAGATAAATTTAACCTGGTCTCTCCAATAACTACTTCATCGTGCCAACGGGCAGGCGGTATATTATCCATTGCCTGTAAAAGGTTACTTCTTACCAATATAAATTTGTCTATGATGATTTCCTTGTCTTGCTCTCTCGCTTTTGAGGCAGCCATTGTATTGGTTGCATCTGTACCAGATCCCTTAGGAAGCTTATCATCACTAAATAAATAAGGCATTCGTTTATATAGTACAAATTCGTCCCATGGAATTAAATGTCCAATTACCTCAGCCACAGTCCATTTACCTTTTTCTACTGGCGTTCTCCATTGGTCTTCGCTTAGCGCATGTAAAGCTCGTACAAACTTTATTGCATTCATATGATGTTGCATAATTTCTTTTTTTCCTGCCATCTGCATTCTCTCTCCTTATGATGGAATTGGGTTTCAGGATAATAAAATAGAGCTGAAGACATATTGGAAATGAAAAAGTATAATCATTTACAAGTGCATTGACGAAATCATATTCTACAGCTACTTTATCATATAAAAGCCAATCCATGAAAAACAACCGACATCCTATGGACATCGGTTGCTTTGCTTATTATTATTATTTCTTTTTCTCAAAGATGGTATTTTTCTTAAAGCTGGAGTTCTTGAAGGTATACTTCATCAGGATTGGATAGATGATAGCAGCAGATACAAAGCCGATAATCCAGGCCAAGTCTACCTGTATGAATGCTAATCCCGCAGCAATCAGCATAGCAATAATTGCAGCTTTGTTTGTTTCCGTAAATTGTCCATCCTTCTTATATAACTCATCCACATCAACCTTTTGTTTTCTGAGCAAGTAGTACTCCACAATCAAAATGGCTATCATCGGCCCTAAAAATGCAGAGTAGATGAGTACAAACATGTCCAGCCCTTTGGCATTGTCATCTTGTACAAGTAACCATGGGAAGGAAATCGCTGCAAGCAGTCCCGTAATGGTAACAGAAATCTTATAATTCAGCTTCGTAAATAACTGGATAACATATGTCGGTGTTACAATATTTGCTACCATGTTTACTGCAATTGCACCGAATACAATAAATACAGAAATAAATAATTCAATATAAACATTATCAAATAATGCCGGTAAGCCTCGTGCCGGGTTTGTAAAACCAGTTGCACTTGCAAGCATAGCACCTACAGCAATCACGGAGCCATACGAAATAACAATTGGAATAAAATAGAGTAATCCTCTCTTCTTATCCGAATACCCTGTCTTAAGCTCTCTTGAATAGTCAGCAGCACTTAGAAAAATAGCTGCATAATTCCCCAGAAAAATCATAACGAATCCCCAGAATGGAATTCCCCAGGAGCCTGATGTGTTGATCCATGTGTCTGTTATAACATCACGATGATCTGTCACCAGAATAATAAATACAGTAATGACAATCCCCATCAGGACAACGGAAGCAACTGACTCTACCCATTTAATACTGTGAAAGCCTTTCATGGAAAGCAGAATTTGAGCTGCTAATAAGATAATAAAACCAAGTGCAACACTATCCAAAGCACCATTACTTACAATTTTAAATATTTCGTTTAGAGCAGTACCGCCAATCCAGCTTTGAATACCATACCAAATGACAGCTGGAACAGCACGAAGTAAAGAAGATACAAGCGTACCTTTTTCACCAAATGACATTTTTAATTGTGTCACATATGGAATCCCTGTACGATAACCTGCACGGTCATTTAATGCAAACATGGCAGATATAATTGCTATCGCTATGATAGCAGCTGCAATCGTTTGAAAAATATTAAGTGTAGCAACTCCGGCAACCACAACACTTGCTCCCAGCGTCATGTTACCCATGTTCACACCATCACCAACCCACAGTGCACTATATCCAAAGGTCCCAAGCTTTCTGTCTTCCGGACCTAAGGGCTTCAAGGAATCGGTTTGTGCAGCCGCATCAGCGTTTTCTGCTGGTATATTGTTATTTATATTATCAGACATATCCTTCAACTCCTAACTATCTATATAAAAATATAGTAATTCTATCCTGCGTGCATGTCGTCTTATTTTGTCAATAATTCACCTTTTGGTTCGCCAATAATACCCTTTTCGAGATCAAAGACAACATTCCCGCGTAAGATTGTTTTGGTCACACGGCAGCCGATCTTTCTTCCTTCATAGGCACTATGCTTGTTCTTATAGTATAAATTTTCTCTAGTTACAGTATAGGATTGATTCGGATCTACAAAAATGATGTCCGCATCCTTTGCAATTGCAATTTCACCTTTGTTCGTTAAATTAAAACGCTTAGCAGGTGTCGTTGCGATCAATTCAACAAATCTTTCAACAGGAAGTCCCCGCTGTTTTACTGCAAGATCAAACATTAAATCAACATTATTCTGCGCTCCGCTGATGCCGCCCCATGCCTCAAACAGGTTATCGGCCTCTGTTTTTAAGTTCTCCGTACACGGGGAATGGTCAGATGTTAACCAATCAATATTGCCATGTAATAATTCTTCCCATAATTTGTCATGGTCTGCTTTCTTTCTAATTGGCGGTTGACACTTCGCATATGCACCAATCTCTTCTAAATCCTCTGCCGACATAGCAAAATAATGTGGACATGATTCTACTGTTACATCTAAGCCTTCCGCACGTGCTTTTAAAATTTCCTGTACTGCTTCAGAAGTACTGATATGGACAATATGAAGGCGACATCCTGTTTCTCTTGCAAAAAGCAATGCGCGCTGCACTGCTTCCACCTCTGTAAATACGGGACGTGCATCTGGATAATCCATTGCAGAAACCTTCCCTTCACGAATAAACTCTGCTTCTAATTTCGAAGTTATATCAGGATTTTCTGCATGAAGACAAAGGATTTGATCCAATTCGGCAAGCTTTTTCATGCCTTTATATAAGGTAAAGTCATCAACACTTTCGAAATCACCCGGAATATCACTGCCTACATTAGATAGAAATGCTTTAAATGCAGGAACACCTGCCTCATCCAATTCTTTTAAATCATCGATATTTCCTGGTACAAGCCCGCCATAGAAAGCATAATCAACATAGTTTTGGGTTTTAGCAGCCTCAAGCTTTAAATCAAGTGCTGCTTTATTTGTTGTAGCCGGCAGTGCATTCAAAGGCATTTCGACATAGCTCGTCGTTCCCCCGGCAGCTAAAGCCTTGGAGCCTGTTTCAAAGCCTTCCCACTCTGTTCTTCCCGGCTCACTAATATGAACATGCGTGTCCACCATACCCGGCAATACATATTGGCCGGCAGCATCCATTACTTCTGCAGATTCTTCTGCAATTTTCTCGGCAATGACAGTAATTTTTCCATCTTTAATACCAATTTCAACTTTTTGTGGTCCATTAGCTAACACCACTTCACCATTTCGGATGATTAAATCTAACATTACGATTCCTCCTTGACATTTATGTTTCAATCTCCTATTTAGAGACATTACTTCCATTCATAACTTAAGAAGAAAAATTCTTATGATCAGGTATTTGAGCCTCAGCCTATGTCTGCTACTTTTATTAGTAAACTGCGGCCCGGTTCCATCACTTCTTGAGCGATTCCCGGAAGCTTTACTTTATTCCCCTGATTATAATTACCCCAGTATACGTAATATATCAATCAATGAATAAATCATTTCTAAAGTATATCCTTAATAGAGTCCATAAAGTATCCTTAAAAACGGCATAAACCACATTATTTCCATTATTTGGATTGAAAGTGAAACTGTTACAGCTCTATCTCCAATCATGATTGTTCACCTATATTTTTATCATATACGCTTTTCCCTTTTAAGGAAAGCATGTTTACAGGTCAAACTGCAAAAAGACACAAAATTATTTGGATTTACAATAACCTTTAAAAATTTCCCATGCCAAAACAAACTTCTGGAGCTCGTGATAATATGTTATAAAACCTGACACAAAAAGTTATGTTTATCATCATAATGTTATTTTCATGAAATTGCAAGGTTTTTTAGTTAATTTTGAATTGAGCTTTTTCAAAATTGAATGCTTTTAAAAGCGTTTGACAACTAATTGGGATTCTCTATCTATTTTGGTCTTAAAAGGGATACAATAATCCAAACATAATTCGTTTTTGTCATTTTTTAATAAATAAGCAAACCATTTTGCCCTTATTGCTTAAATGCTTCCAGCCTTTGAACTTGAACTCCTTCGTCATCAAAGTTCTCTTCTGCCAGCCACTGATTTATTGCCTGTTTATGTAGAGGCCATTCTTCTTTTAGCATAGAAAACTAGCTTGTGTTTCGTGAGCGTTGCTTATAAATCACATTGTTTCTAAATGTCCCTTCATACTGAAACCCTAACCGTTCGGCCGCTTGTATAGAAGGAGCATTGAGAGAATCACATTTCCATTCATAACGTCGGTACTGGAGTTCATCAAAGACATATGAAGCTAATAAATAATGCGCCTCGGTAGATAGACGTGTTTTTCTTAATGCATCTGAAAAATTGATATGTCCTACTTCCATTACACCATTTTCCTGGTCAATCCTCATTAAACTAAAAATCCCAAAAGGCTGATTCATCTGTTTACTCAGCACAACATAAAAAACTTCTGTCTTGCTTGCTATTTTTCTCAGTAGCATCTTCTCAAATTCTTCATCGTTTTGAGGAGGCTCTTCAGGTAAGTAAGTCCAATTACTGGGGCTTGAGTGGTTAAAGCATTCATAGAGAGCTTTACTATGTTCGCAAGTCAGCTTAGTGACAATTGTATATTTCCCGACATAATACATGGCCTCAGGGAGTGCTCGTTTCTGCCAGCCAGGCATTGCTTCGCCAATTGGCTGGTTGTATTCGTTTATTCTCTGATTCATTTCATCACCACATCCATTAGAGTTTCATCATTTATTAAGAATACATCATCAATTATTGATATAAACATTGTTACAGTTCAAAAGCTTTCATTTTCCCAAATTGCTCCTTCGTTTCATTACACCCTCTTTTGGGTTAATAATATTGGCTGGCAGTGCGTCAGCCAAACTACTTTAAGCGTGCTTAGTATGCTTAAATCTTGCATGAGCATATTCAAGGTTTCTCATTACCTCAACGATTATTTTAACACATAGATTTGGCCTTAAATAAAGCACAGAAAACAAAACACATATAAACAATTGCAAAAAACAATTCATTATTGTTCCTATCAGCAAAACATGGAACTGCTTAAAATCATGCCCAAATTGCTTTTGTATAAGCTATCTTCATTCCGGCTGCTGCTATCCTGCGATACGGAACCAAAAAGGGAAGCATGAAACCCACACTGGACATTTTGCTTCCTAGAACTCGGTAAGACTATATAATAAAAGTTATCAAATAGACACTCATTTCGCAAGATTCAATAAAACGCTTACAAAGACTTGTTCAAATACTATTATACAAATTGGAGAAATTCAAAACAAACAACTAAAGCAATCACACAGGAGTTACAGGAAAAATTTAAGCACAAAAAACTACCAATAAACTAGATGATTTCTTTTGAATTCAAACATTTCATTTTCATCACTTAATTATGGTCAAAAATTATATAAAAAAATATCAAAGGTCTGAAACCCTTGATATGAATGGTTTTTACATATGATGCGGTCGGTGGGATTTGAACCCACACGGGTTATTCACCCACCAGGCCCTCAACCTGGCGCGTCTGCCATTCCGCCACGACCGCTTGATATAAAAAATGGTGCGGATGAAGGGAGTCGAACCCCCACGTCCTTAACGGACACTGGAGCCTGATTCCAGCGCGTCTGCCAATTCCGCCACATCCGCTAAAATAAAATGGTGAGCCATGAAGGATTCGAACCTTCGACCCTCTGATTAAAAGTCAGATGCTCTACCGACTGAGCTAATGGCTCTTATTAGATAGTTCACTTTTATGTAGCCCTATCAATAAAAAAATACTATTATTATTAATAGTATCAGCATGTATTCCTTCTAAAAGAAAAATGGCTGGGCCACTAGGATTCGAACCTAGGGTACACGGGATCAAAACCCGATGCCTTACCGCTTGGCTATGGCCCAACTATAATGGCGGTCCGGACGGGACTCGAACCCGCGACCTCCTGCGTGACAGGCAGGCATTCTAACCAACTGAACTACCGGACCAATTATTTATTTTAATTTTTTAGAAAGATGACCCGTACGGGATTCGAACCCGTGTTACCGCCGTGAAAGGGCGGTGTCTTAACCGCTTGACCAACGGGCCATTATGAAAATTAAAATGGCGGAGAAGGAGGGATTTGAACCCTCGCGCCGCTTACACGACCTACACCCTTAGCAGGGGCGCCTCTTCAGCCACTTGAGTACTTCTCCAATAATGGCTCCACAGGTAGGATTCGAACCTACGACCGATCGGTTAACAGCCGATTGCTCTACCACTGAGCTACTGTGGAATATCAAAATAATCAATCATTTTCTATGTAATATCTAAATTTACGCAACAACAAGAAATATTTTATAACATATCCTGTTTTTTGTCAACAAAAACTTTTAAATTTCTTGAAAATATTTTTTCGCTTAAGAAAACAAATCAGAAATTGAAGTAATTTGACAACAGCTGTGAGATGCATTTTCAAAGTAAGAAAAGCTATTATCTCCTGCCAGCTTCATTAATTTACCATGGATAATATTATTCGTCAATACTTATTTCAAAAAAATTTACATCAAGTTTAATTTCCCTTTGCATTTCCCACATCGATACTTCGACACATCTACTTTCCTTACTCTTTTATAAATAGCATTACACTTCTTGCATTCATACGTATAGCGGCAGCGCTTCTGTTCTGAGGGCAATTGTTTGCAATGGCGGGGAGAACCTGTTTGTGCAAGGAGATCTTTAAAATCCTTATCGCGATGTCCGTAACTCTTCCCTTCAATATGCAAATGATAATGGCAAAGCTCGTGCTTAATGATACCAATCAGTTCTTCCTTTTCAAATTCCAATGCATATTTAGGATTTAATTCAATTAGCCGTTTGCCGGGGAGATATCTTCCACCAGTAGTCCGCAAACGGGAATTAAACTGTACTTTATCCATAAAAGGTTTATGAAAAAAAGTCTCTGACAGCTGGTTAACTAATTGATGCAATTCCTTATCTGATAATGGGTTCATCTTGTTACACCCTCCTGAAAATACAACGGCATGCTAGTATTTCTCCTCATTTTCGAGGTATCCAAAAACTTACTTCCCAACCATTTTCCATGATGCTAATCCGTTAAAAATTTGGTTAATTAATACTATCATCCAAATATAAAAAAGCGCAAATCAGGAACTTCCATTCTATTTAAATCGCAACCATTTCACACCAAAATTCTCAATTATATTCTCTAATTGAGAATTGATAGAATCCTTCCTGCAGCTTTTCATTTTTATTCACAGAAAAACAGAACCTAACTTTTTATCGCATAGAAATACGAATGATACTGTTAAGAAAGACTTCCATATAATATTAAAAAAAAAGTCATCTAAATAACACAGAATATTAATAGCAATCTACTATTTATTATGTTATTATAATAATTGTATTTAATATATTTAGGAGGGAAACTATATTATGAGTGAAAAAAGAAAAATGACCACTGCATTTGGTGCTCCTGTTCCGAATGATGATGATTCTAAAACGGCCGGTCCACGTGGTCCATTACTAATGGAAGATTTTTGGTTCCTTGAAAAGCTTGCACACTTTGATCGTGAAGTCATTCCTGAACGCCGTATGCACGCAAAAGGATCTGGAGCTTATGGTACATTAACTATCACGAATGATATTACCAAATATACAAAAGCAAGTATCTTTTCTGAAGTCGGAAAGAAAACAGACATGTTCCTGCGCTTCTCTACCGTAGCTGGTGAGCGTGGAGCTGCTGATGCTGAACGTGATATTCGCGGAACTGCGATGAAATTTTACACAGAAGAGGGTAACTGGGATTTAGTCGGTAACAATACCCCTGTATTCTTCTTTAGAGATCCTAAACGTTTCCCGGACTTAAACCATGTTGTAAAACGTGATCCAAAAACAAATATGAAGAGCCCTGAAGCAAACTGGGATTTCTGGTCCAGCTTACCAGAAGCACTTCATCAGGTTACAATTGTTATGTCTGACCGCGGAATTCCAAAAACATACCGTAACATGCACTTATTTGGAAGTCATGCATACAGCTTATACAATGCAGATAATGAGCGTGTATGGGTGAAATTCCACTTTAAATCTCAACAAGGAATTGAAAATCTTTCGAATGAAGAAGCTGCAAAGATTGTCGGCGCGGATCGCGAAAGTCATCAGCGTGATTTATACGAAGCGATTGAATCAGGCAATTTCCCTAAATGGAAAATGTACATTCAGGTAATGACTGAAGAAGAAGCTAAAAATATGCCTTACAACCCATTTGACTTAACAAAAGTATGGTATAAAGATGAATTCCCGCTTATCGAAGTTGGTGAATTAGAACTGAATAAAAATCCTGAAAACTATCATGAAGAGGTAGAGCAGGCAGCATTCGCTCCTACGAACATTGTTCCTGGAATTGGTTTCTCTCCGGATAAAATGTTACAAGGACGTCTATTCTCTTATGGAGATGCACAGCGTTACCGTTTGGGTGTGAACCACTGGCAGATTCCAGTTAACTATCCAAAGAACGCGAAAAACTTCCATCCATATCACCGTGATGGTGCAATGCGTGTTATCCCTTACCAAGGTGGACAAGTCAGCTACAGCCCGAACCAATACGGAGAGTGGGAAGATACCAAAGAGCATCAGGAGCCTGCATTACAGTTAGGTGCTGATGTAGATTACTATGACTTTGATGAAGACGATGCAGTTTACTACGAGCAGCCTGGTAAGTTATTCCGCTTAATGTCTGATGAGCAAAAACAAGTTCTTTTCCAAAATACAGCGGATGATATGGCTCCAGTATCTAAAGGCGTCAAACTTCGCCATATCAACAATTGCTATAAAGCTGACCCTGACTATGGTAAAGGCGTTGCAGAAGCAATGGGTATTTCCCTTGATGAAGTGGAAGCTGCAAACGAGGAATCTGTAAAATAATAGCATATAAAAAGGAAGACTTCTCCCTTACTCAAGGTGAGAGTCTTTCTTTTTTTTGATTGAAAAAAGGAACTTCACAGCACGGAAGTCCCTTTTCCTTATTCTTTATTTATCATAATCAACTTTACTGAATCATCGAAAGCGCAATTCTTCCTTTTTGAACATTCACATCATCTACCCAGACAGTGACTACATCACCAACAGAAGCAATGTCCATTGGATGCTTAACGAACTGCTTGGACATTTTGGAAATATGCACAAGCCCGTCCTGTTTGACGCCAATATCAACAAATACACCAAAATCAACGACATTACGGACTGTTCCCTGCAACTCCATGCCCGACTGTAAATCCTCCATATTCATGACATTTTTCTTTAGTAATGGCTGTGGAAAATCATCACGCAAATCACGTTCCGGCTTACTTAATGCTTCCAAAATATCTTCTAATGTCGGCAATCCAAGCTCCAGTTCTTCTGCCACAACTTGTTTATCTATCTTTTCAATCTTTTGCTGTAAAGGCTCTGTCCCCAGAGCTTGTTCATCAAAGCCCAGTTTGTTTAACAAAGCTTTTACATGCGGATAGCTTTCCGGGTGAATCGGTGTGCGATCAAGCGGTGTATCGCCATCCATAATTCTCAGGAAGCCAATGGCCTGTTCATATGTTTTCGCACCAAGCCGCGGAATTTTCTTTAATTGCTCACGGCTTGTGAATTTTCCTTCCTCTTCCCGTTTCTTAATCACATTATTCGCTACTGTTTTACTTAAACCAGATACATATTGCAGGAGCGAGGAGGAAGCTGTATTCACATTAACACCAACCTGGTTAACCGCGGTTTCAACCACAAATGTCAGGGAATTAGATAATTCTTTTTGGCTGACATCATGCTGATACTGACCAACACCGATGGATTTAGGATCAATTTTAACAAGCTCAGCTAATGGATCCTGCACCCGTCTTGCAATAGAGACGGCACTTCTTTCCTCTACTTGCAAATCAGGAAATTCTTCTCTGGCTAAAGCTGAAGCTGAGTACACACTTGCACCTGCCTCATTCACAATAATATATGGAATATCCAGCTTGTTATTTGCCAGCACATCCGAAATAAACTGCTCTGTTTCTCTCGATGCTGTTCCGTTTCCAATCGCAACCAATTCCACTTTAAATTGATTAATCAAGCTGATGACAACCTTCTCTGCACCTTTGACATCTTTCTTTGGAGCAGTTGGATAGATAACGTTAATTTGATGTACTTTTCCTGTCTCATCCACAATAGCAAGCTTACAGCCTGTCCGGAAAGCAGGGTCTACTCCCAGAATAACCTTCCCTTTTAATGGCGGCTGAAGTAATAAATTTCTTAAATTAACCGAGAAAACTTCAATTGCCTGTGCTTCTGCTTTTTCTGTAAGTGCACTGCGTATTTCTCTTTCCACTGACGGCTCAATTAACCTTTTATAGCTATCTTCCACTGCTGCTGTTAATAATTCCTTGATATTTTGCGGACAAGCTTTTTTAATCACCTTTTTTTCTAAAAAAGAAATTATTTTATCCACAGGCGGCTCCACCTGTACCTTCAATATCCCCTCTTTTTCTCCGCGGTTAAGGGCAAGAATACGATGGGAAACCAACGAACGAACCGCTTCACTGTATTCATAATACATTTCAAAAATCTGTTTTTCATCCGCTTCTTTATTTTTATCCTCTGACTGGATGATTCCCTGTTTCATTGTGACATCACGGATAAACTCACGGTAAGCCGGTTCGTCCGAAATCCATTCAGCAATGATATCATTTACTCCCTGAAGCACGTCTTCCACCGTATGCAGCTCGTGCTCCTCCGAGAAATACTGCGCTGCCTCCTGCTCTAAATCAACGGATTCCTTCTGCTCCCAAATGGTCAGTGCCAGCGGCTCTAATCCTTTTTCTTTGGCAATGGTTGCTCTTGTACGGCGTTTTTGTTTATAAGGACGATACAAATCCTCTACCTTTTGTAGCTGTGTCGCTCTTTCAATTTCATTTCTTAGGTCATCTGTCAGTTTGCCTTGCTCTTCAATGATACGGAGCACTTCTTGCTTTCGTTCAGACAGGTTAAGAACATATGTCCATCTATCCTGAATCTCTTTTATTTTTACCTCATCTAAACCGCCAGTTGCTTCTTTTCTATACCTTGCAATAAATGGAACGGTATTTCCCTCATCTAAGAGAGAAATGACTTTTGAAACAATGTTTCCTTGTATACTAGTATCTTTTGATACAATCATTAATAATTTTTCATCTACAGTCACGACTTATTCTCCTCCTTACGCTACTCTCTATTGTATCAAATTAAACCTGATAATGCCTGTTCACATAATAAAAAGATTGATTTATAAACAATAACAAATGAAACGATGTCCATGTTATTTTCATATAAATCAATCTTTTTCTCCTTTGTATCTAATTGCCATTAAGGTTGTATCATCCTGCCTGGAGTTGTCATTATATTGTGCATAAGCATTTGTAATCCGCTCCACATCACAGTCTTTAAAATAGCACGCAGATAACTCTTTATCCTGCACTCCATCGGAAAACACAATAAAATTTGTTCCTTCCGTTAATTTTTCAGTCATTACCTTTACACCCCGATAACGAGAGCCCAAATACCCGGAGCTTGGAATATTTCTTTTCTTTTTACCTGCTTTTTCAAAAATAATGATACCGATATTTCCAATAGTAGAAAAAGAAAAGGTCTGATCGGTTAAGTCTATTTTCAGAATGCCCATTACTGCACCGCGCATACCAATCAGCTCTTTATTACATAAATCGACAACCTCTTTTACTGTTTTGTTCTTATGCTGTTTTACAATATCGATGACAGCTTGTGAAGATTCCTTTGCAATTTCCCCGCTTCCAAGACCATCTGCGAGCACCCCCAGAAATATTTGGTCTTCTTCTATAAAAAAGTAACTATCTCCACAAAAATGGTTACCTTTTTTAGCCTTTTGATAGACAGAAACATCTACATATCTGCCCGAAATCAATCGAATACCTCTGTACTTTCCTTTTGCATCGTTTCTCGCAGCTTACGGAGTGCTCGTCTTTGAAGCCGTGAAACATGCATTTGTGAAATGCCTAATATTTCTCCTGTTTCTTTCTGGCTCATATTTTTGAAATAGGTACATTCTAAAATCATCTGCTCCCGTTCTGATAAAACAGGAAACACTTTTTCAAGTATCATTTTTTGTTCCAAACTTTTAAGATTGTTATCCTCATTACCAATTAAATCCAAAATAGCAACTTCACTGCCGTCTGAATCAGCTTCAATTTTATGATCAACAGATAAAGCTTTGTAGCTTTTACTCATTTCCATTGTTTCTAAAATTTCCTCTTCCGGTACACCAATGTGTTCTGCAATTTCTTGAATGGTAGGAGATTTTTGATTTTTGGTCGTCAGTTCATCAGCACTTTTGCGAATTTTGGGTCCCAACTCTTTTATACGGCGGGGTACATGCACACTCCATGTTTTATCTCGTATAAATCGTTTTATTTCACCAATAATTGTGGGGATTGCAAAAGATTCAAATGACTTACCATAAGATGGATCGTACCTCTTAATTGCACCAAGCAGGCCAATCATGCCAACTTGTACAAGATCTTCATGAATAGTACTATTTTTAGAGTACTTTCGGGCAATAGACCCAACCAGATTCTGATAGGTTAGAACAATATTTTCCTGTAATTCTTCATTTGTCGGATCCTCCTGAAGCGCACTTATCCACCTGTAAACCTCATCTCCCCCTCTATTGTATGGTTGAGACTTGGCTGCCATCCATGTCCACCTCTTCTTCTCTGTTATATTTAGTCATAATGACCATTACACCATATTTATTGTTGATTTTTACTTCGTCCATTAATGCTTCAATCAGGAATAAACCAAAGCCTCCCTCCCGAATTTTCTCAACAGGTTCATCAGATTGATATGGCCCCGTTTCATTCCTTACTTCTTCTAAGTCAAAGCTTCCTCCACGGTCAGCCACGATGATCTCCATTCGGTCTTCATATAAGCCGAAGCCGACGGTAATCTCACCAGATTCTTTCTCTTCATATGCATGCTCTACAGCATTTGTAACAGCTTCTGATATGGCTACTTTCAAGTCTTCAATTGCATCATAAGAAAAACCCATCCGGTTAGCAACACCTGATAGAGTTAAACGCATTACACCAATATACTCCGCTTTCGCCGGCACCTTCATTTCAATATAATCAAATGCTTCCATCACTCACTGCCACCTCGAATCGCTGTTTTAATCTCTATAACTCCATTCAGACCTGTAATCTCAAAAATGCGATAAACCCGCTCTTGCACATTTTTTAAAGTAAAATGACTTCCACTTTCCTTAGAGGCCTTCAAAGCACTGACAAACACACCTAAGCCTGTGCTGTCCATATATTGTACATTTTCTAAATCTACTTCAATTTCGCTGCCACTTTCCTGTATTAAGGGCATGAATGATTTTTTCAGCTCTGGTGCAGTATATGCATCAATTTCTCCACTTACTTCTAATACTTTTACATTATTGCCGTCCTGTACATTTACTGATAAATTCATAATAAACCTCCTCTGTCATCAAGATATTAGGCAGATGACAATAACTATACATTGGGATTTCATGGTTCTATTAACCAGATAAGTTGAATGAATCTATTACATGCAACTTTTTTTGCAATAAAACTACATCTGGATACACTGTAGCTGCTTTAAGTTGAATGAAAGATTTAAACCGCCGCTCCAATGGGTTTGATTGAGTGAGTAATGATCCAGGAATAACACGCACTTCCCATAGAATTCTCCTTAATTTTCTTCTAAGACTGCGAATTATCTAGGTCTATATTATCATCTGTAATAGCGGTAGTTATAAATACCTCTTTTAGAGGATGTTCAAAAAGTCCCACAAAAATAACATAGCGAGAAAAAAGGAACTCCTACTCAGAACGCCCAGGTCATGCGTGCCATGCCGAAGTCATCGCATCCTCCAAAAGCGCGTCGGTTTGCTTTACGGGATTGAGTAATCTCAGTCCCCCGGAGATCACATTCTTAGCCGGCTGATGCTTTTTATCATACTTTTTGAACCCGTACTTATAATATTCTTTATTCCCCACTTTTATTTCTTTAAACCTCTTTGCGGAGAACAATTAATGTAAAATCATCACGTAATTGAAAATCCTGAAGCTTTTCAAAATACTGATAAACATTATCCACCAGATTCTGCGCAGGTAAATCAATATATTTGCGAATGACTTCCAGCAGCTCCTCTGTTTCAATAAATCGGTCACCGTCTCTACATTCCGAAACACCATCTGTCAGAAATATAATTAAATCACCTTTATCAATATCTAATTCATACTCCCGATACGAAGCGTCAGGCATTACCCCGAGAACGATCCCCTTTGTGCGGACTTCTTCAAATTCTCCCGTTTTAGCACGGAAAATATATCCTGGCTCATGCCCCGCTGAAGACAATTTCAATTTACTTGCCACAGGCAGATAATGGGCATAGCACATTGTAATAAACATACTGGAATCAATATTTCTTTCAACAACACGGTTCAGATTTTCTAAAACTTTATTCGGTGACATCGTTGCTTCCGGATAACTGTCCATTGCATATTTAATCATCGACATACAGAGGGCTGCCGGGATGCCTTTACCAATGACGTCTGCAATAGCAATTCCAATCGTTCCATTACTTCCTTTGGTAAAATGATGATAATCTCCGTTCATCTGATGGGCAGGAACGCTGATAACGCCTATATCTAATCCACTTACTTCCGGCTTTTCTGTGCCTAATAATGTCTTTTGCATATTTGCAGCAACGGAGATTTCAGAGGTCAGCACATCTTTTTCCTGTCTTAAATAATCCACTTCCTGCAATGCCAAGCCATAGAAAATCGTAGCTTCTAATAAAAACTCCATCGAAAGCTTATATTCATTCATGAGTTGAGGATAAATTTGCTCCATTGCCTGAATATGCAAATTGATTAATTCTTCAGGCAGTATATTCTTTTTAATAAAAGCTTTACTAATTAACTCCAAATCATATAATGCTTTCTCATCTTGCGTCTCGATATACTTGTGTAATAGCTTCTGGTATTTTACAGTATTTTTTTCAATGGTTTCTTTCACTATAGTCACTCCCCCTGTATTCCAAAGAAGCTTTTATTCTCTTTTAAGGCTTTTCCAGATCGACAGCAGGTGTTTCTTCTTTCTATATCATCATGTCTAACTGATAGTGGATGTTCAAAATCCAATAAAAGTGACACGGCGAATTTATGCGTTGAGGTACTAGTGTCGGTGTTGCGACAGCCCTTTACGGTGGGGTGAGTAGCCTTAGACCCCGGGAAGTCGTGTTTTCAACCGACTTGATCCTTTTTATCGACCTTTTTGAACACAATGACATATAAAAAACAAGGAAAGTTACTAAAATTAAAGAATTAAACTACCTAATCCATTTGATTGCTTTAATTTTAGTTCCTTCCCCTACTACAGATTCTATCTCAAAATCATCCATCAAACGTCTTACTCCGGGCAGGCCGGCACCAAGACCTCCAGAGGTTGTATAGCCATCTTGCATAACACGGCTTATATCTTTTATTCCTGGACCCACATCAACAGCAGTCATTAATATTCCTTTTTGACTGTTCGTATGGATGTGCTCAAAACAAATTTGTCCATGCTTAGCATATAAGTATATATTGCGAGCTAATTCAGATACTGCGGTCGCAATTCTTGCCTGATCGACATTCCCAAAGCCAATCTCTTTAGCCATTTCCCGACCAAGCTGTCTTGCTCCTACAATATCCCACTCTTTATGAATGTTGACGCAGGATCGCGGGCTCATATATTAACCTCCTAATTCCTGATGCAGCTTCACTAGTCCTTGTTCTAAATCTAATGCCGTCGGAACATTTTGCATGTGTATTCCTAAATCAATTAATGTCATTGCAACAGCTGGCTGTATTCCAGTTAATACGACACGTGTCCCCATTAAATCTGACATGGATACAACATCCCCTAATACCTTTGCAATGAAGGAATCAATAATAGCTACAGATGTCAAATCAATGACAACACCTGATGCACCTGTTTTATGAATTTTTGCTAATAAATCCTCCTGAAATCGAATGGCTGTCTGGTCATCAATCTCAGTCTGAATGGAAACCAGCAAATAATTATGCAGCTTCAAGATAGGTATCCGCATACTATTCTACTCCTCCTTAAGCGAGCGCATGATATCTTCAAATCCTTTGTCTTTAGCAGGCAAATCAACAATTTTTCTTCCAGTAATCTCCAATGCTTTTTTAAAGCCTTTCTTTAACGTGCTTCTTGTAGGGAATTTACTTAAATCAATACCAATATTTACAATGGTTTGAGCAATTTCTGGACGGATACCGACAAGAATACAGGTCGATCCAATTAGTCTGACTGCTTCAACAGCCTGAATAATATGGTGTGCAACCATAGTGTCTACTACTGGAACCCCCGTAATATCGATTAATACAACCTCTGAGTTATGCTTAATCGTTCCCTCCAGTAAATTTTCCATAATCAGCTTAGCTCTTCCTGTATCAATCGTGCCTATTAACGGCATGACTGTTATCCCTTCCATAACAGGGATTAACGGTGCAGATAGTTCCTGCAACGCTACCCGCTGCAGCGATAATATATTTTCCCAGCTTCCTGAGTATTCATTAACAAGCTGGCGAATCAACGGTTCTACCCACTCATCTACACTTGTTAAAACATTTTGAAAGTGGTTCGAATCTACTTTTTCTGTTTGTTTAAGTAAAAATTCAACCGTAACACGGCGAAAAACCTGCAAGCCATCCGTAATATAACTTAGCGGCCAGCCAAGATTAATAATTTTTTCCGAGAATTCCTCAACAATCTTTGAAGAACCTTCATTCTGAATACTTGTAAAAATAACATTTACAAATTCCCGGTTGGTATTCACATAAAGCTCATCAGATATACTTGCTGTATAATTTCCTGTCTTTATTCGTTCAACTTCGTTCATCCAGCTATCAACAATCGAATCACTGTTATGAATAATTAATTCTTTCAGCTTTTCATCCATTCCCGGGTACCTCCAACCTCTCAACATATTTGCATATTCATAGCTAATTCTACAAATCTCACTTCAAGATACTAAAAAAAGATGGTATTATTTTCATTCTTCCTTAATTGTATCATATATCCAATACACGTAGCATACTTTTAAGCAACAGCATTCGACAGCTATAAAGACTTCTATCATTTTTTTACCACTGTCAAACAGCATGAGAAAAACCGGACAACCCGCCCGGTTTTTCTCATTAACTTTAATATTTGGAAAATAAATCCTTATTTATTATTCCCTTAGATAATAACTTACTTAACGTCCCCAGTCCTCTTTAAAAAAATTATATAGCTCTTCTGCGCTGTTTACTGTTTTATCCGGTTTTATTTTTCCTTCCGGCTCCTGCCGCTGACGGTGATTCACCCAGACAGCATGCCAGCCTGCCTGTTTTGCACCGACAACATCATTTGCAAAGGAATCACCAACATACACTGTTTTTTCTTTCGTTAACCCCAGCTCGTTTTCAATAAAGCGAAACACTTCTTCTGAGGGTTTGGCATGCCCGATCATACCAGAGATAAATAAATACTCCTCAGGAATCCATTTATTTAGTTTTAATTGATTTATTTTCATTGCCTGATGTCCTTCTGCACCATTCGTCAGCACAGCCAGCTGTTTTTGATTCGCCGCCAGATATTCCAGCAATACAATGATTTCATCAAATAACTCTATTTTTCCCAGCTCCTGAACGTAGCTGTTCTGAAATGCTAAAGCCTGCTCAGCCGATATCTTTATCTCCATTTCCGCACATGCATCTTTAATACGGCGAATATGCATTTCCTCCGTCGTTATATTACCGGCTGCCTGCTCATCAAATAATGCATCGCTATGCTTACGGCTTATCAGATAAAGGGTATTCAGCTCATCATCTGACAAAGAAGCATGCAGCATTTTTTTACATGTCTTTCTAAATGGCGCTGCCTGATCATATAACGTATCATCCATATCAAAAATTATTGTATCCATTTTTATATCCTCTCCATCTTCATTCCTTTTAATTTTACTATAACTATCAAAGGAGGAAAAATCTATCCTCAATATAGAAGCCCAAAGCAAATTTGCTCATAAAAAAAGACCGCTCTTATACCAAGAACCGTCCTTCTTATCCATCAGAAATCAATATTAATTATTGCTGTACACATCTCTTAAGCCAAGGCTTATTTCTAATGATTGATTGATTTTTTCCATCATTTCTTTATCCAATTTTGTAATTTTATCAGTTAATCGCTGCTTATCTAATGTGCGAATCTGTTCCAACAGAATGACGGAATTCCGGTCAAACCCATAACGTTTCGCATCAATCTCCACGTGCGTTGGTAACTTAGCCTTCTGAATTTGTGCAGTAATAGCTGCTACAATAACAGTCGGACTGAATCGGTTACCAATATCATTTTGAAGAATAAGAACTGGTCTCACACCACCCTGTTCCGAGCCAACCACAGGGGATAAGTCAGCAAAATAAACCTCGCCTCTTTGAACGATCACAAGTGTTACACCCCGATCACAGAGCGCTCTAGAGTTATTTCAGCCTCCTCTTCAGCTTGAAAAGCCTCTGAAGCAATCGTTAGATTAATTCTTGCCATTTCCTCATACCCACGCTGCATCGTTTCATGAAAACGCTGGAGGTGTTCTTCTTTTTTATGGTTTAAATAAATTTGAGTTGCTTCACAAATAAAATCGCTTAAGTCGGAACCATTCTCATATTTCATTAACCCATCCACCTCGCTTAGTAAATTTTTCGGTATTTTCACTAAAATTTCTTCTTTATTTTCAGCCAAAGCCAAGCACCCCCGCCAACAATTAACGTTCGTTATTCAATTTAATAACATGATAGCATTGTGAGCCTACTTTTGCAAAGGGGTTATGGCGAATTTGTAAAAAAATCATGTAAATTTGTCGTTTTAAACCTTAAATTTGATGGTATTTATTATAATTAACATAGTGAGAATGGATATTTTTCACTATTTCGCTGTATTATGCGTACATTTTATATAAATTGCATTTAATGAATTAAATACCTGTCTATTAATTATATGCCATTATGTTAAAATCATACCTCTGTGCTGGAAATAGGACAAACAAAAGCAGGCTCTTATTTTCGGAAGCCTGCTTTTGTTTCATGCATATGATCACTTTATTAATTGTCCCTGGACAGATTGCGCTACCTCAATCATTTCTTCTTTTGTCAGCTCTGTACTTGCCAGCTGATAGTCAACCCCCTGATAGCTCCACTTTAAAGTATTACCCTCTAAAGCCGCGACAGTTGCACCAAGATTTACAATATCTCCATCCACTACTTCCGGTGCTGAACTTACTGGAGCCGTATCTCTAATTTCCTGGACAAGCGTGAAGTTTTTCTCTCCCTCAAAGGTTGTAATAATACGCTCTCCATCCTCTAAGGAAACCTCTTGCTTCTCTGCCAGCTCTGCCCCGGCTGTAAATGTAGGATATAGCTCACGAACTTCCTGCGCCGCTGTTGCTACTGCTTCTTCTCCTTCATCTGCATTAGAGCTTTCCCCGCCTGTTTCCTGCTCCATATTTTTCTCCATAGAAAAATCATCTTCAGCGAACGTTGCATCTAAATCAAAGCCATGAAAAGTTACGTTGACCAGCGGCTCCGCATCTTGATTTAATACATTGACCATCACTGGTGTAAAGCTGGACTTATCAAAGTAAATTTCTTGAGCTGGTAAATTATTGTTGCTTTGGTAATTTGTTTTTGTTCTAAAAATATAATGATCTTCTGTTGTTTCAAATTGTGCCTCCGGATCATTAATAACATCATTTACAAGTGATTGAAATAAATAAGGCTGGCTGCTATTTTCCGGCCATTCGGACTGGAATTTAAAGCTTTTCTCCAATGCCGGTGTTAATACAAAGACACCATCCATATTTTTTAAGATAACTTGACTTTCATTCTGCTCCGCTTCATTTTCAAGCTTTACCCGATACTGGTCATCGGCCTGATACCAAATATCAATTAAAAAAGTTTGCTCCTGCTCACCTGTATTCATCGTCATATCCGCTGTTGCTTTATAAGCCTCTAATTCTGTAACAGTTTCCTGCAATTTTTCCACAACATCTTCCTGCGATTTTTCACCACAGGCTGCCAGTAACAAACTCAATGCTCCTAATAGGAAAACAACACTGAAAAAACGTCTATTTAACATTAGCATATCTCCCTTATCTCATTTAACAAAGGGAACGAACTTCCACAGGATGGGACTGCGATTACTCGCCCCACCGAAAACATTTGTGGTGGCTTCTGCGTTGCCCACACGACGTGGGCGGTTTTAGAAGATCCTTTTCTTACCGTTTTTAAGAAAATGTACGGATTGCTTTCGGGATACCTTCTATGACATCTCCTGCCAGCAGATCCTGCTCCGAGTGTTTTTCCTGAACTAATAAGTCTGCAGATTTTCCGTGCAAGAAGCAAGCATTATTTATCCCTGTAAAAATAGATTTGCTTTGCATGATCATTGCTAAAATCATACCAGCCAACACATCCCCGCTGCCGCCTTTGGCAAGTCCCGGGTTCCCGCTCGATTCCACTGTCTGGTTACCCTCCGGATCTGTAATAATGGTATGCTTTCCTTTTAAGACAAGATAACAGTTAAAGTACGTTGCAAATTCTCTACAATACCTGAAAGGCTCCATCAGTAAATCAGATACAGCTATATCCAGTAAAGCGGCGAATTCACCCGGATGTGGCGTTAAGACAACAGGAGCTTGTCTTGACTTGACATTTTCTAAATATGCTTTTAAATGATAAAGACCATCCGCATCTATAATGATTGGTCCTTCAAACTGGAATAATGATGGAAAAATCCCTTTTGTCGTTTCTTCATTTCTTCCCAGCCCTACTCCGACAGCAACCGCATCAAAGCGTGACAGTTCAATATTATCTATTCCGGCGATACAACCATTTGCTTCTGATGTAGAAATATACATGGCCTCAGGACTATTTCCCGCAATCAGGGAAATCACATTTTTGACTGATGCTGTCGTTAATACCCCTGTCCCGGTCCGTAAAGCAGCCCTTGTCGCCATAAGAACAGCTCCTGGCATCGGCTCGCTGCCGCCGATAATCAGCCCTCTCCCATAATTTCCTTTGTGTGAATTCACTTTCCGCTTTGGAAAAGATTCCTGAAAGCTGGATGTCGTCCACAGACGCTTTTTCGTATGCGTCTGAAGGAGTTTCTCAGGAAAACCGATATCAGCTAACACCCACTCTCCGTAATAGGAAGATGTGTGCTGACAGACGGCAGATTGTTTGATCGCACCAATCATAATTGTTGCATCAGCCTTGATTGCCTGAAAAACAGGAGTGCCTTCCTCTGCAGGCAGACCGCTCGGTACATCAACAGATATAACATACGCATCCTGTTCGTTCACTTGTCTGGTTACAGTTAATATATCTCCTCTTAATTCGCCACGAACACCGATACCAAGCATCGTATCAATAATTACGTCCGCTTCCCGTAAAATCGCACCTGCTGCCTCTTCATGGTAATGCTCCAAATGGCCGCCAAATTGACGATAAACCTCCTTATGATAAGCCGCATCGCCTGTAATTTTTTCATCGGCTGCAACCTGGATCACTTTGACAGGATAACCTGCTCCTGTAAGTACACGGGCAATGACAAAACCATCTCCGCCATTATTTCCGCTCCCAATCAAAATAACTGCCTTATCTTCTTTAGATATCCGCTTTCCTATTTCCCTGCTTGCTTCTCTACCTGCATTCTCCATGAGAATCTTTCCATCAAGTCCAGTCGTGTTCATGGTTTCCCGGTCAATCTTGTACATTTCTTCCGCGGTAACAATATACAAATTCGTTCCCTCCTACCGCAATAAAATATATGAGACAAACTATGGGTTTATGCATTACCGAGATCTATTTTCTTTCTGATTCTACCGCTTCTCTAATAAAACCTGCGCAACAGCATACTCTCTGCTGTGAGATATAGACAAATGGATATGGACATCCTCCATCCCTTCTACCTGCATTTCTGGTGCTCCGCCTGCATTATTACGGATCTCGATTTGTTGAAAGCTCAATTTTCCTATTCCTGTCCGGTTCGCTTTAGCCAAAGCCTCTTTAGCAGCAAAACGCCCTGCCACATATTCCACACGCCGATGATTAGCTAAATCCATTGCTTTGTCCTGCTCTGCCTCCGTTAAAATACGCTGTAAAAAACGGTTATTTTTTTCCAGCAGCCGCTTAATTCTTTTTAATTCCACAATGTCAACGCCGATTCCAAGTATCATTTTCACTTCTCCTAAAAGTTTTTTCATGTCTAGGTATACCTTTTTAATGGTCATAATCAATTTTATTTCTTATTATATTATAAAGGACAACTTATTCATTTTAAAAGCTTTGCCTATGGGAGGAACAATATGTTTATCAGAACAGAACGGAGCATAAAAGAATTTTTTCAATTATATCCCGTTGTCACAATCATTGTCGGGATTAATATACTTCTTTGGTTTATCATTGATTTTTTAAGCTTACGGATTGGTGCTACTATTAGAGACTTAGGGCTGGGTGTTAACTTTTGGATTGGACTAGGAGAATGGTGGAGAATATTTACCCCTATTTTTCTTCATGCCGGGGTTATGCATATGCTGTTTAATTCCTTTTCACTGGTATTATTCGGCCCTGCGCTTGAACAAATGCTCGGTAAAGTTAAATTTATTTTAGCTTATATCGGAACAGCTGCTACTGCAAATGTTGGTATTTACTTTATCGAATCACCCAGCTATGCACATTTAGGTGCATCCGGAGCCATTTTTGGTTTATTTGGAATCTATGTCTATATGCTTGTTTTCCGTCAGGATTTAATCGATCAATCCAGCAGGCAAATCATTGGTGTAATTGTAGTTATCGCACTAATCATGACCTTTGTAAGAAGCAATATTAGTGTATTAGGACATTTATTTGGCTTTTTCAGCGGCTTTATCTATGCCCCGCTTCTCTTAGCTGGTGTGAAAAGTTATTCACCCTGGGCACGGCCTCGTCCGCGAAAGAGAAAATATGCAGATGATGACAATAGTCCACAATTTGATCCAAATCGCTGGAATAAGAAAAAGAAAATGCCAGATGCTATCCGAAAAAATATGCTCTGGATTATTGTTGGCATTATCGCTATTTTATGGTTATTGGGACAGGCAAATATTTTGTAGGCTTTCGTAAAAACAAAGAGCTGGACGTGATATTTTCATGACCGGCTTTTTATTTTGCATAAAAATCACTGCGACATACAAAACGAGTGTATCTTTGTGCTATAATAAGAGCACCCCGAAATTATCCTCAAATTAAATTAAGGAGGCTTCTTCATCTGATGGAAATCTGCACTGCATTAATCTTTTTCCTGTTTGGAATCATCTTTGGTTCATTTTTTATGGTTATTGGAATTCGTCTCCCGCAAAAAATACCATTTATCAGCGAACGCTCGAAATGTCCTTCCTGCGGCTATCAGCTCACCTGGTACGATAACATCCCCATTCTATCTTATCTTCTGCTAAAAGGCCGGTGCCGAAAATGCCACTGGCAAATTTCTTCTTTATACCCGTTGACAGAAGCTTCCACTGGCTTCCTCTTTGCTCTCTGTTATATGCAGGCAGGCTCTCCTGCCGAACTGCTTCTTTCTCTTTTATTTATATCCCTGTTAATTATCATTATCATCACCGACATCAATTATATGGTCATTCCTGATAAGCTATTAGCTTTTTTTCTTCCTGTTTTTATTCTCTTACGGATGATAAAGCCGCTGGAGCCTTGGTGGGCTCTAGCAGCAGGAGGACTTGCCGGGTTTCTGATTATTTTTACTGTCATCTTATGGAATAGACAAGGAATGGGAGCCGGGGATATGAAATTAATGGCGGTACTCGGAATTGTATTAGGATTCCCTCAAATTATTGCCACTTTTCTGCTGGCCTGTATTTCAGGAGCATTCATAGGGAGTATTTTACTTCGTTTTGGTACGATTCAGCGGAATACCCCTTTCCCCTTTGGACCTTTCATTGCTTTGGGGGCTATACTCACTTATTTCCTGGGAGATCCCCTGATTCAGTGGTATTTGAACCTATTTATGAAATGAATCATTCGAAATGAAACTGGAGCAAAAGTATTTAACCTGGCAAATTCTGAACAAGGGTGGTGTGAATATCCGACCTGAAAACTTTGCTTTCCGTTGGCCTGTCCTCAGCCTCATTCTTCTTAAACAAGAGCAAATCAAATGTCATAACAAGTAATACAAATTTCATAGTGGATATTAATATTCAGTAAAGAAGCATGTTAATTCTTATTGTTATAGCAAAATACTTCTATATATTTGTTATTACAAATTAATAAAAAATAATTATTCTATGAAAAAATAAGGGTATTATACCTACATTTCAAAAAATGTATGTACAAATTTTATTTCATATGGCTATAATGGTAGTGAATAAAATCTGAGGGAGGATACAAATCATATTGAAATAATTACAAAATCTTGGTAAGCCTCTGATGTTACCGATTGCAATCCGGGAGCTGGTCCTTAGGTTGACAATTTTTTTAGCCAATATTCGGGTTGCTGTCTTGAAATCTATTAAAAAGATCGGCGTTCCCGGTTTCAGCAGGTAAGCAAAAATAACTTGCGTATTATTGCCGGAACCCATGTACAAGCAGTGGCAGAAGCATTTTAGAAATTGTACAATGAAGATAAGTAATGCAGTCTGTTTATAAACGTTTACAAGGGGGAATATAAATGAATATTATCAAAGCAGAAAACTACAAAGATATGAGCCAGCTGGCTGCCCAAAAATTGATTAATCAGGTGAATGAGAAACCAGACAGTGTACTTGGCTTAGCAACCGGTTCAACACCAGAAGGACTGTATAAGGAAATTATTCAAGCATATAAAGAGGGGAATGTTTCTTTTAAAGATGTCACAACCTTCAATTTAGACGAATATGTCGGACTCACCAAAGATAATAATCAAAGTTATCATTATTATATGCACCACCTTTTATTTGACCATATTGATATCAATAGCGGGCAGGCAAACCTGCCAAATGGAGATGCCAGTGATTTACAGGAAGAATGCAGCCAATATGACAATGCTATCCAACAAGCTGGCGGCGTCGACATTCAAATTCTAGGGATTGGGTTGAATGGGCATATCGGTTTTAATGAGCCTGGCACACCATTCTCCATCCAAACCCATATTGTTGACCTGGATGAATCCACTCGACAAGCAAATGCCCGCTTCTTTGACTCTATTGATAACGTACCGTTCCAAGCAATTACGATGGGGATTGATTCTATTATGCAGTCCAAGGGGATTATTCTCTTAGTATCCGGTTCACAGAAGGCAGAAGCGTTAGCAAAATTAGTGAATGGGCCTGTAACAGAGGATTTCCCGGCCTCTATTTTGCAAGAGCATGCAAATGTAACAATTATTGCTGATCAAGATGCCCTATCCGAGCTCTCTGAATAAGAAAATACCTAATAAAAAGAAGCACTCACTTATCCTTTAGGTGAATGCTTCTTTTGGGACTGCGATTACTCGCCCCATCACAACCTTGCTAAAAGTTTCTCTTTCATGTACAGATTAAAACATGGAGAATGTTCTATGAACTACACTCCATGTTTTTTATTTGCTTATAGTTAATTAACGGTCATCTCTTCTTTTACGCTGGAAGTTCCCTTTGCCTTTATTACGACTTCTGCCGCCTTGGTTACGTCCGCCCTGCCCACGGCCTCCATAATAGCGCTTATTGTTATTACGGCGGTTATTATCTTTTGAGCTCTTCGCTTTTTTAACACTAATTGGTGCGGCTGAAGAGATGCGTACAGGTGTATCACGTCTTTCCTTTGTCATCATGCTGATGGCAGCAGCAATAACTGTAACAGAATCATGATCATCTAATAATTCCTTCGCAGCATCAAAGTAAGGCTTCAAATCTTTTTGATCAATTGCCTTTTTCATTTTATCAATAGTTACTTGCTGTTGTCCGCGTCGTGCATCCTGATTAGTAGGCGGTGTTAGGCGCTTCATTTTACTTTTTGTTGTTTTTTCAATCAGGCTTAAGTGAGCCATCTCTCTTGGTGTAATAAAGGAAATAGCTTCCCCTGTTTTACCTGCACGCCCAGTTCTTCCAATACGGTGAACATAGCTTTCAGGATCCTGCGGGATATCAAAGTTGTAAACATGCGTTACACCGGAAATATCCAGTCCCCGTGCTGCTACATCTGTTGCAACAAGTACATCTACACGTCCCTGCTTAAATTTATTTAGTACAGACATACGCTTGCCCTGTGTTAAGTCTCCATGAATTCCTTCTGCACGATAACCTCTTGCCTGAAGTCCTTCTGTAATCTCATCTACACGTTTTTTCGTTCTGGCAAAAACGATAGCTAATTCAGGAGAATTGATATCCAGATGATTATTTAATGTTTCAAACTTGAATTTCTCTGGAATTTCAATGAAATATTGATCAATATTCTCTACTGTCATTTCTTTCGCTTTTACTTTTACTTCTTTTGGTTCTTTCATAAGCGTTGTCGCAATATCGCGAATTTCTTTTGGCATCGTTGCAGAGAAAAGCAATGTTTGCCTGTCTTCTGGAATACCTTTTAAAATTTCACGGATATCATCGATGAAGCCCATGTTAAGCATTTCATCCGCTTCATCAAGAATAGCTGTATGCACCTCATCGATACGAATCGTTTTACGGCGCATATGATCCATTAAACGTCCCGGTGTTGCTACTACAATTTGCGGGCCGTCTTTTAATGCACGGATCTGGCGGTCCATTGGCGATCCGCCGAAGATTGCAAGTGCACGGATACGCTTGAATTTAGATAGACGGTTAATCTCTTCTGCTACCTGAATAGCAAGTTCACGCGTAGGTGCAACAATTAAGCCTTGTACCTTTCTCAGCTTAGGATTAACCTTATTAATCAAAGGAATACCGAATGCAGCGGTTTTCCCTGTCCCTGTCTGCGCTTGTCCAATCACATCATAACCTTCCAGCGCATATGGAATCGTCTCTGCCTGAATAGGAGTTGCTTCTTCAAACCCCATTTCTTCTAAAGCTTTCATTATTGGCGCAGAAACACCTAGTTCATTAAATTTAGTCACGTAATCGTCGACTCCTTTTTATTTTTTATTGCAAAAGAGGCCTTATAAAGAGTTTCTCATACTTTTCATCTTATTATACAAACCAGTAAAATTCCTGAGTTCCTTGGAAAAAGAAGCAGAGAGTCTGTTACTATACCCTGCTTTTATATAAATTCAATTTATTTACTGATTTACTACCTAAAAATTGCTGATTGAATGAACATTTCACTCCACATCAGCAATTAAACGAATAACGTATTTCCAGTGCGTATTCATTCTCAACGTTTAAAGTACAAAAAAGGCATAACCAATTTTAAGGTAAGAGGCCTCCAAAAAATGCTTCCCTTATCATACCATATTTATGCTTCAGATAGCTAGTCCACAAATTAAAATGATTTTTTTTTCGTAACGTGGTAAAATATAATTAGTTATGTATGCGTATGCACCAGGAATTCTAAAGCTTTATTTTAAATAGAGACCTGAGCCTCCGTGCTGGACGTTGCTATTTCTGAATAAGGATGCATTCATGAATAATTTTATGCCTTCTTATATCTAAAAAATATATCATGCTGAAAATGTGAAAAGGGAGTTATCATCATGCGTCAGTCCGCATTCAACCCTAAAGCTGCAGTTGTTATTGGGGTTTTTTCTATATCTACATCAGCAATTTTCGTCCGGCTAGCAACCGAAGCATCTGCTTCCATTATAGCCAACTATCGTCTCTTATTTGCTGTTTTACTCTTATTACCTTTTATCTTAGTTCATTATAAACATGAGCTTAAACTTATCTCTGCAAAAAATTGGCGGCTTTCCATCCTTGCTGGAACTTTTCTTGCCTTATATTTTATTTTGTGGTTTGAATCATTAAATTACACCTCTGTCGCCAGCAGTGTAGTGCTCATATCGCTCCAGCCAATATTGGCCTTTATCGGAACCTACTTTATTTTTGGAGAACGTTTTTCATCGGGAGCTATCATCAGTATATTTATCGTGTTGCTTGGCGGATTGATTATAGGTTCCGGGGATTTTCAATTGTCTGGCGGTGTACTGTACGGGGACATGCTTGCTTTACTCGGGGCAATTGCTGTAACCATTTATTTTTTATCTGGCCAGCATGTACGAAAAAACGTTTCATTAATTACCTATACATTTGTTGTCTACAGTATCAGCGCCATCATCTTAACACTGTTTAATCTGATTCGACAGGAAAATTTCTTTTCTTACCCAGCCAATCACTGGTGGATTTTTATTGCTTTTGCAATTATACCGACCTTTTTAGGACATTCTCTTTTCAATTGGTCGTTAAAATGGTTAAGTACATCCACGATTTCCATGGCAATGGTGTTTGAACCAATTGGTGCAAGCATTCTTGCGTTTCTTATACTAAATGAAACGCCAACATGGGCGCAGTTTCTTGGAGGAACCATTATTGTATTTGGATTATTTCTATTTATCCTTAGTACATCACGAAAAAACAGCATTACCATTTCAACAAAGAATCATAAATAAATCCATACTCAATAAGCAGGTGAATCCATGACAATACAATTAATGACAGACAGCTCTGCTGATCTGCCCCTCATCTTAAAAGACAAGCTTCATGTAGAAATCGTTCCATTGTATCTCCATTTTAGTGACGGTCAATATACATGCGGGCAAACAATGAATATTGAATCATTTCATCAGAAAGTAAAGAAATTAGGCGAGCTGCCCCGGTCATCCGCACCGAGTCCTTCTGATTTTTATGAAGCTTATAAAAAAATCCCGTCTGATAAGCAAATTCTGATGCTAAGTATATCTGGTGAAATAAGCAGTACCTATGCGAATGCCGTAGCAGCAAAACAGATGCTGTTAGAGGATGAGCCTGAGCGTATTATTGAAGTACTTAACACAAAAACTGCTTCCTGCGGTATATGCCTGCTGTTGCATGAAGCGAACAAGAAAATAGCGGAAGGCTGCCAATTTACTGAGCTTGTCAGCCATTTAACAGAACGCATTGAACAAACTGCTACTTTATTTGTATTAAAAAGCTTGGATAACCTTGTTTTGGGTGGCCGCTTAGAAAAAATAAAGGGAAAGATTGCAAAAACTTTAAATATAAAATTGCTTATGAAGGCAACAGATGAAGGTGCTATTGATGTTTCAGAAAAAGTACGTGGAGAAAAGAAATCTTTAAAACGATTCATTGATCAAATCGGAGAATATACTCAGGATACGGAGAATAAAATTATTACCATGACCTATTGCCGGGATAAAGAAAGAGCAATGGACGTCCTTGAAAAAATTCGCAGCAAATACGCCTTTTATGATGCTATTTTAGAAGAAACCGGTCCGCTTATTTCAACTTACGGCGGAGAAGGTGCGCTTGTTATTTCCTTCTTTAAAAAATAAAGAAAACCTGGCCAAGCCTGAAAGACGCAGGATTGCCTTAGTTGGGGACTGTGATTACTCGCCCCATCAAAACTTTCTTAAAGTGTAATAAAGAATGCTGGGACAAAGCTCCCAGCATTCTTTATGCAGATGATTCCGTCAGAAAATCATAAACCATATTGTTTAATGTGTCTTTGTCTGTTCCCAGGCAAATTAAGTGCTTCGATCTCTCAAAGAAAACAACTTCTTTTTTCTCAGAGTGAATTTCCTTATCCAGATAGTATGCTGTTTTATAAGGAACCATCCCATCAAGCTGTCCGTGAACAATTAATACGGGAGCATTCACTTTGTCCAGATATTTTCTTGTAAATCGAACCAGCCTCATAAATTCAATATGCGCTTTTAATGGCACAACACCCATCTTCTTTTTATAATGATTAAATAATTGATTTTCCTTTAGATGTCCGCGTAATCCGTCACCAATGACGCCGGCAACGTCTAAACTGAGCTGTTTGAAGGATAAATATTTACCAGATGTGGCTAATAGTACAAGCTTAGCTATTTCATATTTTGCAGCTAAATAAGAGGCAATCATTCCGCCCATGGAAAAACCGATAACATAAATGGTGTCAAACTGTTCAATAAGTGTTTGAAGCTGTTCTTCTGCCGCTTGAATCCATCTTTCATAAGAAGCATCTTCCAAATTTAATTCTGTGCCGTGTCCCGGCAAGGTGGGCACCTCAATATGCCAATCCGTACTGTCTCTTAAATAATTTGCCAATGGTTCCACTTCATAGGGCCCTCCCGTAAACCCATGAATAATTAAACATCCAATCATGATTTCTACTCCCTTTACAAAATAAAACTTCATAAGTTTTTCCTCCTATGACTGTTACGTTTAGGAGGTTAACCTTATCATTTCTAGATTTAATCGATGTATACTACATAAATCCTTTTACAAACGTACTAAATTGTTTGACAATAGGGGAAACTTGATGATAAGTACTTGCCAATTGACTTACCTTGCTAATCATTGTGTCAAAATTAAACGGATTATTCTCCGTTGCACCGCCAGCTCCCATCCCTGATTGCGACTGGATTTGCTGCTGAGACATTATATACTGGGTTGGCAATTCCGGCTTTGAAAATAAATCATATGGAGTAAGCTCTTGCCTTGTATTACGCTGATTTATATTTGAAGAAACAGGTACATAAGGATTATTTCCAATCCATTCGTTAGAGGGTTCATTTCTTTGGTATGGTTCCTGATATTGCACATCTCTCACCTTCTTTTGCCCTTTTAAGCTTTAAATTACTACCATTTTATGCAAATGAAAGCTTCTATGTGCATACCTTCTATTTAATATCGAAACACATTTTCAAAAGAAAACATATCATCACTTGAATTACTAGCTAATCCTAATTCATAAAGAATTTTATTTTCTTGGTTTCCTTCTATTTTTTTACCGTCAATAAAAAGTGTTGGTGTCCCAAATACTTTCATTTCCTGTAATTCTTTTAAATATGCTTTGTTTTTGGTTACGTTTTTTAGTTCATAGGTAACATCATTTTTATCCAGAAATGCTTTTACCTTATCCGATGACTGACTGCCTTCGCTGATAAATAATGTAACCTTCTTCATAAAAAATCCTCCTAATCGATCCCTTCTCAAACATTTACTTATTCTTAATTACCCCCTTTTTCAACGTATAAAACGCTTCTGCGTTAGAAAAAATAAATTCCCTTGTCTTTTTGAGAATTTAATTTTTTTGTCTTTACATTTTACTCCTTAAATCTTTTATACGTCTAGTAAAGTGCAAAAAAAGAGGGCTAAACCGCCCTCTTTCATTTCCTGCATTTTCAAATTTTCCCCTCAATCATCTTCATAATCCACTTCTAAGG
>NZ_VIYG01000029.1 GCF_009389585.1 Oceanobacillus sp. CFH 90083 | reverse complement strand
GTTCAGTTTTCAAAGAGCAATTTCTTTGTCGTTTTTAAAAGCAGCGACCAAACTAATATATCATGTTTCAAAAACATTGTCAATAATTTTTTTTAATGCTTTCTTAATCGCTATCGCTTTTTAAAAGCACAAGAAGAAATATATCATACTATCAAACTAAAAATCAACCCTTTTTTTATTTTTTCTATTGCCTATAGCGAATAGATAGCTATGGCAACATTCTTCTATCTCTTAGTTAAGTTCCTTTTCCGCTTTTGGTATAGGTTATATAGACAAATATGCCAGCATAGTTTATGCCTTAGTTGAACACACTTTACAATACTTGGCTTTCACACACCAAAACAGGCAGGTTACTCACTTTTTTATGAATACCTGGATATTAGTTGCTTCCAAATAATCCTTACCCTCACTCTTCAATTCTCTACTAAAGGATGCTTCTCTTCCAATTTCTATAAATTCAACAAACAAACGAATGTATCAAAAATACCTAAAGCAATTTTATACTGCAAAATCTCATTGCTTCCAGATTACCTTCCACCTCAAAAATATTTTTTCTATCAACTACTTTTCCAGCTTTGAAGAACTTTTATTATTCAAAGTAATCACCTTCCTCAAAATTCATTATACAAATATTCCCTAGTAGTACTGCATCATAAAATATTTCTGCACTGAAAGTTGGTTCAATAACAAAAGCAGCCGCAATCCTGCTGGATCATAAAAGAAATATACCTTTTATTCATAACCTCCCCTGGCATTTGATAACACTTTGTATTCTTCCTTTCCCCTGACAACGCTAAATACATAATTACGTAATTCCATTAATTGCTTCGTATCATCAGTTGGATCACAATAAGCCCCGGAAACAGAATGAACTATTATTTCTCCGTTAACAGCAATTTTCCACTCATCTTCTTCATGGGGCTCTTGCATACACATCGTACCGTTTACAGGTTCAGGAGTAAATTCTTTCGTTTCGACTATGTTTATTTCTTTCATTTTTTCATAAATAGCTTTCATTTCTTCCTCTGTTAAGGTCATCTCTGCGGTTACTGTTCCATCTGCTATTAAATCCTTCGTCACTGTACCTTCCACAGTATTAATTTCATTATTTTTCCCCACACCAAATTGAACGGAAAAATCAAAGTCATCCGGCATCCTTGCAACAGACTCTATGTGATTCGATTCCATTGTATTTGTTTCCATTTTGCTGCACGCACTTAAAGAAAAAATGAGTAGAATAAAAAGGAATAGCTTTTTCATAAGCGCCTCTCCTCTTTACTAAATTAGACGAATGTTATCCTAATTCGTTTCAGCCTCCCTGAAA
This sequence comes from Oceanobacillus sp. CFH 90083, assembly GCF_009389585.1. Taxonomy (GTDB): domain Bacteria; phylum Bacillota; class Bacilli; order Bacillales; family Amphibacillaceae; genus Oceanobacillus. Next base: position 16,860 of record NZ_VIYG01000029.1, on the reverse strand, counting down.
AAATTCTCTTGAATGTGGAAATGAATTGCTTTTTTGAACAATTGCAGCCGTTAGTTCAATAAAAAACCTAATACAAATGGCGATATGAGCAGCACAATAGAACTTAAAATCAGTGTTCTTGAAACAGACTTTGGAAGTTTCACTTTACCTTTTCCTTGATACCATCCTGAAAATTGCAACTTATTCCGATATAAAACAAAAAGTAGTAATAAAATGGCTATTGCGCCAAGCCACGAATACGTTTCCGCTTCTTCATTAATCTTATAAATGTTTCCTGCAATTCCCCAGCCCAGTGCACCCAGTATTCCAAAAATAAATACTATGCGGAGTAATTCTAATAGCTCCCTCATTTCATCTCACCACCCTATTTTCTAATTTAAATGTTTAAACGAATTTGATTACCGTATAAATCTCCTCTTATTTTATCACTCCAGCTATTTTAAAATAATGAGGTTGATACTTTTATAGCATGAACTTCTAAATCTCGAATGTTAGAATCTCTGCCCGTACCATCAATTATTAAATCGACTCTATCCATCGGCTTTTGGGTCTTCATGTATAATTCCTCAGCTTGCATCCAAAGTTCTTCCCATAAAGGACGCTTTTGCTCTCCATTACGCTCAATACCTCTGGTTAACCTTCATTCTCTTGGGCTTTCAACCCAAATTTTAAAATCATAATGGCCTTCTAATTCAAGTCTCTTTATTCAGCTAATATCAGCCAAGATGTAGATTTGTACCATTTGAATTAAAATAACGCTACATTAAAAATTATTATTTTTTATTATGATAAAATCGCTTTGCTTTTGCACGGTTCCCGCAGTCTGCCATTGAACACCAGCGTCTGCTGCGATTGCGGCTTGTATCCAAAAACAGCCAGCCACATGGATCACCTTCACACTTTTTCACTCTGCTTAGTTCTTTTTCAGACGTAAGAATGTCTATGGCAGATTGAACAATCGGTGGCAGCATTCCGTCTAACATTTCTCCACCATTCAAAAATTCCAATGAAAATTTATTTTCATTCACCAGGGACTAATTGCATCATCCCGTAAGCATCTCCTAAAGCTTCATTCTATATTAATAACCGATTGTGTCATACGATGGCATATCGCCTTCCATGCAAAGAAGAGTCCTGCTTTGTCTGTCAACTTTATAAGAGGATGTCCAAGTACCCATCTCATCCCCCTTTTTCCAATGCTTTGTAAAGGTAACTATAAAAACTTCATCTCCAATTTCTTCCACAGCCGTTTCTTTTGTAACTTGGTAACCTTCCATCGTACCCTCCCATTGTCCAATGTAATTGGGAAATTCATCTGTTACCGCTCCTTCACCAGACGTTGCAAAATCAACAGCATCCTCTTTTTCAAACGGAGGCACCGGAGGAGAGGTTAATTCTAAGTAACCCCAACATACTACAATAGAAACGACTGGTATAATCAAAAACGGTTTAACGCTCTTTTCCTGTTCTTTTCTTCTATATAACCATTTATCAAAAATCCCATAGATTATGGCGGCTAATGCTCCGTATAAGGCAGCCATTCCATCTTGAAATAACACCCCGTTAACCAGACCAAAAAAACCAAGAATGAGCACATACAGCCAATCATGTTGACGAAACCATTTTCTTTGCAGGCACTCTATCGTCATGGCTACAACGTTTCCATAAATCAGGATAATCATCCCAATATACAGAGCATAAACAAGGAACCAGCTGATAAATTGGGATCCCCGATGATATGCAAATTCAAATCCACTATTAAAATAAACAAAAACGAATAGCATTGAAAAAAATATGGTCGTAACAAAGGTTGCGGTTAATTTTCTTAAAAGAAGGCTTTCCGATTTAGTTTTCATATGCATTTTACTCCTATCGGTAAGTAGTTCATTTTCTCTTCATCTATTATACCTTTTTGTACTTGCTGAACGAAACTGTCCCGTTTACGTACATCTAAATTTACCGCAGAGTAACTGGCTGTGTGACTCCCATTTCAAGAATAGAAGAAGATCAAAAATTCTAAGTGGGCAGCCAAAAACGGTCCGATTGGTTCAAGGGCCTTCAGGTCATGTCCTTGTGTACTAACGTTTCAATGGAGATTCTTCTCCCCACTGAACGAAGCTTCACTTTATATCAAATTTTAGATTAATCAAATGTTTGATTAAAACGGAAAAAGTTACCACTAATACTTTCATTCATATTCCTCATCATATAATACGAAACTTCATTAAACGGGAGTTTTACGGACGGTTATCCGTAATAGAAGAAAAATGGTAAGTTGGAGGTAATTTCATGGCACAACTAAGAGATATCATGACATCGAATGTTTTTACAGTTAACGAAACACAAACCGCACAGGAAGCAGCAGCGTTAATGAGTCAATATAATATTGGATCTATACCGGTAATAAATAACAGTGGACAAATGGTTGGAATTGTAACGGATCGCGATATTTCCCTTCGTACGACAGCACAAGGAGAAGATGCTCAAACACCAGTATCACAGGTTATGACAGCACAGCAAATTGTGCAAGGTACCCCTGATATGGATGTTCATCAAGCAGCAGAATTAATGGCACAGCAACAAATTCGCCGGTTGCCGATAACCGAAAACGGACAAATAGTTGGAATGGTTGCCTTAGGAGATCTGGCAGAAAGTAATCAATATGCCAACGAGGCAGAACAGGCATTACAGAATATCTCAACTCCCTCAGAACCACAAGACTAATGTAAAGATTCTTTTTGAGACAATAAAAGTTAGCACAGCCCCTGTCCAGAACTGTGCTAACTTTTATAATGGAAGTAGCCATTATTTTATAAATAAAAATAAATGACGAAATCAAAAATGTGGTTCTCCAGATCTTATTGTTGAAGTCCTATTCCCAAGCACAGCTCGAAATGATCGATTATTAAAACGAAATTATTATGAAAAAGCTGATGTTAAAGAATATAATACGCCTTCTTCACATCATTTCTTATCAAGTATTATCTCTTTCTGCTTTTAAAAATTAGTTTATAGCATTAAAAGCTCTACAAAGACCTTCTTTACCGTTATTCCTACTCACCTCCAGCCTGCTCAACATGTTTCGTATCCCTGATAAACAAAGAAGTAACAAATCCGGCTGCACCTATAATAGAAGCCACCGTAAAGGATACATTTACACCATGTATTTCTCCAGCTATACCTTCTCCGGGGATTGCCTGATAGGTCATTACCGACACAAGCATCGCTGTTCCGACAGCGCCGGCTATTTGCCTTAATGTGTTATTCATTGCCGTGCCATGCGGAAGTACTTCTTCCGGCAAAGCATTTAACCCTGCTGTCGTGGAAGGCATCATAATCATGGAAATGAATAGCATCCGAAATGCGTTGACAGCGGTCAAATAAAGAAAGGATGTAGAATCATCGAGGTTTGTAAACATAAACGTAGTAATAACGACTCCAAAAGAACCGATCGTAAGCAGCCATCTCCCGCCAAATCTATCAAACAAGGTACCATTAACCGGGTTCATGATGCCCATTAATATTGCACCCGGAAGCAGCATCAGCCCTGATTCAAGCGCAGTAAAGCCCAGCATATTCTGCATATAAATCGGCAGAATAATGGCACCGCCAATCATGGATAAAAAGGAAATCATTCCAATCGAAGTGGCTAACGTAAATGTTTTGTAGCGGAATATCCGGAAATTCAAAATAGGTATTTTCATATGCAGCTGTCTGTAAATAAATATCGTCACCGTTATAGCCCCGACAATAAGCGAGGTAATTGTCCCCGTTGCCATCCATCCTATATTTCCCGCGATACTGAAACCATATAACAGCCCACCGAATCCAAGCGTAGATAAAATAATGGACAGAATATCCACTTTCGGAAATGTTTGTTTCGTGATATTTTTCAGGATAAAATAGGCAATAATCAAATCCATAATCGCAATTGGCAGTACAACATAAAACAAGCTGCTCCAATGGAAATTTTCAACCAGATACCCTGACAAGGTCGGACCGATAGCCGGCGCAAATGCAATAACCAGTCCAAAATATCCCATTGCTTTCCCGCGGCTTCCGACAGGATAAACGAGAAAAAGGATTGTCATCATTAATGGCATCATGATTCCTGCCCCGGAAGCTTGGAAAACACGACCTGCAAGCAGCATTTCAAAGGTTGGAGCCAGGGCACAGATTAGTGTCCCAAAAGAAAATAATCCCATCGCTGTTATAAATAAACCTCTTGTCGTAAACCGTTCAATCAAAAAAGCACTGATGGGAATCATAACCCCATTTACAAGCATAAAGATCGACTGCAGCCATTGCGCCCTGTTGGCATCCACATTCAAATCATTCATTATATGCGGAAGCGCGGTAGCCAGCAGGGTTTGATTCAAAATAGCTACAAACGCACCGGATATAAGTACGAGCATTAAAGGAATTCTATTAATCTTTTGTCGTTCTTCATCTGTCATTTCAATTCCAACTCTCCTTACCTAACTACTTCATAGTATAGCAGAGTCCTTCGGGAAGCGAAACATTTCAAAGGCGAAGTTGCTGTATTTTTACCCTGCATCAGCTATTCTTTTCCTGCTATGGCAAGAAATCTATTAAAGCTCCATCGCCAATCAATCGCTCGACACGGGCATTAACCATTATTAAAACAGGCTTCTTATGAGTTTCGACCCTTATCCCAATAAAGCTATACATGAAATAGTTATAAAAGAAGATGATGCTTTTGATGAATAAAACAGCCAACGATTTTTAATGGGACGAATAATTCCAGTTCCATCCCCATCGAAAAAGCCACGTGCATTTGCTTCTTTCAAGTTGTGATAACCGCTACTCTTGACACACCGACATGGGCATTCTTAGTAAAAGACCATTACCCTGCCCTTTATCATTTGCAGACTTTTTAAACATCCTCCCTCAACAAAACTTCTCCCGATAATTCGCCAAAGCTAGCAATGGAAACAAGTATTCATAGCTATGATAGTGAATATAAAACCCTCCCGGCAGCCCCTGCCCCTTTGGGTAGGCTGTTGTCCAATCATCTTTGCTGGAAGTCTCAAGCAAATATAAAATCCCCCGCTCGATCTCAGGCGTTGCTTTTTCTTCCGCAGCAATTAATGCATCTATTGCCCATGCGGTATGTGTACGCGTACTTTCCTTTAATGGGACAAACTTCTTCTCTATATCGCTTTTACAAGATTCTCCCCAGCCGCCATCCTGGTTTTGAGTGGCATACAACCATTGGATCGCTTTTTGGACCTGCGGGTGATTGTTACGTGTTTTAGCTGCTGCTAATCCCGTAATAGCAGCCCAAGTTCCGTATATATAACAAATCCCCCATCTGCCATACCAGGAGCCATCCTTTTCCTGATTTTGCAGAAGCCACTTCACACCACGTTTCATAAAAGGCTGATACGTATCGGTATGTGTATCATTTCCGAAAAACTCCAATGTCCTCCCCGTCAAATCTGCCGTGGATGGATCCAGCAGCATCGATCCTCCGCCTTCAATCGGCAGCCAGGAAAGTAATGTATTATCCACGTTTTTCTCAAAAGCTGGCCAGCCTCCATCATCATTCTGCATGGAGACGGCCCATTGAATCCCCCGGTCCCAAGCTTGGCGATAGACAGGTTTTTTACGGGCAAAAGAACGAATAGATCGTAACGCAGCCGTTGTATCATCCAAATCAGGGTTAAACGTATTGATATTAGAGAACCCCCATCCGCCAGGTATCACGTTTTGATTATGGATACTCCAATCGCCGTATTTCATCTGTTGCCGCTTCAGCAAATATTGATTTGCCTTGTTAATTGCCGCTGCGGAGGAGGGTACTCCAGCCTTTTGCAGAGCATGACTAATCAGAGCAGTATTCCAGACGTTTGCCGTCGTATACTGCATATGCGTTTGCTTGCCAATGCTGGTTTTAAACGATTTCAGCCCCTCCACAGCTTTGGTAATAACAGGGTTCTTTTTTGAATAACCTCTGGCCATCAAGGCAAATATCATCAAAAATGTGGCACTGAAATAACTATAAAATGTGCCATCTGACTCCGTCCGGTTTAACATATACTCCTCAGCACGCTGTAAGGCTAGTTCACGAAGCTGTTCCGGCAGCCCTGTCAGATTGCCAATCCCTCGTTGGAATGGAGTGGCAAAGTAGTGCCAACTGTTTAACTCCTTTCCCCAATCGCCGTCATCTCCCCGTTGTAAAAATAAATCAGACAAATCGGGCGAACGCTTTGTTTTCCGGCTGAATTTATAATCTGCAGTTATTAATATAGGGATTAAATTGGATCGTGCATACAAAGATAAGTCAAATATATTAAGTGGAAAGGAAACCGGAAAAAGAATAAATTTAACTGGAACAGGAAGATAACGCGGCCATTTGTATTGCCCTGTCAAAGCTAGCATAACTTTTGCAAACATATTGATTTCTTTTAACCCGCCATGCTGCTGGATAAATCTTGTGGCTAAACGTATCTCCAGATCTTCTTTTTTTCGGCGGCCGGAGTAAAGGAGTGCATAACAGGCCTCCACTGTCGCCGTGAGATTCCCTCCCGCTTCATCGTAAAATATTTTCCAGGCGCCATTTTTCTTTTGTTTACGAAGGATTCTGCTTACCAGCGCATCGATTAAATCCTCCTCATTCATTTCCAATGTACGCAAGAGGATAATCATATAACAATCTGTTGAAATGCCGGTTTCAAAGGGATACGACCAGGATCCGTCAAGCTTTTGATCTTTTGTAAGCCTGTCAACCAGACGATTTATTTCTGTATCTACCTTTTCTTTCATCAGAAAACCTCTCTTATAAGAACCGTTTTTCCTATACATATGCCCCACGATGCAAGCATATTCCTTAAGTAAGGAGGGGGCTGGATGACGTTTGGCTGTTTCAAAAAGATAAAAAGGTACGAAAAATCTATTCTTGATATAAAAAAAGAACTGAAAAATAAAAGAAACCCAAAAGCAAATGCCCTATCTGTAAACATGCTGCCCAAAATGGAAAGGGTATTAATTCACAGCATCCATCAAATAACAAATAAATGGAATAAAAATAATGTAACCCGCACACAGGCGTACTTCGATTTTTATATACAGCATCCAGAAATCCATTGGGCTTTCTTAGGGCATATGGTATCACGAAATGGCGGCTGGAACATGACCGATTTGAAGGGTGACCTCCTGACACGGTTGCTATCTGAAAAAGAACAAAATAACTTCTATCTATTTTTAGAGCGGGGTAACTGGTTAATATTTCAGGATGTTTATCCGCAATTATTGCTGTATCAGCAAAGTGTACGGATGAATAGAAGTCTTTTTCACCTTCTTCCTTTCTTGAATGTCTCTATATTTATGGAAGTAGTATGGAAGCATTTCTGGGAGCATGGTGACCGCTATCTGTTAGCCATTGCAACCATTATTAATGAGCAAAGCTATTTAGAAAAAAGGGTGATTCATCATGCTCATTTTAAAGAAACCGTATTAGATACATTAGGTTTTAAACTATATGATTTTTTACGTTTTAATCATGTTATTTTCCCGCTTTATCCACATGAAGAAACAGGGAAGAAACCGGCATTGATCGGCGATACGCTGTACCATTTCGGCTCTCTCCATGAGCGGATCATGTTAGGGAAACGTTTATATGCCGTCCTTTTTCAACAAGTATCTGTCTTACAAGATGTCCTGGCATGGGCGAGCAGGCACCCACATACAGGCTCCAGAGCAGATTATTGGAAGGATCTGTTTCATTCTGTGAATGAATCTGCTCCAGGTACGGTATACCGGCGAAGAACAAAGCATTGTGGACGTAAAAAAGGAGCTCCTCGAATCTACAGCCCTCCATTGAAATACGCTTGGAAAAACGTTGACCACTCTCCTGCAGAAAAAGGTGACTGGTTTGACGATCTAAGTGTGATTGATTATTTAGTAAAGGACGAAAAAAATACAGGTGGGGAAATCTATGAAAAATACTGCAAAGCAATGGAAAAAATCGAGCTTGTCATCATCGCAAAAAAGGCAATCTTTCTCAGAGAAGAATAACGAATGGCAGGCATATATCATAGCAGCTCTCTTTTCTTCCATCATTGGGACTTACTTAGATTTATTTTTTGTTGGCATCGGCATGTATCACTTTCCTATGCGACTTTTCCCGGATATATTTACGGTTAATATTGCATTTACACTGCTAATCCTTCCTGTCTCCGTCATTCTATTTTTGTACGTTGCCAATCGAATGCTGTTTCTCCCGCGGTGTATGATGGTCCTTACAGTTAGTACAGCAGTCATTTTTATTGAAAAAACCGCTGAACAGCTGGGATGGCTTAATCATCATCCAGCTTGGAATCATGCTTATTCTTTTTTTGGTTATATGCTGTTCCTCATCGTTGTTTGGAGCATTTTCCGCTTTTTTCGGGTTAAAATTTGAAAAGCTGGTCTTTCCATGCCTCCATTATCATAGAAATGATGAAGAGGTGGCGTAATGAGAAATCGAAAAATTTCTATATTGCTGTTAGCAGCTACATATGTTGGAACGGTTATCGGGGCAGGTTTTTCATCAGGGAAAGAAATTGTCACGTTTTTTAGTGTCTATGGGGCTTTAGGGACCATTGGCATTGCAATCAGCGGACTGTTGTTTATTCTGATTGGAACCAAAATAATGATTATATCTGCCCGCATCGGAGCTTATTCTTATCAGGAATTAAATGAATATCTATTCGGCAGAAGCATTGCCAGAGTGGTTAATCTTTTTATTTTCATCGTCGTTATTGGTGTCACTTCCGTCATGCTCTCAGGGGCTGGGGCTGTATTTTATGAACAGCTTGGCCTTCCGTTTCAAATGGGAATTATTATTACACTTATTCTCTCTTATATCGTCGTAATGAAAGGGTTAAATGGACTATTTGCGATCAACTCCTACATTGTGCCATTAATGATTCTTTTCGTCCTGTTTGTAGCTGGCTCTATCGCAGGCGAGCATCCGCATTTGCTGGCAGAAAAACTCCTTCCTGTTCAGTTATCGGACAACCTTTCATGGGCAGGTTCCCCTTTTGCCTATGCAGCATTTAATCTGATGACAGCACAGGTTGTCCTTGTACCATTGGGAAAGGAGATTCAGGATGAGCATATCTTACGCTGGGGCGGGCTTTGGGGTGGACTGGCTTTATTTTTCCTCCTGGTGGCGATTCATTTTTCATTATCCGTTTTTCCGGAAACATTTCTTTATGAAATTCCGATGGCCGAGATCGTCCAACATTTTGGAACGCTGATTCACGTCCTGTTCTTAGTCGTTATTTACGGCGAGATTTTCAATACGGTCGTTGGGAATGTGTTTGGAATTACACGCCAGCTGCAGTCGGCATTCCATCTTCGTTATCAGCATGCTGTCCTGCTGATCCTGTCTGTCGTCTTTTTAATCAGTCAGGTGGGATATGGAAAATTACTGTCGGTATTGTATCCGTTGTTTGGTTATCTAGGGTTGTTCTTTCTGTTGTGGTTGTTAATTAGAAAAATGCCTGGTAAATAGGCTTAAATAAATTCTTTTATTCGGGAGTAAACTAATAGGTGTATCATTTTATTTTTAATAAGAATTCTCTTATAATTCAAATAAGGATGGTGATTGAACCTGAGTTTTACAGATAAAAATTTCAACACCTATGAAGAATTCGAAGAGCAACAACAGCAAACCGATGAAATTTTAGAATATATTGATGGAATTATTTACATGTCTCCCTCTCCAAGCATAAAACATCATAGGATATCTTCTTTTCTTCACGGAGAACTTCATCATGTATTAAAAAATAGCAGCTGTGAAGTGTTTTCTGCACCAACGGATGTCTTGTTTGAACATAACGAGAATGATCATAATAAAAATAAAAGGATTGTCCCTGACTTATTTGTGACATGTCATCCCGAAAACTTCACTGAAAATGAATATATCGGAGCACCCGATTTCATCATTGAAATATTAAGTCCATCAAATAAATCCCACGACTTAGCAAGAAAGCTAAATCTTTATATGGAATATGGCGTGAAGGAATATTGGATTGTTGATCCTATGGAAAAACGTATCATGATATATACGCTTGATGAAAATGGAGAGGTGCAATTTGATTTAGTCAGCGAGAACGAGAAAGCGACTTCCAGATTATTTGAAAACTTTAAAATCGAAACTAAAATTTTGTTTTTTGATTAAATAATAAAAGTGACCAAACAACAGCAAATATCTCGCTGTTTGGTTTAATATTTATCTCATAGCAACAGCTAAGGTAATTTATGTCCACGGAATATATAAAAAATGCGTGTTCGATTTGCTTTAGTATAATTGAACGCGCATAATTTTTAAACAACTTTATTGTCACTCAATAACACATTGTAGCTTTGGAATAAAGTTTAATCAAATTGATACTAAGAACCTTGATAAACAAACAAAAAGAAAGAACGTGTGGACGCTGCTTTTATTCTACGATTACTTCTCCAACCATTCCTTCCTGTTGATGGAATCGACATATCAATTCATAAGTACCGGTCTTTTCCGGCTTTACGGTGATGGTTTTCTCTTTTCCTGGCTGGACTTCGACGTCAATACCAAGCTTTTCCACGGTGAAGGTATGTTCTTTTTTTCCTACATTTTTCAATAGCAGCTTTGTCGTTTTTCCATTGGAAATAGTAATCATGTCTGGATTAAAGTAATCATCGTTTAACTCAACCACAATCTCATTTACCGTATCCATAGGTTGTGTTTCAACTCCAGATGTTGCAAACACATTTAGTGGACCTGGAATAGAAATAGCCATGATTATCGCAAGTAAACCAGCTAATCCTTTCAACCAATTTTTTACAGGCATTTGTAATCCCTCCTTTCCTCACACTATTTTCTTCAATTTGCAACAAATTATCACGATATATTTCAGGAAAACAACTGTTACTGTTTTTCTCCATTCAGCAAAAGAGGTAGTTTATGACCACTACCAGAAGAAGGATTAATAAAGAGAAGCAAAATGGGAATAGGTTCTGTTTAGTACTTCTATTCACAAATGAACTCACACCTTGAATTCAAGGTGTGAGTTTTTAGAGGATGTTCAAAAAAGTCCAACAAAAATAACACGTCGAATTTCTACGTTGACGTGATTTTTCCGATACTCACGTATTTAAAAGCATAGGGGAACTTCTGTTAAGACCGTCCACGTCCTTATGGACAACACAGAAATCATCACATCGTGTGAAAGCCCATTCGTAAAAATCACGTCGCCTTGAACTTCTTGGTTCTTTTTATCCGACTTTTTGAACACGCACTATTAGTTCCATTTCTCTATCTCCCCGCACAAGCAGTCGGAATGCAAATTCGCTGTCCAACTCTGAGATAGTTTGGATCAACACTTGGATTTGCTTCTAGAATACTATCTATTGTTACGCCGTATTTCTGTGAAATTTGGTAAAGCGTGTCGCCAGTTTGAATAATAACCGTTCTATGGTTTGGCGGACATGCGGGGATACAGATTACTTGACCCACTCTTAGGTTATACGGATCTATTCCCGGATTAGCTCCTATAATTCTCGAAACGCTTTTCTCTAGTCTAAATGCAATGTAGTTAAGGGTATCACCTGGCTGAATCGTATACGGATAATGACCTTGTGGACATTGTCGATAAAAATACATAGTGAACATTGCTCCTTTTCCTTAACTTTTTACCAAAGTATGTTTTAAATGGGCTTTTTGTGTATCATTAAGAAATGCAAATTTTCAACCCATAAGAAAATCACTCCACCCATTTTTTCCTTCTTCTGATAATTGTTTCTCAAGCAACTAGTTAAAGTACGTTCTCCCTAAAACAAGAATAAATATAATTTTTTGAGTTAAAATAAATACTACTTGAAAAAAGTTAAACTTGTGTAAAACGGAATGTGTATAAACTTTTCTCCTGATTTTTACAGGGAGAGTATTATAGTTAAGGATGAAATAATATGAACCAAAATACATCATTGCAAAAGCCAGTAATTTTATTAAATATTGACTCACTAATGCCCCAGCCACTGGAAATAGCTGTACAGACAGGACGAGCTCCTGCTTTGCAATTTTTAATGGAAAACGGCACCTATATACCTAATATGGTCAGTTCGTTTCCGACAATGTCTGTAACAATTGACAGCACAGTCCTAACAGGGACATATGCAGATAAACACCATATTCCCGGATTAAACTGGTTCGATGATTCTAAAAAGGAGATCATTAATTACGGAACGGGTTTCAGGGAAACAAACAGGTTAGGTCTAAGGCGATCCATCCATAACATGCTTTATCAGCTGAATAACGAACATTTAAGTGGGGATGTGATGACAATCTACGAAGAATTGGCTAATATGGGCATTCCTTCTGCTTCCATCAATTCGTTCGTCTATCGTGGAAATACTCCAAAACGACTGCACGTGCCCCGGCTGCTAAGCACGTTAACCCGTTTTGAAGATGGGGAATGGACGACTAAGACAACACCGACATTTTCACTAGGTGTTTTCTCTAAACTTCGACGGTGGAGTTTCCCGACACAAATCGCTGCTGGAAATAATAAATATACTGCCCGGGAACTTCGTCACTTAATTCGCAACAATAATCTTCCAGTATTTACTTTTTGTATCTTTCAGGATCTGGACTTTCGCATTCATTTTAAAGGACCAATGGATTTAAAAGGGATCACTCGTATTGACCGGGAAATTCAAAAAACATTAAATCTATATCCAAGCTGGGAAGAAGCAATTAACCAAAATGTATGGATGGTTATGGGAGATAATGGGCATGCTCCGACAGGTTCCAGATATCATGAATTCGTGATTGATCTGCGAAAAATATTGAAAACGTATCGCATCGCAAAGATTCAGCGTCCCGTTCAAAAAAAGGACCAGCTTATTCTATGTGTAAATCAGCGAATGGCTTATATATATGTATTGGACAACAATCTTCCCTTGTCTGCTGTCATAGACCGCTTAAAGAATGATCATCGTATTGATATCATTGCCTGGAAGAACGAAGCATCTATTCACGTACGATCCGGTATGAAAGCAGGTTCATTGCATTATAGCTCAGGCGGAGGTTATACGGATGTATATCAGCAAACATGGAGTGTAGATGGGAACCTTGAACTTCTTGATTTAAATGTGTCAGAGCAAAACGAACTCTCCTATGGGGATTACCCGGATGCCTTATCCCGACTTTATGGGGCACTCCATTCCCATCCAGGACGTTTTCTAGTGGTTAATGCTAAACCAGGCTGTGATTTTAAAGCCCAATCTACACCGTTCCATCTGGCTGGTGCCGCACACGGTTCTTTACACAGACAAGAATCGCTTGTACCGTTGGTGATTTCAGGAACCACTTTAAAACCGTCATACCCTCGTCTAGTGGATATGAAAGAATTCCTGCTAAAACAATGTAAATCGAGTAGGGTGAAAAGTTAAGTAACTTTTCACCCTACTCCACATCTCCGCCATGATTATTAGAAAACACACTGCTCACCAGTAATCATGAATCCACATTTCTCTAAATTCTATTTTTTCTATATACACTACAGTCACCTGATTCTCGATAGTTAATTCATTGCTTCATATTCTTTGTTTGATAACTCTATAAGAATATCAGAAGCCTGATTTAAGAATAGTATTTCATACGTTTCTTCAGCTTTTCTGATAAGTTTAGAAACTTCCTACCACATAGGCATAATTTCGGTAAAGAGATTATATTGTTAACCTCTGGATTAATTTGCATAAACTGTCCTTTGTTTTCATTTAGCACCGGATAAAGGTAAACTTCTAAATACCTGATTTCACTTCTATCTTTAGCAGCATACATAGTGTTAAGATTTGTAACCCAAATGTATCACTTATAATCATCAAAAGCTTCTTCTCGATTGCTCAAAATCTATTTTTCCATTCAACTAACTTTGCCTATATAAACCTTATATATTTTGCAAGATTATCTATTTATTAATCAAAAAACTAAGATCCTTCATACTTTCTCCAAGAATATAGTGCGAAAACCACATTAAATTCTGCTTCATAATAGCCAGTTTAACCCCCGGCTGCTCAGGGCTATATGCCATCCCCTTAAATATAATTAATTCTGCATCAACCTCCATGTCTCTTAATCCTTGATATAACTCATAAGCATTTACAACTGGAACTCTTGCATCTATTTCGCCATGCTGGATTAAGGTGGGGGTGTTAGCTGATTTAATATATGTCATTGGCGATGTTTCAGCATATATCTCCGGATCATTCCACGGAGTATTTCCTAAATACGTCCTGATAAAGTAAGGGATGTCTGTATTTACATAATTAGCCCTCCAATTAGTAATTCCACCCCCAACAGAAATAGCTTTAAATCTGCTGCTAAACGTAGAACAGAAGGCTGATATATATCCCCCGTTGCTCCAGCCCATCACTCCTACGCTATCTTTATCAACAATTCCTTCATCAACCAGCTTATCTACTCCAGAAATAACATCATCGTAGTCAGCTATTCCCAGTTTTCGATAGTTTGCTTTCAAGAATTCATTACCATAGCCAGAGCTTCCCCTATAGTTAGGCTCTAAAACGATAAAGCCTTTATCAATAAACTGTTCAATCGGATATTTCTCATTAAAGCAGTCCGAAAATATTGGAAAGGATGCCCAGGTCGGACCACCATGAATTACCACAAGTAAAGGGTATTTTTTATTTGTGTCAAACTCTGCCGGGGTTGATAGAACACCCTCTATTTTAAGGCCATCACTACTCTGCCATGAGATTATTTCCCTGTGACTTTTCAGCTTTCCTTTGAAAAAGCTATTTTCATCTGTTATTTTTTTATCGTTCAAATAAATTTCAAAGGTTTCATTTATGATAGCCTTATTATAGGATATATGATTTCCGTCCCTTGTTATAGAAGCATCCAGTATAAAGCCATCTTCTTTTTCACCCAGTATTTCCACCGTGCCGTTCTCAGATAACAGCCCAATAGGATAATTCGTTTTATCCTGCCATTTAATTAATATCCCTTTGGCTGTCCATCGTAAGGGAGTAACCGTACTATCAAACTCTGTTAAAGGCTGCATTACCTCTCCATTAGTAATATCATATATCTCCAATGTATTTTCTTGTATGTGGGTCTTGTAGTAATCCTTCTCCCTTATACTTGCTGAGTAGCATATTTTGCTGCCTTCTGGAGAAAAGCAAACGCTCTCTCCCAGCAGCTTATCTATGTTCAGCTTGTACAGCTCTCCGGTATTCATATCCAATATGTATATATCCCCATTAATATAATCTTCCATATGTGAGCTTGGTGCAGCCATAAATACAATCTTTTTACCATCATTTGAAACATCAAATTCATGGATATGAAAATTTTTACCATCCGTTAGTTGATAAACAGCGCTATTTTCATGTTCATGTTTAGCCTTTTGTTTTACTTTTTCTATATCAACGTAATATAAACAATCATTCTGGTAGTCCTTACCTATACGCTGAAAATCTCCATATAGTTCCTTACGTTTCTTTATCGCCTCAGATTCTTTTGACGGTGCAGCATAATAAAAGCCCTTACCGGCAGGATCCCATTTAAATTTACTGACCCCTTCTTTCTCATCCGTAATTTGAACACTGCTATAGCCATCTATTGACTTAACAAAGATCTGATTTTTCTTATCCCCATCACCAGCCAGGCTAAGGTATGCGATATTTTTAGAATCCGGGGACCATAATGGATATGTACTATCTGTATTCTCCGCTGTTACCGGGAAACTCTGCCCCTTATCCTTTTCATATATCCAAACATGATTCCTGTATTTATTGTCTTTCCAGTCAGTTGTCTTTTTGACAAATGCCACGTTTTTTCCGTCATCACTTATGTTCGTATCTGATAAGGCTGGTAATGAGATAATTTCTTCTATACTTAGAAATGTTTTTTCATTCATTTTCTTTAAGAGCCCCCTCGTAATGCCTAGTAATTTACTTTACTCCACTAAACGCCAAACTGTCTTAAATGATGATCAAGGTGCTTGTAAATCCCCTTCCCCCATTGCTCAGGAGTAAGTTTGCCGAAAAAAGCATGGGGATGAGTGGTACATTTCTCCAGTCCATTCTGTTGGAACTTAATAATTTTTTGTTTCAGCTTTTCTTTTTCTGCTTCAAAATCTTTTTCAGCTGTAATCAAAATGGTCGGTATAGTGGACATATTGTGGGCTGCCGGCTTATCATTATAAAAAATCGGCTTCACAAACCGTCCTATGAATATTCCTAACCAGCCTCTCTTTGGAAGAGAATTTCCCATTGCAATGTCCTGGAACGCTGAGCAATGAGCTAACATTTGAGCAACATCCATTTTCCCCCATTGGGCTCTTGAATTTGGGTTTAATTTATCAATGCGTTCTAAAATTTCCTCTGTATGTAATGGAATAAAAATATTTTTCATTTGTTTGTCTCCTTGTATATTCTGTAGTCTTTCTTGGGAAAGCAATGTTCAGAACCAACAGGGGCTGATTATCCACTAATCCACAGGTACTCTTTAATCGCTGAAATCATAAATAGGCAGATCAGACAAACCTGCCCTGTTAATTTGGTCTAAATTAAGTGCTGTCCCGGCAGTACAGAACATACTTTACACCTCTCTGTTGGTTGGTCGATAGATCAGTACGACGACACCCGAAGCAAAGCTCCGGCTCTCAACGAGGCTCAGATCGACCTGGCGGGTGAGATCCCCAAACATCGGCTTGCCACCACCCAGCAGAGTCGGATAGACTATAACCCGATATTCGTCAATCAGATCGAGATCGATGAAGCTCTGTGCCAGCGTTGCACCACCCACACTGATTTCTTTTCCCGATGCCACCTTAAGCT
>NZ_VIYG01000028.1 GCF_009389585.1 Oceanobacillus sp. CFH 90083 | reverse complement strand
TGCCAGGCACATTAAAAAAGAGTTAAGCAGAATCTGCTTAACTCTTTTTTATGATTATAAATGCACTTACGTCTATAGGCTCTATACTGAATGTGGCTGTGTTATCCTAGAACCTTTCCCGTACATCCCACTAAGGTTGTTATTGATCTTGGTATTACACTTTACAGAGGATTCTACAAAAGTCACCAACACAAGTATAACCACAGTTCTCCAATGTACTAATGTCAGTGTTGTAATAACTCTTTTTGATGAGATAATCGCAATTCCAGGACACCTTGAGAACCTAGCCGGCTCCCTCTTTTTCAGCAGCTCTTTGAACGCTCACTTAAGCGATATTTTTCTCCTTTACACCTGCACCCATATTGGTATCTTTAACTCCTGATTTTTAGAGGTGATAAGTTTGAGTTTGCTGACCATTCTCATTCTAAAAATTCTTCCTGCCTGCAATTTTAATGTACTCACCATATAGAAAAACAATCGAATTAGCAAATCTAAATGTATTACAATAGAATAAAGCTTATGATGTAAGTATGTCGTGATAATTTGATTATCTCCACCTGCTTGGGGATGTATATAAAAGAAATGATGAACCAAGCATATAAATAATTATAAACCATATTTAAAAACAGGGAAAAGGAGGAAGTAACATTGGAACAATTCATCGGTGATGATTTTTTGGTTATTGTATCACGTTTGTTTATTGCGCTGATATTATCTGGTTTAATTGGCTTTGAGCGTGAAATCAATAATCATTCAGCGGGGTTCCGTACGCATATATTAGTAGGAGTAGGCTCTTGTTTAATGATGATTTTATCCATTTTTGGCTTCATTGCATTCATGGATCAGTATGAAAATATTCAATTTGATCCTGCTCGGATTCCATCCTATGTAATTAGCGGTATCGGTTTTCTGGGAGCAGGTACAATTATTGTCTACGGGGGAACGATCAAAGGATTAACAACAGCTGCTTCTATATGGGCTGTGGCAGGCATAGGGCTGGTAGTCGGGGCCGGGATGTATAGTGTTGCGGTTGTGACAACACTTATTATTCTAGCTAGCTTAATTTTTTTAAATCAAATAGAGCATTTTTTTCCTCGATTTCAATTCAATAATTTTATTGAAATTATTGCCTCAGCAGAGTTTGAAATACATGAAGCAGTAAAATTAATTGAAAAAAATCATTTTAATATGAAGCAGGTAGAGATAAAGCAGTTAGAAGGTGGCGAGCGCAGGATTCATATATGGACCAATATCCAAAAAAATAATAAATTAGTTTATTTATTCGATGATATCTCTAAGCTTCCAGGAGTAATAAATATAACGAAGCGAAATTAAGTCTTATGAAGGATATTCAAAAAGTTATTAACGAATTTTGAGGGAATGGATAATTTGGAACCCTTATATTAAAATGCTATTACCATAACCTTTAAGCCTAAATTTAGCAACTTTTTGAATACACACTTATATATTTTCATAGATTTTCTATAATTATGTTTTGATTTCTTGACGGTTTGTCAAAAATAGAAACATCATCCATTTGCAACTTAAAGAATTTATATTATAATAAAACCATAGTCAAAGTTAGTCAAAGTCAAAAGGAATAATTTATCAAATAAATTATTTGATGTGAGGTGCGAAGGATGAGTAACATTTCAGATATCATTGAACAATATTTGAAAAAAGTATTACAGGCAGAAGAACAACAAGCTATTGAAATTAAAAGAAGTGAAATTGCAGATCAGTTTCAATGTGTACCCTCGCAAATAAATTATGTTATTAATACACGTTTTACTGTGGAGAAAGGGTATATCGTAGAAAGTAAGCGCGGTGGCGGCGGGTATATTCGTATTATGCGTATACGTCATCAGGATAAATCGGAATTAATTGATGAAATTATTTATTTAATTGGTGATTCGATTCCGCAACGTGCTGCAATAGACATTTTAGACAGGCTTTTAGAGGAGGAGCTGATTACAGCACGTGAAGCAAAGCTGATATTAGCAAGTATTGATCGAACCACCTTAGCTTTTCAACTGCCGCTTAGAGATGAGCTGCGTGCACGAATACTCAAATCTGCATTAACTGCACTCAAGTATTTGAACGATTAATTACCTGAAGGGGAGGAATCGTATGGAATGCCAAGAATGCCATGAAAGAAAGGCTACATTACATTTTAAACATATTATAAATGGTCAAGAGACGAAAGTTAGCCTTTGTGAAGTATGTGCGAAGAAAAAAGGATATTTAACCTATCCTGAAGAAGGATATTCCTTGAATGATCTTTTATCAGGGTTATTTCAAAAGGATGGATTAAATCTAAATTCTGCCGGAGCAGCAAATTCGAAACAGCCGAAACAGCCTCAAGAGCTGAAATGCTCTTCTTGCGGCAGAACGTTTAGTGAATTTAAAACAGCTGGGAAATTTGGCTGTGCAGATTGTTATGCTTCCTTTGGCTCAAAGGTAGAGCCGATTATACGGCGTGTGCATGCGGGCAATACGAGGCATACAGGCAGGATACCAAAGCGTGCCGGAAAGTATATTCAGCAAAAGCAATTAATATCCTCCTATAAAGGGGAGTTAAAACAGCTGATTGAAGACGAAGAGTTTGAAAAAGCAGCTGTACTGCGTGATAAAATCAGAGAGCTGGAAAAAGCGAATCAACAAAATAAGGAAGCGGGTGATGAAACGTGACATTAGAATCATTTATCAATGAAGCGATTAGCCCGTGGATGCTGGAGGATGGTCCGGATAAAGACATTGTAATGAGCAGCCGCGTTCGTCTGGCCCGCAACTTTGCAGATAAATTGTACCCGACATCCGGCAACAAAGAAGCGTTGGAGGATGTGCTACAATTTATAAAGGAGAACTATATTCAGCAAGAAGACTCCGAGCAGGCTTCTATTTCATTTATCCCAATGAAAAATTTAAGCATGATTGAAAAGCTTGTTTTGGTGGAAAAGCACTTAATAAGTCCACACTTAATAAAGCATAGTGATTATGCGGCAGTGTTATTATCTGAGCGGGAGCAGACGTCAATTATGGTCAATGAAGAGGATCATTTGCGGATTCAGGTGTATTATCCAGGTCTTCAGCTGAGAAAAGCGCTGGAGGAGGCATACCACTTAGATGATTGGCTGGAGGAGCAGGCGGACTATGCATTTGATGAAACAAAAGGCTATTTGACGAGCTGTCCTACTAATATCGGAACTGGCATGCGAGCTTCAATTATGATGCATTTACCAGCACTTGTACTGACAAAACAAATTAACCGGCTTATCCCGGCAATTAATCAATTGGGACTTGTTGTCAGAGGGATATATGGAGAAGGCAGTGAAGCAAGAGGGAGTATATTTCAAATATCGAACCAGATTACCCTGGGTAAATCAGAAGAGGATATTGTGGAGGACCTGGAGAGTATTGTCAACCAGCTTGTAGAGCATGAGCGTATGGCCCGGCAGTATATTTACGAACAATCAGAGATCAGCTTGGAGGATCGTGTTTTCCGTTCATATGGAACGTTGAAAAATAGCAGGATTATTGACTCAAAGGAAGCCTCTATCTGTATTTCTAATTTGCGTTTAGGGATCGATTTAGGCATAATAGAAAATATTTCCGAGAATATACTGAATGAACTGATGGTTTTAACACAGCCTGGATTTCTGCAGCATTATGCTAATAAAGCACTCCGCTCTGATGAACGTGATATTCGCAGAGCTTCCATTATTCGCGAAAGATTAAATTTGAAAAAGTAGGAGGAAAAACATATGATGTTTGGTCGCTTTACAGAGAGAGCACAAAAGGTATTAGCACTATCTCAAGATGAGGCTGTACGATTAGGACATAATAATATTGGAACAGAACATATTCTTCTTGGCTTAGTACGTGAAGGAGAAGGTATTGCTGCAAAAGCACTGCAGTCTCTTGGATTGGAAGTAGCTAAAATTCAAGAGGAAGTGGAAAAGCTGATCGGCGTCGGTAAACAGCCTTCTCAATCCATTCATTATACACCCAGAGCGAAGAAGGTTGTTGAATTATCTCAGGATGAAGCAAGAAAGCTGGGTCACTCTTATGTGGGAACAGAGCATATTCTTTTAGGTCTGATCCGTGAAGGAGAGGGAGTTGCTGCCCGTGTGTTAAATAACCTCGGTGTGAGTTTAAATAAGGCTCGTCAGCAGGTGCTTCAGCTGCTGGGTAGTAATGAGTCTCAGGCAGGACGTCAAGGGCGTACAGGGCAACAGGCAAACGCAAGCACACCTACTTTAGATTCTTTAGCCCGTGATTTGACAGTGAGTGCAAGAGAAGGAAAAATTGACCCTGTTATCGGTCGTTCGAAGGAAATTGAACGTGTGATTCAAGTGCTGAGCCGCCGTACGAAAAATAACCCTGTCCTGATCGGTGAGCCTGGAGTTGGAAAAACAGCTGTTGCAGAAGGTTTAGCACAGCAGATTATTGATAATGAGGTTCCGGAAACACTTAGGGATAAACGCGTGATGACATTAGATATGGGAACCGTTGTTGCAGGAACAAAATATCGCGGTGAGTTTGAGGACCGTTTGAAAAAAGTAATGGAAGAGATCCGTCAATCTGGCAATGTTATTTTATTCATTGATGAGCTTCATACGCTGATCGGTGCTGGTGGAGCAGAGGGGGCTATTGACGCATCTAATATTCTGAAGCCATCTCTTGCCCGCGGTGAACTGCAATGTATCGGAGCAACGACATTGGATGAGTACCGAAAATATATTGAAAAGGATGCTGCATTAGAGCGCCGTTTTCAGCCAATTCAGGTAGATGAGCCAACACTTGATGAGACGATTCAAATCCTGAAAGGTTTAAGAGACCGTTATGAAGCACATCATCGCGTGACCATTACAGATGAAGCGATTGAAGCAGCAGCAACCTTATCTGACCGGTATATCACGGATCGATTCTTACCTGATAAGGCGATTGATTTAATCGACGAGGCCGGCTCAAAAGTACGCCTGAATTCATATACTGTTCCGCCAAACTTAAAGGAGCTGGAACAAAAATTAGAAGAGGTAAGAAAAGAAAAAGATGCTTCTGTACAAAGCCAGGAATTTGAAAAAGCAGCATCGTTGAGAGATTCTGAACAGCGTTATCGCGAAAAGCTTGAAAAAACAAAGAAAGAATGGAAAGAAAAACAAGGGCAGACAGATTCTGAAGTAACGATGGAGGATATTGCAGCAGTAGTATCTATCTGGACGGGAGTTCCTGTTTCAAAACTGACTAAAGATGAGAGTGATCGTCTGTTAAACATGGAAGAAATTCTTCATGATCGTGTTATTGGTCAATCCGAAGCTGTAAATGCTGTAGCGAAAGCAATTCGTCGTGCCCGTGCCGGGTTAAAAGATCCGAAACGTCCAATTGGTTCTTTTATATTCCTTGGACCAACCGGAATTGGTAAAACAGAGCTGGCCCGTGCACTAGCAGAAGTGATGTTTGCGGATGAGGATGCAATGATCCGGATTGATATGTCTGAATACATGGAACGACATGCGACGTCCCGTTTAGTTGGATCTCCTCCAGGCTATGTAGGCTATGAAGAGGGGGGGCAATTAACAGAAAAAGTACGCCGTAAACCGTATTCGGTTGTGCTGCTGGATGAGGTGGAGAAAGCACATCCGGAAGTATTTAACATTCTCCTGCAGGTTCTTGAAGATGGCCGTTTAACTGATTCAAAAGGAAGAGTCGTTGATTTCCGTAATACAGTTATCATCATGACCTCTAATGTAGGAGCAAGTGAATTAAGGCGTAATAAATATGTCGGCTTCACATTGGATAATGACGAGAAGAAAGGGCATGAAGATATGAAGTCAAAGGTAATGGATGAATTGAAAAAGGCATTCCGTCCAGAATTCCTTAATCGTATTGACGAGACAATCGTATTCCATTCCCTGGAGAAAAAACATATGAAGGACATTGCGTCATTAATGCTTAAGCAGCTGCAAAAACGTCTGGAAGAGCAAGATTTAACACTTTCCCTTACAGATAAAGCCATTGAAAAAATTGCGAATGAAGGCTTCGACCCAGAATATGGTGCTCGTCCATTAAGACGTTCGATTCAAAGTAATATTGAAAATTTATTATCAGAAGAGCTTTTAAGAGGAAATATTCAAAAAGAACAAAAAGTGAAAATAGGGTTAAACAGCAAAGGAGAATTCATTGTCCTTCCTTAAATTGCTGTAAGGTAAACAAAAGCTAGAAGACCAAAACTCTTCTAGCTTTCTCCGTTTCATCAAAATACTTGTGGCATAAGTATGGAAGATTATTTTTGAATTTGATGCTTTTCTGTAACCTATGAAATTGATAAATAGTCTATAATAGTAAATAAGGGCGGTTCATTACCACGGGAAATTTGTTGGTTTGAATGACCCTTGAAGGAGGTTGGGACGTTGGCAAAAAGGAAAACGAAATTTACCTGCCAAGAATGCGGGTATCAATCGGTTAAATTTATGGGGAAATGCCCAGCTTGTCATCAATGGAACACAATGGTAGAAGAAATCGAAGCTGCTGCTGTAAAAGGCAGAGCGGGATATATGTCTGGTACAGCCTCCTCGCAAAAACCGGAAAAGATCACTTCCATTGAATCCAGGAAGGAACCGCGTATTACTGCGACAATGCGGGAATTTAACCGTGTGCTGGGCGGAGGCATTGTATTAGGATCACTGGTTTTAATTGGTGGAGATCCGGGTATTGGAAAATCAACCCTCTTATTACAAATTTCTGCGCAGCTGGCCGAAAAGGCTTTACCCGTTCTTTATGTATCGGGTGAAGAATCTACAAGGCAAACGAAATTGCGTGCGGATCGGTTAGACATCAAAACAGATGAACTATACGTTTTATCGGAAACAAATTTAATGGATATCAGCAGGCAAATAGAAGAAATCAACCCTTCTTTTGTCGTCGTCGATTCTATTCAAACAATTTTTAAAGAAGAGATAACAAGTGCACCCGGCAGTGTTTCCCAGGTCAGAGAATGTACGATGGAGCTGATGAAAATTGCAAAGACCAAAAACATTCCCATTTTTATTGTCGGTCATGTGACAAAAGAAGGATCAATTGCCGGTCCGCGTCTACTGGAACATATGGTGGATGCAGTATTGTACTTTGAAGGGGAGCGACATCACACCTATCGTATTTTAAGAGGTGTGAAGAACCGTTTTGGAAGCACAAATGAAATGGGAATTTTTGAAATGAAGGAGGAGGGGTTACGTGAAGTAATGAACCCTTCAGAAATCTTCCTGGAAGAAAGGTCCGAGGGAGCTGCCGGATCAACGGTTGTTGCTTCGATGGAAGGGACAAGGACGGTATTGGTAGAAATACAGGCATTAATTTCACCGACGAGCTTTGGGAATCCACGCAGAACGGCTACGGGGGTAGACCATAATCGAGTACCGCTGTTAATGGCTGTATTGGAAAAGCGGGTTGGACTGATGCTGCAAAATCAGGATGCTTATATTAAAGTAGCTGGTGGTGTAAAGTTGGATGAACCTGCGATTGACCTGGCGCTGGCAGTCAGTATCGCATCAAGCTTCCGGGATCAGCCAACCAAACCAGATGATATTTTTATAGGCGAAGTTGGCCTGACAGGCGAAATTCGCAGAGTATCCCGTATCGAACAGCGCGTACAGGAATCAGCAAAGTTAGGATTTAAACGGGTCATTTGTCCGAAAAATAATTTAGACGGCTGGAATTATCCGGCTGGTATCGAAGTGATTGGTGTTTCAAATGTACAGGAAGCGTTAGAAATTGGATTACATCCGTAGATTTTTTTAGTGAAAAGCATATATTACATGTCAATTGGCAATACTACTATAATAGTCAGGAGGTGAAAGGAATTGATGAAAAAAGTAGTACACTTATTCTTTATTATATTGGGCGGTACCATGGGGTATCTCTATCTTCCGGGACTTGTTCAGCTATTAAATGTTGCTGAATCAAGCTGGTTAACTTCATCTATCTTAGGAATGATTGTTGGAGCTATTATATTTTTTATCTTGTCTTATTTACT
The DNA here is from genome assembly GCF_009389585.1 of Oceanobacillus sp. CFH 90083. Taxonomy (GTDB): domain Bacteria; phylum Bacillota; class Bacilli; order Bacillales; family Amphibacillaceae; genus Oceanobacillus. The sequence continues at coordinate 15,469 of NZ_VIYG01000028.1, read as the reverse complement.
AGTAAACTATATTGTAAATTTCTTTCGTTGGGTGGAAGATGCACTGGTCAAGCTGCCAGCCATGGACTTGTTTTTTGGCAGTCTAGGTTTAATTGTCGGACTTGTTATAGCTTACTTTGTTAATATGCCACTGCAAGATATGAGTATTCGTGTTTTTTCACAGGTTTTGCCGCTTTTCATTATGATTATACTTGGTTATTTAGGATTCCAGGTAGGCTTCAGGCGGCGTGAGGAATTTATGAATATACTCAAGCCTGCTAAAAAGGACAAGCGCCGCAGTGATGACAGTGAAGAGGATGATGCAGATTCAAAAGGTAAGTACCCAAGCCCCAAAATTTTAGATACAAGCGTGATTATTGATGGGCGGATCGCTGATATTTGTCAGACAAACTTTTTAGAAGGAACCATTGTTATTCCGCAGTTTGTCCTTGGTGAATTACAGCATATCGCTGATTCATCGGATGCATTGAAGCGGAATCGCGGCCGGCGTGGATTAGACATTTTGAACAGAATCCAGAAGGAGCTTGCTGTAAAAGTAGAGATCTATGAAGGCGATTTTGAAGATATTCCAGAGGTGGACAGCAAACTGATTAAGTTGGCGAAAGTCATTGACGGGATTGTAGTTACCAATGATTTTAATTTGAACAAAGTATGTGACTTCCAGGGCGTGCCTGTTTTAAACATTAACGATCTCGCCAATGCCGTGAAGCCGGTTGTTCTTCCGGGAGAAGAGCTGCATGTACAAGTGATCAAAGATGGGAAAGAGCATAATCAGGGGGTTGCCTATTTAGATGATGGAACCATGATTGTCGTGGAAGAGGGAAGAGATTATATTGGTAAAAATATTGAGGTAGTTATTACCAGCGTTCTGCAAACTTCTGCCGGGCGGATGATCTTTGCAAAACCAAAATTACTTGAAAAAGCTTTGTAAAAAGGGTATAACTGATAAAGGATAAAAAAAGTGATAGCATGTATATGTTATCACTTTTCGTATAGAGTTTGTTTTTGAGAGGAAGAGAGGTAATCCCTCTTCTGACAGGTGTTTAAAAGGTTTCATAGTTAGAGAGGATGTTCAAAAAGTCCAGCAAAAGTGACACGGCGAATTCTCTAGTTGACGTAATTTTTCTGATGGGACTGGTCCTTTTTATCAAAACTTTTTGAACGCATACTATCAGGTTTTTTGAACAGTTTCTCTTAGAAAAGCAGGCAGCAATTATAAACGATGAAGGAGGCATTTTAAATGAGTAAGGAAGTTCGCGTACGTTATGCACCTAGTCCAACGGGACATTTGCACATTGGTAATGCTCGTACCGCTTTATTTAATTATTTATATGCAAAACATTTTGATGGAAAATTTATTATCCGCACAGAAGACACTGATGATAAAAGAAATGTAGAGGGCGGCGAAGAGAGTCAATTAAAATATTTAAAATGGCTCGGTTTAGAATGGGATGAAGGTGCAGATATTGGCGGAGAGTATGGCCCTTACCGTCAGACAGAGCGTTTGGATATTTATCAAAAATATGTAGATGATCTGCTTGCGCGTGATTTAGCTTATAAATGCTATATGACAGAAGATGAGCTGGAAGCAGAGCGTGAAGAGCAGCGTGCTAATGGACAGGTTCCTAAATATGCTGGAAAGCACAGCAATCTGACAGAAGAAGAAATAAAAAGCTTTGAGGCGGAAGGAAGAAAGCCGAGTATCCGCATTCGCGTTCCTAAAAATAAAACATATACCTTCCAGGATATTGTCCGTGGGGAAATCACTTTTGAATCAAGTGATTTTGGTGATTGGGTCATCGTCAAGAAAAATGGGATTCCTACGTATAACTTTGCAGTAGCTATTGATGATCATTTGATGGAAATTACAGATGTATTGCGCGGGGAAGAGCATATTTCTAATACACCGAAGCAAATGATGGTCTATGAAGCATTTGGATGGACAGCACCACGTTACGGACATATGACATTAATTTTGAATGAAGAACGTAAGAAGCTGAGTAAACGTGATGAGCATATTCTGCAGTTTATTGAGCAATATCGTAATTTGGGCTATCTGCCGGAAGCGATGTTTAATTTCATCAGTTTACTGGGCTGGTCTCCGGTCGGTGAAGAAGAGATGTTTACCCAGGAGGAACTGATTAACATATTTGACCCGGAACGTTTATCTACTTCTGCTGCGATTTTTGACCAGCATAAATTGAAATGGATGAACAATGAATATATTAAGAAATCAGACTTAAGCCGTGTGATTGATTTAGCATTGCCGCATTTAATTGAAGCAGGCAAGCTTCCTGAAAATATGGATGAGAAAACGCGTGAATGGGCAGAGAATGTGATCAGCCTGTATCGTGAGCAATTACGCTACGGAGCAGAAATTGTGGAATTGACAGAGCTGTTTTTCCAAGAGGATATTTCTTACGGCGAAGCAGAGCGGGAAGTCCTTAGTGAAGAACAGGTTCCGGAAGTATTACAAGTGTTCGCAGATAAATTGATCCATCTAGAGTCGTTTGATAAAGATTCAATTAAAGCACAATTTAAGGCAACCCAAAAAGAAACAGGACATCGCGGTAAAAAGCTCTTTATGCCGATCCGTGTGGCAACAACGGGACAAATGCATGGACCGGAGCTTCCTTTCGCCATTGAGTTACTGGGTAAAGATGTTATCGTGAAGCGTCTGGATAAATTATTAAAGGAAATGGGAGCTTAGTATTTCACATTTCTTGCGTTATATAATATATTATCTTTATAAGATATGCCTATGAAAATAAAATAAACCTAAATCGTTGAAGAGGTAAAGTAAAAATGAATGTCTTAGACAGAGAGAGTCACATTTGCTGCGAGTGATTTTAAGATTTCTTTTTGAAGTGCGCCTCAGAGTCTATCGTGGAATTAAAGTACATGATAGCGGTTCTCTGCCGTTAGAAGAGCAAAGTGGAGAAAGAGAGTTTCTTCTTTTCTCTAAACAGAGTGGGACCGCGCAGGAAAGCGTCTCTGTGTTTTTTAGAACACAGAGACGCTTTTTTTGATAGATGAAAAAAAGCAAAGCTTGAATTAATCAGGTAATGAAGTGTCTTTTTTTTTCCTCAGAAAAATAACTATAATTACTTCATCTGCATAAGAGGTATTACGGATACGCATACCGTGAAAAAATCTTTCCAATTATTTTAAACTAAAGGGGCTGTATATTTGTGGTCTTTCGGAGAATGAAGGAGGATATGGAGGTTGTATTTGAACAAGATCCAGCCGCTCGGACATATTTTGAAGTTATGTTAACTTATTCTGGTGTACATGCGATCTGGGCACACAGGATAGCACATTGGCTGTATAACAAAAATTTGAAGTTTTTGGCTCGTTTTACTTCGCAATTTTCTCGATTTATTACTGGTATTGAAATACATCCTGGAGCCAAAATAGGAAGAAGATTGTTTATTGATCATGGAATGGGTGTGGTGATTGGAGAGACATGTGAAATAGGAGATAATGTTACCATTTTCCAAGGGGTGACACTTGGCGGAACAGGAAAAGAACAGGGGAAACGGCATCCTACGATTGAAGACAATGCGATGATATCTACAGGGGCAAAGGTGCTTGGAGCAATTACGATTGGAGAAAACTCAAAAGTAGGAGGCGGCTCTGTTGTATTAAAAAATGTTCCGGCTAATTCTACGGTTGTCGGTGTTCCCGGTCAAGTGGTCGTTCAAGATGGCATTCGATTGAATAAAGATTTGGACCATCAGAATGTTCCTGATCCAATTGCGGAAAAATGCAGTGATTTACAAGAACAGATTAAAGAACTAAAAGCGGAAGTAGCGCATTTAAAGAAAGGAAGAATAAATAGCTATGACGATTCAAATATATAATACGTTAACTAGACAGAAGGAAGCGTTCAAACCGATTGAGCCTGGAAAGGTATCCATGTACGTGTGCGGACCTACTGTGTATAACTATATTCATATCGGAAATGCCCGCCCGGCGATTGTGTTTGATACCGTCCGCAGATATTTTGAATATCGGGGGTTTGATGTCCGCTATGTTCTTAATTTCACAGATGTAGACGATAAAATTATTAAAGCAGCCAGGGAAGCCGGAGAAGAAGTCGGTACGCTGGCGGATCGGTTTATTGCTGCCTATTTAGAAGACGTGCAGGCATTAGGAGTCAAAAACGCAACCAAAAATCCGCGTGTCATGGATTCGATGGAGGACATTATTGCTTTTATCAAAAAATTGGTTGACAAAGGCTACGCTTATGAAGTAGACGGAGATGTTTATTTTAAGCCGCGCTCCTTTACAGGGTACGGGAAGCTTTCTCACCAGTCCATTGATGAACTGCGTTCCGGTGCGCGGATTCAAGTGGGAGAGAAAAAGGAGGATCCTTTAGACTTTGCTTTATGGAAAAAAGCAAAAGACGGCGAAATTGCATGGAATTCCCCTTGGGGAGAAGGACGTCCAGGCTGGCATATTGAGTGCTCGGCAATGGCAAAAAAACATTTAGGTGAAACAATTGATATTCATGCAGGAGGACAGGACTTAACTTTTCCGCATCATGAGAATGAAATTGCACAATCCGAAGCGCATAATGATAAAACATTTGCAAACTACTGGATGCATAATGGTTATATAAATATCGATAATGAAAAAATGTCGAAATCCCTCGGTAATTATGTACTTGCACGTGATTTAATCGAAAGGCATGATCCGAAAGTATTACGCTTCTTTATGCTTTCTGTTCATTACCGCAATCCGATTAATTTTACAGAAGAATTGCTGCAGAGTGCTAAAACAAGCTTGGAGCGGATAGAAACAGCTTACCATAATTTAGGGCACCGCCGTCATGCAAGTATGGATTTGAGAGAAGATAATCAAGCGTGGCTCGATCGTATAGAGGATCGTAAAAAAAGGTTTGAAGCAGAGATGGATGACGATTTCAATACAGCAAACGCCATCTCAATTCTATTTGATTTATCGAAGGAGGCAAATGTCTATGTCCAGGAGGAGCAGACAGCTACTGCTGTGATTGATGCCTTTCGTGGGACGATTGCCTCTATGCTCGGCGTATTAGGGATTGATATTGAAAATGAACAGGAAGAGCTATTGGATGAAACCATCGAAGCGTTAATCGCGGAACGAAATGAGGCGCGTAAAAATCGTGATTTTGCCCGTGCAGATGAAATACGTGACCAATTAAAGAACGAACAGATTATCTTAGAAGATACGCCTCAGGGTGTCAGGTGGAAAAGAGGTAAATAATGAAAGCCAGTGATGTCAGACAAATGAAAAGCCTCGCTCTAGCATATATCGGTGATGCGATTTATGAAGTATATGTGCGTGAGCTGCTATTAGAGCGGGGAACCATTAAACCGAATCAATTGCATCAGGCAGCTATTCGGTACGTATCCGGTAAATCCCAGGCAAAGGTTATTCTGCACTGGCTGGAGGAAGAAGATTTTTTATCAGAAGAGGAAAGCAGTGTAGTGATTCGGGGAAGAAATGCCAAATCAGGCAGCACCCCAAAAAATATCAGCGTACAAACATATCGGTATAGTACAGCGTTCGAAGCATTGATTGGCTATCACTATTTATTGAAAAATCAACAAAGACTACAGGAATTAATGACCCAGGCAATTGAATTTTTAGAGGAAGGGAGTGCTTGAAGTGACACAGGATCAGGAATGGATTATCGGAAAAAACCCTGTCATCGAAGCATTAAAATCTGGCCGTTCTGTTAATAAAATTTGGATATCCGAACAATTACAGGGAGCGGCGTCACAAAAAATACAACAGCTTGCCCGTGAAGCAGGGGCGGTTGTTCAAAAAGCGCCTAGATCAAAGCTGGATAAGCTGCAGGAAGGGAATCATCAGGGAGTCATTGCCTCAGTAGCCGCTTATCCTTATGCGTCCATTGAAGATCTTTTTGCCAGGGCAGAGGAAAGAGAAGAAGCACCGTTCTTCATTTTACTGGATGAATTAGAGGACCCACATAATCTGGGCTCCATTTTACGTACCGCTGATGCCACCGGCGCACATGGAGTTATTATCCCTAAGCGCCGCTCAGTCGGTTTAACAGCTACAGTAGCAAAAACAGCAGCAGGAGCGTTGGAGCATATTCCTGTTGCGAGAGTGACGAATATGGCCAATACGATTGATGAACTTAAAGAACGAAATGTATGGATTGTCGGAACAGAAGCAGAAGCAGATGAAGATTACCGGGAGCTGGACGGAACGCTGCCAATTGGGCTTGTTATTGGGAACGAAGGAAAAGGGATGAGCCGTCTGGTCAGAAAAAAATGCGATTGGACCGTCAGCTTGCCGATGGTTGGACAAGTGTCCTCATTAAATGCATCTGTTGCATGCAGTTTACTTCTTTATGAAGTACTAAGAAAGCGTCAGCCCCTGAGGAGTTCCTGAATGGTTGTGTTAATCGTAGACGGCTATAATATCATCGGCGCATGGCCAGAGCTTGAACAGCTGAAAGAAAAAGATATCGGTCAAGCGAGAGACAGGCTGATTGAACTTCTTGCAGAGTATCAGGCGTTTACTGGTGATCGTGTGATTGTAGTCTTCGATGCTTACTATGTGCGCGGAACGGAATCGAAGCAAGAACAATTTAAGGTTGAGGTTATTTATACAAAAGAAAAGGAAACGGCAGATGAATGTATTGAGAAGCTTGTAAAGAAAGTCAAGAATATCCAGACACAGGTCTATGTAGCAACATCGGATTATGCAGAGCAGCGAACTATCTTTGGACAGGGTGCTTTGCGTAAATCAGCCAGAGAGCTTCAGATTGAGATGGATGATATGAATCAGGAAATCCGCATCAGCCTGGAAACACATCAAAAAGAAAAGCCTGCTGCTAAAATTCCAATTAATCAAGATTTATTAAAAAGGTTTGAAGAGATGCGGCGGGGGAAATAGATAAATATATGGAAGCTACAGATACAGGGAGTGTTTCTCAAAGAAAGAATGAGAAGGCATTCCTGCATATATCAGACAGCTTCCATTTCCAGATAAACTGTGATTCTCCACATGACGAAAAATATTTTTTGAAAATAAATTGGGATCGCTATAAAGGGTTGAAGGCAAAGTGATGTACGCGTTTTTTGTTATTTTCTGATGGGTAAAAAGACTCTCTTATTTTCACGAAAACGACAAATTACGACGACTTCTGTCATAAAAGGGTCGTTGACGATATTTCAGCTCGTCTAGTATAATGGTGCCTATCGTGGTGATATTTGGAGATATCGAGTAGGAGGGATTGTTGGTGAGTGGTGGGCAAATCAATACACGCAGCAAGAAACTGGACAAGCTAGAGGATATTCATTTGCTGGAATTAATTGATCAAGGTGACAGCTATGCATTGGACCTCCTGATACATCGGTATTTAAATTTTGTGCGGCTGAAAGCACGTACCTATTTTTTGGTTGGTGCGGATAAAGAAGATATTATTCAAGAGGGAATGATTGGATTATATAAAGCTATCCGTGATTTTGACATGGAACAGCCAACTCCGTTTAAAGCGTTTGCGGAGTTATGCGTAACAAGGCAAATTATCACAGCTATAAAAACAGCAACAAGACAAAAGCATCTCCCCTTAAATTCCTATGTCTCCCTGGATAAGCCAATCTATGAGGAAGAATCTGACCGGACGTTGCTTGATATTATTTCAAGCTCTGAGGACAGTGACCCGGAGGAAATGCTTATTAACCGGGAAGAATATGGAGCGATGGAATTTAAATTATCAGAATTATTGAGCGGTTTAGAAAGACAGGTACTGCAGCTATATCTGGATGGCTGTACCTATCAGGAGATCGCCAAACAGCTGAATCGTCATGTGAAATCGATTGATAATGCTTTAGTTCGAGTGAAAAGAAAATTGGAAATATTGCTTGAAGAGAATGGGGTTACCATTTAAAGGAACTGTTATTTATCGCAGTGTAACTGGCTGTGAGACTCCCGTTTCAAGCATAGGAGAAAATCGAAAATACCAGGCAGGAGCCGGGCAGCCAGGGTCCGATTGGCGAGGATAAAAAAAATATATGTTAAATAATTGTATTTCCTCGTTGCATTTAACTAAATAAATGATGTATTTCAGCCTGCATAGAATATAGAAGAGAATGCAGTTTTTCTGAAAATGGGAGACAGCATTGACATTATGATAGTGAAGTGCTATGTTAGTATAGTCTATATCCCTGTGTATTGGGGTGGAATTTATGAGTAAAAAGATAGTCTTATCATGTGCAGTATGTTCTAGCCGGAACTATTCAACGAACAAAAACGCAGCCAATCAATCCGGGAGATTAGAAGTGAAAAAGTTCTGTAAGCATTGCAAAACACATACACTGCACCGTGAGACCAAATAGATATAGGTTGATGGATAGATTCGCGTAAGTTCGGGGGGAACAGATAAGATGTTTAAGTTCTTAAAGAATGTTTCAAATGAAATGAAGAAAGTAAGCTGGCCAAAAGGAAAGGAACTAAGAAACTATACCTTTGTGGTAATTTCTACAGTAATCTTTATGGCAATATTCTTTTTCGTTGTTGATTTAGGCATATCTGAAATATTAGATGCATTTTTTGAATAATTCCGTTATAATGCAGGTATAATGAAAAGAAGAAAAAGTCAGAGAAAACCCGGTTTATGCGGGTTTTTTAAATTGGAAAAGAAAAGCGCAGGACGGTCCGCCCAGCTCTAAAGTTTATGCTCGGAGCTGGATGTTAAAATAGCTTATAAAGAGGAGGGGACAGGGCAGTTTATTGTCCGTTACAAATGGAAAAGAATTGGTACGTGGTTCACACTTATTCTGGCTATGAGAATAAAGTGAAAATGAATCTTGAAAAAAGAGTAGCGTCCATGGGTATGGAAGATAAGATTTTCCGTGTTATTGTTCCAGAAGACGAGGAAGCAGAAATTAAAAATGGCAAGAAAAAAATGGTGAAGAAAAAATCTTTCCCTGGCTATGTGTTAACAGAGATGGTTATGACAGATGATTCATGGTATGTGGTGCGCAACACACCGGGTGTGACAGGGTTTGTCGGCTCCAGTGGCCATGGTGCAAAGCCAACACCATTACTGCCGGATGAAGTAGATGTTGTACTGAAAAGAATGGGTGTCAGTGAACCGGCTGTCCAAATCGATTTTGAAATCAAAGAAAGTGTCCGTGTCACAGAAGGTCCATTTGCAGATTTCACAGGAACTATCGAACAGATTGATACAGATAAACAAAAATTGAAAGTACATGTGAATATGTTCGGAAGAGAAACGCCGGTTGAACTGGACTTCTCTCAAGTTGACAAGCTTTCATAGATTTTTCGGATTAATATAACAGCGGGATACCCCGTAAAGGGAGAATATGACAATCAAATAGAAATGTTCTCCCGGGCATAAGAATTTTCATGAATAGAGGCTTGCTTTTTTTCTGAATTCATGCTAAGATTCTTTTGTTATTCTTGTTTTCAACTAAAAGGGGAGCAGGAAATGAGTGGGAGGGTAAATAAAATAAGAGACCCTATTACCACATCACGGACTTTAAGGAGGTGTGTCTCGTGGCTAAAAAAGTAATCAAATTAGTAAAATTGCAAATTCCTGCGGGAAAAGCTAATCCAGCACCACCGGTTGGGCCGGCTCTAGGTCAAGCAGGTGTTAACATTATGGGATTCTGTAAAGAATTTAACGCTCGAACACAAGAACAAGCAGGTTTAATTATTCCTGTCGAAATCACAGTATTCGAGGATCGTTCATTTACATTTGTTACAAAGACTCCACCGGCAGCAGTGCTACTTAAAAAAGCAGCTGGAATCGAGTCTGGTTCAGGTGAACCTAATAAAACAAAAGTCGCTACTGTAAAACGCGACAAAGTAAAAGAAATCGCTGAAACAAAAATGCCTGATTTAAATGCAGCTGATGTTGATGCGGCAATGCGCATGGTTGAAGGTACTGCGCGCAGTATGGGAATCACGATCGAAGACTGATTCGATATTCCGTAGACAGACTTTCTGAAGTTTCAAGGTTGCGGCGTTTTCACCCGCAGCCTTATTCGTGAGAAGGCTGAACCGGAAAGTGATTCACGTGCTGGACAAGAGTGCTTGCTCTTGTCCCGTGGGAGGTACAACCGTTATAACCACAAAAGAGGAGGATATAATTAATATGGCTAAATATGGTAAAAAGCATCAAGAAGCTTTAAAGCAGATTGATCGTACACAAGCATATGAAATTAAAGAAGCTGTTGAGCTTGCGAAAAAGACTGCAAAAGCAAACTTTGATGAAACAGTAGAAGCTGCTTTCCGTCTTGGTGTAGACCCTAAGAAAGCAGATCAACAAATTCGCGGAGCAATGGTTTTACCGCATGGTACTGGTAAAACACAACGCGTTTTAGTATTTGCTAAAGGTGAGAAAGCAAAAGAGGCAGAAGCTGCTGGTGCAGATTATGTTGGAGAAGGAGATTACATCAATAAAATTAACCAGGGCTGGTTTGATTTTGACGTAATCGTTGCTACTCCGGACATGATGGCTGAGGTAGGTAAACTGGGTCGTGTTTTAGGACCAAAAGGATTAATGCCAAACCCTAAAACTGGAACAGTAACTTTCGAAGTTGAGAAAGCTGTTCAAGACATTAAAGCAGGTAAAGTAGAATATCGTGTTGATAAATCTGCTAACATCCATGTTCCAATCGGAAAAGTTTCTTTCGATGAGCAAAAATTAGTAGAAAACTTTACTGCTCTTACGGAGCAACTTGTTAAAGTGAAGCCTCAGTCTTCTAAAGGTACTTACCTGAAGAATGCTTCCATTGCATCTACAATGGGACCGGGAATCAAAGTTGACGTTTCAAACTTCCGTTAATTAGTAGTTGACTTTTCAGCTAACGTTCGATATACTAATTCTCGGCTTTAATAAAATCGAATGTTATACCGTAGACAGCAGGGGCTCTTATAAGCTTAATTTTCCTGCCGAGGTGTTTATTTATAGAAAGACAAACCGTTTTTGTCTATCTTAAGGTAAGCTCTCATGTCTGCATGAGAGCTTTTTTTATAGAAAAGCACGTTCGGACGGTGTAATACTAGTGACTGTTATTAGGAGGTGGAAAGATGTCAGGGATTATTGAACAAAAGAAACAATTAGTAGAGGAAATCGCAGATAAGTTTCGTAATAGCCAAACTGCAGTAGTAGTTGACTATCGTGGACTTGACGTTTCAGAGGTTACTGCACTACGTAAAGAGCTTCGCGAAGCAGGTGTTGAATTCAAAGTATACAAAAATACAATGGTGCGCCGTGCTGTAGAGGCTGTTGAGTTAAATGAACTTAGCGAAGTGCTGACTGGACCCAACGCGATTGCATTTAGTGAAGATGTTGTAGCTCCGGCACGAATCTTAAACAACTTCAGTAAGGATCATGAAGCTTTAGAAATTAAAGGCGGAATTATTGAAGGAAATGTTGCTTCACTTGAGCAAATCAAAGAGCTTGCAGATCTGCCAAACTACGAAGGTATGGTATCTATGCTGCTTAGCGTACTTCAAGCTCCAATCCGCAACTTTGCTTATGCTACAAAAGCTGTTGCAGAGCAAAAAGAAGAACAGGGTGCATAATACACCAATCGGTTTATCTATAAAAAACAAACTTATATCAGGAGGAATTTAATCATGACAAAAGAAGAAATGATTAGTGCAATTAAAGAAATGACTGTACTTGAATTAAACGATTTAGTAAAAGCAATCGAAGAAGAGTTTGGCGTAACAGCTGCTGCTCCAGTTGCTGTTGCAGGTGCTGCTGGCGGTGCTGCTCAAGAAGAAAAAACTGAATTTGACGTTGTTCTTAACGATGCTGGTGCATCTAAGATCAAAGTTGTTAAAGCAGTTCGCGAAATCACTGGTCTTGGCTTGAAAGATGCGAAAGACTTAGTAGATAACGCTCCTAAAGCAATTAAAGAAGCTGTATCTAAAGAAGAAGCGGAAGAAGTTAAAGGTAAACTTGAAGAAGCTGGTGCTTCTGTAGAAGTTAAATAATTTAACGAATATAAGAAAAAGAGCTCGTCGTATTTTAGACGGGCTCTTTTATCACGAAACCAAAAGGGTCACCTTTATCACTAGAAAAAGTTCAAGTTTATATACGAGAATGTTTTTTAGTTGAACAGGTGGCCTTTTTTTACAGATTAAGAAGTGTTAAAAAAGTACTTGGACTGTTTACTTTCAACTTTAGATGTGAGATGGACCTTTTGGCTATCGCTACAGAAATACATTACGCTTTCCGCGGGCTTGCGCTCAGCCTCCTCGGTAAAAAGAAGATCACTTTTTCCCTGCGGAGGCATACGGGATGTATGTCAGTTCGGTGTTGCGACAGGACGTCGCGAACTTAACCGAACCTCCTTTTTCCCTTTTTGCGCTNTTTGGCTATCGCTACAGAAATACATTACGCTTTCCGCGGGCTTGCGCTCAGCCTCCTCGGTAAAAAGAAGATCACTTTTTCCCTGCGGAGGCATACGGGATGTATGTCAGTTCGGTGTTGCGACAGGACGTCGCGAACTTAACCGAACCTCCTTTTTCCCTTTTTGCGCTTTCCCACAGGAGTCTCCGTGTATTTCTTCCGCTAGTCGAGAAGAAGTGCCTTCTATGAGAGGAATCTCTTTCTTGATTTGAGATGAAAAATACTTTCTTTTATTTTGGAGAGGGAAACTGATAATAGTTTCTCCTCTTAGATGGTAGTGGAAAGAAGTTGACTCCTGCGGGAAAAGCAACAGGTGAAGACCCCGCAGAAAAAGTGGTTTTCTTTTTCGAGGAGGCTGAGGCGTTGCCCGCGGAAAGCAACTTCTTGTAACGGACATCGTCCTATGATTAGGAAGTGTACGATCGTGGCCCAAGTATTTTTCTTAATTAATATAAAGTGGGTGCTAATCCATATGACAGAGCATTACTATTCAAAACAGCCTCAGGCAAAATCATCACCCCGAAGCTGGTCTTTTGATTTGCGGGGAAGAACATTTCAATTTACGAGTGATATAGGTGTTTTTTCAAAAAGTGAAGTGGACTTTGGTTCAAGAGTGCTTATTGAGACTTTCTGTGAGCCTGAGATTGATGGGCCGATATTAGATGTGGGATGCGGTTATGGACCAATCGGATTGTCTTTGGCTGCTGATTTTTCAGAAAGACAGGTTTTTATGGTTGATGTGAATGAACGGGCAGTAGAATTAGCCGGGAAGAATGCAGAAATCAATAAAATCCCGAATGTAACCATTCTTCAAAGTGATTTGTATAAGCAATTAGCGGAAAAATCTTTTGCTTCTATTGTTACCAACCCGCCAATACGTGCTGGTAAAAAAGTGGTGCATGCAATATTTGAAGAAGCTTACAATCATTTAGCCGTTCACGGAGATTTGTGGGTGGTTATCCAAAAAAAGCAGGGGGCGCCATCTGCAAAAGATAAAATAGAAGAGATTTTCGGAAATGCAGAAGTAGTTACAAAGAAAAAAGGTTATTTTATTTTGCGAGCAAAAAAGTTTGACTAATAAGTAGGGATATGCTAGGATTGAAAGATGCTAAGATTAGGATACGTTTGCCTAGCGTTTTTTCTGCAGTTAAACGTATAAAACCTTTATCAATGGGAAAGGCTTGTAGAATCGGGAAAAACAAAGGTTCGACAAATTGCTTTTCTATAGTTTATCAAAATTCTTTCATCTGCACAATCTAAAATCACAACATCCTTGAAATAGCTCATTTCTCAGGTAGTGTGCAAGGGAACCTTGAACCTTAGAGAAGTCAGCTGTAAAAGGAAGATGAGGGAGCTTGCGGATGAGAGGGTAATGAGTTTATAGTTTTATTTTTTAAAGAACAGATGATTTATTCAGACGTTCTTTTAAATATGAGTTACATTTTGTAGAACAACTACTAAAATGGATGATTTAAGGGGTGAAGCAGTTGACAGGTCAACTAGTTCAGTATGGACGGCACCGCCAACGCAGGAGCTATGCACGTATTAATGAAGTGTTAGAATTACCTAACCTAATTGAAATCCAAACCGCTTCTTATGAATGGTTTTTAGAAGAAGGTTTAAGAGAGATGTTCCAGGATATCTCTCCAATTGAAGACTTTACAGGAAATCTATCACTTGAGTTTGTGGATTATAGTTTGGGTGATCCGAAATATCCTGTAGACGAAGCAAAGGAAAGAGACGTGACATACAATGCTCCCCTTCGCGTGAAGGTTCGTTTAATTAATAATGAAACCGGAGAAGTAAAGGAACAGGAAGTATTTATGGGTGACTTCCCATTAATGACAGACACAGGAACATTTATTATCAATGGAGCAGAGCGTGTTATTGTATCACAGCTTGTACGTTCACCAAGTGTTTATTACAATGAAAAAATTGATAAAAATGGTAAACGTGGTATTGCAACAACAGTTATTCCAAACCGTGGAGCATGGTTAGAATTTGAAACAGATGCAAAAGATGTTGCTTATGTCCGTATTGATCGTACTCGTAAATTACCAATTACGGTTCTATTAAGAGCTTTAGGATTTGGAACAGATCAAGAGATTGTTGATTTGTTGGGCGAGAACGAATATTTACGAAACACATTAGAAAAAGACAATACAGAGAATGCAGAGAAGGCTCTTTTAGAAATCTATGAACGCCTGCGTCCTGGCGAACCACCAACAGTTGAAAATGCGAAGAGTCTATTAGTATCTCGTTTCTTTGATCCAAAGCGCTACGACTTAGCACATGTGGGTCGCTATAAAATGAATAAAAAACTCCATATCAAAAATCGCTTATTCAACCAAGTGCTTGCAGAGCCTGTTGTAGATTCGGAAACAGGAGAAGTAATTGCAAATAAAGGCGATCGTTTGGAAAGAAAATTATTAGATAGGATTCTTCCATATCTCGAACGTAAAGAAGATCGTTTTGGAGATAAAACTATTACACCGCATGATGGGGTTTTAGAAGAAGAAATTACGATACAGTCTGTAAAAATCCTTGATCCGACCGATCCAAATGGAGAGCGTGAGCTAACTGTCATTGGAAACGGAGAACTAACAAAAGAAATTAAAAATATCACACCGGCCGATATTTTGGCTTCTATCAGTTATTTCTTTAACCTGCTTCATCAGGTAGGGGATACAGATGATATTGATCACTTAGGAAACCGTCGTTTGCGTTCGGTTGGTGAATTATTACAAAATCAATTCCGGATCGGGTTATCCCGGATGGAGCGTGTTGTTCGTGAAAGAATGTCGATTCAGGACACTTCCAGCGTGACACCACAGCAATTGATTAATATTCGTCCGGTTATTGCATCCATTAAAGAATTCTTTGGCAGCTCGCAGTTATCCCAGTTTATGGACCAGACCAATCCTTTAGGCGAATTAACGCATAAGCGTCGTCTGTCAGCACTAGGGCCTGGCGGTTTGACCCGTGAGCGTGCAGGAATGGAAGTACGTGACGTTCACTATTCTCACTATGGCCGTATGTGTCCAATCGAGACTC